>DJJR01000071.1 GCA_002434245.1 Pelosinus fermentans
TGGCTAATCAACATTCATGAATAGATTATGAACATTGAGGACGTAACTCCAATCTGCCTGATCATATCGTACCATAGCATCGGCTACAATAGCGTCACCAGTTTTTTTGGTATTCGCATAATTGTACCAGGAGCCAATGTAACGTAATCCGGCACCAAATCCCCAGCCTGTCTGGCCTTTTCCCAGAGCGCTGGTATCAACCCACAAGGAAGCACTGTGACGGGCAACGTTGTTTGTACGGCGACCGATTGCTACTGATTCATTGGTTCCATCCATGCGATTCAACTCATCGCTTTTAATCAGCCTGTCAAAGTCATTTTTTCCACCTCAGAACGCCTGGTTTATACCAGTATTACAGTTTGTGACCACTTTATCACCACTTGCCTGCCAGGACGCTCACAAGAGCAAGTCTTTACCATAAAGGATGCTTTAGCTTGGAAAAGAGAGCAGTACAACACCCCAGACATTATGATGGTCTTCGACCAGCTAAAGCAATCGCTGATGAACGGCTGTCTGCCCCTAATCTATTACGAAAGTAAAGCCATTGAAATACTCACCCTCATTCAGCGTAATGCCAGTTATAAGTATTACTGGGAAAGACACCTGCAAAGCGAACGTAAAAATCACTTAACTTACCAAAACCGTAAATTTATCTGGAAAGTAAAAGATCAAATCGACAAAGATATTCTTCATCCACCCAAAATTGAACAACTGGCACTTCTTGCAGAAATGAGCATTACCAAACTCAACCACTACTTTAAGCTGTGGTATAAAGTTACCATTGCGGACTATATCCGTCGGGAAAAAATGAGCTATGCAATGCGCCTCCTGTGGGATGATGATAAGAGCATTAGGAATATCGCCTCTGTAATCGGATACGAAAATGCCAGCAAGTTTTCTATTGCATTCAAAAAAATACACGGATTTTCTCCTCGCCACATCCGCAAATCCTTTGGTCTTTAAATGGGAAAAGCGTGGAAAATTCATCCACCCCAAACCGACCAAATGAACTACTCACCGAAATGAACATTTCCAAATTCAACCGCTGTTTTAAAAGTTGGACTGGCTTGACCATCGCCATCGCCGATAATTTTAAACAGCGTAGTCTTACCCGCCCCATTTTTACCTAAAAGACCCACGCGTTCACACATAGTAGACAGTTTACAGCCAAACGATATGACTGTTAAAATACCTTTAAGAAAAGCTTTGCTTATACTTTCACTGTACACGGAAAGCACAAGTTTTCTCTTATACTGTAAGACAAAAACAAAACCCGGGCGAAAAATCATCCCGGGTGTTAGTATTAATTATAAAATCGGTTCAATGATGATTTACTCACTCAGTTAACATAATATTTGATTTTAGACAAACCCCTCCCGTTGCTGTTTTTCAATGCTGTAATTCGAGAAATATAATGGGCACGTCTATCCAAATCATTGTTAACTAAGCTTATAGTCTTCATCATTTCACCTCCTTATAGACATTTACAAAATGGCATACAGAAAATGTAAATGCAATAGTTATTTACACTCAAGTTTGGGATTGAATTCCTAATAACAGGAGAGCTTAATGAATCATATCTAGTGATATTTTAATCAACACCTAGCATAACATCCCACCGCTGCTCAATCAATTGGTTGTTCCAAGTGTCATTTTCTTTTTCCTCAGTAAGGGTGAAGCCAAAACTCTGGTATAAGTGCCGGGCTGCATCTAATCCCTTAAATGTCCACAGAAACACATGATTATAATATTTCTGTTGGCAATATTCCATCACAGTAGACACCAATTTACGTCCCAGGCCAACACCGCGAAAATCTGGCTCTATTAAAAACCAGCGCAACTGTGCAGTCTTTTCGCTGATTCCTACAATTCCAATAAAACCAACGATAGCACCGCAGCATTCGGCTACCCATATTTCTCCTCTAGACGGATCTTCTAAATAGGCAATCAAACTTTGCAAAACATACTTTTCGAAGCGATGATCCAGCTCATACTCTTTTTCATACAGCACACCATGGCGATATGCAATATATCCTACATCACCAGGCCGGTGCCTGCGAATGGTAATTGAGGTATCTGCTTGACCTGATAACATATTTTGTATGGCAGCCATATTCTGAACTAAGGTTTGTTGAGCCCCCTGAGGAAGCTGCTCTAAAAGCTGAATTAGTTGGCTCGCTGAGGCATCTGACAGTTGTCGAAATGTTGCTCTGCCTTTTTCTGTTATACTTAGAATTTGTGAACGGCCATCAGTCATTGATTTGGTGGTTTCAATAAGACCATCTTTCTTAAATCGCCTGAGAATACGGCTAAGATAGCCAGGATCAATTTGAAGTATTTCCGCCAAGTTACTTGCAGTACATGCAGCAGCGGCATCAATTTCTAACAAAACCCTTGCTTCTGCCAAAGAGTAAGGACTTTCTAAAACGTTTTGGTTTACAAGGCCAATAATATTGGTATAGAAGCGATTAAACTTCCGAATCTCTGTCACTCGTTGTTGAATCGGACTCTCCATCTTTGTTCCTCCTAGAAATTCCTTTATGATTTTATACTATTACGTTATCACAAATAGTTGACTTAGTCAATAATATTAATTGACTAAGTCAACTATTTTATGAAAAGCATGCTGCTCTATAAAATAAACCTGCTGATATCCTCAGCAGGTTATTATAAAAGTCTTTTGTTAATTGGTCGTTTCTTTAGTCTTCGAGAGCTGAATGGTCCATGTCTAACTCCACTAAGGATTCTGTATTTTTTTAGCTGTCCCCGTAAAAAAAGCTGCAATCATACCAGTTGCTGCCGTAGCTGCTCCCATTAGGAAAACTTCAGGAAATGCTTTCCCTAATGCCATCTTCTCAGCAAGAGGCGCTGTGTAGCCGCTTATTGTCAATGGTATTACATAAGCTGCGACACGCTGTTGAATAAAAGCTCCAAAAATGGTCGAGCCTATGACCCCGCCCAAATAACGGATCATATTAAATAATCCGGATGCCATACCCATTTGCGATTGAGGAACAACATTTATCAAATTGGAGGTTAAAGGAGTGCTGGATACTCCAAGACCAATACCCGTGGCGATAAGAGCAGCAGCTAACAACCCATAGGGACTTTGCAGACTCAATCTGGAAAAAATCCATATACCGATAGCAAGAATAGCCATGCCAGAAACAATTAGCAGTCTAATTTTGGGTGGGGTAGCCAATTTACCCATAATAGGTGCCATAATCATCATGGATATAGATAAAGGCAGTACTAACACACCTGCATAAGTAGGGGAAAAATCATGTACCTGTTGTAAGTACATCGGTATTAACAACATGCTTCCAAAAAGTGCAGCGCCTTGTAAGAAACCAACGACTACAGTCGCTGCAAAGGATGGGTTTTGGAGCAATGCAAGAGAGATTAAGGGCTGGCTAATTCTACTCTCTTGGCGAAATAACATCCAAGCGAAAAGCAAAAAGAGTCCTATGAGTGGTAATGTTGTCTTAGTCAGCCAACCGCTAGTTGACCCAATGATAATTGCCAGCAATAAGGCAACAAGAGAAATAATCAAATAAAAGGAACCTCGGTAATCGAAAAGTTTTGTATGGTTGGTTTTTGGAGTCGAGGGTATATAATTACTGCCTAACAGTAGTATGACTGCAGCAAAAGGAAGATTAATATAAAAAATACTATGCCATCCAATATGATCCGTTAGAACCCCTCCTAGGGTTGGACCAATAAGACTCCCTGCGGAGGAAATCATACCCCACCAACCAAGAACTGCACTCCGTTGATTTTGTTCAAAAGGAGTAATGGCAAGTACCATGGAGTTCGTCATAATGGCAGCAGCACCTAATGCCTGTATCGTCCTTGATGCCAGCAGCATCCAAAAACTACCTGCGATAGAGCAAGAAAGAGATCCTATGGCAAAAATAAATACACCCAGTAAGAATATCCGTTTGGGGCTATAAAGGTCCCCTAGGCTGCCGAAAATAGCCATTGCAATTGCATAAGGCAGCATATAGCCGGTGTACAGCCAAGTAGAACTCTGTATATCAATACCAAACTCAATCATGATAGTAGGTAAAGCTACGTTAACCATGCTAGAATTCAATATAGAAAAGAATGTCCCAATAAAAACTAAAAACAAAGACATTGCATAGATCAGCTCCAATGTAAGAATATAAGGATTAATCTATGCAAAAATTGATCACATAATACA
Organism: Pelosinus fermentans; assembly: GCA_002434245.1. Lineage (GTDB taxonomy): Bacteria > Bacillota > Negativicutes > DSM-13327 > DSM-13327 > Pelosinus > Pelosinus fermentans_B. The sequence continues at coordinate 4,205 of DJJR01000071.1, forward strand.
CTTCTCAAAAAGAATCTGCTGTTATTTCAAAAGATATCACTCGATTCATACAGAGACTGGTATCAGGAGTATTTATCATCACATGGTCTTTCGTTAGCTTTGATATATAAAAAACCACAAAACAATCATCGTACAACTATGTTACCACTCCTTCATCCTACGCTCTGCGCAATTTTAGTTTTGGCTACAGACAGCATTAACTTTATACGATTTAGCTGGTTAACCTCACTGGCGCCTGGGTCATAGTCGATGGGAACAATATTGACATTCGGATAGGTGTGGCGCAGTTCCTTGAGCATTCCTTTGCCAGTAATATGATTTGGCAGGCAGGCAAAAGGCTGAAGGCACACAATATTTTCTACTCCGTCATGGATTAATTCAACCATTTCACCAGTCAGCAGCCAGCCTTCCCCCGTTACATGTCCTAAGGATAAATGCTGCTGGGCAAAGGCAGCAATTTGTTTAATTTTAAGAGGAGACGAAAAACGCTGGCTCCCTGCTAAGGCTTTGCGAAGATGGCGGCGATAATATTCAACAACCCGAATAAGAAGACTTCCTTTCAGCATATTAAATAAGGTGCCTGACAACAGATCATAGTGTACTTTACTGTCATAAGCACAATATAAGATAAAGTCCAGCATATCGGGCACAACAACTTCCGCACCCTCACTTTCTAATAAACTGACAAGTTGATTGTTAGCTGTGGGGTGATACTTTACCAGGATTTCTCCAACTAGACCAACCCGGGGCTTAATCAGTCCCTCATGGATTTCCAGATTATCAAAATCGCGGACAATCTCGAAAACATTCTTATGAAAATTGTGCCTGCTGCGTATCAGCATGTCTTGCTGACATTTAGTAACCCAAGCATCATATAATCTTTCAGCCGAACCAGGAACTTTTTCATAGGGCCGTACCCGATATAAGACTCGCATTAACAGGTCTCCGTAAATAATACCGGTTATTATGCTTTCAAATAACTGCAGCGTCAGGGGAAATCCTGATTGGGCATCTCCACCCAAAGCCAAAACCGGTACTTGCGGCATACCAGCGTCATTGAGTGCTTTGCGGGCAATTGCAACGTAATTGGTTGCTCTGCAGCCGCCACCGGTTTGGGCTAATATCACCGATGTTGCATTCAGATCATATTTGCCGGATTTTAAGGCCTGTACTAATTGCCCAATCACAATAATGGTAGGGTAACAAGCGTCATTATGAACATAACGCAAGCCTTCGTCAATCGCCGTTTTATCAGGGGTGGGAGCTACCACCAATCGGTAACCGGCTGTTTGAAAGGCAGCTTCTAAAAATTGAAAATGAATAGGAGATAACTGAGGTGCCAGTAGTGTATGATGTTTTTTCACTGCTATGTCTGCCCCAGACTGGCATTCGACGACGGGCTTTGTCGGCTTAGCAGGCAAAGTAGTTTCTCTCTCATTCAGCGCCGCCAGCAGTGATCGTACCCTGATTCTGGCTGCACCTAAATTATTGATCTCATCCAGCTTAACCACGGTGTAAATTCGATGATGCCCCTCGATAATTTCTTTTACCTGATCAATGGTAACAGCATCAATACCGCAGCCAAAAGAGTTTATCTGGATCAATTCCAAATCAGGCTGAGTGACAACAAGGCTTGCCGCCGCATACAATCTGGAATGATACGTCCATTGATCCACAACCCGCAGCGGTCTGTTTACTATGCCCAAATGCCCTATGGAATCTTCTGATAAAACAGCCAATCCATAGGATTGAATCAGTTCAGGCAGTCCGTGGTTTATTTCCGGATCCAGGTGGTAAGGTCTGCCTGCCAAAACTACCCCTTTCATTTTTCTGGCAGCCATGTCATCAAGCACTTCTTCCCCTTTACGCCGAACATCTGCTTTATATCGCTCCAGTTCACCATAAGCCGCATCAACTGCAGCCATAAGTTCCTTACGGGAAATCTGTTCTCCTCTCAGCTCCTGTACCAGTCTTTTGATTAACCGCTCACGATGGTTCAGGGGCAAGAAGGGATGAAAAAAAGTTATCTCCTTATTGCGTAAGCCTTCCATATTCGCTTTGATATTTTCCGGATAAGAAGTTACAATGGGACAATTGTAGCAGTTGTCAGTTGTCGAATCATCCTGCAGATTATAAGGAATGCAAGGGTAAAATATCTTTTGTACTCCTTTTTTTATTAAATCGCTGATATGACCGTGCACCAGTTTAGCAGGATAACAAATTGACTCCGAAGGGATCGTTTCCATCCCCAATTCATATAACTTACGAGACGAAGTTCCAGATAAAACTACTCGGTAGTTTAGCCTGGTAAACAGCGTAAACCAGAAAGGATAATCCTCATACATGTTTAGTACCCGAGGGATACCCATTGTTCCTCGCTGAGCTTGAGACTCTGCCAAAGACTGATATTCAAATAACCGCTGATACTTATAAGTGTAGAGGTTCGGCAACTGACTATTGGCATTTACTTTGCCAACACCACGCTCGCAGCGATTCCCCGCATGATATTTCTGCCCGCTGGAAAAGTGCTGTGTGGTTATGAGGCACTGATTGCCGCAGGACGAACAACGGCGATTCGTAGTACGAAAAGCAAAACCAGCAAGCTCAGCTGCCGACAATAGTAAGGATTTTCCGTCTGATACGCATCTTTCCCGAGCAATAAGTGCTGCACCGAAAGCTCCCATAAGACCGGCAATATCAGGACGAACAACTTCCCTCCCCAGGATCTGTTCCAAAGCCCGTAGTACAGCATCATTGTAAAAAGTTCCGCCCTGAACAACTATGTTGTTACCCAGATCTCCGGTGTTCTTTAAGCGAATGACCTTAAACAAGGCATTTTTTACAATAGAAATAGAAATTCCGGCAGAAATATCACTAACCTCAGCCCCTTCTTTCTGCGCTTGCTTGACCTTGGAGTTCATAAAGACGGTACAACGACTCCCCAGATCTACTGGCTTTCTTGCCTGTAAACCAAGCTGAGAAAAATCTTGTACACCCATCTCCATCGATTGCGCAAAATTTTCAATAAAAGAACCGCAGCCAGCCGAACACGCTTCGTTGAGCATAATGGAATCAATTATGCCATTTTGTAAGAAAAAACTTTTCATGTCTTGTCCGCCAATATCCAGCACAAAGGTAACCTCAGGCGAGAAGTGCTTGGCTGCCTTTAGGTGGGCTACGGTTTCCACTTCACCAAGATCAACCTGCAAAGCAGTCTTAATGAAATGCTCTCCGTATCCGGTAACAGCCGAATGAACAATTTTCGTTTTATCATTCATACGCCGATACATCTCTGTAAGTGACAGCATTACGGTGTCCAGCGGCTTTCCTTTGTTGCTGCCGTAATAGGAATACAATAATTCTGCATCTTCGCTAATAAGCGCCAGCTTCGTGGTTGTTGATCCGGCGTCAATCCCTAAGTATGCTTTACCGACGTAATCTTCCAGTATGGTTCTTTTAACCGCATGCTGCCCGTGCCGGGCAACAAATTCTTGATATTCTTTTGCATTGGAAAATAGAGGATCAAGTGACTCTTCGCAATCCAGGCGCAGCTCAAATAATTGAGGAGTTTTCTCATACAGAACTTCGTAGGGAACGGGCTCTTCCTGTACAGATAATGCTGCACCGATAGCAACAAAATAGGGTGAACATTCTGGACTCAGCACCTGATCTTCGGTAAGCCCCAATGTTTCCGTAAAGCGTCGCAGTAATTCCGATAAAAAATGTAAAGGTCCGCCCAGAAAAGCTACTTTTCCGCAAATGGCCCGCCCTTGCGCCAAGCTGCTGATCGTTTGATTCACAACGGCCTGCAATACAGAAGCAGCAATATCTTCTTTGGGAACCCCGTCGTTCATCAACGCCTGCACATCGGTTTTGGCAAATACGCCGCAGCGGGAAGCAATCGGATAAATCGTTTCATAATTTTTGGCAAGTTCATTTAGACCTACAGGATCAGTATGCATCAATGCAGCCATATGATCAATAAACGCACCGGTACCCCCAGCGCAAACACCGTTCATCCTCTGTTCCACCGTACCTCCAAAATAAGTAATTTTGGCATCTTCACCACCAAGCTCAATGGCGGTATCCGTAATAGGAAGTATATGCTGTACGGCATTGGTAGAGGCAATTACTTCCTGAATAAAGGGAAGCTTCAAAGATTGTGAAATACCGATACCTGCCGAGCCTGTAACCATAATCGATACTAAATTATGCCTCAGAACATGTTGGGCTTTTGTCACTATTCCCTGAAAAGCAGCTGTTATATCGGAAAAATGTCTGGTATATTCCTGAAATATAATCGTATTTTGTTCATCAAGAATTACCATTTTTATAGTTGTTGAGCCAATATCAATACCAACCCGTAGAACTTTATCCATTCTGCTCATCCTCCTATTACTTCAAAATAAATATAACAACTGTGCAGTCCTATAAAGAGACATAAATCAGTTATTTATCCCTTTCACCAGATGCTGCATTTTAATCATCAACAATTTTCCATTACTGCCTCAACCAAAAAAGAAGCTACCCTGAACCTATTCGAAAGGTTGATTATGGGTAGCTTCTCTTCAATAATTATTAAATCCTGCTGACATTTTACACGTTTCAACATTATTTTACTTTCATTGTGTTCTCTATTGTCATTTGTTCGAGATCTTTCAAAATTTGCGGGAGGCTTATGATCAATTCTTCTAACATGAAACACCTCTACCTCCAAAACATTATGTCTTTGAATCAGAATCTGCATACTGTAGATTCTACCGTTACTTCGTGGCAATCGGGACACAGCTCTTAGGAACAAAGCTATCAAATGCTTCCTTGGCCTCCCTGGTTAATTCTATGAATCCAATCGTAATTATGTTATTTGCCATATTCATTTTAAAAGAAAAATTTACGATAAATAAGGTTGTTTGTGGAATCCTGGCAATTACCGGTGTCTATATTATTGTTGGCGGAGTAGACGGAGGCAGCCAACTACTGGGTATTTCGGTTTCCATATTCTCAGTATTTTTATGGTCTTACGTTTCCGTAATCATTAGGAAAATTACACAAAAGTATGATTCCCTGCAGAACTTCACCGTCAGCTCTCCGATAATTTCATCTTACTATTACAATCTTAAAAATAAGATGGTTTTACCTACACGTAGGCAATCGCATCAATTTCAATCAGTGCATTAAAATGAAACGTATTGGTTGGCACTATGGTGCGAGATAGTTTATGATTTCCAAAAAGCTCTCCATATATCTCATTAACAACCTGCCAATAAGTAATATCTGCAATATATACTGTAGTCTTAAGTACCTGCTGTTTAGAACTTCCACACTGTTTCAGTATATCATCCAAGTTTTTTAACGCTATTCTCGCTTGCTCTTCTACACCTCCTACAGGCAAGGCTTGGGATAACATTGTATTTTGCTGATCCTTATTGTTCCTGGCAACGTGGCAGCAATGAAAACTCCAATGGCTTGCTGCGTGAGTTTTATCCAAAGAAAACTGACCTTGCTAGAGTCGACCAACATGAGTTGATCAAAAACTTGTTTCTAATTAACTCTAAACCAAGAAAATGTTTAAGCTGGAAATCTCCTATTTAAGTATTTCTAAATGAAGTGGCGCACTTTACTTGACAATTCATCTATAGAAAAAAGGTACTTTACATCTGATGTAAAGTACCTTTTTTGAAGACGGCACACTATTTTAGCATTTTTCTTTATTCTGCTTGTCGTTTTTCTTATTTTCGTTATTAAAAATCTCTTTTGCAAATTCGACATTCTTATTTTGTTTTTTATTTTGTTCTTGTTTACATTCTTGTTCTTTCATATTTATCACCTCCAATATTATTATTGCCAGATCTTCAATTAAAATCAGATGAAATATAAACCTTAATTGTTATTTCTTGAAATATTCTTTGGCGGGTAATTGCACAAAGTAAAAAAGCTCGCAAATTTTGCGAGCTTTTTTACTAAATGTAATTGGTAAGAAGCAATATTTTGTAAATCTGCCAATTATTCAAAAGTTTGGTTGGTTGTTTATTTAGAGGAACGGGCCTTAGCGATCTCTTCCAGGAATTTCTTGGCCGTTGCGGTAATTGCAGCATAATCCCCGGTCTTAGCACCAGCTGTTAAGCTGCTGCCAGCACCAACTGCCACGCAGCCAGCCTTAATCCATTCTTGAACATTGCTAACACTAACTCCGCCAGTCGGCATAATCTGTGCCTGAGGCAAAGGACCTTTTATGGCTTTGACCATAGCCGGTCCAAAGAGTTCCCCTGGGAATAGCTTAACAATGTCACATCCAGCTTCCATACATTCAACAACTTCTTTTATTGTCATAGCCCCAGCCATCATCGGAATTTGATACCGATTGCACAAACGTACAGTTTCCTTATTCAGGCATGGTGAAACTACATATTGCGCCCCGCTGAGAATGGAAATACGAGCAGTTTCAGGATCAAGAACTGTCCCTGCCCCAATAATTAATTCCTCTGGAGAATAGGATTTCGCCAATTCTTCCATAATATGATGAGCATTTGGTACAGTAAAAGTCATCTCGATAGCTTTCATGCCGCCAGCCAAGCAAGCCTCTGATATCCGCTTAGCCTGATCACCGTTTTCAGCCCTTACTACTGCAACTAAACCGGATTTACAAATTTGTTCAAGTACTTGTTGTTTACTCAAAATCATTTCCCCTTTTCATTTACGGCTGCCTGCCAAGGCAGCAGCCTTGATATTATTCAAAATGTAATAATTAAAAATAAGCCATCTTCCACAAAGAACAAAACGGTTTTCAACCAAATGCACACATCGCTGGATATTCTATATCAGTATTAATTTTGATAATGTAATATCATTTTTTAAATACTATTTGATAAGTTCATGTAATTTATATTTTATTCGATTTATTTGCAAATTGCAATATTTTTATGATAGTTCTACCTCATTTTTTTTTTCATTTTAGATAATACTTTGTCATTTGAGATATACAACTTGCCTAGTTTTTGCATTATTGCTACAATAATACAATGAAATAAATTAAATTGAATGATGAGGAAATGCTATGCCTGGAACAAATCTACCAACACTATGTCTGCCTCTTTTGCGTAGCAGCTATGAGAGTTTTACTAAATCTGAAAAACGGGTTGCCAGCTTTATTACAGAGCGCCCCCATGATATTATTCATATGACTATTTCTGATCTGGCAGAAGCTACAAAGACTGCAGAAGCAACAATTTCCCGTTTCTGCCGTAAGTTAGGATTTCATGGTTTACAAAGCTTAAAAATTGTCTTAGCTAGTGAAATACTCAGTCCTCTGGAAACTACCTATCAGGAAGTACAACCTACTGATTCATTTGAAGCAATAGGGATTAAACTATTTAACAGTATTTCCGAAGGTTTACAAGATACACTGAAAGTACTTGATTTTAATGCATTGCAAAAGGCTGTTGCAATTCTTGATCGTGCTCATAAAATTGATATTTACGGCTTTGGTATTTCAGCAGTAATTGCCTCTGATATCGAACATCGTTTCATACGTTTTGGCATACCAACAAAGGCCTATTCCGATTTGCATATGCAGCTTATTTCAGCGTCCATTTTGGAACCCGAAGATGTAGTTATCGTCATATCACACACTGGATCAAATACTGATTTGCTGAATTCGGTGGAAGTTGCAAAGCAAAGCGGGGCCCAAGTCATTGCAATTACCAGCCACTTAAAATCGCCTCTTACCCAAAAAGCAGATCTCGTTTTGCACGGTATGAGCCGGGAAGTGAATTACTCTTCAGAATCAATGACATCCCGGCTGATTCATATGGCCATCGTAGACCTTATATATATGGGTATGATATTTAAGAACCAGGATAAATTTACCAATAATCTTAATAAACTGCGGCTGGCGATCGCCAACCGTAAAACATAGTTTCCCTGCTAGTTCAACATGAATAACAATCTGAACACCACAAAGAAGCTGCCTCTCATACTTTTGTATTGGAGACAGCTTCTAGTTACTATAGGCAAGTAATTATTTTCTAAAAGAGAAGATCGTTAATTATTTTTCGAAAGATATGTTCCTTATTTTACCAGTAATATCTCCACGACTTCTTTAAGCGTATTCTGCTCACCAACATTACCAGGGAAAATAACATAAGGTATATGGGGAAATTTACTTTCTTCTCCTGTTTGCCATACAGGTATTCCCGGTCTTATCTGACCTAGGACGTTTGCCCGTTTTACTCTTAACGCCTTTGTCCCAATATCACTGGAAGTGATACCGCCTTTTGCAACGACAAAGGCTGGAGTTACGTTTAGTCTGCCAACTAAGGACTGAACTGCATCTGATATTTTAACAGAACGCTCCAAGGCATCTTCCTGCGAATCATGTTCCAAGGTCAGCAATTTCCTTTTGGTGCAAACAACGACTGTAACACCTTTGCTTAACAGATCTTGTTCCTGCTTTAAAACGGATGCGATTTCTTCTTGGAAACGTTTTTCTTCAAGAACCAAATCAGAATTGAACTCGATAAATCGTATTTCCTCGAGAGTTTTCAATTGCTCAACCTGACTGGTCGTCTTTTGTGTATGAGAACCAACTATAACGATCCCGCCAGTGCCACTACCACTGGTTATCATCTCTTGTCTTGTTAGAAGCGGTTTATCGGCAATAGCACCTAATTCTTTTACAAATCCAGCAGCGGTGCGAAACAGAAAATATTTTCCTTGAGCAATGGCTCGGTAAAGCGCTACACAAAATATTTTTAGATCACAAGGGTTAATCGCATTAACAACTATTTTCCTAAAATCCGTTATATTGATGAGCTTATCAGTAATCTCATCAATTTTAAGTGCTCGCAGCTCTTCCAGGGATATCGTTAATACTTCTTCTTTCTTATAGAAACCCTTTGATTTCTCTTCAATATATTCCGTCAAATCAGATGACTCATATCCGAATGTTTTATCCTTGGCAAACTCAGTTTCACCAGCTGGAACAAGCGAAGTCCCATACTGCACATAATGAATATTGTCTAACGTAAAACGGCCACCTTCTTTAAAATACGGACATATAATTTCGCCATCAGCCTTGATCCTAGAATAGCACTCCAATTGCTCTTTTAAAATCATCGTTTCTAAAGGATAATGACCTCTGAGAGTCGAATCGCCACGGCTGACAATCAGATACTTCCGCTGCTGTTCTTTGGCAACCTGAGCAATGATTCTGCCGATTTGTCGATGTGCTTTTATTGTCTGTTCTTCGGTAAAGCCACGGGAATTCGTTAAAATATAAAAAATCTTGTTTTTTTCTTTAAAGCCGCGGTCAATGCTTTCATAAGACCAATCCGTATATACTGAGATATCATGAACCGTCTGAATGCCAGTCGGATCATCGTCCAGCACAACTATTTTATGTGGATTATCCTCAATAGCCTGCTCTAAAAGCATCTGTACATATTTTTCATCTACCGTGGGATATGATTGTAAAATAGCAGCACTACGCTTTTGCAATAATTTCATGTTCAACATCCTATTCATTTACTGCTATATGAAATTGTTGTCTTGCCTCGGCCGGGCTCATGGGTTCTTTATCCATGGCTCTTAGCAATCGTACGGTCTTTTCCACCAAAGGAAGATTGGTATCCACCACCGTATTATCATCCAAATAATTACTATCTTCAAAACCAATTCTGACGGTACTGGCCCCCATTCCAAGAGCCGCAGCGATAATGGAAAAATTCCTTCTATTTGCATGCGTAATGCCCCAAAGTGTCTCAAGCGGAATCATCTGAATCATCGCGGCCAAGGCCTCTGGTGTTGCAGGAGCTTCGCCTTTATGTCCTAAAACAATACTAAAAAGTACTGGACTATTAAAATCATATTGTTCCATTAGTTCTTTCATCGCAAAAATATGACCAATTTCAAACACTTCTACTTCCGGTGTTTTTTTCATCTTTAATAATTCTCGAACACAATATTCTACATCATCAATAGGATTACAATATACAGCCTTGCCCAAATTTGTGGAACCAACATTCAAGGAACAAGCTTCTACCAGATTTGAATATACAGGAGCACAACGTTCCTTAATGGAAAGGTTGGAAACGCCGCCTGTTGAAACTTCGATAATAATATCGGAATCCTTGCGAATCAGCCGCAAAGTTTCTTCCAAAAGACTCATATCGGTGGTCAGATTCCCCATAGCATCACGTACGTGCAAATGCACCATAGCGGCTCCTGCCTTCCAGCAGTCTAAAACATCTTCAGCTATTTTGTCTGGAACGATTTTTTTATCTGTAGCAGCTACGGGAGCAACTGAAATCATTACTTTATTCATTTTTTACCTCCTATAACAAAGCCTGTATCAGTGACTCTAATATCACCGCTGACCAAAAAATGATATGTATTTTCTAACAATATCTTTTACATAACTAACCTGATTTAAGGACAATTCCGAGAAATGCGGTTGTTGATCGAATAATATCTCCTTTGTCTTATCAACAGCATAAACAGAAATTTCCGTATTAACATTGATTTTAGCAATACCTTTGGCAATGCAGCATAAAATATCCTTCTCAGACAGACCCGATCCGCCATGCAGCACCAGCGGTATTGCCAGCAGATTATTAATAGCTTCCAATATATCAATACGTATATTAGGTTTCGCCTTATACAGTCCATGCACAGTTCCGATCGAAACAGCCAATGCATCAACATGGGTTATGTCAACAAATTGCTTTGCAAGGGCAGGATCAGTATAGGCCTCCACATCAGTTGCCGATCCTTCGTGTGAACGTTCTCCGGCCGCCAGGCACCCCAGCTCAGCTTCCACCGATACCCCGCAAGCATGGGCTATATCACAGACCAGTTTTGTATTTTTTACATTTTCATCAAAGGGCAGCGCCGAACCATCATACATGACCGAACCAAAACCGGCACGGATGGCACGAAACACCGTATCTGGATCACTGCAATGATCCAGATGCAGGCAAACTGGTATTTCGGTCTCTTCTCCCAGACTTTTAGCAATAGCAGATGCGGTTCCTAATGACATATTCTTTAGATACTTAGCACCAAAAGCCAGAATTACAGGGGTTTTGGTCTCACGTCCTGCCTCAATGATCCCTTTAAACGTTTCATAGTTATATCCATTAAATGAGCCTACAGCATAATGATTAATATAGGCTTCATTAAGGATGTCTTTAAAATTTACTAACATGATGAATGCCCCTTAGTTTATTTTTGTACAATATCGGAGCAAACACACATTTAACCAACGTAGATCGAATTAACAATCTGCGGCTTGATTAAGAGTTTACTTTTTCCCAATATTGATAATGATTTTCTACTACTTTATTAATTTCACTCCTATTTTTTTCCTTTAATACCCGCAACATTTCCTTATGCATTAACAGGAACTGCTCTGTTGCATTTTCGTTTAAAAACTTTTCTATAGCTTTCATCCTGGATGCTTTTGTAATCTGATCTACATAAAAACAGATCCCTTCCAACAATGCATTTTGGGTAATATCAACCAGTGCCATATGAAAGGCTATATCTGCTTCAAATATATCTTTTGCTTTCACATTGGAAGTTGTAATCTTTGCTTCCAGATCCTTCATGGCCTGCTCAACTTTATATAAGGATTCTGAATCCAACTTTTCTATCACCAATTGGAGTATTCCCACATCAATAATCTTGCGCAGTTCTACTATTTGATTCGCAGAGTCTTTCTGCAATATAATCCCATATAAAACAGGAAATAACATTTTGCTGTCATAATGTTGCGTTACAAAAGTTCCCTCAGCACGTTTGATATTAATCACACCATATGCTCCTAATATTTTGATTGCCTCACGAACAGAATTTCTGCCAACCCCCATAGATGCACAAAGCTCATTCTCCGTAGGAATTTTATCTCCCGGTTTTAGCTCCCCGTTAATAATAGCATTTGTAATATTATCAACAATCTGCTCAACAACAGATTTGCCACCTATCTCTTTTAAAAAAGTTTCATTAGACATACTGAACCTCCTGATGTATTTTTGCTTTTTCAGTATACATCATACGTAGGTTCAAGACAATCATATGACACCATTTGCTAAAGTACTTTCTTAAAAGTAATTAACTGCTATTCAGCGATTTTTATAAATCAGCCGCAGCAGCAGCGACTTTGGCAGCAATTTCTCCATCTTCTTTCAGTCCGCCAATACCAACTGCACCAATGATCTGCTGTCGACCATTATATATCGGCACACCACCAGGCATCCCCACAAATTTATCATCAGCAAAATACGATATATTGAGATTTTCCTGCTGCAACCGCTTCAGAAAATCAGCTGTACTTACTCCCATTCTTGCAGCAGTATACGCTTTATTAGGTGTAAGGTTAATTGTCAACAGTTTGGCCCCATCCTGCTTATTAAACAAAACTAAGAATCCATCCTTATCACAAATTGCTACACTAAATGGTTTTATCTCATATTCTTGTGCTACGATATCTTCAGCATAACTTCCTATTTTTTTTGCCAATTCCAATGTAATATTTTCCAATCCAATCAGTCCCCTTCTATTTTGCAGCTTATATATCTAGCTACGCTTTGACCAAATTTATGACTGTGCCGCGCTGTTCTCATTCTCTGCGGCAGCTGCTTCTTTTTCTTCTTTATCTCGCCAATAATTTGCCAATGTTGGACCAGTAAGATTGTGTATCAGATTAAATATAGCAGCTGGTATGAATGCTAATGGAGCAAGATGTGCTAATGCTAATGCCATCGCCAGTCCACCGTTTTCCATGCCGATTTCAAAACAAAGAGCCTTGGCCTTAAAGTGAGGCATCCCTACGCCACGGGCAGCCCAATACCCTGTTGCAAGACCGAGTATATTGTGCAGAGCTACGGCTACAAAAGCAATCAAAGCAACATTTGACAGCGAACCAGCGCTAAGAGCAAACCCTGAACTAGTCGTAACAAAAATGGCGATAACCGAAACAATTGGAATAATCGGCATAATCTTATCAACAAAATCAGAAGCAAACACCCGAATGACGGCTCCTAAAAATACAGGTATCAGAACAATCTTTAAAATATCCACTAAAATAGCCTGAGCATCCACCGGAACTATCGTGCCAACTAAAAACACAAACATAAACGGTGTAATAAAGGGCGCTATAATAGTATTAATTGAAGAAACCGTTATCGAAAGTGCCGTATCCCCTTTAGCCAAAAAGGTCATAACATTACTGGCCACTCCACTCGGGCAGCATCCTACCAATATAAGCCCTGCAGCCAAGACTGGCGGCAAATCAAGCACTTTCGTCAAGGCCAATGCAATAAACGGCATGATCATATAGCGCAAAACAATGCCCCAGAATACATCTTTCGGCCGCGAAAGAACCAGTTTAAAGTCGCCTGCTGATACAGTAAGACCCATACTCAACATAACAGCCATAATACAATATGGAACATATTTTGATAATGGCTTAAATGGCTCAGGACTAAAATATGCAGCAACCACACCTAAAATAATCCATAAAGAAAAATATTTTGTGATAAATTTTACGATTTCTCCTAATTTTTCTAACATTTTCTCGCTCCTTCTCGATTTAATACAAAACTTTTATCATCAACAACCAGAAATCCGTTGCCGTCTCTTCGTGTAGACGGCAATTCTTTTTGGATAAATTCACTGTAAAAAAACTGACTAGAGGAATGCGAAAGTTATTGCATCAAACCCTGTTTTACCAAAGCGCATTTAAGTGCTAATGCACCAAATCTCGGACTGGACAACACCAATTTCCCAGTTTTTTGATGGATATATTCTTCACAATAAGCCATAGAACCTTGGGCAAACAATATTACATCAACATTGTCACGAATTTCTCCAGCATATTGGGACATCAGTTCTTTGAATTGCTCTTGATCAAGTCCAAAACCGCCGTCAACCAAAACATCAACTAATTCTACACGCTTATTCATTTCCCGCGCTACCCGCATTATAGTGTTCTTCGTTGGGATCAAGGTTGTCGGCAGCGTAGCCATGACACCGATACGCACACCTTGCCTTACCGCTTCTCGACACATTTCCTCGTCAATACGCACGATTGGAATACCAGTAAACTTGCCAACATCCTGAGCTGAATCAGCTACCTCGCCCACCGATGAACAAATATTGAGAATAGCATCTGCACCATCGCTTACAGCCTTCATATACATACCGATCAGTCTGGCCGCCGGAAAAGCTGTAACATATCCAGCATCCCTCACCTCTGCAAGAATCGACGGGTCCTGATTACTGATAATTTCAGTATCTTTCGGAAGTGATTGGCGAACCTCTTTTTCCACCAGCTCAATCAATTCTGGTGTAGTACTTGTGTAAATCAAAGCTACTTTCATTTAAAATCCTCCTTTTGTAGTACGTAGTACATACTACATCCTATGTTTAATCGCAATCATATTATTACACATTTTTATTTAATTGTAAATATGAATTATTTAAAATATTATAACTATTGAACCGTTACACTATTTTAGGATCAAAAGGATTATTATTAACTAAAAGCCTCGCATATTTATCTTCGTAAAACTTACATTATCGTTCTTAATTTCTCTATTGAAAATAATCAATTCCTGCAAGTTCTCTCAATCGAGCTCTTACAAGAATTGATTAACATCAGTAGTTCTATTTTATTTGCTCAGAAATTATGCCAATGTTCGAACGAATTTCTCCCGGTTCCATTGGCGTGTCTTTGCCGCTGCAATAAATGCTTCTTTGTCACTGGCATCCAAGACACCCGCATCTTGTCCGACATTAGCGATTTTCAAAAGGGCTTGCCCACCTTTATCAACGGCAATAGCCTTGAGGTGACCAAAGGCATCGCGCACAAAATCAATTGCAGCGCTTTCCATTGACAGCGCCTTTACGCCTTCGTCAGAGAGAATGACTGCGACTGCATCAAATAACACCGAAGGAGAACCAGCAAGTTGTCCGTCAGCAGTCAATCTCAGACCAGCTGCGAGTTTTACGTCTCCCACATTTGGAGCGACTATCTTCACAGCAGCACCCGCATCCGTCGCCGCCTTTCTAATCTGTTCGATTACAGCTCCGTCTGAGCCATTCGCGATCAGGATACCGATCGCGCGCCCCTTGAGCGTGTCTTTCATCTTGCCAATGATCTGCAATGCAGGCGAGGGCTTCATTTCTTGTACGGGCATTGCAGCCGCTGGCGCATCAGGAAGTTTATCGATCCCAAGGCCCAGGGCGACTCTTTTCGCAAGGTCTTCTTCGATATGCCGCAGGTGACCGACTATCGCATCGCGCACGTGAACATGTTCAACCTTGGAAAGCTCAAATACTAAAGCCGAGGCGATATGCGCTTGCTCATATGCTGTTTGGCTGATATAAAACATTCGCGCTTGACTGTAGTGATCAGCAAAACTTGCAGCACGGATGCGGCCTTTCACGCCCGTTTCAGTTACCGCAGCACTATGAAAACCATAGGTCGGTGTTTCCCGGGGCGATTCAGCAGACAAGGAATTAGGCTCATATGCCACACGCCCCGCAGGTTGTTCCATCTGCATCTGTCCGTCCCGTTGGTGGTTTATGATGGGACACTTTGGAGCGTTGATGGGGATCTGGTGAAAATTGGGTGTACCCAGCCGGGAAAGCTGTGTATCATGGTAGGAAAATAAACGGCCTTGCAGCAGTGGATCATTCGAGAAATCGATGCCTGGTACGATATGAGAAGGACAGTAGGCAACCTGTTCCGTCTCAGCGAAGAAATTATTCGGCCAACGATCCAGCACCATGCGGCCGATTACTTGCAAGGGCACCAATTCTTCGGGAATCAGCTTGGTAGGATCCAGATGATCGAAGGGGAATGTATCCGCTTCCTCCTGGGTGAAAAGCTGAACCGCAAATTCCCACTCGGGGAAATTACCTGACGTGATGGCGTCGAACATATCACGACGGTGGAAGTCTTGATCCGCACCAGAGATCTTGACTGCCTCATCCCAAATGGTGGATTGCAAACCTAGCTTAGGACGCCAGTGAAATTTGACGAAAGTTGATTCACCTAAATGGTTAATCAGCCGAAAACTATGCACACCAAAACCTTCGATCATCCGTAGAGAACGTGGTATTGTGCGATCAGACATGATCCACATTACCATATGCATGGATTCAGGAGTGAGTGAAATAAAATCCCAGAATGTGTCGTGGGCGGTTGCCGATTGGGGAAAGCCGCGATCGGGTTCCATTTTTACAGCATGGATGAGATCAGGGAATTTAATAGCATCCTGAATGAAAAAAACCGGAATATTGTTGCTGACCAGATCCCAGTTGCCTTCCTTAGTATAAAACTTGACAGCAAATCCGCGTACGTCACGAGGGGTATCAACCGAGCCTGCGCCGCCTGCGACGGTAGACATACGAGTAAAAACGGGTGTCTTTTCCCCCACTTCTGTTAGTATCTTGGCACTAGTGTATTGCTTCAATGAGGCGGTCAGTTCGAAGAATCCATGTACACCTGTACCCCGGGCGTGGACAACACGTTCTGGAATACGCTCGTGATCAAAATGCGTAATTTTCTCTCTAAGGATGAAATCCTCTCCCAAAGTAGGACCGCTGGGATTGGCTCTGAGCGAGTTTTGATTATCAGAAAGTGCAACGCCCTGATTGGTAGTGAGCGCAGGATGCTGTCCACCAGCTATTTGGTGCAGTTCACCGCCAACAGCCACTTGTAAATCTCCATTCAGAGTTGAGCCCTTTTCCTTTGTAAGTCTTGCCGAATTATTCGTTGTTTCATTATTCATAGTTTATCTCCTTCCTATGTAATACCTCAACATCTAATGAAGCATACAATCTATTCATCTTTATTAAAGATTAATATGGCTTTTAGCAAGATTATTTATTCCTATTACCCCTAAGTATGAAATATTTATCTGACTTGTGCGGCCTAAAACATTCACACAAAGCAAAAAAAACCAATAAATTCGTGGGTGGCTTCATAAGTATTCAGAAAACTTAAACTGCGGAGGCGAAACATCACTCTTCTAAATAATACAAATCGATCCGCAAATATAGTACGCTCTATTATACATCTAACTTATAACAGTCAGCTATAATCCTGCCGTGTATCCAAAATTGCATCCACATACACAGTATTTTCCTTAATCTGATAAACCAAAAGGTACTTTTTTTCAAGCAGAAGTTTTCGATATTTCCCTGCTGAAATCAGCCGATTGAGCCATTTGATCGCTTAAAAAAGCCGATCGTGGCAAATTGAAAATCCATAAGCCAAATTCACCACGATTTCCTTTTACCTGGGCAATCAAAAATTTTGCCCGTAAATAGTTTCAAGACTCAACTTGCAGTTTCTCTCTGCTGATTGAGCCTTTTATCGCACAAAAATTCCGATTGAACCCTAAACGAATCATCACTTGACTCTTAAAGAAAGTCAAATTATAACTTGTATTTTCGGTATAAATTCTGATGATACTATATGTCAAGGAATACAAGGTCTGGTATTACAGATTCTAAACAATCCGAATCGTCCAATTGGACTGTTGACTATAGAACCTTAAACTCCTTGAAGTATATAATTATTTATTGGAATATTGTTAATTCTAATGTTTAAGATACATAACAAAAAAGTTATTTTAGGAGGACATTCAGATGGGAATATTAAACCAGAAGGTAGCAATTGTTACAGGCGCTGGAAGCGGTATGGGACGAGAAGAGGCACTTTTGCTTGCCAAGGAGGGAGCCAAAGTTGTATTAACGGATATTAATGAGGCAGCCGTACAAAATGTCGTAAAGGAAATTACGCTAGATGGAGGTGAAGCAACTGCTTTCTCACATAATGTTGCTTCTGAAGAAGACTGGATCAAGGTTGTAAACAGCACCATTCAGAAATACGGCAAAGTGGATGTGCTGGTGAACAACGCAGGTATTTCCTTAACCATCAGCATGTTGGATACGACCATTGAACAATGGAATAAAGTAATCAGTATTAACCTGACGAGTACCTTCTTAGGAATGAAACATGTTATCCCCCATATGCAGACCAATAACGGCGGGTCTATCGTCAATATTTCATCTATAGCCGGCCTAACGGGTAGCAATGGAGCAGGTGCTTATACAGCTTCCAAAGGAGGAGTTCGAATGCTCTCTAAAGCAGCTGCCGTCGATTTCGGCAAGGATAATATCCGCATCAATTCCGTTCACCCAGGCTTTATTGAAACACCAATGTCGACAGATCTGATTAGTAATGAACGTATGCTAAAATGGTTTGTGTCTCAGACGGCACTACCAAGAGTTGGACAAGCTCACGAAGTAGCAGCAGCTGTCCTATTCCTTGCTTGCGATTCATCTTCTTATATTACAGGAATCGAATTGCCTGTTGATGGCGGCGTCACAGCTAAATAATAATTCAGGATAACTATACTGCTGGACATAAAAACCACTTGAGACATTTTTAGTTGGACCTGTTTTTGCAGTTCTTCAAAGAAAGTTCCCATTCTTTATAAAAATCTTTTATGGATTGGAAGCGCAATTTCCTTTCTGGCAAAGTCGCTTTACAAACAAGCTCATATAGTTCTTTTAAACCTTCCCATTTTTCAAATGACTGATCAGATTCTCCACCGATCAGTCCAAACAGCAGTATAATACCAAAAGCCCACGAAACCAGATGCGCTTTTACAACAAAGTCATAGCAATATTTTTCACTTTTTAGGAGTTTCCTTATCTGCCGGTTTGACTTCTTTTGCATTGTCTCGTACATCTTGCGGAATCTTTATAAGATCTACTTGGTTATATTTCGAATATGTTATCTGCATATTCAATGTCGATTTTGTTAAAAAATCTTCGATATTAGCTCTATCCTTTGGATTAGCTATTTCCAAAAACAATCCTGCCCCTTTTTGAATCGGTGCTGTCAAATCCATATCGATCTCTTTTACCATCTTAGTCGCTTTATCAATTTTAATATTATATTTTATATCGCCAGCAGCTAACAACCCAAGGCGTATTACCGCAACCGCCCTCACCATATCCTTATCCTGCGCATTATCTAGTTTGACGACTGCATCTATAGCATCACTTATTTGCATACTATCCAAGGTTATATCCATATATTTATAAGATGGTGTTTCCTTTTTCAGCTTCACCGATTTCATCAACTCTAGCATATCCATTCGAGCAGAGACTTTTTCATCCGCTGAAAGTTCTTTGTTCAAAGAAAGACCAATCGGCACGATTTGTTTGATCCACTTTTCGTTACTTAAGGAATAAATCACTAAATTGCCTTGGTTTTGTTCTATAAACTGCTTTAAAATCATTGTATTTTCTTTATTTTTTACATCACGAAATGAAATGTTTATATCTTGTTGATAGTTCAGCGGTTTTTCCTGACCTTCCCCATTGACTGCAATTTTCACTTCCCCCATGGGCGTTTCAGCGTTGATCGCCACGTCATAATGCAAGTTTTTTACATCCATCATATTTTTATATACATCGTTTAAATACGCCTTTTCCGGTGACAGCTTTTCCTCAGCAAAAGCAAACGAATTGCTCATCGCAATAAATAACAATCCCCATACTAAAGCAACTCTCCAATTGATCTTTCGCAACAATTCCATCATTCAATCAAGCTCCCTTTTTATAAAATTCGCTGCATCCATGCATTCCAGTATATAAGAGACAGAAGAAATGTTTCTCAAGCCTATTTTCTTTAACTCATGTATCCTTACCTAATCATAAGCTTCTTTAGAAAACATCTCCATATTTTTATTTGCCATTATAATACAGAATTCCTGCAAACTAGGCTGGTTTGCAGCAAATTGTCATATGTATTGTTTTTGTATCATTGAATGGAGATATTTGTAGAAATATAATGAATATTAGGATAAAATGATAACTATGTCAAAACTGTATCGAATAGATATTTTCAAAAGGAGTTTTACAAATTAAAAAAATACTTTTTAAGCAAACATTTCTTCTTCATAAAAATACGTTTACTGCAATCGCTGTGCTTTTATGCATAGAGGCTTATTTTGTGTTTCAATTCTACAGCGGAGAACCGGAATTTCCAATAGGAATCTTCGCTCTTGATGTATGCAATGCGCTTATTCGTGATGTATTGCTGGCAAGTATATTTATGTTTTTCCGAAAGCATATTACGTGGATTAAACAAGCTGCAAAAGCGTACTGCCCAATTGCAATTTTAGCAGTTCTTTGGTTAGGCATCTCTACGGTTATTATTAATTCATTAAATTTAAATTTTAGTGCCATAACTATCATGTCAGTCCTTACGGGTGTGATTAATAATGTTATATTTGTGCTATTAGCTGGCTGCCTATATACTAAACGGAATAATTTACTATCTAAAACCATATACTTTTTGTCGTATTTTTTTACCATTTTGATTTTTTATAGTGACACCATATACTTTTTTGTTACATCAACACATATTGAAAAGGTGTTATTTGATAATCTAAACAATTATTCAATAACAGGTGTACTATATACTACAGATAAAATTGTTTTACTTGGTATACTAATAAGCTTTTGCTTTCTTATGTTATTATTTCGCGCTCCGAAAAGAATGCATCATTTGCACACAAAAAATGTTGTTATTCTTACTATAATGATCTGTATCTTAGCTAATCTTGTGAATTTCACCACAGCCTACGTCTATCCCAAGGCACTGATGGAAGAAGGGTTTGATGAGGAAGCAGAAATAGAAACATGCAGAAACCGATCCCGCGATTTGCTTACCAAGTCTGTAACTACCAACTTAATACGGGAATTTTTGCGAAATGACGATAGACCTGTGACCGCCGCCACTCAGCTTTACCGCGTGGCATTTTCTGAACAGGAAACTAAGCTGCTAAATGAATTAGGAATTGCTGTTAGCGAAAAACCTATTCCCACTCAAAAAGCTTTTCCATATGAAAAAATAATTGTAATTATCGCTGAATCGTTTCATCGAGATTATTTGCATTTCTATAATTCACAAATTCCAACGGAAACAACAGAATTCTTGGATGGCTTAATAACGAAATATCCTCATTTAGATCATTATTACACTTCCAATAAACCTACAACGCAGGGACTTAACTCTATGTTTCTTTCCCAGTCGATCTATTCTGATGAACAATCTTTTGAAAATAATGTCACGTTATTCAAAACTCTCGAAAGTAACGGTTATGATACAGTATTTTTGGAAGCTACCAGCCAGTACTATAATGATGAATTCCGGGCATATAAAAAACGGTTTGGAATGCAGACTTACAGAGCAAAAGAAGATTTAGAAAGACAAGGATATGTGGGAAGCAGTGGCTGGGGATTCCATAATGACGTAATGTATGACGAAACGATCAGGTTATTGGAGCAAAACCGGGATCATAAAATTTTTATAGCGACCAAGACGATCGATTCCCATCAACCTTTTCCATATTGCGGGCTTTCTGAAAGAGATATTCCAGCGAATATCAAGGAGCAATATAAAAACGTTTATCTTAAAGGAATCTATTGGGAAAATACTACCTTGAAAAAATTTTTCCACGATCTCAAAGAGCGAAATTTGATGGATGATAAGACTCTTATTGTTGTTACGAGTGATCATAATCCTCATCCAAGTCAGAATGATAATTATAAGCGCCTTGGGCAAGACGATCTGCATTTAAGCCCAGCTCCCATCCCGCTTATCTTTGTTAGCACAAATTTGAAACCTTTTGAAGATTTTAACAGTGCAACATTCGCGAGTCAGATTGATTTCGCACCCACACTTTTAGGGATCTTAGGAATTCCTTCACCACCGGAGTTTTCAGGCAGAAATATAACTACAATTCCTGAAGATCGTGGTTATGCTATTGGGTGTGTTGGAGAAACAATTTACTACTGGTCAGCAGGTCGCCAAATAACAACAGATATGTACCACGGAAAAAATCAAAATGAGCATGAAAAAGCATTGATACATTGGGTTCAAGATTCATATGTAAAATATTTCCATGGCAGTTCAATGTAAATATATAACAAAATGCCTCCATTTGTTGTTGATTGATATGACTATAATGGAGGCATTAATAATATTGCTATTTTTTAAGTTCTGTTTGATCAATAACCTCACCATTTTGCTTAAAGGCAGTGACTTTAAGCGCATCATGTGAGGCCTCCAATACAAGGTAATTTGGCATATCAAGTGGATTATAATAAAGCTCATCCATCGGTTTTTGGGGAGATTTGTCCCATACCCTGTCGCCGCTGCGCCCTGTCGAAATATAGATAGTCCCGTCAGGATCGGGATTGCCATTTTTCAGTGCCTTGGTACGCGCGTAAGAATGGACATGTCCGGTAAATACAAGGTCAACATGATATTGATCAAGCACTGGCACAAAAGTTTGGCCAATATCATCAAGCGGTCCATTGAAAGGATGTTTCCATATACCACGATGCATAAGAACTACCTTCCACCTTTTCTGTGTTTTGGCAAGGTCTTTTGCAAGCCATCTCTGTTGCTGCTCTAGTAAATCAGGATACCATTCCTGCAGCTCATTTAATTGTGTATTGAGTACGATAAAATGTACGTCGCCATAATCATAGGAATAAGCAAATCGTTCCAGGCCTGCCAGACCATTTGCCGGCAGGGCAAAAAGTGAAAGATAGTAATCTGGTTTCGCCATCTTCCAATCGAGACTATATGTCTCGTGATTTCCCATGACCGGAACTACAGGTATTTCTGAGAAAAGCTTCGCTCCTCCATCAAACCAGGTATTCCACTGCCATTCGTCCTGCCCATTATCAACGAGATCGCCCATATTAACAAAAAAAGCGGCATCCCCATTGCTTTCCCATGCTGTCTGAGCTGTTTTCGCCCAATCTTTATAATCTAATGACTGTGAATCACCAAAAATAAGTGCCTTAAATGATGTCGACTCTGGCTCGGTCTTGAATTCCCTCCATGCAGACTGCCTCTTGCCAACAGAAATACGATATTCATAGTCAGTTCCAGACGTAAGATTAGTAACATGTGCCGTATAAATCCCAAAATGCTTTCCCCCATTATATGCAGGCAACTCCACAGCCTCTGCATTGACATTTATGATATTTTCCGACTGCTTGGGTCGTATCTCCAAATTTCCTGGCTCACCAAACTTTGCTGTCTTCCACGAAATCGTACGCTCATGCTTCATATCTGCAGTAACCACATGCATGATCTGCCCCACATCAGTACCATAACCGATATGCACCAATTTCGGCACAGCTAAAAAACCTATAGCAGCTATGACGCAAATAAGCATAAAACCCAAGATATATTTTTTCATTTACATCACCTCGTTACTATATTGATTTCCTTTATTATCCACATTGACGCCTCACTTTATCCCTTCATTGTATGATAAAATTGGTTTCGGCTTCTTTGAATAAAAACTCCCAATAGTATTACTCTATTTACCATAAAAATACCAATTCCTGCAAGACTAGCTGCTTTTGCAGGAGTTGGTCATATTTTTTTGATTAACACTTTTTTCTTACAAGCAAAGTACTAATTATAAGCAATTTAAACTGGTGGTATGCAATTTTTCATTTACTTTTGGCATCCTATATTATAAAGGAGATGTTATTATGGCTGAAAACAGAGATTTAAAAGCAACTCCCGGCATACCTGATAAAAATAGAGTTGTCGGAGAAATCCCAATGAAGCAGGCTGAGTATTATGGTTATTTTGATTCGGAACCCAGTACAGAAGAGATTATTAATCAAATTGAGGTCGCTGTTAAAGAATCTGTAACTAAGAAAAAAAGCGAAAGTTAAAACCAATTGAAAAGTTGGAGGCTAGAACCAAGTATTCGCCTAGACTTAAAGTCTAGGCGAATACTAATATACTAATAAATATCTCGAATTGCTAAATGAAATGCTGCAGTTGCTTAGGCCATGAACATTTTGATATCATCTTCGGGATTGCTGATCCCGCCGATGCCAAATTGCTCTACAAGCACCTTAACTACATTCGGTGAAAGGAAGCCTGGCAGCGTCGGTCCGAGATGAATATTTTTCACACCAAGATATAACAGCGCCAGGAGTACGATAACGGCCTTTTGCTCATACCAGGCGATATTGTACGATATCGGCAATTTATTAACATCATCCAGGCCAAAAACCTCTTTAAGTTTCAGGGCTATAATTGCTAGCGAGTAGGAGTCATTGCATTGACCAGCATCCAATACGCGGGGAATGCCGCCAATGTCACCCAAAGGAAGCTTATTGTATCGGTATTTGGCGCAGCCCGCCGTCAGTATGACAGTATCTTTAGGCAATGTTTCAGCAAATTCAGCATAGTAATCTCTGCTCTTCATGCGGCCATCGCAGCCAGCCATAACAAAGAAACGTTTGATGGCGCCGCTTTTCACTGCATCCACAACCTTATCAGCCAGAGCTAATACCTGGTTGTGAGCGAAACCGCCGATTATCTCCCCTTGTTCCAGTTCCTTGGGCGGTGGGCATTTCTTAGCGTGAGCGATAAGAGCCGTAAAGTCCTTCGGTTTTCCATTTTTCCGCTCACCGATTTCTTTTAAGCCTTCAAAACCGACTACACCCGTCACATACACGCGGTTTTTATAACTGGCTTTCGGCGGCACCAAACAATTCGTAGTCATCAGGATGGGTCCGTTAAAGGTTTCAAATTCTTTATCCTGCAACCACCAGGCATTGCCGTAGTTACCAGCAAAATTGGTATATTTCTTAAAGGCTGGATAGTAATGCGCCGGCAGCATCTCGCCATGGGTATATACATCAACACCTGTCCCTTGGGTTTGTTCCAATAGCTCTTCCAGATCTTTTAAATCATGGCCGCTGATAAGAATACCAGGGTTGTTTCTCACACCAATATTGACTTTAGTAATCTCCGGGTTGCCATAGGTGCTGGTATTGGCTTTATCCAATAAGGCCATAACATCAACACCGTATTTGCCGCATTCCATCACCAAAGCAACCAATTCATCAGCACTTAGCTTATCGTTAGTAGTGGCGACTAGCGCTTTTTGCATAAAGGCAAAAATAGCATCCTCCATATAGCCTAATGTATAGGCATGCTCAGCATAGGCAGCCATTCCTTTTACTCCATAGGTAAGCAGCTCGCGTAATGAACGGACATCTTCGTTTTCGGTTGCCAAAATTCCGACTGTGGCAGCCTTTTTTTCAAATTCTAAAGCATTTTCAGCAAACCACAGGGTACTGTCATGAGAAGCCTCTGCTGCTCCATCAGCTGTGAACCAGTCAGTCAATTTCCGCCAGATAGATTTCGTACTGTCATTTGCAGCTTCTACTTTTACACCAGCTTTTACTAAAGCAGCTTTCACGTTATCTCTCACGATAAGTGCTTGTTTAATGAGCACGACAAAGTACTCTTTATCAAAGTTAGCATTGGTAATGGTAGCAAACAAGCCCTCCATTATAAACTTATCGGCTTCCGGTGTCGCAATTTTAGCCTGACGAGCCTCGAGTGCATAGACCGAAATTCCTTTTAGTGTGTACATGAGCAGGTCTTGGAGATTAGATACATCAGCCGTTTTTCCACAGACACCGCGCATGGTGCAGCCAGTACCTTTGGCTGTCTCCTGACATTGATAACAAAACATCGACATATATTTATCCCCCTTATGTTGTGAAACACTATTTAAATCTTCTGATTTTATTGTATCGAAAACTATAGCGCTTGACTGTGAGCAAAATCACATAAAGGGGAAACAAATCAATTTATGAAGCATCTTTCTAAGATTGCATTTTGTCGTCTGACCATCAAAAACAAGCCCGCAGTTACCTGCAAGGCTTGTTTTTTTAGTCTTTGCTAGCGACTTAGTGACCTAATTTATTCAATAAATCTTTTTGCTTCTGGGACTGCTGCTTGTAGATTTCGGAATTTTTGCTGTCTGGACTATATGTATGGGTTATTTTCAAATTCCTGGTGAGCAGCTCTTTCAATTCTCCGTCTGCACCCGCTGCATAGGCCGCAATGATAGAATTTGTCAGCACTGCACCGCCGGAAATCTCCAAGGTGATCGCCTCGCTGTCCATAACATCGGCTTTAATCTGGTTCCAAAGCCCATCGCAACTGCCGCCTTCGGTAATGGTGATTCTGTTGATCTGGATGCCGGCCTGTCGGTAGGTGTCGGTGATTTCCCGGTAGTCATAGGCAATGGCCTCAAGCACGGCTCGCCATAAGACAAATTGATCTGTATCTAGTGTCATGTTCAGGAAACATCCTTTTACATTTGAATATTCATCATACCCACCGGTCAAGTACGGCAAAAAGAGCACATCATTGCAGCCTGGGGCGACTTTGGCAGCGCCTTGGCTCAACGTTTCATAATAACTGTCATCATCGTTTTGCTGGCAAATACTGTCCTTGAACCAGCGCAGTGCCAGCCCGCCGGTCCGGACAAAGCCCCAATAAAAATATGTATTTTCCAATGTGCCGCTATTAAAGATCAGGCCGCTGCCTTTACGGCTTAGTTCTGGAATGATCCCTGTGGTCGAGACACAGAACATCGCACAGGTACCAGCAACATCTACGGCCTTATTGGCTTCAAAGACCCCGCTGCCCAGCATAGACTGCATCGTATCACCGGCTCCGGCACAGATAGGGATCCCCGCCGGACAGCCCGTTTGTGCCGCTGCTTCAGCCGATAAAGTACCGATGATATCCCACGGTTTTACGATCTTCGGCATATAGCTTTTATCGATTCCCAATATAGTTAACTGTTCATCGGACCATTCTTTTTCATATACTTTGTAACCTAATCCCCAACCCGACATTGTCCCCCAGTCAATAAAAGCATTGCTGCTCTTTAAGCCAGCGAGATTAAGCAGAATATACGGTGTATTGTGAACAAATTTCTTGCCCCTAGTCTGAAATTCTTTATTATTGGCCAACAGCCAGCGGGCATGCATGGCCGGAAACATGCAGAGTGGCTCGGCATTCCCCGTCTCTTTGCCCCAGATGTCAAGATCAAGGTCTTTCAGTGCTGCCGCATCACTCTGCGTTCGTGAATCCAAATAATTGATGTAGGGTGTGATTGCCTTGCCGTTCTCATCGATACCGACAATCCCACAAATAATTCCATCGCCCATAATGGCCTTAATCAACCCAAGATCAATCCCCTGTTCTTTTAACTGTGTCATGCACTGTTTTATGCCCAGTTTGGTCAATGCAAGATATTCATCCGCATCCATCTCAACCCAGCCGGGATGGGGATAGGTCAACGTCGTTTGATTAGACACTTTTATTACGCATTCCATATTTTCATTGTATACCGTCACTTTTACACTTTGCGTTCCTGCATCAAAACTGAGATAATATTTTTCCGCCATTTGCTGCGCCTCCTGTTTTATCTAGCCATATCTTTAAAATTTTCACCTAGTGTCATTGCACTTCCGTTTTATCATTTAGAATACAAATAAAATTTAACTTAACTGTTTATATTCGCTATATCAGGATAAAGTCCTGGAAAATATTTGACTATTCTGCGAAATCTGCTTCCAATTTCCTTAAAAATTTCATTTTAAGACCCTGTTTGAGCAATAAAATAACCTGTAAGAGATTCCCTCCCACAGGCTATCCTTATGATTTGCACTAATGATCATTAGCCAACTATCCCTACAGGGGTCATTTGCGACTTTCTGCCCAGGAATAAACAGGCACATGCTTTCTCAACTTCGCCACGATAGGCAAAACGACAACTGACGCCAAGCCAATCTGAACGAGATTACCAGGAATCGATGCCATCGGTACCAGCCAATTGCCGTAAATAATCCCTTCGGCACCATAATAACCAACCACCTTAATAAGACAAGCCGCCACCAAGGCCAGGACATAAGCCGTCAGGTTCCGGCGCTTCTCGCAGATAGCGCCGACCGTATACCCCATGAGACCAACAATGACCAGCGTAAAGGGAGCCCATAAAAACCAACCGCCCACCACATCAAAAAGAGCCATGCCGATTCCACCCGCCAAAGCGCCAAAGCGGCGTCCGCAAAGAATGGCAATAATGAAGAGAGGCACATTCCCCAAATGAATTAATCCGCCATTGGCGGCAATGGGAAGACGAACATTTACAAATGCCGTACAAATAAAAACGAGGGCAATGCCCAATGCTGCATAAACCAGTTGTTTTGTGTGACTGAAGGATTGTTGTTCCATACCGGCTGTCCTACCTTTCTTAGCTTCTAACATATTGACTGCACAAGCCTTATTGTTTATAATATCGATTTTTCAGGATTGAAAATACCAATTAACATAAATTTAAAAATATCAGTTCAAGGTGACATGGATAATTGTATTATTAGATATCATACGCTTCCATTTTTGATAATATATCATAGGAATTATTTTGATGTCAACTCCCATAGTAATAAATATTGTTAAATCTCCGTATAACTACAGCTGCAAAAATCATTAATACCTCTTTTTATTCTATTAGCCAGCCACCATCTACATATATTACCTGACCAGTGATGTATGCAGATGCATCTGATGCCAATAATATAGCAGTTCCTGTTAAATCCTTCGGCAATCCCATGCGTTTTAGAGGTATATTTTCAATCATTGCTTCTACCTTCCTGGGGTCACTAAATAGTTGTTTCGTCATATCCGTTTCATAATAGCCTGGTCCAATTGCATTTACATTAATTCCATATTCAGCCCATTCATTCGCTAATGCCTTTGTCATTTGTACAATACCAGCTTTGGCTGAGCAATAAGCTACCATACCTTTAAATCCTAAAACACTAGTTAATGATGCAATATTTATAATCTTTCCTTTGATTTTTTCATCAATCATATACTTACCTACTACTTGATTCATAAAAAAAACATATTTTAATTGGATATCCATTACGTTATCCCAATCATTTTGTGTAAAATCTAAAGCTTTTTTCCTAATATTAATTCCGGCACTATTTACTAAAATATCTATGCTGCCTTTCATTTTTACTACTTCATTCACAAACTGTTGTATTGCTTCTATCGACGTTATATCTACAGAAATACCAGTAACATCTGCATTCACTTTAGTCCTTATATCTGCAGCTGCTTTATCTAATTCTAATTGATTTCTACTGCCTAATACCACTGTTGCCCCTGCTTGAGCCAGCCCGATTGCAATACCTTTTCCAAGTCCTTTACTTCCGCCTATTACTACGGCAACTTTTTTCTGTAGTGAAAATAGTTCCATTTACATGTCTCCTTTTATTTCAGAGAAAATCTGTTTAATTACTTGCAGGGTTTTTATTATATCTTCCTCTGTGTGCTGCGATGAAAGATAAATTCTTCCTCTTTTAGATGTAAATCGAATTCCATATTCTCGTGCTTTTTTTACAAAGAGCTTATAACCATTACTATCAGCCTTTTCAATATAATCCCTGAAATCTTCTGCCGGTTCACTCATTCCAAATACAATCATGCAGATTGATCTAACTGAATGGCAAAATAATGTAATTTTATACATTTGTCCTAATTCTATTATTCCTTTTGTTAACATATTCCCTAATAACTCAAATTTTTTATAAATCTCGCCTTTTTCTAGGGTCTCTATTGTCGCTAATGAGGCTGCTACTGCAATTGGATTTGCATTAAATGTACCAGATGCTTGTACTCCCGATTCCATAATTTCTTTTTTTCCCACAATGGCAGCAAAAGGGTATCCTGCAGCAATTGCCTTGGCAAATACAGCAAGGTCCGGTGTAACATTATAATATTGTTGTGCCCCGCCAAGAGCTACTCGAAAACCAGTGATTACTTCATCAAAAATCAATACAATATTATATCGAATAGATAATGCTCTCATTCCCGCCAAATAACCAGCCCTTGGCAATATAGGTCCTGAATCACACATGACAGGCTCTGTAATTACTGCAGCAATTTCAGAAGAATATTTCTTCATAACACATTCTAAAAGTTCTAAATCATTCCAAGGAAGAATGATGATATCATCAGCAGTCTCATGCCTTTGCCCTTTGGAATGAAAAAGTCTATTAGGATGCTCTCTTACTCCAAGTTCACTTACAAGATTTGCATCAATACTTACTTTTTCCTCATCCGACCAGCCATGATATTGTCCTTCAAATTTAATTATTTTTTTCTTACCGGTATATGCTCTTGCCAGTCGAAATGCATGCATATTGGCTTCTGTTCCTGAATTCTGATACGATACTTTTTCTGCACAAGGAATAATTTCGGTGAGTTTTTTTGATAATTTACACAAGTCAACTGTCACAGCGGATAAATGAGAACCTTTATCAAGTTGTTTGATAACTGCTTGGTTTACTGCATCTGGACAATATCCCAACAGCATGGGTCCAAATGCTCCGATATAATCAATATATTCATTACCATCTACATCATACACTTTTGATCCTTTGCCTTTTTCCAGACAAATAGGATACTCCTCATCAGCTGCTTTATGAAAGGAACTAGCAACACCATCCACTAAATACATTTTAGTTTCCTCAAATAATGCTTTTGACTTTTCAGTTTTCAGCCTTTCCATAACTTCATTCCTTTCTAATATCATTACAAAGTGGAGCTTTCCTTCAAAAAAGACTAGAAAACGCTCAGCGCTGGTACAGTGGTGAAGCATTATAATTGGTACGGCATAACGCTTTAGGTCCAGTGCGTAACAGGAGGAAACTTTTAAAAGTTTCCTCCTGCAGTGTAGAGCGAACATTATCTTTATATCT
Organism: Pelosinus fermentans; assembly: GCA_002434245.1. Classification (GTDB taxonomy): domain Bacteria; phylum Bacillota; class Negativicutes; order DSM-13327; family DSM-13327; genus Pelosinus; species Pelosinus fermentans_B. The sequence goes on from DJJR01000071.1 coordinate 34,925, forward strand.
TATCGATTTCATAATGATTACTTGGTATTCGTTGTTTTTCCCTCTTCAACCGATACAAAATAATCTTGATTCAAACCGAATTCCTGTAGAATTTTCATTAAAGTTCCATCTTTCTTCATATCATTTAATGTTTTGTTAACTTCTGCATTGAACTCCTTATCTTCAAAGCGCAAAGCAGCACCAATTTTACCTGCAGCTTCTGCATCGTATGGACTTAAGATTCTCAAATCCAAACTTGAATCTTGCTTGAGTGTATATCCCGCCACGATACCGTCTGTTACACATGCATCAATTTTCCCTGTATTAACAGCCATCATAAGTTCTGCCTGATTGCTGAATATTTTTATCTCTTTTGCTTTCCCTTCAGCAACCCATTTTTCTGCTACTTCAAGAAAAGCTGTTCCTTTCTGCCCACCGACTACTTTGTCTTTTAAATCCTCCTTTGCTTTAATACTAGAATCCTTTTTAACAACAACTGCTTCTCCCTCTTTGTACCAAACATCGGTAAATAGAGCTTGCTCTAGCCGTGCCGGTTTAATATACATTGCATCGGTTACCATATCAACTGTACTTTTATTCAATTCGATTAAAAGGTTTTCAAATGGTATCTGCTTCATTTCCACCTTATTGATGCCGAGCCGCTTGGCAATCTCCTTAATAATCACTGCGTCGACACCTGAAAACTCTTTAGTACTCGCATCAAGATATGCAAAGGGAGCATCATTTGATGAACCTACTGTTAAAACTCCCTTTTCTCTTAATTTATTTAACGTTGCACTGGCATTAGGATCTTTTTTTACCGCAGCTGATTTATCTGCCGACGTTGAAGAACCACATCCCGTCAATACCATTGATACTAAAAAAACAATAACTGCTAACAGCGTAAATCTTTTATACATTCTTCTCACGACTTATCATCCTCTCTTATTTATTAACATAATACTTATGAAATGATTCACTCTTCAGCATAGACCTTTTACTATTCTTCTCGATAATAATCACCCTTTCTTAAATTTCTATTTATCTTTTAATCTGTATTCGATAAATTTAACAAAATAAGACAGCGGGATACTGATGACTAAATATGCTATCGCCAAAAAAGTATATGATTCAATCGTCAAAAAAGTTTGAGATGCAAAATTCTGCGTCCTGAGCAGCAATTCATTTACCGCAACATATGCTAACAGAGATGTATCTTTAACCATCATAACGAGATAGTTTCCAAGGGATGGTATAATACTGCGCAATGCCTGAGGCATAACGATACGAAATAATGCCTCATATTTCCCAAACCCCAGGACTAAAGCTGCTTCTGTCTGTCCCTTGTCAATGGAAAGTATTGCTGCTCTGACTACTTCAGACATATAACAGCCATAATTAATACCTAATCCCAATATACCTGCAGTCACTGATGCGATTTGAATATTTGTTTTAAAACCAAACATACTTGCGATCAAATTCAAAAGCAAGGGAACTACATAATAGATATATACGAGTTGTACCAGCAGCGGTGTCCCTCGAATTAGCTCCAAATAAAGATATAAAATTCCTCTGACTATTTTAATAGTAGAGAGCCTACCTATCGCAATAATCATTCCCAAGATAGTTGCAAGCAGAAACCCCAAAACAGTGGCCTGAATAACAACACCAAATCCATGAAAGAGAGAAGGAATTAAGAGTTCCGCTGCTTTAGCAAAATGTAGTGTCATGTTTTCCCTCCTTATATGACTCTTGCCAGAAATTCTTTAGTTCTTTGATTTTCCGGATTGCTGAAAATCTTTTCTGGTGTGCCTTCTTCTACAATATAGCCTTTATCCATGAAGATAACACGATCTGCGACTTCTCTTGCAAACCCCATCTCATGTGTAACTACAGCCATCGTCATTCCTTCGGTAGCCAATTGTTTCATAACTTCCAAAACATCTCCTACCAGCTCCGGATCAAGTGCTGAAGTCGGTTCGTCAAATAGCAGCATCTTGGGTTTCATGGCTAAAGCCCGGGCAATAGCTACACGCTGCTGCTGTCCACCAGAAAGTTTCGAAGGGTACTCGTTTGCTTTATCGGCCAATCCAACCTTCGCCAACAAATCCATAGCCAATTCCTTTGCATCTTCCTCTTTCATTTTATTGATACGCATTGGTGCATAGGTTATATTCTTCAATACATTAAACATTGGGAACAGGTTAAACTTCTGGAATACCATTCCAACCTCCCGTCTGAGTTTTTTGCAATCCAGATCAGGATCAAGAATCGCTCCCGAATAATAGATCCTCCCGCTTGTCGGTATTTCAAGAAGATTTAAACAGCGAAGGAAAGTACTTTTTCCGGAACCGGATGGACCGATAATACATACCACCTCTCCATAATCAATAAACATACTAATACTTTTTAAAACCTCTAAATTACCAAATTTCTTTTCTAAGTTAACAAGGCGAAACATAGTATCCTCCTCCTAATCTTTAGTTATTTCAAACATCCATACTTTTAAAAAACAAAGCAAAGAAGCTTCATCAGCGTCTTTGCTTTTCATACTTTCGTAATCGATCCTTATAACGGAATAATACATTAGACGTTCCCTCTCATATTGGTAATCGCTGCCCCACTTACCTTTTTAGTAAAATTGGTGTAGGTTTCGCAATTCCGCTAGTAACAGAAGTCTGCTTACGTCTTAGTAGTTTCCGTTTTTGCAGTGCCACAACCATCTTGAATTAGTCCTATGTGAAAATAAAAAATGCTAAATGACATAAGATACATCTATCTTATCCATTTAGCTCCGTTGCTCAATCTATTTTTTTCATAATCAACTATGAATTCATTATAGCAGAGCTGATATATGGTGTCTATAGGCATTTCTAACAACGTAAACATCAAATGTATATACAAATCACACAATAAAACAATATAAAAAGTCTTATAATCCTAGTAATTGGACTTAATTTAGTAGGAATTATTAATCGTCGATGGAAAAACTTTCACTGGCCAATTGCTGTCCTACAATAACCCCTAATTGCAGTGTCAGACGCTCATAGGGATTGTCTAAGCTTCTGTTAGTGATCTTCTCAATCTTTTTCAGGCGATAATCCAGGGTATTACGATGGACAAAGAGACGCTTGGCAGTTTTCGCCGCATTACAGTTTTCCTCTAAATAGACGAATAAGCTATGAACCAGATCCATGTGATTTTTCCTGTCATATTGATTAAGTGGCTCAATGACTTCTTGGTAATACACGGCAAGCTTATCTGGCTCAATCTCAAATAGCAGCTTATAGATACCTAGTTGTTCATAGGCATATATAGAACTGGAAGTTGCCTGTAACTTAGTGAAACGCAATACTTTAATTGCCTGAAGATAACTTCTTCTAGCATCTTGCAAGCTTTCAAATCTGCCTCCTAAGGCTGCTGTAGCTACCAATCCTGACATTTTTTCAGCAATTTTTTCTAGAATATTCCGCAAAATGTTATTATTTTTCTCGCTCTCACTTTCATAAGGCATCAGTAAAATAATATCATCGGCCCACAACATCTGCAAAACTTTTTTGCCATGTACGTTTAAAACATCGCTAACAATATGTTCAAAACGCACTTTAAAGGCCACCAGGTCTTTTTCATCTTTCACCTTTTGTGCCCGCAAGAATTCAGCTAAATGGGTAGGGCTTATAATGGCTACCTGATGAGGTTTTGCTAAATCATAGCCATAATAAGCCGCCCGTTGAATGAGCACCTCAGGGTCTGCTAAGGGAAAGAGCAGCAGTTGCTCCAAAAAATCCTTTATCGATCGTTCCTCTGTGTGCTTCATAACAATATGGCTGCATATCTCTCTGGTAACCTCGATGATTTTTACTTCCCAAGGGAGTTCAAAAATAGCAAAGCCGGCTTGATCTGCCAAACTGATAACCTCTGCAGGAACCTCCTTAATATAGGGGCCGATATTAATAATTAGCCCAGCCAATTTCTTTTTTATACTTCCTCGAACAATGTCTTGCAGTGTATCGATATCACCGTTCAAACCGATACCAGTGATAATCAAAAGTTCTCCGCCCTGGACCCAAGGGATGACATCAGGCAAATCGATAAAATGCACCCAACGCACCACGCTATCCAGACCAGACTTTCCCGCCACAAGACTAAGCTTACTCAGTGAAGGGAGATTGATAATTTCTCGGCAACTGATCATAACTGGCATCCTCCTTACGGTCTAAAATACATTCTTTTTATCTAAAGGCAATACAAAACCAAAAAGACTGGGAAATCACGTATAACATACATGATTTCCCAGTCTTCATTGACGGCTACCAAGAAAATTCTACTGACTTTTATTTCGTTTAGTATAACAAAATAAAAAATACCCGTCAATAGAATCGCTTTGTTACTCATTTATACTACTGTTTATTTGTTTTATGCGTTTCTCACAAATTTTTGCAAATCCATCCACAACGCTAATATCTGGCTTCGCTTCAAATTCTACAGGAGCTTTTACTTTACCTCAACAATCCGACGAATATAGGGTTGGCGATATCTAATTTTTTTCATTATTATCAGCGATATTTTAAACTTGTAACAATAAACCACCCCCTTGCTTCCCCCTTGTAGCTTTTAGTTTATAGTAATATTTCTCACATCATGGTATTATTATGCGGAGAGAAATAATTAGCAATGAACGTATTATCGAGGTGAGCTGGATTGTCTTTATTGGATACATATACGGTTTATTTTCTTACGCTTTTAGGAAATCTTGTTATGTTTTTGATGCTGGTCATTTTTGCAAAGACTACCAGCTTTGAAGGTTTAATGCAACATTATATATATGGGAAACTACTGCAAACCATAGGTGCTGCTTTAGGCGTTTTTAGGGGGCTGGTACCAGTTGATTTCTCCATTATCATGGGAAATAGTTTGATTTTTATTGGTGTTGCCTTGGAAATCTACAGTATCGTTCATATCGATAGAGTACCTCTTAAAAGCGTAACGAAGCGATGGATACAGGTAGTAGCCGTAATCATCTTAGGATTTACGCTGCTTTATTTGGCAGGAGTAAACATGGGGGTTAGAGTTTTTGTCTGTGCTATGATTTTAGCACTCTATTCGTTAACAGCAGCGGCCGGACTTTTTTTTCGCAGTGATGCCACAAAATTACGAAAAATATTGGCATTATTTTTTGTAATTTTAGCCGCTTATCAGGTTATTCGTGCTTTGGACGGATTACTACGGGGTGAGAGTTATACATTATTCACTGCCTCATTATTACAGACCATTTCGTTTATAAGTATATATATACATATGCTGGTAAGCACAATGGCATATTTGCTAATGACTCGTGAGGTTATTGACATAAAACTGAAAGATGCAGCTACTAAAGACTATCTAACAGGTATTTATAACCGTATGCATTTCATGCAGCTATCGGAGAAACTATTCTCACTAATGATCCGTCAGCAAAAACCAGCTACAATATTTATGATCGACTTCGATTATTTCAAGGTTATTAATGATACGTATGGGCATACTGTCGGCGATAAGGTATTGGCGCATTTTAGCCGAGAGACACAAGGCATTATTGGCACTGAAAATTTATTGGGCAGATACGGTGGTGAAGAGTTTATTATTTTTGCCCCCAACACCACGACTGGAGATGCCCTCATCCTCGGACAAAAAATTAAAGTAAAGCTAGCGCTGATTTTTGCCAATGATGTAGCTATTCCTAAATATACTGTTAGTATTGGTGCAGCCACTATGGTTCCAGCGACACTTACGGACATGGACAATTTAATTAAGCAGGCGGACCAAGCCTTGTTACAAGCGAAAAGAAATGGACGGGATCAGATTGTTCAGACCAATATCGAGCAGTGATAGATCAAAGAAACTTATATTTTAGTTGGCAATTTCGTTGCTTCCCGTAACGCCGTAGCAGTAATTGCTTCAATCGTTCTACTAACTCTTGTTCTTTTTCCAAAGCAACGCGTCGCCCTTGCTCAAATTTCCGAGTGCTGGCATTAGGCTCAAAGTTTTTGATGTTACTAAGAATTATGGGGGCAAGTGTCGTTGGTTTTTCACTCCAACGAGTTTTTGTAATATCGATTTCTCCGGCACACCGCATTCCGTATTTACTCAGATAAGCATAGATAGTGTCTTGGGTTTCCTGTCCACCATCAAACTTAACCAGTTCTTCCAAAAAATTATCATCTTTAACATGTTGTAAATAATCAATTACTTCTGGATAAGGACGAATTACATCTGCGACATTGAGTAAATCCAGACTCATTTCCGAAGTAATATTGTTTGGAACAGATTGAGAAAGCGTGTCTGCTGCGTTTTTTTCACCTAACGACTTCTCCATTTTTTCGTTGATCCAGACGCAAGCATCCATAGCAGCCAAATCACACCAAACTTTGCGGATCAAATAAAATCTTCTTTAATTCTTGAATATCTTCCAGAATAAAATCAAATAAATCTGATCCTGATGACCTTTGGATGTTATGCTTTAACTCTTCTATCGATGTCGTCTGTCAGCACTTGCTTATTCTGCCGCTCAGACTCAATCGCCTGTTCTTTCGTACCGCCATCTTGTAAGGCATAAATAGCCAGCTTCTTGGTGGATATCTTCTTATCGATAACCTCACCGTTACGCACTTTATGGCTATCAGCATTCACCAGGCCAGAGACCAAGGCCTCACCAAGCCCAAAGCTGGCATCAATCGATACCACTTTCCTATTAGAGGTGACCGGATCGGCAGTAAACAAAATCCCTGCCGCCTCAGGGAACACCATCTTCTGAATAACCACTGACAAGTGGACTTTACGGTGGTCGAAGCCGTTTTGATAGCGTCAACCGATTGCAATCCAATTTTGCCAAATATCGCTACTAGTGCCGCTGCGATGGTCGATAACAACCCGAATATTAACCAAAGATTTTCCATGTAAATCCCTCCCAACCACTGCTGCAATCTCTTATAGTTTAGCGTTAATTTAGGGAATTCTTTCCGATGAATAATATTACAGGGGTAAAATGACAATAAAGGAGCTACCTTTTCCCAGCGTGCTTTCCACTTTAATTTTTCCATCGTGAACCTCTACGATCCACTTAGCGATAGACAGACCAAGACCAGTACCACCCTCTTCACGTGACCTTGCCTTATCCACTCGGTAGAAGCGTTCGAAAATTAGCTTTCGATCATTTTCTGAAATTCCTTCCCCCGTATCGCTTACAGCAATCATAACAGATGGTTTTGGAGTCGCTGTCCTTGTGAGCAAAACATCCACCTTACCGCCGACAGGAGTATATTTAATCGCATTATCAATCAGAATCAAAAGCAGTTGACTTATTCTTTCACGATCAGCCATAATGGACAGCATGTCTTCACCGCGCATTTCCAATTTTATTTCTTTTATAATCGCTAATGGCTGTACTGAACGGATAAGCGTCTCTACCATAGCAGCCAGGTTGAATTTCTCTTTTATAATATTGGTTGCTCCAGCATCCGCCCGTGCCAGCGTTAATAAGTCGGTTACCATTTTTGCCATTCTAAGAACTTCACTGTTCATGTCATCAAGCACTTGAGTGGAGAATGATGATAGCTTTTGGTCTTTATCGTTTTGCACTGCCTCCACGGAAAGCTTGATGACGCTAAGAGGCGTGCGGAGTTCATGGGAAGCATCGGCGGCAAATTCACGCTGCCGGAAAAAAGCCTGCTTAATTGGAATCATTGCCTGCCCGGCCAGCAGGTGTCCGGCAAAAGCGGCGATGATCAGAAAAATAATAGAAACCGCAATCATCATGATCAACAACATTTTTAGCATGCGATAATAAGCACTGATATCTTCCCCTACAAAAACAGTACCCAGCACTTGGGATCCATCATATATTTTCATGCTGCATAACATGACTACAGCTCTGTCGCCATCAGGAAGACGAAATTTCTTCAGTTCCACTTCTCCATCTGCTGCATCCCATTTGTGTATAATGCGTAACACACCGCTTTGAATTACATGATCTGGCTCCTCGGCAACAGCCATCTGCCCATTAGTATCGAAAACATAATAAAAAATCTTAGCACCGTGATCGCTATCCTCAGTTTCCTTAGATGGCAGTTGGAAAAAAGCATCTTTTTCTTTGTACATCCCTACTTGCTCTCGGGCCTCTTCTTCTGTGAAAGACCTCAGATCCTGCTGTTCTTCTTGATACAGTATCCAAAGCAGTCCTGTAGAGCTTGCGACAATGAAAGCCATCATTAGCAGCATCATGACCATTGCATAGCGCAGAGTTAGCCGATTACGAATTTTTTCAAACATTTTTAACCTCCAGCTTATAGCCAATACCCCGGACCGTTTGTATGACAACCACATCTTCAAATGGGCTGAGTTTGCGTCGCAGAAGCCGAACATAGGCATCCAGGTTATTGGAAGATACATCAGTTTCCAATCCCCAGATGCGCTCTAAAATAACTTCGCGCGGAATTACGCGTTCCTGATTGCGGACCAGCAGATCAAGCAGTTGAAATTCGCGGCTAGTAAGCTGTACCTCCGTATCTCCCCGCCGTACACAGTGCGTCAAGCTATTAAAGACTAAGTTGCCGACCTGCAGGATATCTTCCATTAAGCTCACTCTGCTACGCCTAGATAAGGCGCGAAGCCTGGCCAGCAGTTCCGCAAATTCGAATGGCTTGACAAAATAATCATCGGCTCCTGTATCCAGGCCCAGTACCCGGTCATCAAGAGCATCTCTTGCTGTCAGCATTAAAACAGCTCCCTGATATCCGCGTTTTCGCAGTTGGTCACATACAGCAATACCAGTTTGCCCAGGCATCATCCAATCCAGGATAATCACGTCATAGGGATCGTAAAGTGCATACTCCAGCGCCATATCCCCATTTAACAGCCAGTCAACCTGTATCCCTGATTTTTCCAGCATATGCTTGATTAACTTACCCAGCTTCGCATCATCTTCAGCAAGTAATACTCTCATTCTAGTATCCTCCTTTTTCCAATATCAGCGACGATACGGATTCGTAATTGAATAATAAGATACTCCGCTGCTAGTTTTTAGCAGCTGATAATCAAATTTAGCTGCCTCCAGCAGAAATGGATCTCTTTGCCTGTCCGGCACAATAATGAGATTTCCCGACGACTGAGGCTGCTCCAAAAACGCGGTCAATCCCTGGATCGGCATGGTATATTTGCTTGACCAGTCCAGCGCTTCCATCTGACGTGAAGCCCCTGCATCTGACGGGATAAGCTTCACCGCAACCTTGCCGCTATAAAAAACCGCCGAGGTGCTGTAAAACTGATACATTCCTATTTTTTCCTCACCAAGGCCGATTATACTTTCCGCCATCCCCTTTCCTGACCGATTTTCCGCTATGGCAGGAAATATAAACAGGGAAAGTAGAATATATGACCCTAGTTGGCACAGACAAAGCAACTTGAAAACATCGGCCGCAGCCCCGTTTTTTGATTTCCACGCACTGAACAACAGGAGCAGCAGTATACTGACTATAGTCAGGCCAAGTTCCCACCCCGCCAAATAGTGATAGGCCGCTATCATATAGACAAACATGAGCAGTACCAATGGACTCCCTACCCAACGGAGAATTGCCTCTGCTTCATTTTGTGCCAGCATTATCTCAAGCTGAACCGCCGTCAGGATCGCCATGGGAAAAAGTATCGGAAACGTATAGGTAAGGTATTTGGTAGCCATCAGCGAATAAAAGCCAAAGTAAGCAGTTATCCACAAAAAGAGAAACACTAACAGCGGGGAAGCTTGAGACCACAATTCCTTCCATCCCTGCAGCAAAGCTTTTATGGCCAAAGCCGACCAGGGCAGCATGCTGAGCACAAATACACCAATATAATAATAACTCACATTATCCTTCGGATGTTCGGAAACCGTAGCGCGAAGATAGTTGTGCACACCAAAAAAGGTGTTGCTAAACTCCGTTCCATGCAAGGCATACATCGCACCATACCAAGGCAGTGCCAAAGCGGCAAAGAGAAAAATACCGGACGGTATAAACAATTCCTTCACTTTCGCCCAATCTCGCTGTACACCAATAAACAGCAAGATGACCAGACCCGGCAGCAAAGCGCCAATCGGCCCTTTGGTCAGGACTGCCAATGCCACGCTGGCATACATAGCAAGATACCACAGCTTGGTATCAGATCTGTTTGTATATCCCAGGTAAAAAAATACCAGGGCAGCGCAGTTAAACACAAAGAATACCATGTCCGTAATGACCAGCTTTGCCAGAATGATATATTCAAAGGATGTCCCCATAATCATCATTGCCAAAAGTGCCGCTGTTGGTTTGGTTATTTTCGCTGTAAACCAGTATAGCATAACCAACCCAAGAGCGGCAAAAAAGGCGGGCACTAAACGCGCTGCCCATTCAGAAAATCCAAAGAGTTGAAAAACCATAGCCGTTAGCCAGTAGAAAAATACCGGCTTATCAAACCAGATATTCCCATAGATCCTAGGTGATACCCAGTCTGCTGACAGCACCATTTCTTTGGCGGTAAGCGCATAGTTTGATTCCACCGGATCGGTGACGGGAATGTCCTGGTTGAAAAACATATAGCCCAAAAATGGAATCAAAAACAGCGCCAAATACAGCTTCTTGGAAGCCATAAAAGCATTTACGTCGCCGGATGTTTTCATTTGTATTGATCCTTTCTGAGAACGTATTAATTGTTTTCATGCAGTAAAAGAACTTTATCCTCTTGAACAACGAGCAGACGAAACTTTTCTTGAATTTCCGGAGGCAGTTTATCATAATTTTTCTTTTTCATAACCAAGTATGCCCTTTGGCTTTCGTCAGTTGTGGTCGCTTTCAAGTCCTCTGAACTTAATTCACTGCCTGCCATACCGCTATAATACATGAAGCCGGGCCGGTAAAATTTTGCGACATAAACCGGGGCTTGTCCATCATATTGTTGTTTAAATTCATTAACAAACAGTTTTATAGAAAGTTCTGGCGTAATCAGTGGAAGTGTTTGGGTCATTAGGAAAGCTAAAAACAGCATCATTCCCAAGACATGGATGATAAATACAGCACGGAAGTCATGGCGAACGCTCTGAAACAGAACGAAAACCGCCAGCAGGGCTAACAGCACTGCCATTACCTTGACAGAAGGCAGCAATTCCGCCGTTACCACCGTCCCGGCATAAAACAGACCGATAATCAAGAGCCCCGTTACTATTCCAAAAATGACGGCAGAGACGTTTAATGCCCGATACTGCTTCTCAGTCCATACTTTGTCAAAATAATAACCGGTCAGTAATGCTAAAGGAGGGTACATCGGCAAGATATAAGAAACAAGTTTTGTCTGCGATATCGAAAAAAACACAAACACGACTGTAGTCCATATAACCAGGAAAACACACGTATTGTAATATTCTCCTTTTTCTTTGAGTCCTGTGAAAAGGGCCTGGGCTAAGAAGGCCGACCACGGGAAAAAGCCCAGGATTAACACCGGAATATAGTAATACCATACAGCGCCTGCCACGTGCTCCGGCTGCAAGAAACGGGTTACATTATGAAAACCCAGGAATATGTCAATAAAGGGCAATCCGTGGAAAGAGTACATCGCTGCATACCACGGCAGGGCAATCGCAGCAAAAAATACGCTTCCGCGAATCACCTTCATGGTCTTTAGCATTTTTACGTTCCCTGTCAGCATCTGGTACAAGATAATAATCACACCACAAAAGAAAATGGCTACCGGTCCTTTTGTCAGTGCGGCGAGCGCGGCAAACCCATGTAGCAGATAATATTTCCGGTGCAGAAACGCTAGCAATGCCGCTGTCAGAAAAAAGGTCAGTGTCATATCGGTAACAGCGGCGTTGCCGAGATAGAAATATTCCAGACTAGTGGCCAGCACCAGCGCCGCAAGCAAACCGGCCTGTTCACTAAATAGTTTCCGGCCCGATAAATAAACGAGAACAGCTCCGCTCACTGCAAGAGCAGCGGAAGGAAAGCGGGTGGCAAATTCACTCATGCCAAAAATTTTATATGCTGCTGCCACCAGCCAATAATACATCGGCGGCTTGTCATACCAGAAATCCCCATAAATCCGAGGAGAAATTAAATCCTGAGATTGCAGCATTTCTCTGGCAGTCTCGGCATACACCGGCTCGTCCGGGTCCAGCAATGGGTGCGTTCCCAGAAAAGCAAACATGAGAATACCGGCTACACATAAAATCATTGTAATTGAGAACCAAGTTCTTTTATTTGTCATCGTATCAATAGTCCCTTTCCCTTCTGTTGCTTATTCAAAATATACTGATTACGCCACCCTCGCAGCTGTCGGCTTGACGTTCTCCATAAACGTTTGTATAGGCAGTACAACATACTCCAGACCAAAGTTCTCTAATATGCCGGCTTCCCCTGTTCCAGGACTTTCATCTCGCCTGCTCTTCTCATCGCTGCAGCCTCACTGTAGGGAAGCTTCTGTTGTTTTTTGATACTCCTAATTGTTATAGTCACTGCTTTTTTCAGGAACCGCTTCAGCATGACTGGTCAGTTCAGCGCGTACCCAGTACAGCGGCCGCTGTTTAACCTCTTCAAAAATGCGTCCGATATATTCACCAATGATACCCAGTCCCACTAATTGAATCCCCCCCAACAGCAATATGCTGGCGGCTATAGTAGCCCACCCCGGAACGGCATCGTTCGTAAACACTCTCGTGTACACCACATCTAGCGTCAAGCCAAAGCTCAGTAGTCCAAACAGCAGCCCAAGATAAAAGGTAAAACGCAAGGGTAGTTTTGAATACGCCGTAATACCGTCTAAGGCAAAAGAAATCATCTTTCTAAGCGAAAACTTGGACTTTCCAGCAAATCGCTCGGGCGCCACAAATTCCACCTGTACCTGCCGATAACCCATATCTCCGATAATCCCGCGAATAAACCGTGCTTTCTCCTTAAAACGCTGAAATGTTCGCACTACTTTTTTATCAAGCAGCCGAAAGTCTGACCCACCTTCCACGATATGGACATCGGACATGGTATTGATTAATCGGTAGAACAGGCTTGAGGTTACCTTCTTTAACCAAGAGACACCAGTCGTATCTACGCGAACAGTTTGGACAACCTCAAAACCCTTCTCCCACTTTCTTAATAGTACCGGCAGCAACTCCGGCGGATGCTGAAGGTCGCCATCCATGGTGATCACCGCGTCACCCCCGGCATAATCAAGACCACAGGTTAATGCCACCTGATGTCCAAAATTTCGGGTCAGAAAAACCACCTTAACTTTTGGGTCCTGTTGTGTCAGCAAATTTAGAATCCTAGACGTATCGTCCCTGGATCCGTCATCAATGAAAATTAATTCGTAGACATAGTCCAGGGTATCCATATATCTACATACTTTTTGATAAAACATCTTCACATTTTCCTGTTCATTAAAAACAGGTACCACTATCGAGACCAGCTTCATTTATCTCGCCACCTTATCTATAAATATCAATACATACATTAAACTCTGATCATTTCAGGGAGTCTTACTATACTTACAACGTGTGAAAGTGTAGTGAAAGTCAATCCCCAACTTCGGCTAGGGCTTATCTAACTAGACAGCACGATAAAGACATTACCAGCCTGTTAGGCTTTCTTCAAGCCGAGTCTAACAAGTCATTCTGAAAATACTCTGAAAAAGAAAGTCTACAAGTAATTAAAAGCTCATCCATCTTTGAATCAAATGAAAGAGCCTTTTTTCCCATATTTTATAATTTATCTTCTTTTATGGTGCTAGCATGCAACAAAAAAACGTGTTGAAGTGTAAGACTACCGAAGCATTAACGATAAGCGGCTTCATGAAATCACCTGCTTTTTGTTATAAAATAGTTAGAGTGCTTGAAGATAAGCCTAGCCGTTGATTCTGTAATTAAAATGAAAGCCTAATATGAAAGAAAAAAATGACATTTTCAGGTATGATAAAACTCGTTTGAGATCTATCTTAGAATTGCTCTATTTCGCGGTTTTACATTTTTCTAAGATTCCTCAAAAAAAATTGTCCAGTTTCTAAATATGCAAAAAGTAAGTTATCCGTATCCTGCCTAAAGCAGATACCGGTATTTTTTTTCGCATTTCCAATTCAAGCATTCATAGGTCCATGCTCTCAATTATACTCGTACAGTGGAGGCGAGAAACTTCCCTGTAAAAAGCAAAAAACCGCTCACTGTCCGTCACAACTCCAGACAATTCGCGGTTCTCAATACTTTCTATATTTTAAAATTTTTCGATGCCACCGGATTTGCCGGCCGGATAAGCTGGGGTATGCAGCACAAAGGGAAATCATATTTAAGTTCAGTTTGCAGGCCCTGAATCAATTGCAGCTATTATCTCAACTGGTCAGATCATTGTATTCCAAATATATCTTGCAGATAGTTATCAAGAATACGAAGGGTATCGTGTAAAGCCTGGTTGGGAAACTTGTGAGTTACTTTATAGCATATCCTTGGAGGCACCGATGCCGATAATTTCTGAAGAACAAAATCTCCCATCCGCATCATATGTGCGCCAACAGAGGCGGGAACTATAGTCCATTGTCTTGCGTCCTTCAAAAAAGTAGCGACGAGTCCCGCCGTGTCCAGATGAACACGGGATGGGCAAAGAGGATCGAACCACTGGTCATGCCTAAATTGAAACTCTCTGTTCCAATTTATGAAGACTTCGTGCTGCGCCGCCAATTCTCCCATTTCAACAGTATCTCCAGCTTGCCGCCCCGGCACAGCCAGACGCAACAGCACCATTTCTTCAGCAAAAAATGGTTTAACCGTGACACTAGGCGACGCTATCTCTCGCACCACAAACGCCACATCCATCTCGCGTCGCTCAATACTATCAAATGCTTCCTGCGTATGTTGAGTACGAATTTGCAGTCGGATCGGCGGGGTATGCTGATTTAGCATACTATATACAGGAGGCAAAACAAAGTGACTTATACTTTCGGCAGCACTAATTGCCAGACTTAACTGAGAACCGCTGGCCTGTAAGATTTGTGTTTCCCTCCAGAGAGCATCCCATCTTTCCGCAATGCTAAAAAAGTTCTCCCCTTTTGGTGTCAGACGGATTTTGGATGCCCCTTTTCTTCGCTCAACCAAAAGGCCACCCATTTCCTGCTCCAATGTCTTTAACCGATAGCTTACAGTAGCTTGCGACAAATGCAACAATTCAGCCGCTTTACTTATACTCTCGGTCCGTACGATAGCTAAAAACGCCTCAATCCCAGGAAAATACATAGAACACCTCTCAATATATAGAAATAATTAATATAGTTCACAAAATATTTGAGTTTTACAACATCATTCTTTATGTTTAAAATTATCATTAATAGAGACGGTGGTCAAAGGTTTTTTCTCTGAAGGGAGGACTCTGTATATTATAACAAAGAGCAAAATATGAAAAATTCTGAGATTCCTCTCGCAGTATATGGCGAAGAAGATGCGGGCTTGTAACAGCAAACATCAAACGGGTTTTCTTCGACGCATAGTATAAAGCATGAAAGGTGGTTTAGCAATGAAGATTCTCATAGTCGGCTATTTTACCGAGAACTCAAAATCAAATATTGCAAGGCATTTTCCGGAAGACTGGGATATTGTAATTGTCCCGCCCGGAAAAGAAATGCTGCATCATATTGAAGATTGTCAGGTAATTATACCTGAACATATTAAAGTGGACCGCAGCCTGCTTTCTATAGCAAAAAAATTAAAATTGGTACAGACGGGTGCAGGATTTGATAATGTAGATATCGATGCCTGCACGCAGCTCGGCATTTGGGCAGCCAATGCTGCAGGAGTGAATGCACAAGCAGTGGCCGAGCACGTAATGGCACTGATATTGTCTTATTATAAAAACATACCGTTTCTTGATGCTTTCATGAAAAACAGGATGGATCAAAATCAATTGGACTATACAGGGAGTGAATTAAATGGCAAAACGATTGGGATTATCGGCTTGGGCGCCATCGGTAAAAAAGTAGCTGAGTTTTGCAGGGTTTTTGATATGAATGTGCTGGCTTATGCTAGAAATACCGTTGTACAATCTGAGGGTTTTGTGAAAATGACGGATTTCGATAATCTTGTAAGCGCATCGGACATAGTAAGTGTACATATACCCCTGAATCAGCAAACCAAACAGCTGATCAACAAAGCGGTATTCAAGAAAATGAAAAATACCGCACTTTTTATCAATACAGCCCGCGGCAGGATTGTAAATGAAAGAGACTTGATCGATGCATTAAAAAACAGGGACATTTCAGGCGCATGCCTGGATGTGTTTGAATCTGAACCGCTTCCAACTGACAGTGAGCTCCGGAATCTGGGTAACGTGATACTTACTCCCCATACGGCAGGCATGCCTGACGGTCTCAAATTCCATAAAAAAAGATATGATTTCTTTGTGAATAATATAAAACGTGTAGAGAATGGTGAAGAGCCCGAAAGCAAGCTCAATCAGTTATAATCGTCAAATGATTATTTCATTGGAGGGATTATATGACAGGATCAGCTATTGTTCTTATCCTGATTGCTGCCTTCGGTCATGCTACCTGGAATTATTTAGCCAAAAAAGCATGTGGTGGTACAGCCTTTATTTGGCTATTCGCCGCTCTTTCCACTGTGCTTTATTTCCCGTTAGCTTTATGGATAATCAGCGTACAAAAGCCGATTATCGGATGGCATCAATTAGGGTTTATGCTAGGCAGCGCCATATTGCATTCCTTATATTATATCCTGCTGGACAAAGGCTATCGGACTGGTGATCTTTCGGTCATCTATCCTCTCGCTCGCGGTACAGGCCCTATGCTTTCGACTATTGCAGCCATTGTAGTTTTAGGCGAACATCCTTCCCCAATAGCGCTTTTCGGAACGGTATTGATTGGATTAGGGATTGTTATAATCACGGGGAATCCCTTTAAGCTGGCGGAACCTACCGCCCGCAAACCAATGATATTTGCTATTCTCTGCGGCACTATGATTGCTGGATATACGCTCTCAGACAAATTGGCTGTCAGCATCTTCCTGATACCACCTTTACTTCTTGATTGGTCGGCAAACTTAGGACGAGTATTTCTCTTAACTCCATATGCGTTTAAAAATTGGGACAAAGTAAAAGGCCAATGGACCAGTCACAAATTTGAAGCTATTAGTGTGGCTATTTTATGCCCATTGGCGTATATTTTGGTTTTAACTGCTATGGTATTCAGTCCTGTAAGTTATATCGCACCAGCGAGAGAAATCAGCATTCTAATAGGCACTTTAATGGGAGCCAGACTGCTATCAGAAGGAAATATAAAGATTCGTGTCATCGGCGCAAGCGCGATGGTCATTGGGTTGGGAGCGTTGTCTATAGGATAGCTATGCAATGAATAGTATTTACTCAAAGGCGAACGAGGTTCTTACACTTGGCATGACGCACCACTAGCAGAATGGAGGAGGTGATATATATCTTACAGAAACATGGTAAAATAACGAATTCATAGGAGAAGATAATATGATAGAAGGCATCAGTCACGTTACTTTTATTGTTAGAGACCTTGAACTTGCGACTAAATTTTTCAAACAAATATTTGAAGCAGAAGAAGTTTACTCTAGCGGAGATAATACATTCTCGATATCGAGAGAGAAATTCTTCATGATTGGCGAGCAATGGATCGCAATTATGGAAGGAGAATCCCTTCTTACTCGTACATACAACCACATCGCATTTAAAATATCAGAAGCAGATTTTGAAAAATATAAATCACGCATTCGACGACTGGGTCTAGATTTTAAACCACCCCGGCCACGCGTAGAAGGTGAAGGAAGGTCATTGTATTTTTATGACTTCGACAATCATTTGTTTGAAATACATACCGGAACACTTTCTCAGCGGTTAGAAAGATATAAAATGAAGTGACAATGCAAGTGCGAGAATGATGACAATGTGATTATTCGACTCATAATATTACTTCCTGAACTATACCATATTATTTAACTATCTAAAACTAAATCCGACAATCCCCTTGTGTATAAGCATCATTTTTGCTATTTTAAATAAAATTATTTACTTGGTGGAACTATCCGAAGCATTTTTAAAAAAATCATAACAAAAAACCCGCGATATTCGCGGGTTCAATTTATTTGCCGGATTTAATTGGTGGAGGCGATCCGTGACCAGACAAATCCCATATCCGATTCCATATTTTTCAATTAGTTAATTCAGTTCCTTGCCTTCAATCCAAAGTTCTTTTCCATTAGTTCAACGAACTCCAACTTCCCTTAGCCCACTCCGCATTCAGGCTTTCACTGAAACAAAATGCCTTAGTTAACAGATGGATTAATACATGCAGGAACTTATTTTCTATTATTAGTTGTCTTATTACTATTTAATTTATTCGTCTGATTTTGTATAGCCTGAGCAACCAATGTAGTTAACGGAATACCTATGGCTTCCTTATAATTAAATCCCAATAGCTGTAAAATTTTTAGAGTTTCTGAAGATAATAAAGCTTCAATTGCCGAAATAGCTCCACTACTTTGTTCAGTTTTGGGAACAAAGGCTGTTAGCAAGGGTAATAATGTAGTAGTTATATAATCTATATCTGAGTCTGATATCTTTTGAGCAATAAATTCCTGCTCATAACATTTAGTTATTTGTATTAGTTCATTTTTATCTGCTATTAAATCGTTGATTATTTCTTCCAAAGCATTTATCGTTTCTTTATCATTACTTTTTTGCTTTGCAAAATTCATTCTATTGTATATAATTTGAGCGGTGTTTTTAACACTAACTTCAATCAGTCTGCTTGTTAATTCAATTGCAGGATTTCCCATATCCATACAATGCATCCTCCTAACTTTTTGCTATATTTCGCTTAATTATAGCAAAAAGCTGTCATATAATCTAGACAAAGATTCAGATTTAAGGCCCTTTACAAGTCTAGTAAAAATCTCTTTGGGACTATTCCGTCTAAAAAAACTGGTTAACCACTTTCCATGATCCACCAGGTTCACCTCGTAGTGTAGGGTCTCCATCCTTTCCCTCATATATCATTCTAAAAACCATTATCTCATTTTCCATAGAAGTATTTCCTTGATATTCTACCACTACTTTTACTTCACTGACAGCAGGCACTTCATCAACAATCTCCAGAATTTTATAAGTTTGCAAGGGTTTTGCCTCTAATTCTGCTCTAATTCGCCCTGCCATTTTTTTAATTTGAACATCAGCACCAAATCGCATTACCTTCTGAGCTATTTTACCATATTTTTTCTCTTTCCAGTCCTCCAGAATTGTTATTACTTCTTTCTCTGGAGTCCCTTCTTCACAGCAAAATTTTTTATCATTTTCAATGCAAATCACTCTTGCTTGCCATTTACTAATTCTTTCTCCCAATCCTTCAAAATATTTTTTTCTTTCCTCCATTTCTTTTAATGAATTGGCAAAATCTTTGATTTGCTCAAAAAATCCTTCAGGTTTCTTTTCTTCATCTTTTTTCTGACCGTTATTTTGTGCTGCTGCCCAATCTCTAACTGCAAAAAGTGCCGCCCATGCTTTTGCCGCTACAACTTTATTATCATATCCAATGTCTCTTCCATGCAAAATCCCATTTCGATACGGTATTAGGATTGTTTCTGTTGTCATTTTAGTCCTGGATTTTGTCAATATTTTTGCTAACATACCTAATCCACTTTCATGTCCGACAATTGTATCCCAGGCCGACAAATCAGTCCCTTCGGCGAAAAAACCTTTTTGCCCAATATCATTTACAACTCCGTCGATCATCATGAGCACTACAGGAACACATGCATGATATCTTTCACTAAGATAGTCTTGACAAGCCTTCTGAAGTAGCTCATATCTCGGCCTAAACTGAGGAACTCCCATAAATCGCAATAGTAACCAATGCATGTTTTCTTGATTGTAATAATTAACTAATATTTGCTCTGCATCATCTATTTTTCCGTTAGTTGCTATATCCACTGCCTGTTTCATTATATCAAAGTTCATTGACTCGTAGGCAATCCAACCATATGGCAAGAATATTTCATTAAAACGATCAGGAATATTGGCAAGTTCGTCCATCTGACGTTTAAGTTCCTCTACTTGAGTTAGTTTATCAGAAGAGTTTTTCTTTAGAATGCCTATACCTTCCAAAAATCCCGAAATCTTCAATATCCCTTCTAGCCCAACAATCTTCTTATTCATTTCGACCATTGATGGGTTATCTCGTATTTTTTTATCTTTCACAAGAAACCTCCGTTTTACAAAGATACTTTTTCATCACTAAGTAATTCATCCCAACTACAGTCCATTGGAACTATGTCAATTCCATATCCATCTTCTTTTAACTTAGCCCGAAGAAGCAATGGTTTTATCTGTAATTCTTCAATAAGCTCTTCAACTTCTCGAATATGCTCTTGATGCATTTTACATCCTAGTATAATCCCTTTTAAGACATCAGGCCCGTAATAAGCAATCCCTGTATATTTTGTAGTGGTCACACGCCATTCTTGTTCATATTCCCACTCTTTGGACTTAGTCCACATACTGCGTACCAACTCTGCATATTCACCAGGCGTATGCAACAATTTAGGTCGAGGACGCTTATCAGAATACTCCATAGGGAAAGCGCGGATTGGTCCATAGCATGTTTTTCCTCTGGGCAAAGTTAAAATATCCCCTTCTTCTGGAAAATCATAGCACAAGCAAATTCCGCGATGCTTGTCAGCATAGTTTCCCCACATGACTGGATTCTTAGGATTAGTTGTAAAGCAGCAAACTCCAATTTCTTCTTGCCATCGTGGGGTGACTTCTGCTGCGATTTCATCTAACCATTCCTGATTAGTCAAAACGTGCTCAGCCATTTTTTGTGCAGCTAACCTAGAATACTCTCTCGGCAACCCCATTCCATACTCTAGTTGAAATAGAAAGCTTTTTTGTGCGTCTTCAATTGAAATATCCTTGTCAAATGAAGGTAGACAATCTAAAGGATCATTAAATACTTTGGCTTGAGCCATAAAGACTGCAGAATGTCGTATATTATTCTTTGTATACTGATCTGTCCATGTGCCATATTTAAATAAAATCACGCAGTCACCCCGTTTCTACAAATACTTCCATTACATTTCAATTAGTCTTTTTTACAATTAAATCCTTCAATAAAGTCATGAAAAATTAGTAGCAAGTTTTCAAGAACGCCCTTTAAAATAACCCCATGTTCAACAATATCATCATTTTCACCAAGCAAACGATAGTAGATCGTCTCGCCTTGCACTGCGTATTGCAGCAAATAGTCTGCTCCATCTTCCATTTCAGCATCAATCCATTCATCATCAGGAACGCCGTCCACATCACCAAAATAGGTACGCGAATCCGTCCCGACAATCTCGCAATCCTGCTTTCTGACGTAGTGTGCTGACGGGTCGCCTACATTCACACGGTAGGCATCCTTTCTTTCGCTCAATACGGCAAATTCCTGACCTACCTTGCTCGCATACCAGAAATCCGATGACGATGCCCTGACAATACGGATGCGAATGCTTTGCTTAGTGTTCTTCATTGCTGACCACTCCCTTGCTCTCTTCCATTGGTACAATCCAGCTTGTAAGGCTCAAAAACGGCTTTGGCATGATGACAACCACACCGAAATCGCTGCCAAGCAAAACCAATACGCTCACAAATTCATCATTCGGAGCAGGAAAAACGTCAATGTACTCTGGCAATGCCGTCCGAATCTCATTAGGCAAGCTTCGCACATCCTTTTCCGAGTCCATCACCAGCACATAGCCGCCGTAGCCGCTATCTTCTGCTCTAATTTCACCGTACTCCGCATCCAGCACCGTTACAGCCTCCCGCACCACTGTAACAACCGCTTGCGGTAACTGGAGGCCAGTAATCTCTCTAACGTGTGCAATCTTCAACATTTCAGAGTCCCCCTCTCAAATTTTCACGGTACACGCAGAAAAGACCTATCAGCTTTCCCATTGCTGATAGGTCTTACTGTTGCTACTTGTCATTTTTGCAGCTTTCCAAATTCCATTGCAACCGCATTCGCGGAGCCAAAGGATGAAAACTAATCATTTGCATTTTGTCGGCGAAATCACCTAACTTCTCCCGAAAGTATTCTTGCCGTTTCTGCACCGCCTTGCTACTATCTCCAGCCTTTCCCCAGGCAATGATGATTACATCCACTCGTGCTGCCGACGCCAAAATCTGCTCTAAATTGTCTGGCTCGATTTCATCCTTCATGCTCTTTCTACCATCAATAGCTGAAAAGAGATTGACGATTTCCGCTGTTCCAAAATCCATGCGGTATAGATTGTTCATCACATACATAGTCGTAGGGTCAAGCAGCATGCCATCCGCATAGCTTGGATTGACCATCAGCACCATTGCCTTCTTCTTGCTTTTGTCCCATTCCTTCTTTAGCAAATAGCGGTGCCGCCGATCATCGGAAAACACCACTTCCGTTTTGACTACGCACTTATCAGTCATCATACGAAATTCCTCCCATTGAAGTGAAAAGACCTATTGGCCTCATAATTCGCCAATAGGTCTACTATTAAATTACCTCTAATTCTGAGGCTGCAAAACAGCCTTGTTCGGTATGTACCTTTCCCCTTCTACCTGCACTCGAAAAACCTGCCACAATAGTGTACCGTCCTCGCTAAAGATCAGGTACGCCCAGCCCTGGGCATTGCTGTACCTACTTTGCCAGCGCACAATGTACTCGTTGGGCTTGTCCTCACTGGCACCTTCAATCGAGATTTTGTCTCGGGAGTCATCAATGCGGCTTCCATGCCTGGCCCAGCCCGTATGCTGGCCCCACACCTTGTTACCCTCGCGCCCAAGGGTCAAAGAAAATCCGCTGCCCTGCTGCTCGTTTGTGTATGACCATTCACTGATAGCAGGCTCGGCAAATGCCGCAACGGATTGCAAAATAAGCAGAATACCAATCAGTACTGTCATGCCTAATTTCCTCATGTCAACACGCTCCTAGGTTGTACTAAAAATAGTCCTCAAAAGAACATTGTCAAAAACCAGCGGGCAATAAAGGCAAAGATTCCCGCCCCTATTGTGGCATTGATGGTACTGACGCCGTGATGAGTGATTCCATAGAGAAACCCTACGATCATCCCCCCGATAATCCACTTCAGTAATGATCTTCCAAATGAATGCATGATTTTCTCTCTCCTTTAGTCAAATTAAGATACAAACGCTTACTACGAAATTTCTCTCTAAATCTGTGGTTTACTCGACCTCCAATCCTAGTTCATTTGAAATTCCTTATAGTACAAAAATTCATTCACAAAGTCTGGCTAAATTCCTATTTCTCATTCGCCTTTTTGAATACTATAGTCTGTAGACCAATAGTCTCCATCAATCATATAGTGTGAATATGATTGATACAATTTTTGGACAAGTATTAAAGAAATTAAGAACGGAAAAAGGCTTGAGTCAGGAAGAGTTTGCCGCCAACGTCGGTTTGCACCGCACTTACATCAGCCAACTGGAACGGGGCCTCAAGAGTCCCTCCCTCGGGGTAATGGCCAAAATATCGAGCGAGCTTGGCATCACATTAGTCCAGTTGATGACCGAATTGGAGCAAAATCAAGACTAGCTTTTTTCGCAAGCATATGCAAAATATGACAATATGCTACCGATAGAATACTATAGTATTCGAAAAGTGTCAATATGTCTGCCTATTCCGTATGCCTTTAAACGCGTTTACCGTTCTGGTGACGCGTTTTTTCGTTTGTCTGGCAGTAAGCTCAGCCAGAGATGAAAAAGCCTCTACTCGCCTTTGTTTCGGCTTCCAGACTGTCCTATCACGTAGCCTAGTCTCACGCACCAGCTTTTTTCAAGTCTGCCCGTTAGTACAATCAAGCCGCTTTCAACAGCAATCGCAGCAGTTGACTGCGGCTGATTTCGGCTGAGAAATGATAGGCGTCCTCTTGCCTTTCCTGTCCGTACAAAAGGAAAAAGACCACTTCTACGTGGTCTTTGTAAACGATGACTTTCTCAACATAGTTGCCGATGAATTTCTTGACTTCGGGAATGTTCCGTTCGGTCACAAACCGCCGGAACATTCCGAACAAGCCTTTAAGGGCCTCTTCTGTAACTGGCGTTCTGGTATGACGGGCTTGCAGGCTCAGCAGGGCGACTTCGGTTTTGGCTTTTTCCGCTTCCAATTCGCCCAGTTTGTCAAGCAAAGCCATCCCATGCCCCTTGGCCACCGCTTGCACAATGTTGCCAATCTGCTTTTCCACTTCACTGAGCAGGGATTGCAGGCGGCCTGCTTCGCTTTCGTTACCGCTACAGAGGCTGTCCTGGTACTCGTTAAGCTTTTGCACCAGATAGGGAATGGCTTTGTCGTTGAAAATCCGCCGTTCCAGTTCTTGCAGCACATACGCTTCGATGTACTCGCGGCGCAGTTCCTTGTTGTCACAGCCTTTTGTGCGTTCCCGGTTGCCGCAGCGATAGGATACGTGCTTGGTTTTGTTCCTGCCGGAATACTTGACATTGCCCATCATGGCAGGGCTGCGGCCTCTTTTCGTCAGGCATTCGCCGCACACAATGAGGCCACTCAGCAGATACACCTCTTTGGCCTTGTAGGCTCCCGGCTGGCGCTTGTTGGTCTGCATCTTTTTCTGCGCCTGGCTAAACGTCTCCGGGTCAATGATGGCAGGCATGCCGCCCGGTACGCGGATGATGTCGTCATCCTGCTTAGCTTCGTGGTTGTTGCGCCTGCCTTCGGCGTCCTTGGACTTGGCCCGGTTGAACACGTATACGCCGCTGTACTTTTCGTTGGCTAAGATGTCGTGAATGCTGTTCTTGCCGAAGGGCTTGCCTTTCTTGGTCTTGTACCTTCTGGCATTCAGTTCGTTGATGATTCTGTCATAGCCTAAGCCATCAAGATACATCTGAAACATCAGCCGGACCGCCTGGGCTTCCTGCTCGTTGATTACATACTGCTTCGTCTCCTTCTCTACATCGTACCCCAGCGGGGGCAGACCGCCCGTGTGCTTGCACTGGTAGGCGTTTTCCCGCATGCCCTTCATGACCTCACGGGCCAGGTTCCGGCTGTAGTACATGGCCATACCTTCCAGAACGGACTCCATCATGATACTTTCCGGCGAATCGTCGAGGTTTTCCAGAACGCTCTTGATGGAAACACCATTTTTACGCAATCTGCGTTTGTAGTAAACATTGTCATACTTGTCGCGGCTGAAGCGGTCTAGCTTGTGTACAATCAGAACATCAAACAAGCCTTTCTCACTGTCTTCGATCATTCTCTGAAAATCAGGCCGCTTGTCGGTCGTGGCCGATTTGGCCTTGTCCTTGTACACTTCCACGATTTGCAGGTTGTTGCTCTGGGCATAGTCCTCGGCGGCGCGAATTTGGGCGTCAATGGATTCCTCCCGCTGGTTGTCACTGGAAAACCGGGCGTAGATGACGGCTCTTCTAGCCATTGGCATCACCCGCTTTCGATTCTGCACCGTTTTTCGCTTTAGCGATTCTATCTAACAGGACGACTGCCGGATGATAGAAAGCCTCTCTGACGCTTTCATCTAGCGGCGTTTCTCTGACAACGGTAACGCTAATCGGCTTGTAATAGCCGCATTTCAGGCTGTCCCTGGACAAACTAGTCTTGTAGGTGGTCAAATGCTGTGATTTTGCGGAACATCTTGCGTTTGCCATGGTAACATCTCCCCTTTCCCGACTGCCCATGCCTCTTACAGAGAGCGGAAGGGCTGGTCAGGTGTTTGTTTTGTTGCCGCTTTTGCCAGACCAACTCCGCTTTGGGGCGGGTTGGCTGGCCTGCGGCTTTCTTGTCAACAGACGCATTACTTGCGGTAACGCTCCTCTAACATGGTTTTCAGAATGAAAAGTACAATGCCTAGCCAGGGATTCATACCGTCACCTCCTTTGAGGCAGCGACTGCTCATGCAAGCAGTCCCTTCTCCTTGAAGCTGACGTAGCGCCCCTTGCCAATGATGAGGTGATCGGCGACAGCAATGCCTAAGATGCCGCCTGCCTTCACCAGGTCTTTAGTAAGCACAATGTCTTCCCGGCTCGGCGACGGGTCGCCGCTGGGATGGTTGTGAACCAGAATGACGGTGGCGGCCATCAGACGTACCGCTCTACGGAACAGTTCTCTCGGGCCGACAAGCGCAGCGTTGAGCGTTCCTTGCGATACCGTTTCTTCGGCAATGACGCCGTTTTTGGTGTTGAGGTACAACACGCGGAACTGTTCGACAGGCAAATGCTGCATATCGACTACCCGTTCAAATACGTCCTGTGCCCCACGGACGACGGGGGGCAGCTTGCTATCTGCGCGATAGATACGCTTGGCTAGTTCGCATAGGTACTGAAGCTGCCTGGCCTTGACCGGGCCGATACCCCTGATTTGCTCCAGTTCCTGCGGATAGGTCTGCAACAGAGCCTGTTGAACGCTGCCGTACTCTACCATCAGTTCCCGCACCGCAGGCTTAGGCAGAACGGCCTCCAAAAGCGCCTCATCAGCCACATTAGAAAGGTTGCTTGACACCATCAGTTTCCGCCTCCCCGCTTTCTTCTTCAACGGGCTGCTCCGACAGCCACAGCCAGATGATTCCCGGCATGATAGCATCAGGCAGGTACACCTGATCTATGCCGTCATTGTCATAGAGCAAATACAAAACATAGTACCTCTCGCCCCCCACTTCCAAACGGCTCACCCATTCGGGCATGATGAGGGCTAAATCCTCTGGCAGTCCAATGGCAGTGAGGTTTTTGTCACTGGCCTCCAGTACGCCAAAGACACCGTGAAATTCCAAGCTAAAATCTTCCAGGCCAAGTTCAGGTGCCAGGGCTTCTTTCAGGCGGTTTAACTTTCTTGCAAAGTGTTCGGCAAGTTCGGTCGAAATGCTGCCAGCCAGCTTGAGTCGCCGAATGTCACAGATGGTCTTGATGATGTGCATGAACTTCACTCCTTTAGTCAGGCTGACAGAGAAAAGGCCGCCAGCCAGTATACTAAAGAAATATTA
Organism: Pelosinus fermentans; assembly: GCA_002434245.1. Classification (GTDB taxonomy): domain Bacteria; phylum Bacillota; class Negativicutes; order DSM-13327; family DSM-13327; genus Pelosinus; species Pelosinus fermentans_B. The sequence continues at coordinate 61,929 of DJJR01000071.1, forward strand.
AGAGCTTACAAATTCCCATCAATACGCTAATTAGTCTCCTTCAAACAGTTGTTCCTGCTCTTTTGCTCGAAGCTTAAGTAACGCCTCCCTGCCCAAACCGTCTCCGGTTCTGGCAGGTCTTCTCCTACGCTCGCTTGGCATTTCTACTGGTAACGGTTTTTCCATTGATGATTCTGTGACCGGGTTTGGTTTCTGCAAAATCTTGCGCGGCCTGATTGCCGTAGTTTCACTCGAACCGTCCGACCGCAAAGGTTGCTCGTACTCGGGTTCATAATCAGGTTCGTACTCGTCGTACCCGGCACACTCGGGTTCGCGCTCGTACTCAAGTTCAGACTCGACTGCCGAAACAGCTCTAACACCAATCCAGGTCTGATTTTTCCACGGGCGTTCTTCTAACTCAACGTAGCAGGCCTGACCGACCATTTTGTCAAGGTCTACCCCGCCCGAAACATCGTCGCCAAAGAAAACTTCAGCTACCTCCTTGAGGCGCTTTTTTTCGTCCGGATATCCTGTACGATAGTTTTCCCTAATGATCCGTCCATCGTCCAGTTTGAACCAGATCTTCGCAACCCTTCCTTCTACCTCAACTTTCCAAATTACAGCTTCACCTTGTTGATACTCCATATTGTCAAATGAAATGATTGCCATAGTGTAGCACGCTCCCTCAAATTTTGTAGGTAGGGCAGAGTGCAGGGCCAATGAAATTCCCGCTAAGTCTTGCCATCCAAGGAAAGTGCCGAAGGGCCAATGATTAGAAAATAGGTCGGGGTGGGGTGGGGAATCCTTGGGGGATGCCCCCCACCACCCCTTTTTTCAAAAAGATCGGCACTCGGCCCTTTCCCAGGCAGGTCATGGACTTTTCCGGCTTCACATCGGCCCTGACTCAGCCCTTTGGGTTTCCGTATTGAAAAAAATCAAAAAATCACATGATTGCTTTCGTCCAATGACCGCAGTGCCAGGTTTTTCAGATAGCGCTGGCTGTTGCTTTTCTGCACTTCATAGGGCAGTCCCAGTTCGCCGCAGTGAGCGACAAACTCGGCCCAGAAAGCCTGTGGTGATGCTTTTTCGATGTCGCCAAGCCCGTTTCTGCGGCACCAGAGGTAGTAGGTTTCCACCACAGCAGGCTTGGCAACCCTGCCGCCGTCGTCTGTCCGGTACAGCAAATCCTGCATGAAGGACTTGAGCGGGGTCTGCGCCTCACGGTACTGCTCAATCGCCGCTTCGACGACTGCCGAAGGCGTGTAGCGATAGTTTTGCTGACGCAATCTTTGTAGCCCCTCTAAAGCCCAGTTTAGGATGCCAGGCAGTTCGGCTTCCAGTTTCTGTTTCAGGTTTGGGTCGGCCTGATCGCCTGAAAACCGTCTTCTAAAGGGCAGGATGAACATTCTGCGGAAAAATCCGTAGGTGGTGTCCTGGCTGCTGGGAAGGCGATTGACCGCAAACAGCAGTTTGCAGACCGGTACATAGCTGACAGGATTTTCAAACTTTCTTTCCACCATGATTCTGTCGCCAGAAACGACCGCCTTGAAGGTCTGGCTGTTAAATCCCTTGGGGTTCTCGTTTTCCGTGGCGATGTTGACGGTTTTGCCAATGAGATTCGCGCGGCGAAAAGGATTTTCGAGGTCTTTCAGCGAGATGTTGGCTACATTGTCTTCCCCTACCAGACTGGTGATGATGTCCGCCAAGAGGCTTTTGCCGTTGGAGCCGCCGCCAAAAAAGAAATAGGCCATATGGATGATCATGTCAACTGTCAGCGTATACCCCATAATTTCCTGGACATTCGCCACGCGCTCAGGGTCTTCTTCCATGATTTCGCCTACGAATTGCTCGAACCGTTCGCATGTCGCTTCCGGCTCATAGTTGCGCTGAATTTGCGTTGTAGAAAAGTAGCTGGGGTCATGGGGCAAAAGCTCAAAAGTGTTGAGGTCTAACATCCCGTTCAGCAGGTTAATCAAGTCCTTGCGTGGATTGAGTTCCTGCGTCTCTGGTACTGCGACTTCCAGCATGTCAATGGCCTGATCGCCCATCCAGGAGCGGTACAGATTTTTTCTGACACTCTGGAACAGGTCACGGATGCGGCGCTTGAGCTTGTACTCAGGCAAGTGACGCCAAACTCCACCGTAGTACTCGTAGAACATCGAGCCTTCATGAATCAAAAGCTGCTGTTTCTGCTGGAAGAATTCAGCAAATACGTTGGGATTGAATTTGGTCTTTTGCTTCTCTTCATCAAATTCAATGCCCATCTGGTAGAGCGTTGCTTCCTGCCACAGCCACTCAATGTAACGGGCAGGGCTGGACAGTTCCGTGTCGTCGAACAGTTGAAAGCCGTACTCATTGAGTCTCTTGTAAGTAATTGGGTGAAAATTCCTTGCCTTGTCAAACAAACGGTCGGCTTCCTCCGGCAGGTAACCAGAGCGGGAGCGGCTCAGGTGATGAAAAGCCGCTCTTCCCGCCTCACCAAAATAGACTAAGGTGCAAGCCGCCGCAAACCAGAGCTTCTCGCTCTCGGTGTCGGGATGTTCCAGCAGATGCCGGATGAGGGCTGCTTCCGCGAACGGATAGGGCTGGTGCATGACGGAATCAGCCTGGTCGGCTGGCAAATCGGATAGATCTTCTGTCATGAAAATTCCTCCTTAGTTGCATGCTTAGTTGTCAAAGAACAAAATTGTAATGTAACGAGTGGCATTCTGTGAAGTAATTGCCACTACTGGTATTTTTCAGAGCCGTTGGCCAACGGTAACCTCTAACTATTATCTTAACGTATTACTGAATGCCAAGCACGGCGCGTATTTCTTGGTATTCCGGGGTTTTTCGAAATCCGTTTAAGGCTCGATTTTCAGGCCTCCAATCGTGGTAACTTTTTCGAGTTCGATTATCAGGTATCTAAATCAGCATTTTCACGCGTTTTTGTTTACATAAGAAAAACTCAGGACTGTTATCTCTCTTTCTTGCACGATCACGACTTTTTTCATCTTTTAAAAAATCAAAAACCATTTCTATACTCCTAAATACGTAAAAAAAGAGTACCCGTACTCTGCCCCAAAGCAGATACGGGTACTCTTTGTCATTACAAGCAGTCTCATGCGGTGGAGGCGAGAAAATCGTCTCCGAAAAGCAAAAAACCGCTCACTGTCCGTCACAAAGCCAGACAATTCGCGGTTCTCAAGACTTCCTATATTTGTAAAAAAAGGTGGTTTTGATTGGTGGAGGCGAGGAGAATCGAACTCCTGTCCAAAGGCATTACTACATGGGCTTCTCCGAGCGCATTCTGTACTTTAACATTCGCTCCGTTGACGCTTACAGACGAGCTTCGCTGGTGCTATCTCTTTAAAATTTCCCAGTCGGTCCGCGGAGAATTAGACCTCAGGTATCCTGCATCGTGACGTCCTATCCTTCTCCGCAGGAGGGGAGACGGTAGAACGTTAGCATTAAGCTGCTAAAGCGTATTCGTTGTTTTCAATTATTGTTTTTCCACCGTATTGCGGGCTGATGGAATCCCGGCTCGCTACCCATGCCACAACAACCCCTGTCGAAACCATTACGCCCCCGATTCAACATTGCATGATAATGACTCGAAAACTATGCGTGTACGCTTCAACACACATAACTCTCCTGTGTATCATTATGTACTTATTATATCATACAATCAATCAATCT
>DJJR01000068.1 GCA_002434245.1 Pelosinus fermentans
TCGTTAATGCGACAGCCCCTTCATAGAGACAACTTTACTAGCAAGGCAAACTCAGATAAGGCTGTAGGTGACCTTTCACCGCCGAGTTACTGCCCACATCGGGCGAACTAAAAAAAGACTTGACTTGTCCAAGTCCTGAGACGAAAACCTTAGCTGCCCTTAACTGTTAACGGCAGCAAGTCAAGGAACCTCAGATACCCTGAAAAGCTATTTCAGTGATTTTAGACCGTCCCCTGTCTTACTGCCCCAACTCAGTTTAGGCGTATTTATAACAAAGAAATATCAATCTTAATTACAATTTTTTTTCACCAAGCCTGGTTCACCGCTGACACATCCTGGACGATGAATATCATTAGGAAAAAAGATACCATATACCCCTGGTCTGAGCACCATATCCGTTTCGTGTTCAAAATCATTTTCCCCCACCATTAGGGTAAATTACCCGAGAGTCTACTTGGCTTATCGGTTTGCTTTTGCTTCGGTGTTTAAGCACGTTGGTGGCAATTGCCCGTCAAGGGCGGCAACTATGTTTTGCGCACAGAGCAGCCCCATTTCAACTCTGATATCAGTGGTCTGTGTCCCAATATGCGGAGTTAATACGACATTGCGAAGGTCTCTTAGACCCGGCTCTAGGTTGGGCTCGTTTTCGAATACGTCGAGACCAGCACCGGCAATGAGACCGTCCTGCAAGGCTTTTACCAAGGCCTTCTCATCTACGATCGGACCGCGGGCAGCGTTTATCAGTATCGCAGTCTTCTTCATGATCTTTAGCTCGTCTGTACTAATCAAATGGCGAGTTGCGGCAAGAAGCGGGACATGGATCGATACAAAATCGGCTGTTTGTAAAAGAGTTGTCTTTTCGACAAACTTTCCGCCAGTGGCTGCTATCAGAAAAAATGAAACACCTCCAAGAAAATTAATTGCTGTGTTTACTCCCACACTGACCAATCCATACTACCCTCTTCTGACACAAAGTATTGAAGGACGTGCCCTTGAAAATGGCTATAACATTATTGTATTTAACACCTACCGCGATGCAGAAGCTGAGCAAAATTTTCTAAGTTTACTTGAGGATACCACCTTAGTCGCTGGGATTATCTACGAATTTTCTCCAACTTTTCCTGATGTATTGGAAAGGTTATCAACAAATTTGCCAATCGTTGTAGTAGCAGAAAAAAGCGATCTATTAAACATCGATACGGTGGGTCTGAGTAGCCATAAAGCAGGTATACTAGTTGCCGAGCATTTAGTGAAACTTGGGCATGAGAATATTGCCTTTATATCTACACCCATAGGCCATGCAACATTACCTCGCAAGCAGCGCCTTGATGGAGTTATAAGCAAGCTAAAAGAGTATGGGTTAGACAATAATCTGGTTGTTAAAATCGCAAGTGATGAACAAGAATATTCAGGCAGTATTTATGAAATGGAAGTAGGATATAATTTAACGTTAGAAGTAATGAAGGACGCTGGCATTACTGCCATTATCGGAGTCAACGATATAACAGCCTGTGGAATACTAAAAGCTCTTCAATCCCATGGATTTAAGATCCCTCAGCAGATCTCGGTCTGTGGCTTCGATAACATCTTTGCTTCGGCTTTAGCCAATCCTACTCTTACTACCATCGATCACTGTATCAACCTCCGCGGAAAAACTGCGGTAGATATACTCCTGGAAAAAATTCAGAATACGTCACTCCTCACTACGCTTGACCGGAGCATTTATAAAATAGAATACGAGCCACAGTTGATTATTAGAGATTCCACTGGACCATGCAAAGGCAAGTAAATTCATTCAGCTAACGCTGAGCATCGAGAGTTCGGTGACTATTTTCTTAACGTTTAATCGGATTTCTTACACGATAAGAGGCTCAACAAGCAGAAGAATACTGCATGTTGAGCCTCTTAATTATGTACTCGTAAAATTTTTGAAAATGTATTTTTTAAATCCTTTAATTCACTGAACTTCATTGTAGCATCATGGCTTCTCCATTTCCCTCATGAAGGATGCTACAAGATCTGAACCAACCATTTGTGTATATCTTTCAAAAGCCGGTTTCAGTGCCTTTTGAATTTTGTTTATTTCCTTTTCTGGGAATTGCGTAATTATCATACCATTACTCTCCAGTATAGGAATTAAGTCGGTTTCCTGTTTCTTGTTTATTGCAAAAATTTCTTCTGCAGCTTCTTGCAGTGCCTCACTAATCATATTCTGATCATGTGCAGATAATTGCTCCCAAAGCTTTTTAGAATAAAGTAAAACAAGGGGACAGTATACATGCCGACTTAGGGTCAGGTACTTTTGAACATCAAATAATCTAGCAGAGTAAATGGTAGGAGTAGGGTTCTCCTGAGCGTCAATCTCTTTTCTTGCTAGAGCCTCATAAAGCTGGTCCATGGGAATTGGTTCCGGTTTAGTCCCTAATGACTTGAAAGCATCCATATGCACGGGATTATTCATCGTCCGCAGCCTAAGTCCGCCAAATTCCTCCAATTTGGTAATTGGTTTTATCGAGTTAGTTAAATTACGAAAACCAACTCCCGTAAAAGCAATACCATGTAATTCATAGTCTTCTAAAATATCAAGCAGTTCACGCCCTATCCTTCCCTTCAGCACATTTTTTGCAAATTGCTCATTGCGAATGATAAAGGGAAAGTCAAATAACATCAGCCTTTTGTCCAGCATCCCCAAAGCAGTCAAAGAAGGAACGGTAATTTCGATTAAGCCTTGGCGAAGTTTTTCAATAGCTGTATAGTCGTCACCTATTTGAGCGCTATGAAATAACTTAACATCAAACCGCCCCTGAGACTTCTGCTTTATTTTAGCAGCAAATTTACTCATTCCTAAATAAAGGGGAGACTTGTCAGAATGTCCTAGTGAGACCCGCAGTGTAATTTTTTCAGAGGTTTTAAACCGCATAGCGGCTTCTTCAAGACCACCTGCCGCCCGGGATAACGCTTGATTTTTGATAGAGATTTGAGTAATTGAGGAACTTACCTGCTGACTTCCCGCGGCCGCAGTCTGTGTAGCTGCAGCAGCTTGCTGAACAATTGCAGATATATCGTGCACTGCTATTGCAAGCTGCTCCATGGCCTTAGACTGACGCTCTGTCAAATTAGCCATGAAATAGGTTTTTTCTTTACTATCGTCAATACAGTCTACGATTTGTTGGAAACTTGAATGGACACTATTTATGATGTCCCGACCATTTCGCATTGACACTTCTGATTTTTCGGATGTCTTTGCAACTTTGCTAATGTCACTCAACATCGTTGTTACTATGCTTGTAATGCGTTCAGCAGCCTGCGTTGATTGTTCAGCCAGCTTACGAACTTCCTCTGCCACAACTGCGAACCCTTTTCCATGCTCGCCAGCTCGCGCCGCTTCAATCGCTGCATTTAGTGCCAATAAGTTGGTTTGTGCGGAGATTCTAGTAATTATATTGACTATGCCGTTGACTTCTTGGGACTTATTGCTGAGGTACGATACTACGCTAACATTGTCTCTGAATATTTCTGCGGTATCGGCAAGTGCCGCTGCCGCTTCTTCAATGGCGGTCTCTCCCAAGGCAGCAGCCTTTTCGATGGCATCAGCACTCTGCAAGAGCATTTGCATATTATTAGTAATATTGCCCGCTAATTGACTAACCTCTCCGGCCTTTACATCAACCTCTTCAGTTCTGCTGCCAATTTCCTGAGTACCGCTAGCGAGTTCAATAATGTGTTCTGAAATCGTACTTATCGCGAGTTTTGCTTCGCTGGATGCAGCCGCTAATTCAAGACTAGAAGCCGACAACTCGCCTGCTTCCCTGTTAAAAGTAGCTACAATCTTCTTCAAACCGCTTAAACTTTTATTTAGGGATTCGGCAATGAACCCTACCTCAGTTGCTGCTTTGCACTGAAAGGATGTTGTTAAATCGCCCTCTCCGAAATTTTCAGCCTGTCGGCCAATTAAAGTAAGAGGGACAATTATCCGCTTGTACAGTAGTAACATCGTCGGAATACAAATCAACATAGATAGCAAAATGAAAGCAGGTATCTCCGCCCACCCTCTGGTAGAAAGGTCAATGACAGCTAGAACCCCGCAAAGCCCTAACAACGTTAAAATTATAGAAAATGTAAATTTTGTCTTCATTAATATATGCCTCTCCGATCATCCCTCGTCGACATTATAATATTTTACATAAAGACCTTATGGCACGGCGGCTTCTTTTGCACTGCCGTTTAAAAATGGTATTAAAAGGGGTTACAAATGGATCTACTTTGCTTTTACAATCGGATTAGCAGCAAAGTATTTCAATTAAAGTAACCCCCTAATAACCTAAAATACACTCTTAAAAAAATTTTATAACTTCTTTATAAGCCATTGGCTTTATTTGGTCTTATCGAGCCCTTCCTTAGCAATTACATCAAGTAAATCGCGAATAAGGGTCTTAATTTTTGCCTTAATATCGTTTAAAGCCCGTAACTCCGACGCCGCAAATGGCTGCTTCAAGGGTCCCATTTCAAAACCTCTGATTTCAAGAGCCGCTTTAAAGCCTCCTGGAAACGGAGCCGCGAACATGGTGCGAATGATCGGCAATAACGCAAGCTGCAGCCGTTTAGCTTTTTCCAAGTCATTAGCATGGTATGCGTCCCAAATTCCTACCATTATTTCAGGGAAAATATGTGCACATGCTGTCATGCAGCCTTTAGCCCCCATCATCAGTGCGGGTAACAGCATATCTTCACGCCCAACCAGAAAGTTTATATCAGAACCTGCAAGACGTGCCTTATCCATGTAATGGAGCAGTTCAACCATGCTGCCGCTGGAATCCTTCATAGCCACTACATTTGATTTAAGAGATAGCCGCTCAACTACATCGTTGGATATCGGTGTAGCAAACAATGGAATGTTGTATAAAATGACCGGGATATCCACTGCATCGGCTACTGCCTCAATATGCTTTTCAATATTTGCCTGGGATATTGTATAGAAGTAAGGTGGACAAATCACCACTCCATCGCAGCCTATCTGTTTAGCTTTTTGGGCAAGCTTAATTGAATTCTCCGCACAAGTTGAGCTCACTCCAGGTGTAACCTTTACTCTGCCATTAGCTTGGTCCATGACAATTTCCATAACTTCTACGGATTGCTCGAAGGACATATGTGGAAATTCACCCGATGTACTAACGGGGAAAATACCATGAAGACCTTTCTCAATCATAAAATCGATCATGCGCCGTAATACTAGTTCATTGACATTGCCATCATTGTTAAATGGGGTTAGCATTGCAGAGTATATACCATATGGTTTAAACATTTTTTTCTCCTTTATACCTTTCTGAATGCATATCTCTGTTATAACAACCGAAGAAGAAAAATGAATCAAGCAACGGTCTCTCGACGCACTTTTCTTCTAGAATTTAGTCTTCTTTATTCGGAAGTTCAAAGATATACCTCAGTAATTTTTTTAATTTGTCTTGCTACTATAGATTGTTCACTAGTGTTGCGTTACTATCATGCCATTTCCACTAAAAGGTTAGTTATTCGATAATTGCACCATAATGCGCAGATTTGACCAACCGGGAATAGATTGCCAGATAACCATCTTTGATTTTTGGTTCAGGGCGAACCCATTCGCGAAGACGTTTCTCCAATTCTTCAGACGGAATATCCAAATCTAGTCTGCGACCTGGGATGTCTATGATAATGGGATCTCCATCCTGCACTACCGCAATTGGACCACCTTCAGCCGCTTCTGGCGAAATATGACCGATAAATCCGCCGCGATTGGACCCTGAAAAACGTCCATCGGTGATCAAAAAGACCGATTCAGCCAATCCATATCCATCCAAGAGTTCAAGGGGAGTGAACATTTCCCGCATACCAGGGCCACCTTTAGGACCTTCGTACTTGACAACAAGGATGTCATTGGGCTGAATCTTGTTGGTGTGGATTGCTTCTGTTAATTCTTCTTCACAGTTGAATACCTTAGCAAAACCCTTTAACTGCTGCCGTTCAGCTTTTATGGCTGCCGGCTTACATACACCTGACAAGGGAGCAAGCGTTCCCTTGAGAATCGCCAACCCACCGGTGGGGCGAAAAGGATCTTTAAATGGGCGAATTACCCTTTCATCCATAATAGGAGCGCCAGCAATATTTTCACCAATTGTCTTACCTGTCACTGTAAGTGCACCTTGGTTAAGTAAGTGCGAGATTTGGTTCATGACAGCAGGTACGCCACCTGCATTGTTAAAATCCACCATATCATATTCACTGGCCGTCATAATGGAGGCGATGTACGGGGTGGTTTCACTCAGTTTATCATAATCTTCGATTTCAAACTCTACTTTGGCTTCATGGGCAATAGCCATTATATGCATAATGAGATTCGTTGAACCCCCGATAGCCATGCCAAGACGCACTGCATTAACAAGAGAGTCCCGGTTAATAATGTCACGTGCCTTGATGCCTTCTTTTACCAAATCAACAATGCGGCGGCCGGATTCCTTGGCTACACTAATCCGCTTGGCATCCACTGCAGGAATTGTCGCGCTTCCGGTCAGAGACATACCCATCCCCTCAGTCAAGCAGCTCATGGTGTTGGCCGTACCTATCATTTGACAAGATCCTGGAGTCGGTACAGCAGAACGCTCCACCTGACGAAATTCTTCTTCTGTTATTTCTCCGGCCTTGAACTGCCCAACAGCAATTGCGGTAGCGTTGACGTCAATATGCTTACCATTATGGGTTCCAGGATACGCTGGACCACCATTTACCACGATGGCTGGAAGGTTGAGCCGGGCAGCAGCCATCAATAAGCCAGGAACGATTTTATCACAGGAGCCCAAAAGTACGATGCCGTCCAGCATATGGGCCTGAACCATCATTTCAATACTGTTGGTAATTATTTCACGGGACGGAAGGATATAATGCATCCCGTTATGTCCCTGGGCAATACCGTCACACCCGGCAATGGTGCCAAACTCGACAGCGGTGCCACCATTCGTACGTATCCCCTCCCGGACTGCTCCTGCAACCCTGCGCAAGTTATAGTGACCGGGGCAGATGTCGTTCCAGGTGTTTACAATCGCGATAAAAGGTTTGGTAAAATCGTCATCCGTGTAACCCATTGAGCGGTACAAGCCGCGGGCAAGAGCACCTTTTTCAGAATCACCGATAAATTTTTTGCTACGCCAAGTCATTTCAGCCATCTCCATTTCAGAATAATTTATAGTGCTTAACATTATTTTTCATTGCTACTTACTTCCAATTCATTTTCAGTCCCACTTGCAGTGGCCATCCGATCATGCTTCTTCAGGCATTTGAATTCGTTCAACTTTTCGTACTATAAATATAAATGATAGCGCACCAGTTAGAGCGAGAGCAGCAACGAATATCAGCGCTGGTGAGAAATCTCCCCCTCTTATTAAGAAGCCAATAAATATCGGAACCAGAATGGATTGCAGATTACCAATAAAATTAAATATCCCTCCAGTCAATCCCAATAAATTTTTTGGGGCTATGGATGATACAAAAATCCAAGCAATCGATGCAAGGCCATTACCAAAAAAGGCCACTGCCATACAAGCAATTATCAAGTTTGTATCTTCTACGTAATTAGCTCCTATAATCGTCATAGATAGTAAAAGTCCGCCAATCATTGGAACTTTACGAGCAGTTCCAACGGAAACACCCCTCTTGACTAACCTATCGGAAAGGAAGCCAGAAGATATAACCCCAACGAAAGCTGCCATAAAAGGCAAAGAAGCTAAATATCCGACTTTGATAAATTCGATGTGACGATATTTAACAAGATATGTCGGGAACCAGGTAAGAAAAAACCATAGTGTCCCTGTCAAACAAAAATAGCCAATAAAAACACCTAATAGATCTCGATTACCTAATATAAGTTTAAGATGAGACCACTTGAACGGCACTTTTTCCTCTTTGCTTGTACGTGAATCTTCCCAATCTACCAGCCCTCCACCGCTTCTGATATGTTCCAATTCGGCTTCGTTAGCACCACTTTGCTTTGGCTCTCTGTATACAAAATACCACACAAAGCTCCAAACTAAACCGACTAAACCAGTTATAATAAGCATTTCACGCCATCCGAAAGTGTTTTGAATATACATCAGGATTGGAGTTAAAAAAGCTAATCCAACAAATTGTCCTGATGTATACATACCGATCGCACTGGCCCTTTCTTGTTCAGGGAACCAACTAGTAACAACTCTTGTATTTATCGGATAAGCCGGCGCTTCAAATACACCCAATGTTAAACGCAGACCAAACAAAGCGTTAAACCCGTTAACAAAACCTTGTAATATCGTCGCCACAGACCATAATGAAAGGCAAATGAAATATAAAATACGTGATTTGATGTGATCTACCAGCCACCCGCCTGGAACTTGCAGGAATGCATATGTCCAGCCAAAAGCAGAAAAAATTAATCCCATTTCAACAGAGCTTAAATTCAGATCTTTGCCTAACAAAGGGGCCGCTAAAGCGATGTTTGCCCGATCCATATAATTGATTACCACGTTTATAAACAATATGAGAAGAATGCCGTATCGCTTACGAGTTGGCTTTACACCTTGAAAATTAGTATTCGCCTGGGGTTGCATTAAATTATACCTCCTTTATTATTGGTAGTAATGCTGCACACTAAGTTGTTAACTGCTCACCTCTCTTCTTAAATTTAATTACAATACCCAAAATTGCTTCAACTTCACATATACGAAGTTGCTTCTCATCTGCGCATTGAATTAGTTTTATTATAAGCAGTGTCCAATAACGTGTCAATATCTTTTTACACTTAATTTTGAATATATTGACAACAATATATTTATCTGTTTTTAAACATTTTCTAGGTGGTTTGACATATTAGCAAATTGCTTTTATACTTACTAGTAAAAATTATCCTTATATATCTTGTCCCATTTGGCTGCAATATTAGTGACAAAGGAGTCGGCCTAACTCGCTATAAGAACATTAAGGAATTGTTTAAGGAGTATCTAAATGTTACATTTGTTTACCTATCCAAATTTGATAATACCCACTACTTTCGTTACGAATCATTGACTATCTCGTTATATCAATGTTGCAATATAAATGCAATATCAACTACTATATACGCAATATTAATGACTCTAGCGCAACTATAATGAAATAAGAGGTGAATTGCGTGCAGGATAACTTTTTAAATAAATATCGCGAAATTGGCAGACGAATAGCCTTTTATCGCAACAAGCGTGGAATATCTCAAGAATCTCTTGGTGAAAAGATTAATTACAGTAAAAGCTACATAAGTAAAATTGAAGCACCAAATTCAGATGTCCCTTATTCGTTGGACATTTTATTTGCAATTGCTGCGGGCTTACAGCTTGACCCAGTAATTTTTCTAGTGCCAATTAACGAAGAGGGCTTTGAAAAGTATAGATTGGATAAATAGAACTGTTAAAATTATTAACCGTTATTTATACCTCATTTAACAATTTAAAACAAAAATATAAGGACAGCCTTAGTCATTTTTTTATTGACAGAGGTTGTCCTTATGACGTTATGTAATTCGAAAGCACCGTATTAATTGGTAATGGCACCGCTCCCGGGGTTTGAAATAGTGCTGTTAATAAATAGATTATAAAGAAAGGGACCGTCCCCGCAACAAGCCTCGGTACAGCCTATCTTCCAATCTTCGCCATCCCCCATAATTGTAGTAATTTAAGTATGCTCGTGGACGATCACGTTATACCATCTTTGTTCGCAAAGGAGTGTTCTTTTCTCGGGAGTGTCATTAGTACTAGTAAAGCAAGTATTAACATCACAACAGCAAAAAGGCTCGGAGCTACGATGTTGAAGTTTTTTTGAAGATACGCTGCGACAATAGGTCCTATGATCTGTCCCAAGGCATATACGGTTGTCAATTCTCCGATAGCCTGTAATTGAGCCTTCGGCCTTACCCGGGATGCCAGGGTAATTGTCAGACTGGTTATCCCCATAAAGGTTCCGCCAAATAAAGCACCTCCTGCCAAAGTACTAACCTGACTTGGAATGATAACTGGCAGAAGAATTCCCAGAGCCTGCACCCCATAGGCCAGCATCAAGCTCACTTTTATACTTGTCTTTTTAGCAATTTGCGCCCAAAGATATGCCGATGGGGCTGCCGCCAAGCCTATTAATATCCAACTTTGATTTGCAATATGGCTGAGTTCAGGCATTGATTTTATCATTTGCACAATGAATGTGGCTGTAATAATATAGCCAATACCCTCAAGCCCGTAACTGATAAGAAGAACGTACCACTCATAATCCCTTACAAACTTATCTTTGGTTCGTATCTGACCTGACTCCCCAGCTTCAGGGCACGACGCTTTCGACAGAGTATACCACGCAGCGGCTCCAAAGATACTTCCACCCAGTGCTAAGCCCTGCCAGCTGGCTGTCCAGCCACCCAAGATATCAAACATGGGTACAAATATTCCAGTAAATGCAATGCCAATACCAACGCCACTATAAAGATATCCTGCCCAATCACTTCGTCCTTGTCCCAAAGTAACGCTTGAGGCGACGACAAATAAAATTGCGCTAAGAAACCCAGACAGCAGCCTTAGCAAGGACCAAAGTAAATCATTTAACGTGAGTGGTATAGCGATCAGCAACAGGATACTGGCAACGATTCCCCCACCTAACCAGGTTCGTAAATGTTTTCTGACCCACTGCTTCCGTGAGATATAGGCCCCAATCAAATAGCCCAGATAGTTTGCAGAAGCCATCACTGCAATATCCCATTCCGTTACGCCAATATCTCTTTGCATCAGTGGAATAATTGGCGTAAACCCAAATCGCGAAATCCCCATAGCTAAGCTCAAGGCGCAAATTCCACCTACAAGAGTAAAAATATTTCGGTTATTTTTGATATTGTCACCTCCTAGCCAAGTAATATAATTATATGTTACTATAAAGAACCGACTAAAAGAAGCGATTCATTTCTATTTCCGCAATCGCTTTTATCTATGGGAGGCTAATAAAGATGGATTTAGACGATATAAAAGTATTCCGCGAAGTAGCATTACATGGTTCTATGACTCAAGCAGCGGAAACACTAGGGTACGCACAATCCAGTATCACTGCACGCATACGAAAGCTAGAAGCAAACTTAAAAGTGGATTTATTTTATCGTAATACAAAAGGAGTGCAGCTCACTCCCTCCGGTCAAATTTTCCTGGAATACGGGTTAAAGATTACCCAACTTACGGAAGAATTATACCGCTTCCTGAGTCCAGGTGCGGTTCCAAGCGGCTTACTGCGAATTGGCTCTATGGAAACAACAGCCGCCATTCGTTTGCCTGCGCTGCTCAAAAAATACCATTCTTTATATGATAAGGTTGAATTATCACTTCAGACTGGGCCTACCGAATACTTAATGAATCAGGTTCTGAATTACGAGCTCGATTTGGCCTTTGTTGCCGCCCCTGTTAACCATCCTGAGATCAATGAAATCGAAAGCTTTAGAGAAGAAATGGTTCTGATTGCCGAGAAAAAAGAAAATATCCAGGATATTTTGGATATTATAAAAAACAGAACGATATTAGTTTTCCGCCTTGGCTGCTCTTATCGATCATTGCTTGAGCAATATCTATTGGAAAGTAAATCGATCCCCTTGAGGCGTTTTGAATTTGGCTCTCTGGAGGCTATTATTGGCGGCGTATCAGCTGGTATCGGAATCTCCCTATTGCCTAGGTCAGTTGTAGAAGATAAGCTTCAGTCAGGCGTTCTAATCGCTTATGAGCTGCCAGCTCATCTACGAATTTGCACAACAATGCTAATCCAGCGAAAAGATGTGATACAAACGGCAGCCATGGCTAATTTTGTTGATTTAATAAGTACCGCACATTAATGCTTTTTAAGGAAAGAACAATCATGCATATAAATACCTATTGTTTCAATATCATTTATAGATCCTTTTTTAATACAATGGTATAATTATACTATTTATATTACCTTTTAAAAGAAATAATAAATAAGTACAAAAGGAAAATAACAGTATGGAACAATCAAAGCTTATTGAAATGATAAGGAATAATCCTAATGCCATCGCATATGTCAATCATCCTACAGACGAGATGAAGTTGTTGGCCATTAAAAAAAATGGACTTACGTTACAATATATAGCCAATCCAACTAGAGAGATGCAAGAACTAGCTATGGACAATAATGCTCGTGCCATTCAATTTATCAATAATCCTACAGAAAAAATGATGTTACAAGCGATAGATGCTGGATGGACTAATTTAGAGTATATAAAAAATCCAACTGACACGTTAATTCAATTAGCTATCCAGCAAGCTGGATGGGCGATTAAATATGTTACCAATCCAAGTGAGGAATTGCAATTATTAGCTGTAAGAAAAAATTACGATGCAATTAAATTTATAAAAGAACCTTACGAAAGTGTACAAGAAGAGGCTGTAAGAATCAGTTATGATGCATTACGCTATATTAATTCTCCTACACATCATGCAGAGCTTATCGCTGTCAAGAACGACGAGAGGGCAATTCGGCTTATATCTGATTTAGATAAAGATAAAGTATTAGAATTCTTGAAAGTAAATATTTTAGTGATTAAATACGTTATGAAAGAAATAGAACTATCTAAAGATGAACTAGAACAAGTGCTAAAGGAAGCATTATCAAATGAAGATATTGAAGAAAAATATGTTAGAGATTTTTTAAATTGCAGTATGATAGATAAAAACAGTGACAGTCTACCAATGGATAAGTTACGGTTTATTTATACCTATGGAAGCAAAAAGGCAAAAAAAATAGCGGTAGATGAAAAACTGAAGATAAAATAGGTGGGAGATATCATGAATTTTACAGATACATTAAAAAGTGTTGATTTAGTACTAGCTACTGGAGAAGTACCATTAATCGTTGGGGAAAGCGGCATCGGAAAAACAGTGTTAGCCAAGGAAATTGCGAATAAAAATAAATGGAGCTTCATTGTTATTGATGGAAATCTCCTTAAAGAAGGTGAAATAGGCGGTCTTCCAACGATAGAATCTTATACCAGAATAAATCATCATGGGGATAAAGTTGAAAAGAAAACAACAGTATATGCCGTTCATAATAAACTAAGGGAAATTGATGAAGAAATAGCGAAAGGGAAAACAGTTCTTTTATTTATCGACGAGATCAATCGTTGTGAACATACCGTGCAGCAGGAACTTATGAATTTAATATTAAATAGAGAGATTAATGGATATAAGCTGCATGAAAGTGTAAAAATTGTAGCAGCTATGAATCCTTCCAGTAAATACGGTGCGGATTTTGATTATCAAGTGGTAGATATGGATGTAGCGCAAGAAAACCGCTTTGTGTGGTTACACATGGAACCTGATTATATGCAGTGGTTAGACTGGGCCATAGATGCAGGCATTGAGCAAAAGGTTATCGAGTTTATTTCCACCTTCCCAGAATATTTGCATAAAAAAAGCGAAGATGATATAAGAGCAACACCAAGAAGCTATGAACGAATTTCTGGTATTTATAAAATTTATAAGCAGAAAAAAGATTCCATACCCAGGTCTGTATTTTTAAATGTTATCAGAGGAAATGTAGGAAAACTGATTGCAGAAGAGTTTGTTAACTTTGTTGAATCCGATTATAGCACCCTACTCTCTTATGAAGATGTGTTTTCAGGAAATGCTCTGCATGAATCCGTCAGAGAAAAAATTAAAAATGAAAGCCATACAAGGCTTTATCTAGCTGCAAAGAATATTCTTAAACATTTAGAAGCAACTCTAAAGAATGGTGTTCATGACACAAGTTTTACGATTGACAGACTGATTGAATTCTTGAAACTATATCCTGTAGATCTAATGATAGGAATCATGAAGGATATAAAAAATAGTTATATTGAAGTATACAAATACGCCATAGAAAATGAAGCTTTTGTGGAAGCCTATTTTGAATCTTATGTATAATCAGGTGATAATGTATGGAAACTTATTTTGAAACCCAGGTAAACGGGCTTTATGAAAAAGCATATAAAATTATTACTCTTTTTTTAAAAGCAAAACGTGAAGGCGATCATTCTCAGATACAGATTCCAGAAGATTTTAAAAAAGAGTTTTTTAGCCTTGTCGACAAAGTGAATGTAAGTCTTATGGAAGACAAAGATAATTTCTATGGGTACTTTTTGTTTCAAATGTCCAAAGAAATACGCTTCGATATCAGCAGTCCTACTGCTGTGAATTTTAAAGGAGCGAAATATGTTATCTACTTTAATCCCATTATTTTTTTAACTCTTACTATAAAACAAATGGAAAGTACACTTAAGCATGAGATACTCCATATAGTCTCGATGCATTTAATCAGAGCAAAAGAAATTCAGCGCAGCTATAGTACCTTGGCGACTAATATCGCAATGGATATCGTAGTAAATACCTATTTAGACCACCTGCCCCCCTATGCTACTACCTTAGAATGGGTAAATTTAAATTATTCTTTGAAACTCTTGCCATTTGAGTCTTTTGAATATTATGTGGAAAAGATTCAAACTGCCATAGATTTACTAGAAGAAGATCCAGATGCAGCAGAGGATGATAGTAATAAAGATGAACTAATAGAACTGAATTATGATCCTGAAAAAACCCATGATATTTGGGAAGATTCCAGTGAGCTGGATGAACAAACGCTCAAAGAATTTACGGAGAAGTTTATTGATGCTTCGCAAAAAGGCAATATTCCAAACTATTTAGAAAATCTGATATTATCACTTAAAAACAGCAAGGGTGAACTGCCTTGGAATTTGTATCTTAAGAGGTTAATGGGAACAGTTGAAAGTAATCAGAAGAAGAAGATTATAACAAGAAGAAATCGCAGACAGCCCGACCGCTTTGATTTAAGAGGCCAGCTTAGAAGTCATAAAGCAAAAATTGTTGTTGCCCTTGACATAAGTGGAAGCATTAGTGACGAGGAATTTAATCAAGCGATGAAAGAAGTACTCAGTATCGTGAAAAATTACAATCATGAAATTACGATTGTAGAATGTGATAGTGAAATTAGACGTGTGTATAAAGTCAAATCCGTCAAGGATATAAAAGCTAGAATGAATATAAGAGGAGGCACTAGATTTACGCCAGTTTTTGAATATGCGAATACTAAAAAGATTAATCTGTTAGTGTATTTTACGGATGGCAAAGGTGAAGATAAGCTTCTCTCCATACCTAAGGGATATAAAACATTATGGATTATTTCAGGGAGAGAAGATACTCTTTCATTAAAAGAACCTTATGGAGCAGTTAGAAAACTTAACATTATTGAAATAAAAGACAATTCATCAGATATACGTGATGGTGCAAGAGATGGATATTCAATGAATTACCAAGAAAAACTCCATATTTAATTTTCACAAACCCAATAAAGCGAAAGACACCTTCCAAATTCTCACAAGATTTGGAAGGTGTCTTTTTGCGAATCGTTCATTCCTGCATTCATTTTTTAGTTGTTAAATTCTGTTAAGCTTTGCTGAATTGCGATTAACTGCTCAGTTGGAACTCCGCCATCTAAAGCGGAGAGCAAACTTAAATAAAATTCATCTGTCTGTTCCGCCATGTGCGAGATTAGCTTTTCAAGCTCTCCCTCTATGACATTTCCATATAACGTCTGTATCCGTTTTTGTTCATTCTGTAAATACGCATCTGCTGCAGAGCTCAGCACACGATACATCTCGTCACTCATTAATTTACTTTCATTTTTTTCGAAAAATGATTTTGGATTTTTAAAATAAGTCATTGCTTTGGAAAATAACCCGTATTGAATATCTTTGAAAGCGACTTCAAAATCAATTTGTGCTTTATTCTCAAATTCAAAAAGGGAAAAAGATAAATCCGGATTTATCTCAAGAATCCGTTCGACAAGCACTCTTTGATACTCTGCTGTTATTCTTTCAGCAAAGCGATCCAGTCTTACTGTCGTTGCTCTCATTTCCTGGGCAAAGTCAAAGCCAATTTGTTCGAGTAATTCCTCCAGCGCATTCTGCAAAACTTTCTTCAGATTACGACCATCATCACGTAACACTGTAGGATTGAATGCTTCTTTAAAGAAATCCGTAAAACGTAAAAATACCCGTTGCTTAATGTAATAAACTAATTCTTCTGTTTCCTGATGCAGGCGATTTTTTAAATCTTGTGCCGTCTGCTGCATAAGAATTGCGTTTATACCCGCTTTCTGGGCGACCATATTTTCCCGTTTTTGCTTCTTAACTTCCGCATCTTCTTTGGTACTATCAATGAGCTTCCCTACTAAATGAGAAACACGATTTAGTTCATTTTCGGATGCCCGAGCTGCCAGGTTAGACAAATCATTGGTAATAAAATGATAAAAAGCTTCCTCAAAATCTGGCATTCCTGAAACAGGAAGGGTTGTCCTTTCCTCTTTTTCTTTCAGTGCCTGTAGACTTGATAATGGATATAAGTGAGGATTTCGGACTCCATATTTTATTAGCTGCTCGTGGACATATAGGGTAACGGTTTCCTTTTCTTCCTCATTATCAGCCAAATCAATGGCATTTATCATAAAAAACATTTTATCTAATTGGAATGAATCTTTCACACGCCCCAACTGAATCAAAAACTCCCGATCGGCTTTTGAAAATGCATGATTATAGTAGGTTACAAACAATATAGCATCTGAATTTTTGATAAAGTCAAAGGCCACTCCCGTGTGACGGGCATTAATGGAATCCGCCCCCGGAGTATCAACCAGAGTAATGCCACTGCGGGTTAGTGGACAATCATAATACAGATCAATCCATTCAACAAAGCAGGATTTTTCTTCTACTGCAACATAATCACTAAATTCGGTTATTGTTTTTTTGAGTATTGTACCTAGCTGTTCGCTAAAGGCAGTATAGCCCCGGGTAAATGCCTGCAAAAAAGCATAATTTGTCTTCTCGGCTGCCCCCTGCTGTCCCAATTGCTCATTGAGCTTCTCTATCTTTGTCCTTGCATCGGCTAAGCTCTCTCCATGAAAATCAAATAGTTTCAAGGCATGATTGACCTCTTCGAGCATTACACGTTCTTCTTTAAGCTTAATGAGAACAGTCCCATGTGAATAGGACTCATTGACCGGCTTAATTTTGTTGATTGCCGCTGTCATTGGATTTGGTGAAACAGGTAATACTCTTTCTCCGATTAACGCATTCGCAAAAGAAGATTTGCCAGCACTAAATGCTCCAAATAAGGCAACCGTAAAACCTTTATGATCTAATCGATCCGCTTTTTCCTTCAGTTCACCTGCAAGCTTTTTAAAGCCCGGCAATCCCTGAACCAGCTGCGCTGTCTTCTTTAATTTTTCAGCTGTCTGTTTCATCCGGTCTGAGGCGTTAGCGGGTAATGGAGTTTTTTCTTTTGGAATCGGCTTGTTCATCGGGAGACTGGATTTTTTCTGTACCTCTGGAGCCTGCCCGGTTTCCCCATAAACGATCTCAAATTCCTCTTCTTTCAGATCAAACAAATGAAAACGGTCATCCTCTATCTCAGTTGCCCTGTTAAGCAGCATTTCCAGCGACCTTTGCTCAAGACTCTCAGCTGATTCATATTTTTCCACCTGCTCAAGCGCGGTGATATACCGCTCTAGGCTTGCTGATTTTTGGGTTATTCTTGCTTGAAGGGCTGCATTTCTTTCCTGCAGGGCATTGAGCATTTTGCTCTTAAGCTCAGCTAAAGAGCTTTTAGCCAATAGTTTAATTGCAGTTGCCACATTATCCGTATAATTTATAACAGAAGTGTCAGATAAGAATGCCCCCGATTTTACAGCGGATTCTAATAAGTCCTTTGAAAAATGAACATTGAAACTCTGGATTTTGGCAAGCAGTTCTTCATTGGAGATCCCTTTGTCCCTTAAAAAGCGCAGCAGAAAATCACGAAGGTGCCACTCTATCTGTGATTTTGTTTTTTCGAGTATTCCATGGTAAAAGAGATTCAGTCTTTCTTCTCTTGCAGCTAAGGTTTTTTGTTTGGTAAACAGCCATCCAACCTTAAAATCGCCCTGACACGATTCAAGATAGCCTTCAGCAAGGGCTCTGGTTTCAAAGGGCATCAAATAGGCATTTGCCATGATTTTATTAACCTCGGCATCAAATTCGCTTTCTGCTTTCTCCGGCCCCTCACCTAAAGCCTTTTTCTCTTCACTCAGTCGGTTGTAGTTATCTGCTAGCTCTTCCTGCTCTCCAGCAGATAATTCATTTAAGATATTCTTGAACGGCTCTAGCTCCAGATCATTCTTTTTCTTTGTTATATCCAAATGGTCTTTGATGATTTTTTGCAGGGAATGAAAAATAGATTGGAGGAGTAAGCCGTCTTTCTCCTTTAAGCGCTCGGCCAAAAAAGCCTGCAGCTCTGGAAACTGATTATATTCATGGTCATCTTGCTTTAAAGAGGTATAAAAAATATCAGCTGGTTTCACGCCCCATGATGAGAAGGATTCAACCACACTTGTTTTAAATTCCCCAAAGGAAAGTTCCTGATCCGAATGCTTATCAACTTGGTTAATAACAAGATAAACCTCTTTGCCGGCTTCTGTCAGTTCCTTTGTAAACATAAAATTCAATTCGGATTGAACATGATTATAATCCATTACATAAAAAATCAAATCAGCAAGGTGAATGGCAGATTCCGTGGCAATACGATGGGCATCATCTGCAGAATCAATGCCGGGAGTATCCATAATAACGGTATGACTTGGCAGTTGGGAATCCGAATGGCTAATTTCAATTGACTGGATTTGATCCCCATCCTTGCAATAGTTTTTTACCATTTTATAATCATAAGGAGCGAGATATAAACGAGGTTTTTCGTTTTTAAAAAATACCTTTACATATTCTTCTCCCGCTTTGACTTTTACAAGATTGGCACTGGTTGGAATCGGGCTTGACGGCAGTAAATTTTCCCCCACCAGACGATTTATGATCGTTGATTTTCCTGCAGAAAAATGTCCGCAGAATGCAATGGCAAATTCCTCATTTACTAACTTATCAGCTAATTGCTTAACTTTTCCAGCATTTTCTTGATCATTGTGTTCTACTAAATATTCATAAACCGCTAAAAGCTTCCCTTTTAATGACTGAATTGTCACTTGATGATTCGCAGTTTGGATCATAAACAATTTCCCCTTATAACAAACTCTATAATTCGTTTATTTTACACTATATAGTGATGTATAGGCAATGTTATGTTATTACTACATACAGTATCCCTATATTAATTATAAAGACCAAGATAAAAGAACCCGCGAATTTCGCGGGTTCTTGATGATATATATAACAATGTAAAATTTTCATTCTATCGCCTACGCTAATTGATTTGAATAAACAATTGGCGTAGGCGGCTTGACTATGACCGTTACATAACGTTCAATCTCTCTTTACTAAATTATGATCAACAATAATTTAAACTTTTATATTATTCCATTAATAATACTAATTACACCACACAAAAAAATAATTGTTATAGAAATCTTTCGAAAAACACTCATACTAATTTTTACAAAAACTTTTTCTCCTATCCATGCACCAACTAAAACTCCTGGAACAACGTAAATACTCTCTCTAAGTGTATTGATATCTAATGTTTTCATTAAATACATGGTTATTAGCGTTGCAATATTAGCAAGGCAAAAGTAATGTACTATATTTTTGCGTAAAGTTTCTTTTTCCTGCTGTTGATTCATAAAAAATAATGCAACAGGAGGGCCGTTGAGACTTGTTGACCCTCCTAGAAAACCGCTTACAATTCCAACAATAACTGCTGCAAGTCTTATCCTTTTAATTTTAATTACATAATTGCCCGCCATAAACATCGCCATAAGCAAAATCAGAATTCCAACACATATTTTAAAAACAGAAGCATCTACTATCTTAAGTAAGTATACACCTGGCAAAATACCAACAAGACTTGCAATAAACATCGGCCATACAAGCTTAGGATCTGATTTTCCTTTTGTTTTATATATAACCCAAAAATTAGATATTAAAGCTCCAAAAACCGTTAATCCCACAACATAACTGGGATTTATAAAAAATAGCAGCAATGGAGCACTTACTGCTGCAAACCCAAATCCCGTTATCGATTGTATAAATGATGCAAAACAAATAATAAAAAAAATAATAATATAATCCATGAATTTCTATTCCTCCATCCTCCCAAGTTTCGAAATGATTACTCTTGTTTGTCGGAGTTCTATGGTAGAAAACCTCACCAAAGCTTATTATAAACCGGCACTACTAGTAATTCAACATCGTAAATTTCCAGCAAAAATACTCCTTCTTAAGGGACACGGGGACAGGTTCTTTGTCCCATTTAAAGGTTTTCTGTTCTTGATATTTTCACTTTGTTTCACATAAAAAGCTCCTCCTTGTAGTAAACAGTTTTATTATTTATAACTGTCTACCACAAGGAGGAGCATATCAAAAGCTATATTTGATTCAGGTTTTCAACGGTTCTCTCATTTATTATATTACCAGTATTTAAAGTTGTTTTAGGCTCGATAAGCATCACATGTACTTCTTGGTCTGCCACTGGAAGATGCTCAACTCCTTTTGGAATAACAATAAATTCCCCTTCATCCAAGGAAACATCTTTATCCTTAAACTTTATTAACAGTTTCCCTTTTACAACAAGAAATAGTTCATCCTCATCGTCATGGTGATGCCAAACAAATTCGCCTTTCAATTTGGCAAGTTTTATATAGGAATCATTTAATTCACCTACAATTTTAGGACTCCAGTGTTCCGCAAAAAGGCTAAATTTCTCTGAAAGAACAACTTTTTCCATATCTCACACTTCCTTATTATATTTTAATTTGCCAGTTCTCATAATGGATTATTTCCTCAAGTTCTTTACGTGGGCGTGGGGTCGGTTTTTCATCAGTATAGCCAACCGTAATAACACCAACTACATACTTGTCAGAAGGGATATTTAGGATTGGTCTGATTTCCTTTTGGGTAAACCAAGCAACCCAGCAAGTACCTAAATCCAGATTGCTGGCTTCAAGTAAAATATGTTCTATTGCAATTGACGTATCTCTTATAATTTGCTTAACTTCTTCTTGTGTACTATTTTCATCCAAGGTTAAGTGTGTATCATCATTTATTCTGGAACGAATATCTGCAACACAAACAATAAACACTGGAGCAGATAGCATCCATTTTTGGTTATGAGATACTTCAGCTAGCTTTTGTTTGGTCAATTCAGATTTTACAATGATAAAATGCCATGGTTGTGTATTGCTTCCTGATGGGGCGAGTCTCGCACTTTCAATTAATTGAAGGATTTTTTCATCCTCTATTGACTTATCAAGATATTTTCTTATACTTCTACGCATTTTAATCTGTTCCATCATACACATTTACTCCTTTCTATTGCTGCTCTATAGCTCTCCCCAAGGCTAAGACACGAAACTAGACTTTTTATCGGTTTAAAAATGTGTCACAAAACCCAATGAAACTCCATGGGCATTATAGGAAGGGTTATGTCCTCCAATACCACCATTCGAAACATGCATTAGCATATACCCAATATTCGCTGAAGAGTTTTCACTGATTTTATAGATGAATTGAGGCCCGATGCGCCACATGAAATTATAATGTCTTCCGCCAGCCGGAAATGTCTTATCATATAGGATAAATCCGCCGCTCATATCGAGTGCTGCTGAAAGCTTATGGGAGAGTTCTTTCTCCTTGCGAATCATATAAACAGGCCCGATGCCGACTGCAGAGCTGTCTTGATTTTGTTGCTTATAATCTATACTTCCATACGGCCGTGTGATTGTAATACCTCTATATACAGACTTATTATTTTTTTCGGAAATTTTCTTGAGTATATGTAGTGAAACCGTATCAATATCGCGGTTGCTGGTAAATGGAGTTAAGTAGTCCCAATCCAGTTCAAGCTTGGAACCGTCCGCATAACAGTATGACATTCCCGGCATGAAAATCAGCAAAAAGTTAATGACAATGACTAAACAAATGAATCTACGCACAATACCGACGCTCCCTGTATAATTTTTTTATTATTAACCCTATTGTTATCAATATGCAAAAACAACCATCGGAATCTTTAACTCAGGTCTTTTTATCTCATAATTAAATTTGACTACATTCATCAATATTTCCTCCTTATTAGTTATCGTTTTTACCATTGTTGGTTCAAACTTCAAATTTATAGCCCATGTAGATACATAAGATATCTGGTAGTAAAATTAATAACTATTTTCATTTTATTTTCCATTTAGATAATAAATTCCTGCAAATTCTCCTTAGAGTTCTTTTGGAATTTTTTAGTTGACTATTTTTAATGATCGGCATTAAAATGTTAAAAACAGGAAGGTAATGGTAAAGATGAAGGCCACTAACCATTTTCTAAAATCTATAAGGATCTGCCCCTTTCTTTTGAGGCAGATCCTTATAGATTTTAAACTCTCCTGTGTGTTTAATATCAATAAAACATACTTTTTCTGCAAACGAAGAGTAAACTTGCCGCACTAATTCCCCCTCCAATTTTAAATTTTTCACAAAACTAGCTGGAACAAAGTTATCCATAATACCGGCATTATTAACTAAAATATCCAATGTTCCATAAGTAATAACAGCGGTATCAATTAACGTCTGAATATCTTCCTCTTTTGCAACATCTACCCGTAAAGCAGTAGCAATTCCGCCGTTTGATTCAATTTCAGCTACAGTTGCCTTGGCTGCATCTAAGTATATATCAGATACAACCACATTCGCTCCTTCTTTAGCATATAGAATTGCTATTTCTTTACCCATTCCAGAGGCAGCCCCTGTTATTGCTGCAACTTTCCCTTCAAGTCTCATTATAATCCCCTCCTGTTTTTATGAAAGCATCCCTGCAAAGGTCTATCAGTGAAGCCAGTACCAAAAATATAGTTACACCTGCAATAATAACAACGAAGGCTTGATCAAAAGTCCTTTATTATAATGCCTCAATATCCTTTATCAGCATTTCAACATTTTTCTTGTTCGTAGCCCAGCTGGTGCAAAATCTTACAGCACTGTGTGCAGCATCGGCTTTTTCCCAGACAGAATGAGAATACTTTTCGCTCAATTTCCTTAACACATCATCCGGCAAAATTGGAAGCTGCTGATTTGTTGTAGAATCATATCGAAAAGAAACTAAGGAGGGTTGTTATATGCATCTAACGGGGAATACAGTATTAATTTCAGGTGGAGCTTCCGGAATTGGATTCGCTTTAGCCAAAGGATTTTTAAGAAATGGTAACAAGGTAATCATTTGTGGCCGCAGACCGGAAAAGCTGATGGAGGATAAAGAGAAATTTCCCGAATTACATACTATCGTTTGCGATATTTGGAGCGCCAGTTGATCATTTCGCCCAAGCTGTTTTTAAAGGTTTTGAAGCTGAAGAGAAAGAAATCGGCTTCGGATCGAGCCTAAATGTACTCCGTGCCCCGAGAGATATGTTAGATAAATCGCACAACAAAATTGGCAATCTTTCAAAAAATAACAAATCAATCGGTAATCTGAAAAGAATTGAACCTCCGTTGTCAGTTAAGAGAATCTGACAATGGAGGTTTTAATAATCCTGTACCGCTTAAATAAGCAATGCAGGATCTATACTGTTTTTTATTAAGAAATCACCAATCTTCTTGATATTCCGCTCTCTTACTTCGGGGAAGGGATTTATATACTAATTCATAAGAATGATCGATTAAGCCTCTTATTTCGCGTTCTGGAATACTACCATCAAGCAGTAACGTATTCCAATGACGCTTATTCAAATGGTATCCAGGTATGATGCTTGGATATTGCTGTCTTAATACTTCAGAATAGTAAGGATCACATTTCAACGAAAGATTACACTGACCATTTCTGCGTGATAATAGCGCAAATATCTTGGATGCTACCTTCATAACAATGATATCGGGACCAAAAGGGTAATCCTCAATTGATCCAGGCTTCGTTAGGCAGTATAAAAATAGATCTTTCGAATTCATAGTAAGTTTCTTTTCTTCCATGCTATACAACTCCTGTCAAAGACCAAGATCATAAATCCTGTTGGCATTATCAAAAAACACTTTGTCATGATGCTTTGCGGGAATAATATGTTCAACAAACTCAATATAATTGGAGATGTTAGCCAAGGGCCAATCTGTTCCATACAACAGGCGCTCATAGTTATCCAGGTATTCCAGCCATACTTTTATGAAGTTGATATAGCCCTTCTTTCTTTCAAAAAAATCCGGCATACTATCAATCCGGCCTTCCAAGATTCCTGAAAGGTCGGCAGCTACATTTTCATTTTTCTCAATAACTGCAATAGCGTCTACTAACCATGGATTACCAATATGACACATGACAAACTGAACCTGGGGATAGCGCACCGCTACCTCATCCAAGGTCAAAGGATGACTGTATTTCAACAGGCCATTGCTGGAAGCTGTCAAGCCAGTATGAATAGCCACTGGTTTTTTATATTGCATTGCCAGCTGATAAAACGGGTCAACCACCGAATCGTAAACATAAAAATGATTGTAGCCCGGATATAACTTAATACCGACACAATTCTTTCTTTGCAGATGTTTCTCTACTAAGTAAGCCTGCTGCACCACCTCATCCACGTTAAAGCAGGTGCTATCCAGCCCGATGCAATAGCTAAGATAGTCAGGGTACTCGTGTTCACTGAGCTCCAGTCCCCGGTTGCCCATAACCACACCATGAACGATGTTATGCGCTGCATATTGCTCTTTCAGATGCGCACCAGTATTTTTATGGCCCGCCAATTCTGCAATCTGGTCAAAGTAAGGCTCCCGGCAAAAATGGATGTGGGCATCAATAATCTTCATTGGGCATTAGTCCTTCCTCAAATGTTTTCTTATGCGTGTATTCCCAGCCTATATTATCTGCAAACTATTTTTTTCGAGGGTAACGCATATATACTTTTATCATATCATTGTATACCACTAATGAGAAGTAATATCAAATAGTTTTTTTGCCAATACATTGCTTTTTCTGCCCTTTGTTACTGCATTTACAGATTAGAGCCAGGGACATCCTGCCTTCTTCTCTTTCTGCTTCGAAAGGGTAACTTAATACATATAAAGCCAAAATTTAACCATCAAATTATCTCTCTGCATTAATGCCTTCAAAAGCATATTTTATCAAAACTTCTATAAAAGATTCATCTAACTTATCACCTGTTACTAATAATCGATAAAAAAGCGGACCATAAATTAAGTCAATGCTTAATTCAATATCCAAGTCTTTCCTTAACTCTCCTCTGTTTACCCCTCTTTCTAAAATGCGTCGTGATTCAAGCCGTCGAGGGTTAAAATATCTTGCTCGATATTCCTCCGCCAGTTTTACATCAAATTGCCCTTCTGCAATTAGCTCATTGATTACCCTACCTTCCCGGCTAATCAAAAACCTGGCTAAATTGGTAACCTGAATGATTATATCATTGATAACCGAGCCTGTATCCGGCACCGGAAGTCTAGACATAGCAGCAGATAGAAAGCTGTCCATAACAACCGCAGCTTTGTTTGGCCACCATTTATAAATCGTCGCTTTACTAACCTTAGCTCGTTCAGCAATTTTTTCAACAGTTACAGCCCCAAAACCATTCTCCAACAACAAATCATAGGAAGCAGCAAGAATGGATTTTTCCGTCTCGGCGTTACGTGGACGTCCTCTTTTCTTTTCCAAGAACATACCTCCCTGCGTATTTTTGTATCCATTAAAACTATACGTACATTATACTAAATATTTTCTCGCAAGAAAAGAAAATAGTTCTTTACAATACTGAACGTTCAGTTTATAATTAAATCATCAACTAAACTAAACGTTCAGTATTGTAAAAATGAATGCAAACTATAATACAAACGTAAAAGAAGCTATTAAACTAAGGAAGGGATTATCAAATGAATCATGTACGATTAGAAACTAAGAAAGTTCCAAACTGGATTACATTCCTGTTAGCAATTGCATGCGGAGTGATTGTTGCAAATCTTTATTATGCACAACCTTTAGTTGGTCCTATTAGTATAGATACCCATCTTTCTCTGGCATCAGCAGGATTAATCGTAACACTGACCCAAGTTGGCTATGTTTTTGGATTATTATTTATTGTTCCGCTTAGCGATCTTATCGAAAATCGACGATTAGTCGTATCAGCACTAACAGTCGTTATTTGTTCATTAGTTGCAGCACCCCTGGCACACAATGCGCTGTTCTTTCTTGTAACAGCAATGTTTATCGGATTAGGTTCAGTGGCAGCTCAAATATTGGTACCCTATGCGGCCCATTTAGCAACGGAAGAACAGCGAGGCCAAGTCGTAGGTAATGTAATGAGTGGCCTATTGCTTGGAATAATGCTTGCCCGGCCTATCGCCAGCTTTGTTACTGACCTTTGGGGATGGCAGGCAGTATTCACCCTATCGGCTACCATTACTGCAATATTGACTGTTTTGTTGGCTTTCGTTCTTCCTGAACGTAAACCTTTGCCTGGCTTGAATTATGGTGAATTGCTTAGTTCCTTATGGGCACTTTTTAAAACGAAAGCTGTTTTACGTCGACGCTCGTTATATCAGGCATGCTTATTTGGTGCTTTTAGTCTATTTTGGACAGTAATCCCCTTATCCCTAGCCAATAATTTTCATTTATCACAGCAAGGAATTGCCCTATTCGCCCTTGCTGGTGTGGCCGGCGCTATAGCAGCTCCTATCGCAGGAAGATTAGCCGATAAAGGATGGACAAAAAAATTAACTGGTTCGGCAATTGTAATTGCAGTTCTATCTTTTTTACTTACTCATATAGTTGAAGGCTATTCAACATTATCTTTAGTTATGCTGGTTGTTGCAGCAATAACGTTAGATATGGCGGTATCTGGCAATCTTGTTCTCAGTCAGCGTGCGATTTATTCACTAGGGAATGAAATACGAGGGCGTGTAAACGGAATATTTATGGCTGTTTTCTTTATTGGCGGAGCAATTGGATCGGCATTAGGCGGCTGGGCATATGCTTATGGGGGCTGGATGCTTGCATCCATTCTGGGACTAAGTATGCCAGTTGCAGCACTATTATACTATTGTACAGAAAAAAATAATTAATATTTGCAGACAATCTTTTCATTCCACCTTGAAGCTTTTGCACATCTAGCCATTGCGAGGCTTACGCCAAACCATCACTGCCAATTAAACATTCCCGCGTCGTGCCTAAGAAAGATTGAAGGATTGGTGATATCCATTTACTTGCGTCTATGATACGATAAAACATAAGAAAATACAATTAAGGCGGCGATCTTATTGAAAACAAAAAAAATATTACTCTTACTATCCAACGGTTTTGAAGCTTATGAAGCCAGTGTTTTTACCGATGTGCTGGGCTGGAATAAGCTAGAAGGAGATGGTTCTACTGAAGTAATAACCTGCAGTCTGCGAAAAGAGTTGAAATGTACCTGGAATTTTACCATAATTCCCGAGATGCAGCTTTCCGAGGTTGATGTAACGATGTTTGATTCCTTGGCTATCCCAGGTGGCTTTGAAGAGGCAGGTTTTTACGTCGATGCTTTTAGTGAGGAATTTCTTTCTGTCATCCGGAAATTTGATCAGGAGGAAAAAATCATCGCATCCGTATGCGTTGGAGCTTTACCAATAGGCAAAAGCGGCGTATTGAAAGGTCGCAAAGGTACTACCTATCATTTAAATAATGGCTTGCGTCAACAACAATTAGCTGCTTTCGGAGTACAAGTAATGAATCAACCTATCGTCGTTGATAGGAATATAATAACCTCATCGTGTCCATCTACTGCCTTGGGGGTAGCCTTTACTTTACTTGAAATGCTAACATCCGCGGATAACTGCCGTAGTGTCAAAAATCGAATGGGCTTTTACCCACCGTATAGTAATACAAATTAAATGAGATCAATTGCGGATAAAATAGGCATTAGTCAAAATATTGACCAATGCCTATTTATAACTTACCAGTTTTCATAATGGAATATTTCCAGTCTTTTATGTACTATCTCATTTTTCTCTCCAAATATTCAGCAGTAAATTGTACAGCTTGATTTGTTAGTCCCTCACATAAATGTGGTGGATTATCTGCCTTAAAACCTTGTGGGCGCAATTTTTTGCATGATAAGCTGCCAAATTTCTCTTCAAATTCTTGTGCAAAGCAATAACATACATGAATTATTTCTTCTTTCGGCACCCCTTTCTCTTTTCCCAAAATACCAATCAACATC
This sequence comes from Pelosinus fermentans, assembly GCA_002434245.1. Classification (GTDB taxonomy): domain Bacteria; phylum Bacillota; class Negativicutes; order DSM-13327; family DSM-13327; genus Pelosinus; species Pelosinus fermentans_B. The sequence continues at coordinate 28,273 of DJJR01000068.1, forward strand.
AAAGAACCTTCTACCAAGCCACACTGCGCACCAAATCCGCCGGCACCATGCATACCGATAGCAGAGTGAATTACTTGCCTATCTAAATCTATTTCATGTAACTCCGCCAATGTATTTAGCATGGTTGTCGCACAATTAACATTTTCACGCCAATAATAGTCAGATACTCTTTCCTTAATATACTCCTCTATTTTCATTCCACATCCTCCAGTAAATGAATTGATAAGGATCTTTAGTTTTATCGTTCAACCGTTAGAATTTTTACCCCCAGGAGCAAATAAATTCCCCCGCATACTTTGTTCATCATATGAGTCGCTCGACTTCGTTGCCGAAGAAAATTTGTCATACCAGATGAGAAAAAAACGAGTAGTAAGCACCAAAGAGTACCGGCTGTTACAAATAATCCTTCACATTAAACTGCTAACAGTAATAGTTAAACATCTAAATATGGAACTCCTGCCAAAGCAGCACATATATCAACGCTGTTATGCCACCATGGTGATCTTATGATAAGCCCAAGGTATTGTTTTCTTTGGAAAAATTTTGTTTCAATATTTCTTCTTGAAAGTTAACCAGTCCAATACGATTTATTACAGTGCCGATTCGTTCACCCTTAACACTCAATCGGCTATAAGCCTCCAATATTGCCTGAATAAAAGAAATAGCCTCCTGTTCAGGAATAATGGAAAAAATTTTAATACCTAGCATCGGTTTCTTTCCGATTTTCCCTCCCACATATACGGCATATCCTTGTCTTTTGGCAATCAAAGCCTGTTTGGGGCAATTCTTGACACATACTCCGCACCCAACACATTTGTCTTTATCAATACAGGGTATCAATTCCCGAACCTTAATCGCTTCAACTTTACAATTCTGAGCACAGGAATTACATCCAATACATCCATCAGCTATAGCAGGAATCATTACGCCATGAAGCCCAATATCATTAATTTGAGGCTTTGCACATGAGCTTGGACAACCACTGACGGCGATTTTTGTTTTGCCTGGCATTTCTCGTCCTACTATACAATCATTCAACTGAGTGGCCAACATGACTGTATTGCCAATTCCTCGTTTACAAAGAGTTATGCCCGGACAGGCAATTACTGTCATTATCCGAGGCCCGCGAACCGCGAGAAGTAAACCAAAATCTTGTATCTCTTGAAAAATTGTTTCCAACTGATTTTCCCGCACCCAATGTATCTCCACTGACTGACGAGTGGTAATGTGGAGTTGTCCTTGACCGTACCTATCAGATAAATCCGCTATTTTCCGAAGCTGATCACTCGTCATATTACCAGCAATTGTTCGAATGCGAACTGCAGTAAATCCTTGTTGCTGCTGCTTGATGCGTCCATGTTGCCTAATAGAATTATTTTGATCAATCATATTGTCCGACACCTCTTTTTTAAATAACTTTTTCGTCCTAGCGCTATTGTAACACGGCAATATTTCGGTTATCATCGAAGTATGAATGTTATATCTGGAGGTTGAGCACATATGAATTCAAACCCTAACCTTGCTGAGGTTGCCTCTCTTATTGGTAATCCATCACGTGCAGCAATGCTTGTAAGCTTACTTGGAGGAAAAGCACTGCCTGCAGGTGATTTGGCTCGCGCCGCTGGAATCTCACCTCAGACGGCCAGTACGCATCTTGCAAAACTGATACATGCTGGTCTGCTCATTCAAGAATCCTATGGCCGGCATAAATATTTTCGCCTCGCAAACAGCGAGGTCGGGCATGCATTGGAAGCACTTCAAACCATTTCACCACCAAAACCGATCCGTTCCCTTCGAGAATCCAATCAATTACACGCCTTACAATTTGCACGAACCTGCTATGACCACCTAGCAGGCAAAATCGGTGTTGCGCTGACAGATAGACTTCTCGAAATGAATTTCATAGAAAAATCAGGAAAAGAGTTTCTTTTAAATGCAAAAGGAAAAATTAAATTACACGAGTTCGGAGTAACAGTCGAAAAAAGCCCTAAGAGCCGCCGTTGCTTTGCTCGCCAATGTTTGGACTGGAGCGAACGCAGGTATCATTTAGCAGGAAGCTTAGGCGCCTCCCTTACCAGACGGCTATTTGAGCTTAAATGGATAGAAAACTTACCCGATGGTCGTGCTGTACGTGTGACAGATGCTGGAATTAAAGGATTATCTGACGAGTTTGGTCTGCACTTAACTATAGAGTAATTTAAAGATTACGATGAAATACGAACATGCCTAATCAACCTTATTAAAGAAAATAATATGTCATTTGCTCAGCAAATAGCAAAAAAACCAGCACATTACGTGCTGGTTTTTAATACTTCTGTCGCCTTTTTTATTTTTTGATCATCTTGTATGAACATTGCAGGCAAATCTTTTCTGGTTATAACATCCAGGGAAATTAGGACCGATTATTGGAATAATATTATCAAATAATCCTGGCGGGGTGATATATTTGTTGCTAGATCAATTTCTTAGTCATCAAAAGTTACCAAGAATCCTAATCCTTCGTTTCAGTTCTATTGGTGATGTCCTGCAGGCTTCACCCGTCGCTCGTGAACTCCGAAAGGCTTTCCCTTCCGCATATATATCTTGGTTGGTAGAGTCGAAATCACACCAAGTCATTCAAGATAATAGTAATCTTGACAATGTTTTTGTGTGGCCTCGCAAGGAATGGAACGACGAGGCAAAAAAAACAGGTGACTATCATACTTTAGTCAGAAAAAATCTGGCCTTCGTTAAGCAAATACGTAAGGAGAAGTTTCAGATCAGTATTGATCTGCATGGAATGTTTAGAAGTGGGTTACTAAACTATCTCAGCGGTGCTAAATACCGACTATGTTTACCCAACCCTCGGGAGTATGCCGAACACTTTGCCAATGTTAAAGTAAAGACTGGAAATTTTCCTACCGTGTTCTCACGGTATTTGAGCGTTCTAAAAGAATTCGGCATTCATAGAACTGAGCCCGAAATGGAGATGCAGATTTCATTATGCGACGAACGATTTGCTATGGATTTTATGGCAAATCACGGCCTTAAGAAGAAAGGTTTCTTTATACTTAATCCTGCGACAAGTCAGCCAAATAAATGCTGGTCTACAGATAAATTCGCAAAGTTAGGAGATATGCTGGTAGACACATACCAGTTGCCAATACTACTCCTTGGTGCTAAAAGCGATCGCCCTCTTACTAAAAAGATAGTAGATGGAATGAGACACAAACCCATCGATGCTACCGGGTTAGTTAATCTAAAGCAGCTGGGAGCCATAACAAAACAAGCACGTACATTTATCTCCGGTGATACAGGCCCACTCTATATCGCTCAAGCGGTGGGAACACCTACTGTTGCTATATTTGGACCGACTAATGCCAACTACTATAGCTTAGGAAAGAAAAATCATATTTTCATTCAGGGAAGGGATGCATGCACGAATAATGTAACTACTATGGAACTTTATCGTGCCGTAAGACAGTTAATACTTTAAAAGTATTTACTAACTCACTTTCGCTAAGAAAAAGGAGATGACATTTCATCGATAGTTAAGGACCTATTTGACAAAACCCTGCAGAAAATGTTAAACGCCGAGACTAAGGTACTTTGCAGGAGTCTTTCATACATTATATTCCTTTAAATATTCTCGCTATTATGCTAGCGGTGTGACTAATATCATCTTTCTCTATGCCGTGATGGGTAACAAAACGTATGCTGTACTCCCCAAATACAGCAACCTTAATGCCTTGCTCTCCTAATAATGCTGCTGCCTGCTTGGCCGTAATACCGACTGGAGAAACATTTGCGATAACAATATTGGTTTGAACCGTTTTTATATCGATATCCATTCCAATCGTAACTAACGCTTCAGCCAGCATCTTTGCATGGAGATGATCATACTGTAACCGTTCTACCATCGTTTCTAATCCAACAATACCCGCAGCGGCAATGATACCGGCCTGCCTCATTCCGCCACCTAACATTTTTCTATAGCGGCGGCATTTCTGTATGAAATCATGGGAACCAGTTAGCAACGATCCTACAGGTGCACATAACCCTTTGGATAGACAAAACATGATCGAGCTGGCTTTTTCCGCCAATTTCTCTACACTAACATTTTGCGCTGCGGCTGCATTAAAGATTCTAGCTCCATCAATATGGACCGGAATTTTATAAGAATCAGCCAGATCTTTGATCTGCGCCAGATCCTGAACAGAATAACAAGTCCCACCAGCTCGATTATGAGTGTTTTCCAAACAAATTAAGGCAGTACGAGGTTGATGAACATCTTGTGGTCGAATATGATGTTTGATTATGTCTGGGGAAAGAATGCCACGCTGCCCGCTAATCGGACGCGCTTGTGCACCTGCCAGGCAGGCTATTCCGGCGACTTCATAATAAAAGATGTGAGAATCAGCTTCACAAATGACTTCATCGCCCTTATCGGTATGCGCCATTAGGGCAATTTGGTTGCCCATTGTTCCGCTGGCAACAAATAGTGCAGACTCTTTTCCCATAATCCCGGCACCCAGCTCTTCCAGCTTCTGTACTGTCGGATCTTCCCCATATACGTCATCACCAACTTCGGCTTGGTACATGGCTTGCCGCATCTCCAAAGTAGGTTTGGTTACAGTATCACTACGTAAATCAACAATTTTCAAAGCGATTCCCCCAATTCAATATTGTATATACCAATCTTCATTCTCGTTCTTCTTTGAAATTCTTTAGATCTTTCCAATCCTGTTCAATATTTTCACGCATTTTCTTCAACAATTGAAATACGGCTTCCTTTTCCTCTAAATTAAATCCATTAAAGCAGCTTTCGATATTCTGATTCTCTTCTTGAATGATATAGGAGTAAGCCTCCTTAGCTTTTGCTGACGGAAAAAGATGCCACATCCGTTTATCATCATTACCCCGTTCTCTTCGCACATAGTTTTCATCCATCAGCTTTTGAACCGCCTTGGTTGTTGTTGCCTTGTCCACTTTCAACATATTAGAAAGTTCAACCAGATTAATACCAGGGCACTCACAAATACGTGTCAGGAAAATAAATTGCCCTCTTTGTAATTTTATTTCTCGGAATTTTATATCACTAATGGACTGAATGCAGCGTGCGAGCATCCCAACTTCCCGTAAGACCTCATTTTTCAATTTGTTAATCAGTCATTCCCCCTTTAGGAAATAAATTTCAATAATTATAACATATATTTTTTTAGTTGAAATGTCAACTTCTATTGAATTCACCTGCATTCCTAAATAAAAAATAGCTTGAACCCCTATTATATCGGGATTCAAGCTCTTTTTTCACAGTTAACACGGCGGGTTCTGCGACTAGCGCTCTTTACTTTTTTATATAAGAGCAGCAATAATCAGACAGTTCTTGTGCTATAATCTTAAATTTGGAATGTGCGGGAATTTCAAAAGTTTGCCCTGCCTTAATTGTAATCCATTCTTCACAATCAGGAAGCAGCACTTCCAGTTTTCCAGCCAAAAGTTCCATGTACTCCTTATCCATCGTTTCAAAATCATATTGCCCTGGCATCATGATTCCCAAAGTCTTTCTATCTCCACCTGTAAGCAGAACCGTACGACTGGTTACCTTTCCTTCAAAATATACATTAGACTTTTTTACTATAGAAACATTCTCCAGCTTATCCATTTTAATTCCTTCTTTCCATTTTTTTGTTACCATTGTTTAGATTGCTTCAAATCAGAGCCTTCAAGCTATAGTCCCTAATTTGCCCACTAGCCAGTTAATCGAGAAGCGATTTATTCATTTCCTGCGAAATAGCTTTACTATGAGCAATCCCTTTTCTCAATGCAGTTATAAAGAGTTCACCCTCTTTTAAACTATCTATGATTGCTTCGGTAACTCCACCTTTTGTTATCATTCTTGCCATATATGCAACTTTTTCACTTTCTTTAGCAAATGCTGGCAGAATTCTTTTTGCCCATTCATAAAGATCTACAAACATAGCGCATTCGTTGCCGATTTCATGTATTGCATCTTTTATTAGTACTTCATTATCTTCTTGCAATAATGCTGCGGGCAAACATACGCCAGTTGTAAAAATATCCATTTCTTTTTCATCCGAAATTTCAAAAATACGGAGGTTCATCTTCTTTAAAATGCAGCCTACTAATTCATTATAAGGATACACTGCTGCGACGCCTTTTTCTGCAGCTATCGTATCCGGTCCACTTATCATCATTCTGCAAGTATCGGTTTTAACTATACTTTTTACTACTTCAACGGGTAATCCGGCCAAACATGAAACGACAAGCTTATTTTGAGAAATAAGGATTCCCTTTAGGCTGATAATATCCTGGGGTCTTATCATAATAAAAATGACATCTGCCTCATTAAAAATCTTATTATTTTCTGAAATACAACTAACAAGCCCCATTTCTTCGATCCTTTCACGTGTGGCCGGATTCCCTTTATAGGAAATCAAAAGATTTTCTTTGCGAAATCCATGATGAATCAAAGATTCCACAATGGATTGTCCCAAATGCCCATACCCAATAATTCCGATCTTAATCCCATTGAAAATATCAAAATCAAAACTACTCACGTTTTATTCCCCCATTTCCTTCCTAAATGAATGGATACAGACCAACTCCTAACGATTCTGAATCAGGTAGGATAGCATCTCATTACTGTCGCACATAGCATTGAACGTTTCTTTGCCAATAGCATCAATCAAAATCTTTCCCCAAATATCATGTTTTATATATTCCTTGGCGACTAGAATAATGCTGGGTGTAGTTGTCCAGACACCATCTGTTTCTCCATTTTCACCAACTTCGCAAATCACCACTTCTTTGGAATCTCCAATAACGATCGTAAGCCTCTTTTGCAATCTCGCTTGAGATGATATCCCGCAACTATCCAAGTTAATATAGTAACTGCTTTCCGTTACTGATTTTCCAAATACCCCTGCCACAACTGTAACTCCTCGTTTCTTCGCTTCTACTATAGCATCATGCAGCAGAATATCTTCCTCCGGCCAAATAGACAACAAAAGAGATGTGCTCGCACTATTAATGATAGTCATAGCTTTCTCGACAAAGGTCTCATATCCAGAAAAATTAAGTGTTATGTCAAGATCAGGGAAAGGCTCTGTGTGTTTCAGTTGACTTTCCAGATCTTGTATCATGGAAGTAAACTCTTGCTTTAGTTTAGTTAAAAGCGTCTCTGGCAGAATAGGATAATACTTTCCCGCTTCCGTAGCACTCTCAATAATAGCGCCTTTCATTTTAAGTCGGTTTAATATCTCATAAATTTTTGCCGTTGGAATTTTTCCGATCTTACTGATTTCGTAACCATTGGCAGGATATTTTCGAATTAAGGCATAATATGCCTTGGCTTCATAAGAAGAAAAACCCAATTGTTCTAACTTCAAAATAATATCATTCACGCCATCACCTCTCCTTCTATCATCGGAATGAATCTTATGTGTGTGCCTCGTTAGTTCATATCTTAATTCTTAAATAGCATTCTGACAATAACTACTCAGGTACGGTGTATAAAAAAAAGCGGTCAAGATTTAATCTTGCAACCACTTTTTGGAAGTAGCTGAGCAAATTGTCAGCTATTATTGCTTTGTTACAATACGGGTGAGTTCATCTCCTGAAATGACTTCCTTTTCTTTTAAAAACGTTGCAACCTCATGTAAAACAGCAATGTGTTCGGTTAGAATCTGCTTAGCGGTATCTTGTGCTTCATCCAGCAATCGATGAATTTCTTGATCGATATGTAAAATGGTAGCAGGACTTAAATCTTCCCGACCTGAAACTCCACTTCTTAGGTAGGTCCCTGTAGTATTCGCATAGCGAACCGGTCCTAGCTTTAGGGACATTCCGAACTCAGTAATCATACGCCGTGCCATTTCTGTCGCACGTTCAAGGTCATTGGAAGCACCAGTAGAGGCTTCCTGAAAAATAATGAGTTCTGCCGCCCTGCCGCCAAGCATTACGGCGATGCGCGCCTTAAGTTCATTCTCTCCGATAAGATAGCGATCTTCTTCCGGCATCTGCATGGTATAGCCGAGCGCACCTTTTGCAGTTGGGATAATGCTGATTTTGTGAACCGGATCGGTTCCTGGAAGATAATAAGCAGTAAGTGCGTGACCGACCTCATGATAAGAAACCTTAGACCGAATCGCATCAGAAAGGGGCGTTTTTCGCTGCAGCCCGGCTACAACCCGCTCAATAGCTAAATCAAAATCAGCCATGGAAATTGCCTTACTCCCTTGCCGGATGGCTAACAAGGCGGCTTCATTGGCAAGATTGGCTAATTCCGCTCCTGAAAAACCAGCTGTTATCTTAGCAAGACGTTCGAGGTTCACATCACTGCCAAGGGACATGCTGCGAGTGTGAATGATTAGAATTTCAAGACGACCTGGCTCAGTAGGCAAATTGACTTGAATCTGTCGGTCAAAACGACCTGGCCGTATCAATGCAGCATCCAGGATTTCCGGGCGATTGGTGGCTGCCATGATGACCACACCAGAATTAGCCGCAAATCCGTCCATTTCCGCCAACAACTGATTCAGAGTATTTTCCTGTTCGCTGTTTCCACCGATCCCAGCTACACTTGTTCGTGCTTGCCCAATGGCATCAATTTCATCAATAAAGATAATACAGGGAGCCTTCTTTTGTGCCTGTTCAAAAAGATCCCGTACCCTTGCAGCTCCTACTCCGACAAACATTTCAACAAAACTCGAACCGGTAAGAAAGAAAAATGGAACTTCCGCCTCTCCCGCTGTCGCTTTAGCAAGAAGCGTTTTTCCTGTTCCAGGTGAACCAGCAAGAAGCACCCCTTTGGGCAGCTTCGCCCCCATTTTGCTAAACTTCTCCGGAGTTTTCAGATATTCAATGATTTCCCGCAATTCAACTTCTGCTTCACCGACCCCGCCGACATCACTGAATTTAATACCAATCATTTCTCCGCTAATCTCATGCGCTTTACTTTTCCCCAGAGACATGGCGTTAGGCCCCCCGCCTCCCATCCGTTTAAAAATGAAGTACCAGATTAAGAACAAAGGCAGCAGGGGCAGAATAAATCCCAATAGGGTTGAAAATAAACTTCTCGTTGGAGCTTGCGCCGAAAAAGCTACTCCCGATGCAATCAGGCGATCCACCAGGTCTGGATCGGTGACCGCCACAACATTAGCGGCAGTTTCTTTTTGATTTTCCGTGGCTTTCAACGTAAAAACAATACGGTCGCCATTCAAAATGACCTCACTAATCTTATTTTCCTTTAAATCCTGGAGAAATACATTGTAGCTGACCTCTGTTTCGCGAATAATGAATGGCTTATAAACAAAATCGTTAAAGAGCCAAGTTGCCAGAATGGCGATAATAAGATACCCTGCAGAAAAGCTTCGCTGTTTGTTATCCATAGGATCCTCCTTTTGAGCTTTTCTTATTATCATGTACATGATCGGGAGAAATTATGACTAGCAATAACCTTCCCCGTCAAGTGCGCTTCCAGGTATAGAAACCCACTTAATGGATTATGCCGCCTTGCTATTATTTACATTTAAAATTAGCAATCGCTGAATTTAGTTCCGCAAATGTTTGTGCCAGAGATTGACTAGATGAGGCAATTTCCTGCATGGTGGCCGATTGTTCTTCGGTGGCGGCAGAGACAGTTTGTGTTTCTGCTGCATTTTTTTTACTAATTTTATCAATATCCTGTATAGAAGAGACCATACGATGACTGCCTGCAGCAATTTGATCTATCGATACGGCTATTTCCCGAATTTGTGCAGATAGCTGCTCTACCGAGGAAGCAATATTCTGGAAGCTATCCCCCGCCAATTCTACTACTTTGATGCCCTCCTTGGCACCTTCACTGTTAGCATTGGTTGCACTAATGGCTTGCTGCATATCTGTTTGATTTCTTTGAACCAGCCCCGCAATTTTTTGAGCTGCTTGATTGGATTCTTCAGCCAGCTTGCGTACTTCTTCTGCCACTACTGCAAACCCACGACCGGCTTCTCCTGCACGGGCAGCTTCAATCGCTGCGTTAAGTGCCAATAAATTGGTTTGTCTGGTAATAGCTGAAATTAAGCTGACGATTTCGCCAATTTCCTGAGCCCCTTTACCTAGTTCGCCAATTGTTGTCTGAACCGTTTCGGCTTCGGCAACAATTTTTTTCATCTGGAAGGCCGCACATTCAATGGCCTCATGGCCCTGTCCGGTAAATTGGAATGCTTCCTTTGTGATTGCGGTGATCCTTTTATTGGTATCGGCAATTTGCTGGATGTGTCCTGACATTTCTTTCACTGCATCTGATGCGTGATTTACTGCCAGAGACTGCTGCTCTGATCCTTCCGCTATGTGTGTGACTGAACCTGCCACCTGATTGGCTGATTCGGCAGATTGTTGGGCAACTGCGGTTAATTGCTGACTCGCCGCAGCAACCATTTCCGAACGACTTTGCACATTGCCGATAAGATTGCGCAAGCTCTTGCCCATATCCTTAAAAGCATCAGCTAGCTGCCCAATTTCATCATTTGTGTAAATGTTTACATCCCGTTGCCGCAGATCACCATTTGCCATCATGAGAGCTTCATCTTTGAGACGGGTTATTGGTTGGGCAAATTGTCCGCTGAGGAAGAATACCAATAATCCAGACAGAAAGATTGCAGCTAAGGTAATCGTAATGAGCAGTTTGGTCAGAGTACCAACTTCACGGGCAACTTCCCCTTCCGGTGCTGAAATCGTAAGAATCCAGTGTTGATTGCCAGGAAGATTGATGGGCGTAAATACACCGAAACAAGGTATATTATGAATCGAGGTAAAGTTCCCCTTGACTTGCTGCCCGCTTTCACCGACTGCTTTGAGTAAAGTTATAAAATGATTATCAATTTCGCTTATACCCAACTTAAAGTCAGGATTAATCTTTTTTTCTAATAAATTCAACTTTCCTACCAGCTCGGTATTATTATGTGCGAGTAAAAGCCCCGACTGATCGATAATTTCACCATAGCCCGAGTCTTTAAATTTAATCTCCTTCACAAGTTCATTCAAAATGTCCAGTGATGTCGTGCCATTGAGAAGTCCTACTAAATTACCATTATCCAATATGGGTATAACCATCACTACCATAGCTTTATTGGTTCCTTTGCCAATTACAGGCTCAGAAATGACTACTTGCTTAGTCTTAATGGCTTGCTGCAGATAGCCACGGTCAGCTAAATTGAGATTTTTGCCGTCAAACCGCACAGTTGTTCCATCTAAATATACAAAATTAATCGTGTCAAACTTGCCATTGCGCTTCAAAGCTCCATCCAGAGCAGCAATCATTTTTTCCCGATCACTGTCAGGGCGAATATTCGGATTATTGGTTAGGCCCTGGAGATAATTAACCCGTTGTTCAATTGAATTTTCGATTCTCTTTGCGTAATCAGTGCCAATTGCTTTTACGGTATCATCAACACTTACCGAAAGAATCTCTTTGGAAAAATAGTAACTCAATCCTGCTAAGGTTCCTAATGAAATAAGCATGATCGTTAAAACCATTACTAATAATCGAGTTCGAATGTTTTTCAAAAAATGACACCTCCTAATTCATTGTCACTAGCGTACAAGCAGAGACTTCCGTTCCCCGTAAAAGCCAAAAAGACATTTATTCTTACCACAGGATATTTAGGATTGACGAAATTAGTTCAGGTGGAGAAATCCCCCCCCACCTGAACTGCAATACTTAATTATTAAATCCAAGAGAATTCTTCTAGAATTTTACGTCTAATTCAGCCTTCCAGATTCTGCTATCATTGGCAGAATTTGCAGCTTCCTTATCATTTACAGTCATCCTTTGTACATAAAATGTCGCTGCCGTTGAAAGGGCATAGTTAATTCTGACATCCGATATCTGTTGTTCATGATTCGTATTGGAACCTGCCGCACCTTCAAGCATTGCATACCGATTAAAGATAGCATTTTTTTGCGCATCCAAATATTGGTATGACACATTCCATTGTCCCCTTTTCTTTAATACTTGATCTCCATATACTATTTTTGCGACACCAAAGCTTCCCTGACTATCTGCGCTATTGTTGCCATATTCAAAAGATAATCCCACCTTTGGTGCTGCAAGAAAGCCAATATTGGCAAAGGTATACTTTAATAAATCGACATCCGTCTTATTATTTTTAAAATCCGCGTAACCAATCTGATAATTCAGCTCTTTCACTTTGCCATTTAAAATGATCGATGCTATGTCAACATTGTTAAAATCTGCTGCCGATTTATTACCCCAGCCAGTAAAACCTTTGAGTGTTCCCCCTCTGTAAAAACTGCCATATTGTGCTGTAACAGCTGCACCTTTACCTAATCTATTTAATTTATAACTTATTTTTCCACCGCCATAGCTATAGAAAGTACTATCCACAATAACATTCATAGGATCAATTACCAATGCCTGTTCCCCTAAAGTAAGTACTGTATTACTACCAAGATTTGCCGTGTAATAATACCTATCTATGAGATTGCTGTAAGTATCACTGGTGCCATTAGCACTTACCTGATTGTCACCACCAGAGTTAGTCCAAGAGTCATTGAAAAGATTATTTTTATTAGGTGCTTTGGTTACAAAGCGAAAACCAACAAAAGAATCTGCATCAACCGTGATTTTACCATCTAACCGAATGCGGTATGCATTGGTAACCGAGCTGGCTGTACCAGATTTACGATAATCTACATTCCGATATCGATTACTGAACATCCCTGAAAATGATACTTTGGGCTGTTCTTTTGCTTTCGGCGGTACTGCAACGTTAGATGGTTTCCCCTGCTCTTGCTCCAGTTTAGCCAGGCGCTGCTCCAGACTCAAAATTTTTGCTGCTTGAGCTTCTTCATTTGCAGAATCAGCATAGACGCTGGTGCTAAGATTGATACTAAACATAACTGCCAGTAACATGATTGCTTTTTTCTTCATAAATAACGCCCCTCGTATACTAAGTTTTGTAAGCAAGAATCCATTGTCTACAAAACTCATTTTATTTTTAAACGCTTATAGGAACCCTCCGTTATAACCACGAGAATTGATCTTTCGCATTAATGTTGGCGATGCTCAAGGTGAAATTTCTTCAAGAACGCGGCCTTTGGTTTCTATCATGAAACGCCAACATACAAGTGCAGCAATGAAGGCAACCCCTGCGAAAACTGTGAATACCGAAGATATTCCACCAACTACTACAAGATTTCCAACGATCATCGGACCAGCGGCGGAGCCGAGCCGCAGCCACGCGCTCCCAAACCCGTTGCCGATGGCACGAATACGAGTGGGATATAGTTCAGCAGAATAGAGATACAAAGAGAAGGTTACGGTTTGCAGGCAGGCATAGACGAGTGTGCAGAAGAACCATGCCTGAATGGGGGACACCACACCCATTGCCGACATAATGGTCAACGGGATGATAGCCAAACTGAATGCTGCAATGTACCACTTCCTGCGGCCTACCTTGTCTATATAAAATGCGCAGAGAATGGAAGTGGCAACACCAAATGCCTGGGTGCAAGAGCTATAAAACAGACTCGTATCCAGAGGTAGTTTGAAAACTGTTTTGTAAAGGCTGGGCAGCCAAGTGGCCAGTCCATTATTTATCATGTAGGCAGCTAACCACAAGACCCAAATCATCAAAGTTCGAGGACGGTAGAAGCTGGAGAACAATTCTGTCCAATTCCCTTTTTCTTCTTTAGCCTTAATAGTTGATTGGGCAATGCATACATCTTCTTGGACAGGCGATAGGGGTTGACCAGCTTTCTCAGCCTCCCGTTCTAAACGCTCTATGATAGCAGCCGCTTCGACGATACGCCCTTGACTGATTAACCACCGCGGCGATTCCGGCATAAAAAACCGCAGTGGAAGAGTTACTACTGCGGGTACAACACCAATAATAAACATCGCTTGCCAGCCATAGGCCGGTATCACAAAGTAGCCTACCACAGCAGCCATCATTAGCCCAATAGGGAATAGGACCTCATAAAGTAAGAAAAATTTCCCGCGTTTATTTGCACCAATGAATTCATTGATATAGGCACTGGCAACAGGAACTTCTCCCCCTGTTCCAATTCCCTGTATAAAACGAAATACCATCAATGCCATTGCGCCCCAGGCGTAAATGCAGGCAAAACTCATACCTGCAAAGATTAATATGGTAATAAGCAGAGAATGAAGTCGCCCCCACCGTTGGGCAACCCAGCCGAAGAATATAGCTCCAACTAACTGACCGATGTATCCGATTGAAATGATCGCTCCAACTTCTGCTGGTGCCAGATGCCACTGTCCAATAAGCACAGGCAGCACAAAGGCAATGGCCAAGGTGTCAAAACCATCAAATAATGTTGCAAAGCCAACTATCACTCGCATCAAGATGAGTGACCTTGTCATTGGAAGGCGTTCCAGGCGGGCAAGTACAATTTCAGGTCGTATATTAACACTGATGGACTTAGAATCTGTCATCATGTAATCTCCTCTCAATTCTTGAGTTATCAAACTACAAACCTGTGTCATAATGACACATATAGTAGATTCTTTTAAGAGGCTTGAGAGCCTTCAACCTATCTATCCACAAGCAGCGACGTGATGAAGTTCAGACCAGCAAACAATACCACGTTTCCCTCCCCGATTACACATTGAACAAAAACAGAAAAGGTCGAGGCAAGCCAAAAACTAAGAAATCTCCTAAATTACAATGCTGTGCCATTAAATACTTGCTAGACAGAATATTAAGTTTATTTATTCTATAATGAACTGCAAGCTTTCTATCTCTTCTATAAAAGAACGGGAAACTGATCTTCTTTACTAATCGTGTTTCCCGTTCCCCAGATATACATTGCTTGCTCTACCATGTTATGATATATTGTAATCGTAGGTTTTGTATGTGCCTACACGATCCCTTAACTCAGGTACAGCTCTAATGTATCTGAGTTTTTTTATACCAAGTTAACTTTTGCAACTCCACCCATTTTAATTGCATCCGTAACACCGTCCTTTTCTTCTTGTGACAAAGGTAAAAGTGGCAGACGCATTAAAGGTGAACTGAAAATGTGGCGTTGATATAATACTTCCTTCATTCTGGCATGGGCTTCGCCTGTAGGCTCACCTGTGCCATAAATAGCCGCAGACATTTTGGACACCGGCTCATTTGCTTTTAGAATTTCTTTTAAATCACCTTCTAAAACTTTCTGATACATATTGTTAATCAATTCAGGCACGCAACCGCAGAAACCGATCAGTGCACCATCCATGCCTGGAAGTAACGAAGTGCAGATATATTCGTCGTGGCAAGTCCATAAACCTACATGAGAAGCTTTTTCTTTCAGAATACGGATATCACGCTCGTACAGCGCCTCATCTCTTGTTCCCATTTTGATTGCTGCAACATTAGGGATTTCACACATTTTCAACAACGTCTGTACTGGATAAAAACCTTTTGTATTTGCAGGATATAAATGAATTACAATTTTGATGTCGATAGCTTCTGCTACATCTTTAACGAATTTTACCGGAGTTTCTGCTTTCATACCAAAACGCAGCCAAACGTGGGGAGGCATAAGCAAAATGCCATCTGCGCCAACTTCTTGAGCATCCTTTGCATGATCAATCGCTTCAAAAGTTCCTTCAGCACATACACCGGAGATAACCCGTACTCTTCCTTTGGCTTGGTCAGCCACGATTTTAGTGACTAATTTTCTTTCTTCCCGGTTAAATCCGGTAATTTCTCCAGTATGTCCATTCGTAACTAGACCCGTAATATGCTTATGGGTTATCAACCATTCCACATAATTTCTAAGTTCTTTTTCATTAATCGAATAGTCATCGTTCAAAGGTACCATAATTGCAGGATTAAGTCCCATCCATTTGCTCATTTGCAGCACATCCTTTTATTTTTATTTATTTAATATTGCTTACAGACTGTCTTTCACTTATCATGGTCTTGAATATAATGTTGGCATTGTATTTCTGTGTATCGTCGCTCATGATTATAGTAACAGCCTTAGCTCCCATATCATAAAGGGGAACTCTTACAGTTGTAAGCGGCGGCGCAGTATAATTTGCGTTTGGCAAATCGCCGATACTAATTACAGAAACATCTTCCGGAATTGCTAAGCCTCGTTCTTTAAATGCACGCAAAGCGCCAACTGCAAGATTATCATTTCCGCAGCATACACCCGTAAACTTTATAGAACGATTCAACAGAATATTCGCAGCCTCATAACCTCCTTTCCATGAATCATCGCTGTAAGCAATCATTAAATCATCATATGGCAAATTATGCTTTTTCAAACATAATTGATACCCTTCTAAGCGGTCAAAAGCAGTATAAGCATTCTGTGGACCGCTAATGTAGGCAATTGAAGTATGCCCCCTTGCGATTAAGTAATCTGTAATTAATTCTCCAGTGCCTCGATTATCGATCATTACATAATCCATATCAAAGCCTTGCGGTGCCAAGGAAACTATTTTATGACCATTTTCTTTGTACCGATTTATTTGTTCTTGTAATTTTAGTTTATAGGCTTCTAAATTTAGCCCTCCACCGCCTAAAATAATTCCTCTCACTCGATGTTGCCAAAGCAGCTCATGATATTGAACTTCATTTTCAGGATCTCTGCCAGTATTACATACAAATGTTAAGATTCCATATTTATTTGCTGTTTCAGTAACACCTCTGGCAATTTCCCCAAAATACGGGTCAGAAATATCTCTTGTTATCAGTGCGATAATATTATTAAAAGATTGTCTTAAATTTTGAGCCGAAATATCCGGTTTATAATCCAATTCTTGAATCACTTTCATAACCTTTTTTCGGGTTTTTTCGGAAACAGGATGGTTTGTATTATTCAGTACCCGCGAAACGGTTGTGATGGATACACCTGCCCGCGCGGCTACATCTTCCATAGAAATTCTCGCCATAGATTTACCTCTCCAGTAATCAAACTTATTTATACCAAAAGCGTATTATGTTTTCATAAAAAGGAAAACGTTTTCCATGTATTTATTATAGATTTTTAAAAAAATTTCGTCAAGTACTATTTCTGCAATTTTTAGTATTTTCTATAAATTATAACAATTTTTTTACGGACTAATCAGTCCACAAGAGACTTATAGCCACAATAAACTACCTCTTGCATAGCAGCGGCGTCCAGATTATCATTCAAGTCAACTATTTTATATTTCGGCTATATTCACATTAAGATATGAGATAGAAAACATTTTAAAGGAAAACGATATCCGTTACTTTTCCTAATGTGGTATCGCTGATAAAATAAGCACGCTTGGAACAAGCTATCAAAAAAAAGAGAAGGCCGCCAGTGGACTTTCACTCCACAGCGACCAAGGTTTCCAAGTGCACTTGCATCGATTGATTAACACCTACCACCTAAAGCTTCTTTTTGTTAAGCCTATGATTGATCCGTTAAAATAAGCGGTCCATTACCCGTAATGGCAATCGTATGTTCATATTGAGCAGAAAGCTTACCATCAACCGTTCTGGCAGTCCACTCATTCTCATCAATTTTACATTGCCACACGCCCGCATTGACCATTGGCTCTATTGTTATCACCATACCTTCTTCTAATCGAATCCCTTTACCCGCTTTACCGTAATGAGGGATAGAAGGCTCCTCATGTATACGGGGTCCGACACCATGCCCTGTAAAATCTCTCACAACAGAGAATCCTTCCTGTTCAACGAAGGTTTGAATTGCGTATCCAATATCTCCCACCCGGTTACCAATCTGTGCCTGTTCAATACCTTTGTATAAAGACTCTTTCGTAACTTTAAGCAGATGCAGTGCTTTCTCTGAGATCGTACCGACTGCATAGCTCCAAGCAGAATCAGCAAGCGCACCATTATAATTAACCACCATATCAATTGTTATAATATCGCCATTTCTAAGTGGTTTCTTATTCGGAAACCCATGGCAAATCTCATCATTAACAGAAGCACAAATCGCATAGGGATATCCGCGATATCCTCTTTGCTCAGGTGTAGCTCTCCGTGCAGCTAAATAATCTTCAACGAAGGTATTGATTTCTAAGGTACGAATACCGGGTCGAATGATTTTCTGAATCTCTTTATGACAAGAAGCCAAAATTTCACCTGCTTCCTGCATCATTTTAATTTCTCGTTCACTCTTTAGCACAATCATGTATAAACCCCCAGTTCTTTACTGCGATTAAAAACTTTATTATGCCTTTCTTCAACCACAAAAATACAAACTCCTGCAAAATTCCACACAAGTATCCATAATAAGATAGATTGTCAAGTATCTTACTATGGATACTTTGCTGGAGTGGCGTATACTTCATCGTTTTTGCAGGGATATTTTTCTTACATATAAAGGGAATCACAAAGCTTTGGTGTAACTATATAGTAGTTAAACCAAGTCTATTTTTGAGTATTCTATAATACGTTATGCTAAATAGAGAAAGGATGATACCTGATGTCCAGTAACCTAAGTTGGAAAACTGCCTTTCTAGTGGCATCCATGCGATTGATTGAACAGTACCAGCCAAAAGAAACGCAACTGTTTTATGATCCTGTTATTAAACACTTTTTTAGTAAAATCATTCTTTTCCAGATGAAATTCAAATTCATCAGGGATATGGAGATTCTATTTTCTGAGCTCATGACAAAAGGTGCTTTTGGTGCATTAATCTGCAGAACTAAATATATTGATGATTTACTTAAAACAGCAATGGCAAATGGCATCGACCAGATCGTTATATTGGGAGCCGGCTTAGACACCCGGCCATATCGAATCCCAGGTATCGACAAAACGAAGGTAATTGAAGTTGATTTACCGATTATGCAAAACATAAAGAAGGAAAAGTTACAAAAATTTCTTGGTACATTACCTCCCCATGTCACCTTTACCCCCATTGACTTTAATCATCAAACACTTGATGAAGTATTGCACCTTCAACAACTAGACTTCTCAAAGCCAGTTTTCTTTATCTGGGAAGGGGTTACTCCCTATATTTCTGAAGAAGGTGTCGTAAGTACCCTCGAATTTATTTCAAAAGCCTCCTCGGGAAGCATCGTAGTCTTTTCATACATTTTAAAGAGTATCATCAATCAGACCTCCGATATACCGGGAGCAGATAACGTGTTAAACTATTTCGAGTCAAAATCCCACCCTTGGATTTTTGGACTTGATCCATTAGATTTAACTGATTTTCTAACGCCATTTCATCTTACGCTAGTCGAGGATATTGGAGCCTCCCATTATCAAGAAAACTATTTAAAGCCTCTAAATAGGAATTTGGCTGTATCCAAAATCGAGCGGATTGCCTATGCAAAAATCATGTAATCATAGTAATAAAGAATACTTGTAAATGAGGGGATTCATTTGAAATTTGAATATCTATCTGAAAACCAGGAATATATCCCATTAGTAGCTACTTGGTTGCACAAAGAATTTATCGAAAATAGTAAGCCTGGTATCTCATTGGAAAATGTAATTCTGAAACTTCATAGTCACCAAAAACAAGAGCTCCCTATAACCATTATCGCGAAAGAGAGTGATCAATGCATTGGTACTGTATCACTATTTGAAAATGACTTTAAAGGAATGGAATCAAAACCATGGCTTGCCTCACTTGTTGTTGATAAACAACATAGAGGAACTGGCGTC
This sequence comes from Pelosinus fermentans, assembly GCA_002434245.1. Classification (GTDB taxonomy): domain Bacteria; phylum Bacillota; class Negativicutes; order DSM-13327; family DSM-13327; genus Pelosinus; species Pelosinus fermentans_B. Next base: position 47,920 of record DJJR01000068.1, read on the forward strand.
GGCAAAGAATTGATCAGCCAGATTACAACGATTGCCTTAAACATGGGATATAAAAAATTATATTTAAGAACCGAACATGCAACCGAATATTACAAAAAACTAGGTTGGAGCTTTGTCGATAAAAGAACGGATGAATTTGGGATTAAAGCAGAGATTTTTTCCAAATATATTTGTACGGGAGGGATTCCTACTATATGAAAATCAAAATATGCCCAAGCACTTTAAGCCATGTAAACGAATGCAAAGATGCGATTATTGATTCAGATTTAGGAAGTCGATATGGTACAAATGACGAGCAGTCCTCTATACTTTTTACTGAAGGGATTAAGAATAAAGAAATTTATATTGCTATGGATATGAATGATCAGTTCTTAGGTTATATCTGGATTGACTTAACTGGTGTCTTTTCAACTTTTCCATACGTACGAAGTATTGCTGTAAATAAGAACTATCGTGGTCAAGGCATTGGAAAGAAGTTACTATCCTTTTTCGAGGAACTAGGATTTAAACAAAGTTCTAAATTATTTCTTTTAGTTAGCGATTTTAATACACGTGCTAAAAAACTATATACCGAACTCGGCTATCAAGAAATGGCTGTTATACCAAATCTATTTAAACCTGAAATAAGTGAGTTTTTAATGATGAAAGTAAAAACATAAATCCTATTTCATTGGTTATCGCTCTTATACGTTCCCCATAACCATTCCAATCTTCATTCCATCAAGAAAACCCTTGTTATAGTGCATATAGGTAGCTGTCACGACCAGTTGAGTAACGGCTTGACTTACTTTTTCCGGCTGCCCCTCTAGTAGTTGATCGACTTGATTCATGATTGTTGTATATTCACTCGAGAAGTCACCAAATTGCAGCTTTTCTTCTAATTTCTCTTGACGCATAAGAACAAATTCCTGCCAATCGTACAGTACATCGCCTTTCTCCAGCCATTGCCCAGTGACTATACTTCTAAGGGGTATGTTCATCTCCACGTTCTCTTGTTGATCGTGGGGCTGAATGCTCTCTGCTTTCGCTGTCAAATCTCTTTGACGCCGCCGACTGTTCCTGGTTTTTTTACTTCTTCTTATTGATACCAATGTATATCCCCCCATATTCATACTGTATGAGGCTTCTTCTTTCTAAGATACCAGAAGAAGAAGCCAGCATACAGCGAGTGTAATGGGAGAAATTAAAAAGCCCATGCGAGGTTCTTTTTCAACCTACACATGCGCTTTGCTTCGTCTTGATTGCATGCAGACGCTCAGCCTCTGTCAGAACTGCAATCCTATTATCCCGAAACATACCATCCCTTGTTTTCAAGGAAAGATCACGGTATAATAAATTGTCGTCGTAGACAGGTAACTGTTACGTGTAGGTGCTTAGGCCACCTGCTCGTGCCTGAGAGTGGTGCAACACTCTTGGGACACGGCGACTTTTTAATTTCCACCTATTACTAATTATAGTACTTTTCGGCGGGATTGCAAGCTAAAAGTATAGGGGAAACTCAGCCTTTTACAGTAAGAATTATGTTCCATTGACGGGAAAATCCCTATCCAAACTTCTTGCCGAATAAAACTATCAACTCCTGCAAAGTAACTTTGCAGGAGTTCTTTTCATTGTACCTATTGGGGAAGCCGAATGCGACTGGGGTGCTTGAGGTCAATACCTTCCCTATTCTTTACGCTTCATCCAGGATCAAAGCATAGACATATCTGGAACCATGAACGCCAATGGTTAACACCATTTCTATATCGGTAGTCCGGCTAGGACCAGAAATAAAAGTGGTTGTGGTAGGCAGATTGGTTCCATACCGTTCTTTAAACCACTTCACCACGCCAGTAAATCCATCCACTAATTGAGCTGTTGTAAAGATAGCAATCAGGGTAATCGGCAATACACATACGGTTGTAGGCTGACCGGGGGATGACGAGGGCAATACAAGAGTACCGGTTTCGGCCATTGCAATATCGCTCCAAACAATGCCGGCTTCCATAGAAGCAGCTTTGCCAATCCAATCACTATAGTTTTTTTCTAATGGCCACCGTGATAATGAAGCCTGGGTATCCGAAAATATTTCCTCTAATTTTAGATTTTCAAGTTCAGGATGATCCCAGCACATTGCCTTTTGAAGTTGTCTCTCTTGAATAATTTGTTTTATTGCTTGTGATAACTCGGCTCGATCCTTAATATTGAAGGCTTTCCCGCCCAAAGTAGTCCATTCCTGAATAAACCGTTCCCGCAGCTCTCGCCGATCTTCAACTGTTGTTTCACGCTGGGTAAATAAGCCATCCATTGGGTTCTCTACGCGTGGCGCTTTCCCGCCAGGCGGAGTTTTGATATTCTGGCGTATGGTAGAAAAGAACGCTTCGCGATTACCTGTTACGATTCCGTTTGCCATTTTTCTACTCCTTTCCGTCCTTTTTCATATCCCGCCATATTTCATGAAAGAATTTCTTCGGAAGGGCTGGCATATCACGATGCTTTAACCAATCAGAAATTGGCGGTGGACCATAGGCAATTTTCTCCGCCTTGACCAGTGGGAATTGAAAGCGCCTAGCCATTCCTATTGAGAAACGATAGCGGCTCATGCTGGCAAAAGCAGCACTCCATCCTTTGTAGGTCATATCTTCGACAAGTCCGCCTGTTTTTTCAAGCTCGACCTTGTCGTTCCGCAGGGCATAAAGCATATCATGTAATGGAATCTTGACCGGACAGGCAAAGGTACAGGCACCGCAAAGTGTTGTCGCATACGCCAGTTCACCATACTTGTCCATACCTTGATACAAAGGAGATAAAACAGCTCCAATTGGCCCTGGATATACCCAGCCATAGGCATGACCGCCAATATTTCGATACACCGGACAGGCGTTTAAACAAGATCCGCAGCGAATACAGTTCAGAATTTTTTCGTATTTTGTTCCTAACTGCTTAGAACGGCCGTTGTCGACAATAACGAGATGAAATTCTTGAGGTCCGTCCAGCTCTTCCGGATTTCGTACTCCCGTAGAAAGGGTATTATATACGGTTAGTTTCTGTCCGGTAGCGCTGCGGGCTAATAGAGAGAGCATCACTGTGAGTTCTTCCAAGCCAGGCAGAATTCGCTCCATTCCCATGACAGTAACCAGCGTGGGAGCGAGTGTGGATATAATACGGGCATTGCCTTCGTTCGTACATAACGTTATCGCTCCCGAATCCGCTAATGCAAAATTACAGCCTGTAATGCCAATATCAATTCCCAAAAACTTTTCCCGCAAATATTTTCTGGCAAATCCGCATAAATCAGCAATTTCAGTAGAAACTTTTTCTTCACTCACTGCGTTGAAGAGATCGGCCACCTGAAATCTGTTTTTATGCATGGCCGGTGCGATGATGTGGGAAGGTGTTTCACCTGCCAGCTGAATAATCCATTCTCCTAAATCAGATTCAATTACATTGCACCCCTGCTGTTCTAAAGCCGGATTAAGATGAATTTCCTCCGAAACCATTGACTTTGATTTCAAAATGGTCTTAGCATTTTTCTTTTTGGCCAGTTCACTTATATACTGGACAGCTTCCTCACCTGTTTTTGCAAGGCATACATGCCCGCCATTTTTAATGACGTTATCAACCAGCTGCTCCAAATATTGATCCAAGTGCTGAATGACGTGCAGACGAATCGCTTCCGCTCGATTGCGGAATTCCATCCAGCGCTCCGCCCCCACTCCTTCAATGGCCGTAGCCCGCTGCCCTCTTAAACGTCCAGTGCCATTTTTCACGGCTTTTAGCATTGCCGTATCACGCAGTGCCTTGTGATAACGCTTGTGAAAACTCGGTTCAATATGCATTTTTACCACCTCCCTGATCCAAGACTTGTGCCAGATGCATGACCTGCACGGGAACACCCCGGCGGCTTAGACGGCCACCTATATTCATTAGGCAGGTCAAATCAGAACCAACCAATACCTCAGCACCAGTCCCAATGATATTTTCAACTTTCTCTTCGACAATCGCACCGGATATGTCGGCCATTTTCATGGAAAAGGTTCCCCCGAAGCCGCAGCAATCAAAGAAATAGGGCAATTCGATAAAATCAATTCCTTTTACATTTTTAAGTAATGTTTTTGGTTGCTCTTCTACCCCCAGAATACGAGTCATATGACAGCTGGAATGATAGGTTACCTTCTTAGGGAAAGTGGCTCCCACATCAGTAATGCCTAGTATATCGACGATAAACTGTGAGAATTCATAGCATTTCGCAACAAATTCTTCTGCCCGTTTTTTCCATATGGGGTCATTGGCAAATAGAATTGGATAACCATGATGTATCATAGCCGCACAAGAGCCAGAGGGAATAACCACCTTTTCGCTCTTTTCAAAAACCTCAATCATCTTTTTGGCTACAATAGCAGCTTCTTTATAGTACCCACTAGAGAAGGCGGGCTGGCCACAGCAAGTTTGTCCTTCCGGAAAGTCAAGGTCTACCCCGTTGCGTCTTAATACTTGAACTACACTTTTGCCAACATCTCCATACATTATATCGGCAATGCAGGTTACAAATAACGATGCTTTCAATTTACTCCCCCCCTACATACTTTCTATTGTCTGTCTCAATATTATGCCAAAGAACGGGTTCCTTTTATTCTTAGTTGCTTATAAATTGCAAGTAATTTTTTTAAATTTTACTTTAATAGACACCTGAACTTTTAGTGGCCTCCATTCTATCGGCAAAGCTCCTGGCAAAATAAAAGATGTCCCATAATAACAATAATCCTATGCCGAAAAAAATAAGTCATGATATCATCATGACTCAAATTAAAATCCATCTATTCGCATGTAAAATTTTATCTACATGTATGGAGATCACTTAATAGATCACTTGGAATGTTTAAATCGTACCACCAAGTTCTCTTATTTGTTGTTTAGCACTTTCGATATTCGGGTCCGCAGAAGGTGCATAAATCATATCCTTTATTAAACCATTGAATCGCGGTTAAAGAATGCTTATTTTCGTCAGCAATCATATCGATTTACTCCTTTTTCCCTTAAAATGTATTTACTAAAGTATATCATCTACGCCTTGATTGAACCAGCTTGTTCCAATCGGAAATCCAGCCATACAGATAACATAAGTATATGAATTGTTCTCCCACTTCCTATAAGAACATGACAAAAAACGTAATACATACAACTAGAAATGCTCTCCGCTAAATGATTGCAATAGGTAATTGTATAATTAGTGTTCTGCTGTTTGCATGAGCTACTCACATCTTTATCAACAAACCACTTAATAATGGATATATGGTACTGCTATTATCTCATATTTTACCAAGTCCTGTAATTTTACTCGTTCATTTCGTAAAGAAATGATAAATCTTTAGATATTTATGGTTTTAAAAAGGAAAATTTCAACTTTTATGATATAATTCAACTGCAAATAATTGTATCTAAATTAGGAGAAGTTATGGATTATTTTCGCATTATGATAATCGGCGCAATCGCAGGAACACTTTCAATGATACTTGTTTATATTTATTTATATTTCATGTATCGCGAACGCTATATTGCGATTTGGACAATTGCTTGGTTTATGCTCTTACTGAGAAACATCTTTTTTGACTCTGGAATATTTGATTGGAAACACTCTATCTTCCCCTTTATGATCTATCAACTATTGTTTATAGGCTGTAGCTTAACATTTGTATGGGGTACCTCGATCTTTGTTGGTCGAACTTTCAAGAAATGGTGGGTGTATGGAGCCGTTAGCGCTTCACTATTAAGTATTGTATCTTTTTTATTGGAATTTCCTATCCTTTACAAGCTAATACCGCCGACTTGGTTCGCCGGCATAGTGTTAGCATGGATAGCCATAGCTTTCATTCGTTATGTGGACTTAATCGGAATCGGTAGAATCATAATTGGCATTGCCTTCGCTTTATGGAGTATTCTGACTATAATTATGCCATTTTTCTTTGAAACTTTTCCTTATTTGATTGCTATCACCGGTGGCATTTTAAGACTACTTATTACCATTAGTACTGTAATGGTTTTTTTAGAAAGAAGTAGCAGAGATTTAATTAATAAGGAAGCTCGTTATCGCTTCTTGATGGAAAACGCTATTGATGTCATTTATTATTATCGTCTACTGCCAATCGCAAAACTCGATTACATCAGCCCAGCGATTTTCCCTATTACAGGCTATACTTCCGAAGAGTATTATGCAGACGAAAAATTAGTTTTCAAATTAATATATCCCGATGATCGTCAAGTATTTGATAATTTTATGAATAATCCTTCCCAGGCTAATAAATTGCCTATCACATTGCGCTTCATTCGAAAGGATAATACCATATTATGGATAGAGCAACAATGTATCTTAATTTATGATAAAATAGGTAATCTGGCAGCAGTGGAAGGTGTTATTCGCGATATTACCTCTCGAAAAACGTTGGAACAAGTTGCCGCAAGTCTTGATCGTATGAATATGGTAGGAAATATGGCCGTTACTGTAGCTCATGAAATTAGGAATCCAATGACTACCATACGAGGATATCTACAATATCTGGAAAAGAAGAAAGAATATCAAGGCGACAAAGGTACATTTAATTTGATGATTGAAGAAATAGATAGAGCCAATGCTATTATCCGTGAATATCTTGCATTGTCGCGAGAAAAACTAGCCCATTTAGAACTGTGCTCCTTAAATTATGCTATCGAATCATTGTTCCCCTTAATAGAAGCAGATGCTATTGCTTCGAAAGTATCTATAACTCTTAATCTTACTAACATACCAAAATTGTTACTAGATAAAAATGAAATACGTCAGCTTTTACTAAACCTTGTAAGAAATAGTATCGAAGCGATGCCCTTGGGAGGTAAACTGGTTATAAAAACATTTCAAGAGAATAATGATGTTATTCTTTCTATATGTGATCAAGGTTGTGGAATTCCCTCACATATACTCGATAAATTGGGAACGCCGTTTATTACGACTAAAGATACTGGCACTGGTCTTGGCCTTCCAATATGTTACCAAATTGCACATAGGCATAGTGCTTCAATTGATATCCAAACCAGTATACAGGGAACTATAATTTCTATCTATTTTAAAATTCATACTACCTAAAGTATAAACCCCTTTCCAGAGTATTTTACTCCTGGAAGGGGTTTTTAGCATTTTTCCCAGAAAAATCCTTAATTATCTACAAATTAATACATTTTTTGCAAGGGTTAATTACTGTTTCTCCGTATCCCCCTAATTAGGGGGTGATAGTTATGAAAACGTAACGCTATTTTACAAATCGTCTTACGCTAATGACTATTATTAAAAGGGAGAGACAAATTATGACAATTAATCAATCAGAAACAATAACTTTAGGTATTGCCACGACTCCAGAGGAAAAACTAGAAATTTACCGTTTACGTTATCAAATTTATGCTGAAGAAATGTCCAAGAGTTTCCCTAATATGGATCATAGTAATAAATTATTATTTGATGAGCTAGATGATTGGGGTGTACTTCTATACGCTAAGTCTGGATCAGAAATGATCGGTACATTAAGAATCAATATAGGATTACTTTCAGATTTCTCACCATTTTGGGTACAAGTTCTTTCCTTAAAAAGGTTTGCACAATTTAGCAAAAACAATCAAAAATTTGCATACACCTCAAAATTTATGGTATCACAAACTTATCGAAACTCAACTGTATCTTATTTGCTTTCATCAAAGAGTTATGAACTTTGCTGCAAAGAGCAAGTACCGTTTAATTTTGGTGTTTGCACGTTCCATTTATTGCGACTCTACGAACAATTTGGCTTCCGCCGTTTTGGAAGAAATTTCGTTGATGATGGTTATGGCTTACTAGCTCCTTATGTCTTATTGGTAGATGACATTGAACACTTACGAACAGTACGCTCCCCTTTTTTTCGCCAGGCACGGAAAAGAAATTGCTTGAACAATCAATCCCTAAAATGGTTCAATACAGAATTTATCGAAACTTCAAATATAATAAATAGTCAACTAGTCAGCCAAGAAGATTTATGGATGTTTTTATATGCTCGTTTTGGAGCTTTACCTAATCAAACGATCCCTATATTACAAGGACTGTCGGAAGAGGAGGCAATAAAGTTCATACATTGCTGCGGCATAGTCGTGCAATGCCATCCAGGCGATCATCTTACTTTTCAAGATGATACAAGTTATGCACTCAATATCTTGATTTCGGGTAATCTAAAATCAATACATGCATCACAGCCAGATAACCATGTCATCTTACCCGGACAATCTTTCGGCGCAAACGGCTTAGTTCATCATCCAATGCACACGGAAGATATCATTGCAGTTACTGATACAGAATTATTGGTACTATCCAGCTTGGCTTTCCCAAAATTCCTCCACTCTTATCCCGAAATTGCAAATAAAATAATACAAAATCAAAAGAAGAAGTGAATATTAACGCTAGATATAAATAATGTTAAATAACTAATTTTATCTAATCACTTCTCTATAACCAATCACAAATAAAATTACCGCTACACTTGAGTACAAGTCGTAGCGGTAACTTACTAATATTAAGAAAAATCCTTGTTCCACCATGTATTAAAAAACAAAATTAACTTCACCTAAGCGCTGTGCGATCTCACTAATGATATTTTTCTCTTCCTCTTCATTCTTTGCTTCAAAAGTAACGGAAAGTCGAATATATGCTCCTGCTTCATCCCATGGAACTGTTGAAATTAGTTTTTCCCGAATTAAGAAATCCGAAAAATCTGCTGCTGATGCAAAACTTTTACACTAACTTGAACCGCTGTCTCTTTTAGACTTACATTATTTTTTTAGATATACTTCATTTACTTTTTTTCTATTCTCGCCGCTACTCTGTGCCACAAGTGTTTCTCTAAGAAACTTCCTTCTATATTTTCTTCCAGATCCAGAAACATCTTATATGGAACAGAAAATGACAGCATATCAGCTTCGACCATGGGACGCACTGTAATATCCGTCAAACCCACTACCGCTCTTGGATTTTCCTTCTGTGCTTCTGCGTAGGGTACAAGAAAAACAGACTGACATCCTGAGCTAAAAGGTATCATCACATTTTCAATTCCCGGTCTATAATAGTTTGCAAGTACCGTAAGTGCCGATAACTGATCTGTATTCACATAAAATATGATTAACTCAGGTATTTCCTTCGTCGTATCAACTTGTGACAAAGGCTTAAAGATAACATACTGATAAGAAATATCAGTTATTGGTAAACATTCAACAAAATCTCTTCCTAACTCCGGATCTTTTATATATCCTTCTCCCTCAAACTGGCCGCTTTTGCCAACTGACAAAAAATATTCAATCCCATCTGGATAATTAGGAAATTGACCAAACCCTAATCCTGCTTTGCCCCCAAGGCATCCTGTGGTTTTACGTTCAAAAACAGATGTTTTCCCTTTGGCTGCCGCAATCAATAACGGAATGGTACAGCTCCACTTCCCTTCTTTACTTTGAAGCGCCCCTTCTGGTTTTTCATTACTAAGCAAAACAGCTACTGGTTCATAACGCAAGCTCAATTCTTTCACTAAACGACTCTCCATGTTCTTTACCTCACTTTATTTTATATTTCTATAATGGTATTCTAAAAACAGTACTTGTCTTTACTAGGATATCTGTATAAGTGTGATTTTAAACAGTCTATATGCCCTTCTAGGAAGCTGCGTTTCTAATGAACCGGAATAATCACCGTGATATTTGATTTAGTTGTCACGGCAACTAAATCAATAAAAAATAACTACGTAAGATTATCATATATTTGATTTAACAGTTTTTTCATTTCTAGTATTTTATGTTTTTCGATTCCTATTGCTGCCGTCTCTAGTAATTGCATAACTTTAGGAATTAATTCCTTCTTTAATGCCCAGCCTCGATCCGTCAAAAAGATTTGATACGCTCTTTTATCGATTGGATGAAGTTCTCGTACAATCAATTCTTTCATTTGCAGCTTTTCAAGAATACGGTTCGTATTTGGCTTATCTTTAAAGATACGATCTGCCAACTCTTTAGGGGTAACACCTTCTTGTTCCCATAAACAGTTGAGAACAGCCCATTGCTCTGGCGTAACATCATATTCTTTGAATCGCTGAAATAATTCATTCTTAAGTTTTGTATTTGTCTTATTTAGAATAAATCCCAATGAATCATCTAATTTAAAATCCAATTTATATCACCACTTTAGTTGTCTTGACAACTTCATTATACTCCACAGAAGAATAATAGGTCAATAGGTAATTTCCAGGAAATATATCGGAATTGATAGTATAAAAAATCCACTTTTTTGTTTTTGGAATAAAAAGCTTTCCCAAAAGAACACTTTCAGTTAGTATAACGAATTTCCATTCAAATTATTGACCACACACGAGACTATTTCCTCTTTTTAAATGCTACATTCCATAGAATTAAATCTATGCCCATTCGCAAATGATTAAAGATTCTGTAAGAGCGATAAAGGATAAATCAATTGCAATGTATAAGTAGAATTTGGGAAATAGATCGCTTCTTGACAAAACAATCACAATGTTTTGCAACGTAATAATGAAAGGAGGTTGCGTATACCTGTTAGGAATACGCTCAGAAATGATGAAACTACTTATTACTGGAGAAAGAATACAAGTACCGGATAGTATGCTGTCATCACAGTTAGAAGTCGAGGTGCAATTGCACTCCAAGCAATTGATTGATATCGCTTGTTTTGGACTAGATGACCAACGGAAACTATCGGATGATCGTTACATGATTTTTTATAACCAAACAAAATCCCCAGGAAATGAAATTTGTTTGCAAGGAACGAATAATCAGGCAGTAAACTTTATAATCAACCTAGCCAAAATGGCGCCTACAGTGCACAATCTGGTATTTACGGCGACAATTGATGGCGAAGGGACAATGGCAGAAATATTACCGAGCTATATTCGCTTTAAAACCCAGGGACAAATACTCTTTTCCTATGAGTTTACCGGTAATGATTTTAAAAATGAAAAAACAATTATCCTGTCTGAAATCTATTATAAAAATATGTGGAGAATTAATGCCGTAGGAAAAGGCTTTAACGGTGGATTAGGCGTTCTCCTTGAGCACTTTGGCGGAGAAAATTCTGCAGACTCGGTGTCCAATCAAAGTGATTCTATAAAGAAAATCGAGTTAGAGAAAAAGTTAGAAAAACAAGCGCCTGGATTATTAAATTTAGCAAAAAAAGCAAAAATATCCTTAGAAAAAGTTGGATTGCAAAATCATGATGCAAAAGTTGCGCTGTGCTTAGATATTTCAGGATCGATGAGCAGCCTATATAAGAAGGGCAAGATTCAGCAATTCGCTGAGCGAATTCTCGCGCTGGCAACACGCTTTGATGATGATGGAGCAATTGATATTTTTTTATTTGGCCAGAATGCACATGATGTCGGTGAATTGACAGTTGATAATTTTAGTGGATTTGTCGATCGGATGAATAGGAAATACCCATTGGAGGGAGGAACCTATTATAGCAAAGGCATGAAGCTGATTCGTGAACATTACTTCAAAGAAGCAACATATCGCAAGGCACCTTTTCCTCAAGCCTTGCCAGTGTATGTTATGTTTATTACCGATGGAGCGACTAGTGATGAAAATAAAACTCGTGCGCAAATAAAGGATTCCTCTTATGAGCCGATTTTTTGGCAGTTTATGGCCATCGGGAAATCCAAGAAAGATCGTAAGAAGCGAAAAGAACTTGATAGATCCCAATTATTGGCTCGTACGAGCTTTACTTTTTTAGAAGAATTGGATGAGATGGAAGGACGATTCATCGATAATGCGAATTTTTTCAGTGTCGAAGATCCAGCGCAGATCGCAGATGACGAACTATACGATTTACTCTTAGAAGAATACCCTGAATGGGTGAAAAAGGCTCTTAAAAACAAAGTTTTGGTCAAATAAGCAGCTTGTTCGTATCAATAAAATTTGCGATATTTTAAGAAAGTGACACCACCATGATAGGGTGTCACTTTCTGCTTCTGGAGTCCTCATAATTGCTTTGTAAGTTTTCTATACAATCCAAGCATTTCTTCTCAATATCCGGCACTTTCTCCTACAACGACTACCGTTATATCTGTGACCATCGGTTTTTTTCTCATTACCGAGTATACTCTGCAAATTCTGGTTTTAGCTTGACAGTTCATACAGGAACCTGTTCTCGTACAGGGATTTGGCATGTCAAGCCTTTTATTATTCATGGGTGCAGCAATACTTTCTAATCTTTCAAAAGCAGCTTTTTCATCTCTGCATATTTTATCGGTGCTAACGACTATCACTACTTTTTTAGGACCAAAAGTCATGGCACTTACCCGATTTCCCATTCCGTCTATATTGACCAGCAAACCATCTAAGGTAATTGCATTGCTGCTGCATAAGAACAAGTCACTTACCAATTCTTCCCGTGCAGTAGCGATCTTTTCTTCCATAGTCAGGCCTGCTGCACCGTGATCAATCACCTTTCCGCCAGCAGCCTTCACTTGATCTTGAATTGCCATGCTGCCAATGGTCGTTGATCCGCCAAACCCCACCGTAGTCCCCGGTTTTACATGTTCCATAATAAAAGCTGCTGCCTCTTTTGTCGTTGCAAAATATACGGCGTCGAACTCATTTTTTAGTAAAGCATCCACCGCCTTTTTCCCAATTGTTTCGTTATGCCAATTTTTTACTGCCAATTCCGATTCCCCCTAAATTAATTTATTGCTGAGTGATTTTATTTTTCTCTTTAAAATATACTCCTACATTTATAATAATAGATACTAAATTTAAAATCAGCAAGTAGGCACTTAATTGTTTTATAGTATCCAATTTTATACTAAATAAATTTCGAATTCCGTGCATATTTAATAACACTTTCTAATATAAGACAAGAGGTTCCTGTTCATCAAAAAATGAGTAATCTCTTCTCCAGCAAAGGACGGGAGATTACTCACTTCAAATGTGTAACTGTCCATTAGAGACTTTCAAAAAATAACCCTCGATCAATAATTGCCTTTAAATTTTTACTATGAAAGATTTCATCAAAATCAACAACTTTTGCAGTATTGGCAAGACACTGCTCCACTTTTATCTCCTTAATCCTATTAATGCCTCCAATTGAATAGGCCTCTTTCACTGAGCGTTCCAACTTATCCAGGTATATTAAAGAGTTTTCAATTTTTTCTATTCCAGAAACACCATCATGCCCCGCAATAATTCTAGAGCGATTTCGCGACTTTATGTTCTCTAAAGCCCTCTTTATCATCAATGGTGTTGAATAGTAAAGATATACAATATTTCCTACAGAGTGATCTCCCATAATAATCGTATCTGCCTCTGGAATATCAATAGCAATAGTGCTTAACGTATGACCAGGGTTATAGAATAAATTCAAAGTATTAGAACCCCAATGGATCGTCATTTCATCTGAAAAGGTTATTGCTGGGGTAACAAAGCGCGTCTTTTTTTCCTGATTGCGATAAGCCTCTGTAGTAAAAGTATGCTCGTAATATTGATGAGCAATGATTGGAACTGGCCGAAATAAGGGAAAGGCTGCCATATGATCACTGAAATAATGCGTACAAACAATTAATTTCAATTCTTTTTTAAGTTCTAACTGAATAAAGTTTTGCAGCTCAGCAGCATCATGCGAACCTGCAAAACCATCCACTAACATCACTCTGTCTTCACAAGTTATTAGTGTTGCATTTGAATTCATCTCTTCTCCAGTCAGAACATAAATAACAGATCCAATTTTAGTAATCTTCAATATCGTCCCATCCTCTCAGTTATCATCTTTCGATTCATTTACACTTATGATATACTAAAAACAATGATGTGAATATATGAAGTTTTCATGCATATAACTTCATTAAAAATGAATAATTGGGTGAAATTATGGAATTAAAACAGCTACAAACAATACGGTTCATTCTGGAAGAGGGCAGTTTTCTAAAAGCAGCAGAAAAGTTAGGATATGTTCAGTCTACTATCACTCTTCATATTCAGCAATTAGAGGATGAACTGGGAATCAAATTATTCAAAAAATCTGGTAGAAAGATGATTTTGTCACAGGAAGGTGCTTTTTTTTGGACCTACGCCAGACCACTTTTAGAACATGCAGACTCTGTAAAGGAAGTAATGAAAGAATTAATTTCAGGTCAGTCTGGTCACATCCGAATCGGTGCTATAGAAACAGTAAGCAAGACAATATTAACCCCTCAGCTGATTGATTTTTGCAAATGTCATCCTAATGCAAAATTATCTTTTGATCTTGGAGGAACTGATACCATTAGCCACCGAGTTGCTTCCAAACAGCTTGATTTAGGAATTTGCTCCATACCACCAGCTCATTTACAATTATCTTTTCAACCGTTATTCAATGAGGGTATGGATGTATTACTGCCCTTAGATCATCCCTTGGTCCAAAAAGAAAATCTAATCCTAAGCGACCTTTCTGATACCAACATTGTATTATCTGAGCCCCTTTGTTCTTACCGCGCTGAAATTGAGCAGCACTTTGTGGCAGCAGACGTGTATCTTAAATCTTCTATGCAAATTGGTGATATTAACACCATAATTGAATTTGTACGTGCGGGAATGGGTTGTGCTATTCTTCCCGTATTAACTCTTGATCCTCTACCTCCTAAGACAGTGAAGCGAAATATACTAGATGCTAAGTTCGGTTTGACTATTGGTATAATCCGTCGCCGAGAACGATTAACAATGATTTTAGAGAAACTATATGCTAAGCTCTTATCTGATTTGGCACGGTAAAATCAACAAATTTGCTCTAAAAATAGCAGGCTCCCTAGAGACTTACTCTCTAGGGAGCCTGTTATCTTGTTTATCATCTGCTCAAGATTTCTTTGATGTATGAGTCACAATCCAAACTGTAAAAGCATCTACAAATTTTTGCAAAAACTCCTGAGTTCTCTCATCTCTCAAAGTGCCCTTGTCATCAAGGAGTGTTGCAACATTTGCAATATAGGACTCGGGCACTGGCATAACAGGAACATTCAGAACGACAAGCGCTTGTCTCAAGTGATGATTTGCGCCAAAGCCGCCTAATCCGCCTGGGGATACACTAATCACGGCACCGGGTTTACCATTCCACACATTTTCACTATAGGGCCGCGATCCTATATCAATGGCATTCTTTATTACCGCAGGAACTGATCGATTATACTCAGGCGTTACAAAAAGAACCGCATCGTATTCTTTCATGCTGTCACGAAAAGCCGTCCAAGATGCAGGTGGAGTGCCTTCATCATCAAAATCTTGATTATACATTGAAAGCTCGCCGATCTCGACCTCCTCCATCTCAAAAGATGAAGGCAGCATCCTTGTCAATGCCTTGGCTATCTTCCTGCTAAATGAGTCCTTGCGAAGACTCCCTATAATGACCCCTATTTTCTTCGTCACGGTGTAAACCTCCCTTAAATTAAGTGCTGCTTATAGTAATACTTGATTTGATAAGATATTCCTTTATTAATAGACTTGATTTCATTCCGATGAATTAGAATGGGAAATAACTGTTTTTTTTTGAATGAACAGTGCTATGATGCCACCGCATAAGCACAAGAATGCGATCGTATGAAAAACGTCCTGAAAGGACAGGATTGTCGCTTGCTTAGCCACCATTTTACTTAAGATTGCTTTTAGCATGGCATATTGCTGAGGTAATAGTCCCTGTCCCGTTAGCCATCCATGAGTGGCTTCAGATAACATCGTACTATCCATGCCTTGATTTCCCCATAATCCGCCTAACAATTTAAATAATTCTTGGGAGGAATGAGTCGCCGCATTTAAATATTCTTTCAATATTGCAGTATGATATATTTCCCGGCGAGTCAGCAGCGTCTCTGCGAAGACCACACCAATACTGCCACCAATAATTTTCGCAAGATTAAATATCCCGGAACCAACCCCGATTTTATCTCTCGGCAGCGATCCAATGGCGCAGTTACTGAGCGGTGACATGGTGAAACCAAGCCCCATACCAAATAAGGTAAGCCTAAAAAAGAAATCATGTGCCGAATAATCAGGACCGATTGTGTCAAGTGAATATAACGCACCGGAAATCATTAAAATTCCGACGAAAGCCGGGAGACGAGAGCCAAAACGGTCAGCTAACCGTCCTCCAATCGGAGCAAAAATAACCATGGTTGCCGTCATCGGAAGCATTACTAATCCTGCAGTAGTGGAACTATAATCCAGAATCGACTTCAGAAAAAACGGCATTAAGAACATACCGCCATAAAATGCCACGAAAGATATAAAACCTACCAGATTCGCAATCGTAAAATTGATATTACGGAATAAATCAACCTCAATCATCGGATTTGCAACTTTTAGTTCAAAGGCAACAAATAAAACAGCAGAAGCAAAACTCAAGTAAAACAACAGTACAATATAAAGAGAATCCCATCCTTCTTTTTGCCCTTGATTTAGAGCAATCAAAAGCGAGCTGATGCTGCTAATTAAGAGAGCTGCGCCAAAATAATCAATTTTTGTTGCCAGGTTACGCTTTGATTTCGGTATAATAGCAAAGGCATAGCCAATACTAATGATACAAAAAGGTATAACTGAAAAAAAGATGGATCGCCAGTCAAAGTTTTCGATTAGATATCCACCAATTGTCGGTCCCATTGCACTCCCTGCCGCGGCCATTGCACTCCATATTCCTAAAGCAGCTCCACGCTCATGGGCATCGAAAGTCGCTGCAACAATCGCCATGGCATTAGGCAGCAGCATACCTGCTCCCACGCCCTGTACAATACGAAAGAAGAGCATGCCCGCTGAATTGGTTGCAATCCCGCATAAAAAAGAAGCAATGGTGAATATAATAAGTCCAATGATATAGACCTTTTTTGCCCCGAACTGATCTCCTAGCTTACCAGTTAAAGGAAGTGTCGAACCATAAGGCAGCATGTATGCTAATGAAACCCATACAACAGAATCCATGTTGAAATTCAATGCCGCCATTATATTTGGCAGCGCAATATTCACACAGCTGCTTACATAAGCACTCAATATGGTTCCCAAACAGACCGCACATAAAATCGAATATTTCTTAAACATCGAGCAACTACCTTCCTTTTGAAAAACAAAAACGCATCTGCATAAGGAAGATGCACTTTTCATTTAAAGCTAACCGTATATGAGAACTTTTATTTACTTTGTACTAATGCTTACTACCGCGGACATCCCCGGTTTAAGAATATATTCGGATTCATCAGCTTGTATTTTAATAGGCAGCCGCTGTGTAACTTTAGTGAAATTACTGGAACTATTTTCAGTTGACAATAGGGCGAATTGAGATCCTGTCGCTGAACCAACCTCTATTACATGACCGATAAACTTCTTGCCAGGAAAAGCGTCTATCGTAAATTCTACTGGTTGATCGACTTTGATTCGGCCAATATAGGTTTCTTCTATGTTAGCATTAATCCATACATCTGCAAGATTCGTTATACTAAAAAGCTGCTGTCCAGCAGAAACAACTTCACCATCTTCTACCGATTTTAAAGCCACAACTCCCGAGACAGGTGCCTTTACCGTTGCATTTGCCAATTGAATTTCAAGATTGGTTAGTGCCGCCTGAGCCTGACGGACTTGAGCTTGTGCTACTTGAATATCCTCTGGCCGTGAGCCTTCAGCAGACAAACTATACTGTTCTTTGGCAGCGGCATACTGTGCCTGGGCAACATCTAAAGCCGTTTTAGCAGTTTCAAGCTGCTGTATTGATATAGCACCTTGATGATACAGAGCCTCAGACCGTTCATAGTTTTTCTGGGCATTATTCAGATTTGCCACTGCTTGACTAGCAGCAGCATTCGCTGTTGCAACCTCTTGGTGCCGATTACCTGCAATTACGGCTGCCAATTTTGCCTTTGTCATCTCCAAATTCGCATTGGCCTGCTCAACCTGAGCTTCAAATTCTTCCTTCTCTAGTGTTGCTATGACCTGTCCGGTTTGGATACTATCTCCTTCTTTAACCAGAACTTTCTCCACTCTGCCAGATACCTTTGCGCTTACCGCGACAATAGTTCCTTTTACTCTGGCATCATCCGTAGAAACAATCCGCCCAGAACGAATCCACCACCATACTCCACCAACTACTAAGATCCCCACAAGCGCACTTACAATAATCATCATGCTGCGATTACTTAGCCTTGAATTTGCTTGAGTCATCAACTTTCACCTCATTAAACTATCTACATCAATCTTTATTCTTTTTACTGTGTTCACTATGCAAGCATCTACTGGATATTATTGTCCAAGCAAATCCGTCCGCAAAAGTTTCATCCTTCGCTCCACCTCAATGATTCGTTCTTGCAGCATTATTTCCAATGCTGGTATACGGGCAATCCCGCCATCCGTAATGGTGAAGATTCGTTTGCCGCGAGTCATAGGACTATCCCATTCGCCAACGATATATCCCCTTTCTTCCATCTTCCGAAGAAGCGGATATAGAGCATTTGTATTTGGCGTATAAGAATCTTGAGTACGCCGCTTAATCTCCGCAGCTAACTTATTTCCATATGCAGGTTCTTGCTGGAGTATTTTCAGTATGTATAAACCAATAATAAGATTCATTAGTGTCTCATAATTGCTTTTTTTCTTTGGCATGTAATCCTCCCTTATTTATATTAAAAATATCTTTATTAATTTTATCAAGAATTAATAAGAGTGTCAATTACCAATTGTGATTATAGATTAATAATCCGGCATTAAAGAAGGCCGTACTCCAAAATCATGGAATACAGCCTCTAGCAATGGGGCTGTCGCATTAACGATATAATTATATCGCTGCGACAGCTTTTCTCTTGTAAAAATCAAGTTATTTTCTTTTAAGATTGCAGACCATAT
>DJJR01000025.1:0-35680 GCA_002434245.1 Pelosinus fermentans
CGAGCTGCCAAATGCCTCTTTATTGTATAATCAAAATATTGTATAATAATATCCAATATAATAATGAATATTAGGCTTCTTTATTGGATTCTTATAGAAGTATGATACTATTATTCTAGATTGGAGAGATATGTGTTATGGAAATAGTATATCGCACGGGAAAGCTGGAAGATAGTTTAAAAATTGCTGAAGGAATCGATCGTGCCTCAGGTGGAATTATAGAATTCCTCTTTCATGATTTATTAGGTCCGCATACAAGAACCGAAGTGATGGCAAAGTCGATAGAAGAGAAACAAGGTACTGATTCTTATGAAAATGCAACGGTTGCAGAGTATCAAGGCAATATTATAGGAATTGTTTATTCCTATTCATCTAAATTTCATGGCATTACTGATAGTACCAGAAGTTTTTTCCCTAGTGACCGGCTTGCAGTTTTAAAAGAGTTTTATAATTCAAGGGTAGAAAATAGCTGGTTCTTAGATTCAATTTATGTAGATGAAAAATTCCGCGGTACGGGTATCGGCAGTAAGCTGATTACATTAACAAAGCAAAGAGCGAGAGAGAATGGATACAGCCAATTGAGTTTAATGGTCATGGCTGATAATACAGTTGCTAGAAGAACCTATGAACGCAGTGGATTTAGAATTGTAAAGCATATTGATATACAAGAGCACCCTTTAATTCCTCATAAAGGTGGAGTGTATTTATTAGTCAGTGATGTAAAAGAAATCGGTAATCTGAGGTAAATAAAATTGAGGGAGATGAGCATAGTGGGGATGCGAAGAATGGACCGGAAAATGGAACAGGGAGAAGCTTATGATCTTCTATTTCAAAGCAGTTATGGTATTTTAGCTACTGCTGATTGTAACGGACAGCCTTATGCGATACCTCTGAATTATGTAGTTAGTGATAATGCCATCTATTTTCATTGTGCTTTGGATGGTCGTAAACTAGAAAATATTGCTTTGAATTCTAAAGTATGTTTTTCTGTGGTGGGAAGAACGAATATTGTGCCAGAACAGTTTTCTACTGATTATGAGAGTGTGGTCGTATTTGGGACGGTCAGTAGAGTAGAAGAAAAGGGCGAAAAAGGAAAAGTCTTAAAAGGTTTTGTGCAGAAATATAGTATTAACTTTGTGCCCGAAGGTGATGTTTATATTGAAAAAGCAAAAGATCAAACAGTTGTGTGCAAAATAACAATAGACAATTATACCGGTAAAAAAAGAGGTTATAAAGTGTAATGTCCTGGAAGACGCTTATGGTAAGGTAACAGTGTTCTTAACATGATCACTGTTAAATGCAAAAGTAAATTCCGCACCATCTTCATGTGGTACGGAATTTACTTTGAGGGGTTGTCCTACTTAATATAACGGCGTGATCCGATATAATGTTCAGTGTAGTAAGCCTCATCTAAAGAACTGATCGTTACTTGTTTGGCCGCTGAACTTGCATGAATGAATTGTTGATTTCCCATATAGAATCCTACATGAGATGCTCCTGGTTTATAGGTGGTGAAAAAGACTAAATCACCTATTTGTAAATTTTCTTTATCTACAGCAGTACCTTTACTATATTGTTCAGCTGCTGTTCGAGGAAGGGTAATTCCATTTTTCTTCATAACAAGTTGTGTAAAGCTAGAACAGTCAAGTCCTGTAGTGGGAGATTCTCCGCCAAAAACATAAGGAACGCCCATATAGGTTTTCGCAGTTGCAATAATTGCATCTCCTTTTGAGGAACTTGTTGTTGAATTGTTATTCATTTCTTGAAATGGGACCGGCTTAATGTTAACGTTAGGATTTTCAGTTGTATTATTCTTTCCTAATAAATTTCCTAATAACATGCCAATTAGAACATTAAGAAGATTAAAGGAAGAGCTGTTGCTTTTTGAGTTTGAAGAGGATGTTTGTGCGAGTGTATTCAAAGGCGAAGCCGCCATAGCAAGAGTTGTGGGCATAATCAGTGTAAAAGAAAAGGTGAAAAGGATAAGAAGTATAATCGGCATACAATGTTTCTTCATATAATGACCTCCTAGTCCAATGTACGATTTGTTAGAAACGGTTCAGGAGCTAATAATCACTAAATTATTAATCAACTGACAACGTAACTGACTAGAATAATGATACTAGAGAATATGTGTTATGTAAACAGGAAATATCTACAATTGGATTAGGATGAGAGAGATTGGAGGCCAGGTCGTTCAAATCATTTAGTTATTGAATAATTCTTATAGACTTTCTGCTGAAAAATGAATTACAATGATAAGATATGAATCCTATTATACATATTCGTGATTGGCAAGGAGGAGGAATCATATTGCGAAAATTTATCCTTGTATATAATCCAATTTCAGGTGATGCTAGTTTTAAATTTAAATTGGACAATGTAATCGAGGCTTTTCAAAAAAAAGATTGTATCATAATTCCCCTCCGGGTTAGCAATGATCAAGAGAGCGATGCTTTTATCATGCTGGTAAAAGAAATTGCTGTAGATGGTATTATCGTATCCGGTGGTGATGGTACAATTCATAGTGTAATTAATAATATGCTCAAACAAGAAATAGACTTGCCCCTAGGTATTATTCCAAGTGGTACATCAAACGATTTTGCGGTGTATTTGCAGTTAGATAAGAATATTGATACTTGTGTAGAGACAATTACAAAGGGACAGCGTAAGCGGATTGATGTAGGTAAAGTCAATGATGAATACTTTTTCAATGTTGCTAGTGCTGGATTGATGACATCAGTAGCTCATAATGCAGATAGTACACTGAAAAACACGTTGGGGAAAATTGCATATTATTTAAGGGGACTTGGAGAATTACCTAATTTTAAAGCATTAAAAATGCGAATTATTACAGAACAGCAAGTCATTGAGGAAGATGTTTTTTTATTTTTAATAATGAATAGTGGCACTGTTGGCGGATTTCCTAATTTAGTACCTCATGCGAAAATTGATGATGGGAAGCTGGACGTACTTATTGTGAAAAAGTGCAACCTGCCTGAATTAATGAGTTTGTTTATTAGCTTTTTAAAAGGCATTCACTGTAATAGTAAATATGTTACTTGTCTACAGGCGGAAACTATTTATATAGAATGTGCTGAAGAAGTAGAAAGCGACTTAGATGGAGAATTGGGCCCCAAATTGCCTCTTAATGTTACGATACTACCCAGAAAGATTGAAGTTTTCTGTTCCTAGTCAAGAAGTATAAAATAGACCCCTTCGTGTCCTTTGCGTCTTTGTGGTTCAATTCGTTTTATATGTTTTATTCGCTAAGTTAATTAACAAAAGTAAGACTAAAATCGCTAAAAAGCCTGCAAAAATGTAAATGCTATGTTGACCATATAGAGTGCTATATGGTATAATTTTAAAAATGAATAAACTCTTATCGAGAGTGGTCGAGGGACTGGCCCAATGACACCCAGCAACCGGCAGTAATGCAGTGGTGCTAATTCCAGCAGGATGAGAATCCTGACAGATAAGAGGAAGATGGTCTTTAATAAACCTCTTTCCTCGGAAAGGGGTTTGTTTAATTTAAAAAAATAAAGATTCAGGAGGTATTTATGAAATTAGATTCAAAAATTGTGCATATTGGGGTCTGTACAGATGAAAAAACGGGAGCAATAAGCACTCCTGTATATCAATCAGCAACGTTTCGTCATCCCGCTCTTGGTGAGAGTACGGGGTTTGATTATACTCGTAGCCAGAACCCAACAAGAAAAGTATTAGAAGAAGGGATTGCTACACTGGAAAATGGTACAGTCGGTTTGGCATTCGCTTCGGGGATGGCTGCAATTACGGCTATATTAATGTTGTATAAGATAGGAGATCACTTGGTGGTTGTAGAAGACTGCTATGGTGGTACATATCGGGTCATTGATAAAATATTTAGTAATTTTGGCTTAACAGTAAGTTTTGTAGATGGCAGTAATATAGAAGAAGTAGCACAGAGTATTACACTTGCTACTAAAGCAATATTGGTAGAAACGCCAACCAATCCGCTAATGAAAATTGTCGATATTCGTGCCATTGTAAAATTAGCCAAAGGAAATGAGATTCATGTTATCGTTGATAATACATTCTTAACACCCTATTTTCAACGTCCTTTAGAGTTGGGAGCTGATGTGGTCATTCACAGTGGCAGTAAATATTTAGCGGGTCATAATGACTTGGTCTGCGGTTTAGTCGTTGCTCGGGATGCTGAATTAGGTGCCTCAATACGTTACATCCAAAATTCAACTGGGGGAATTCTGGGACCTAATGATAGTTGGTTATTGATTCGCAGTATGAAAACATTGGCATTGCGGATGGAAAAGCATAATCAAAACTCGCAGATTATTGCCCAGTGGCTGACTCGTCATCCAAAAGTTGTTAAAGTATATTATCCAGGATTAGCTGATCATCAAGGCAAAGATATACATGATAGCCAATCATCTGGTTATGGCGGTATGCTGTCTTTCGCAGTAGATCATCCGGAAAGGGTTAAGCAAGTACTGCGTAAAGTACAAATGATTCGGTTTGCCGAAAGCCTTGGTGGGGTAGAATCTCTGATCACTTTACCATCGGTTCAAACTCATGCTGATGTGCCGATTGAGGTTCGTGAACGTTTGGGAATATCTGACTGCTTATTACGCTTATCAATTGGCATCGAAGATGCCAGTGATATCATTAATGACTTGGAACAAGCATTAGCAGATTAAAATCACTCATTGTTATAGAAAAAAGTACTAGTAATAGAATCATTAAGAGGTGAATAGGGTAATAGAGAGGGAGTTTGCTGCAAAATTATTGCATATCGAAGTGGAAGTAGATGCCCATACGGGAGCGGTGAGCACACCTATCGATCAGCCACAAGAATATGAATAATTACGGTTATCTGTAGGCTTAGAAGATGCAAATGATCTTTTGGCAGATTTAACATCGCAATGGAGGAGTAAGAGTATGCAAGAAAAAATCTCATTTCCTGCAAAAGCATTAGCAGTAATTGATCAGAGTATACAAAATATCAGTTTTGGTGAGATTGTTTTAATTGTTCAAGATGGACATATTATTCAAATTGAACGTACAGAAAAAATTATTATTTCTAGTCAAAAGAACTTTCAGCAAGGGAAAAAGAATACAGAAGAAATAAACCTTCTTCGTAAAAAAATTTTAGGAGAGTTATCGCATTTACAATATGGTCAGCTAGTTGTAAAAATCAAGGATGGTAAGGCGGTACAGATTGAGAAAACAGAAAAACGGCGTTTCCCAGAGGTAGAAGGTGTTTATGGTGATGGTATATAAAAGTAAGTGATGTAGGTAAAATTTAACAGGCTGAGACTCGTATTTCAACGCAATTTTACTTTTAAAAATTAAATATTAAGTTGACAAAGTGGAGTATTTATGATTAAATATACTTATAATATCATTAGTTAGCCGATCAGAAAACTGAAGGCTAAGGAATCGTTCTTTTGTAGGACTTCCTTAGCCTTTTTCTTTTCTGTCAAAAAAATAAAAAATAAAAAAATGGAGGTCGTGTAACATGGCTAAAATTGCAAAACAGTTGACTGATCTTATTGGCAATACGCCGCTGCTGGAACTTACTAAATATAATGGTGAAAAAGGCTTAGCTGCAAAAGTAATTGCTAAATTAGAGTACTTCAATCCGCTCAGCAGTGTAAAAGATCGTATTGGTTATGCTATGATTGCGGATGCAGAAAAGCAAGGATTAATTAATAAAGATACAATAATAATTGAACCTACCAGCGGTAACACTGGTATTGCTTTAGCCTTTGTGGCTGCAGCACGGGGCTATAAATTAGTATTGTGTATGCCAGATACAATGAGTATCGAAAGACGGAATCTATTAAAAGCTTTAGGCGCTGAACTGGTCTTAACTCCTGGGGCAGAAGGTATGAAAGGAGCTATCGGTAAGGCAGAGCAACTGGCTGCAGAAAATAGCAATTCCATTATTTTGCAACAATTTAAAAACCCATCCAATCCGGAAATACATAGACAGACTACTGCTGAAGAAATCTGGAGAGATACAGATGGAGAAGTCGATATATTTATTTCTGGTGTAGGTACTGGCGGTACGGTCACAGGTGTGGCTGAAGTATTAAAGAAAAAGAAACCAAGTGTTAAAATTGTTGCTGTTGAACCTTTTGATTCACCTGTTTTATCAGGCGGTAAACCAGGTCCTCATAAGATTCAAGGCATTGGTGCTGGATTTGTTCCTGCTGTAATTAACCTTGATGTTGTAGATGAAATTTTTGGTGTTCATAATGAAGATGCTTTTGCGACTTCCAGGGAACTTGCTAAAACAGAAGGCTTGTTGGTTGGGATTTCAAGTGGTGCAGCAGTTTATGCAGCTGTTCAGATCGCAGCACGTCCTGAGAATAAAGGGAAAAATATTGTTGTCTTATTACCTGATTCAGGAGAGCGCTACTTATCTACAGCACTTTTCCAACAAGAGTCTTAAGGTATAGCTTTGATAGAGCATTTAGCTCGCTAGTCATTTAAAAAGAGTGAGAAATGCCACAGTTCATGTTAAGTATCCCCAATTTCTGTATATCATTCATTGGGATACTTTGATATGAGTTGTGGTATTTTGTATTGCGCGGAAATTAGAATTCCAAGGGAAAAAACGTGAAATGGGAGAATTTTCAGGGAATATGCATAAATATAATTCCTCGTCATTGTCAGGTACCATTTGGAATGGTATAATGAATTAAATTAAAAGTAGCTCTGCCTTACGTACAGCAGAGCTTTGTTTAAGTTAGTGCTTTGACCATCATTTGGGTATATGTAGGAAAGGTGAACGTAATATGCAAATTATTGATTTACATTGTGATACAATACTGCACTTAATGGATCAACCGCATTTGAATTTATATAATAATAACCTAAGCGTAGATATAGAGAAATTGCAAGCCGGTAATGCTTTGGCACAATTTTTTGCATTGTATATTGATTTAGCAGAACAACAAAATCCATTACAATATTGTTTAAGTATGGTTGATATTTTCCATCGGGAAATGAAGATTCAGCAGCCATATATTGCCCTAGCGCTGAATTATCAGGATCTGCTTTCTAATCAGCAAGCTGGAAAAATATCTGCCTTTCTTACGATTGAAGAGGGGGGAACTTTACAAGGGCGCTTGGAGAATCTGCGGAATTTTTATCGGTTGGGTGTGCGGCTGCTGACATTGACCTGGAATTATCCTAATGAAATTGGTTATCCCAATATTGAAGTACAGTATGGGGAGCAGGGCTTAACGGATTTTGGTAAAGAAGTAGTTGTCCAAATGAATCAGTTAGGTATGATTATTGATGTCTCTCATCTTTCTGATCAAGGCTTTTATGATGTTGCTGCCTTGTCAAACAAACCTTTTGTTGCTTCCCATTCTAATGCTCGTGCAATCAGGGGGCATCGGCGTAATTTGACAGATGATATGATTACTCTGCTGGCGCAAAAAGGAGGAATCATGGGAATCAATTTTTCAGGGAACTTTTTGGCTGGATCAAATTGGAGCAGAGTGGATGATATGGTGCGCCATATTAAACATATTGTGAAGATTGGCGGTATTGATGTGGTGGCTTTAGGAACGGATTTCGATGGTATTGAATACCAGTTGGAAATCTCTCATCTTGGTAATATTGATAAATTGATAAATGCACTTGTTTGTAATGGGTTTACCACAGGCGATATCGAAAAAATTTGTTATAAGAATGCAATTAGAATTATTAAAGAATGTTTATGAAATTCGTATTTTGGAGGCAGAAATGAAGCATATTCGTGAAAATATTGGTTTCCATGATTCACAAAATAAACGACAGCAGATACTTGAGGCAGCTTATGCTGTATTTTCCAGCAAAGGTTATCATAGAGCTACAGTAGATGAAATTATTGCTTTAGCCGATACTGGTAAAGGTACAGTATATAATTATTTTGTTAATAAAGAACAGCTTTTTTACACGCTGATTAAGGAATGCAGCATGCCTTTTCAAGTCATTATTGAAGGTATTGTTGATTCTTCTGAGCCTCCTTTAGAAAAGGTAGAAACAATAATTAAAGCATTTCTGGAGTTTTATGCAAAGCATGCTAACTTATGGCGTGTTATGATGCATGAAGTGCGTGGATTTGGTGCTGCCGGATCATCAAATTTTACCCAAGAGCAGTTAGATAAATATCAAGCCTGTTTTTGTGAGACGATTGGTATGATTGAAAAAGTATTATTAGAAGCCCAAAGTAAAGGATTTATTCGTGAAAGCTGTGATGCTACACGGGCTGCTCATGGTTTATTTAGTGTTATCGTTACCTTTGTATTTCGCGATTTTGTGGATGAAAATATTGGTGAAACGGCGCATACCATTGCGGAACTCTTTTTGTATGGCGCAGCTGAACGGTAAAAAATTTGGAAATAATTGACTGAATAGTCAAAGAGTCTAAGGCAGTTATGGCAGAATAAAAATAAGGACTTGACCCACAGAGGCAAGTCCTTATTTTATATGATTTTGCTGCGGCACTTAAAGCTCTAATTAAGTTGTTTGGTTATGAAAAACACAACCGCTAATAAAGGGAAAATAACCAGCAGCAACGGATTTCCGCTTTGGACTAAGAGAAATAATAAGCTAGCAGCTAATAAAGGAATAACTACCCAAATACAGAAGGCGGAAAAGAGATCGCTGATCCTTTCTCTGGCCATAGTTAAAACCTCCTGCTGTGGTATTATCCGTACAATATTTATTGTACTATTCAATGTGGCAAGCACATTGGCTGATGTTATACATATGAAATTATGGATTCCATTACCTCATACATTGGAATCATCTCCCTAGCATCTAACATTGGCAGATCTTCTTCATTGTTCAATGGAATCACCCCCTATATTAATATCTACAGTCACTTTAAAAAGGAGTGTATTTATTAAGCTTGTCTTAAGTATAATACAAAGAAAAACATTCTTCAAGAGTTTTGAATGTGTATATGAGAAATATTTTAATAGTATATAAAAATACAATGGGATACAATGCGGATTGGTTTTTTGAAAATTTATGAATAAATAGTAAAAAGGTTTTAAGCAGGATTTTTTTTATTTTTGTATAAAATAGAAAATGAGATAAAATTGATGTGAAAATCCAGGAGGTAAAAATGTTATTTGATAGTCATATGCACACCTGTTTTTCTACAGATTCAAAAATGAAAATGACTGATGCTGTAGCAAGGGCAGAGGAATTGAATATAGGAATTATTATTACGGAACATATGGATATTGCATATCCTGAACCGATGGCGTTTATTTTTGATGTAGAAAAATATTTTTCCCAGTATGCTGCGTATCGTAATGAAAACGTTCTGCTAGGCATAGAAATAGGTATGCGTTCGGATTGTTTAGAAGAAAATTGTCGATTAGTGGAAAAGTATCCTTTTGATTATGTGATTGGGTCGGTACATGTAATTGATAATATTGATCTATATACTCCAGAATTTTATCAAGGAAGAAGTAAACAAGAAGCATATGAACATTATTTTAATGCCATGAAGCAATGCGTGACTTGCTATGATGGTATCCATAGTTTAGGGCATATTGATTATATTGCCAGATATGCACGTTTTGCAGATCCAGAAATCTACTATAATGAATTTAGCGATTGTATTGATGAGATTCTAACGGTCTTAGCCCAGAAAGAAAAAGCACTGGAGATTAATACTAGACGCTTGGGGAATAAAGCAGCAGTAGAGACGATAATGCCGATCTATAAGCGCTTTAATGAACTGGGAGGGCGTATTGTAACAATTGGGTCCGATGCTCATCATGTCAATGATGTTGGCAGAGATCTACAGGCAGGGTTAGAAATTGCGGAACGTTCCAATTTGTATGTTGTATACTTCAAAGAGGGGAAGCCTCAGTTTCAGAAATAAACGAATGGGCAGCTTCCTCTAATTGCCAGATGGTAAAAGTATCCCCTCCATATACTCATGGAGGGGATACTTTTACCGAGCTGTTATTACGGTACCTTGAAAGTGTTCAGCCACAAAGGTTTTAACCTCCTGTGATTGATAGGCTGTAATGATTTTTTTCAGGTCATTATGATTGACATCTTTAGTACCAGCGACTAAAAGATTTATATATGGTGAATGTATATCTTCTAATAGTAGTGCATCTCTGGTTGGCAGCAAGTCAATTTCTGCAGCATAATTGGCATTGATAAGGACAATATCTACCTTATCGATCGCCGAAGTGATCTGTGTGGCATCCATTTGTATAAAACTAAGATTCTTAGGATTATACACAATATCATCAAGGGTTCTTAGAGAATCTGTTGTTTTTCTACAGACAATAAGACCAGCTTTTTCCAATAGCAGCAGGGCCCGGCTGCCATTCCATAAATCCTGGGGAATAGCAGCTTTACTGCCTATTTGCAATGCGCTAAGATTATGAATTTTTTTAGCATAGATCCCCATCGGGAATAGAAACGTTTTAGCAATCGGAGCAATCGCATAGGTATGATCATCAAGTACTCTATCAAGATAAGGTTGATTCTGAAAACTATTAAGACTTATTTCTCCGCGGTGTAAAGACTCATTGAGCTTGCTATAATCAGTAAATACAACAATTTGCAGATCAATACCATCTTTTGCTATGATTGTTTTAACTAGTTTCATAATTACAAAATGGGGACCGGCTGAAACCCCTACTTTTATTGGTCTATACACACGACTCATATGTAATGAACTATGCCATGACAGCAATGCCGCGATACTTGCCAGTATAAAAAAAGTAGTGATGATTTGCAGCCGCTTCCCCATAAAGGTTCCCTCCAGATGATTAGAATGCTGGTATTACAGCACCTTGATATTTTTCATTAATGAATTTTTTAACTTCGTCAGATGTTAGAGCTTTAGTTAATTTCTGAATTTCAGGGCGATTTTCGTCCCCTTTACGTACGGTCAAGATATTCGCATAGGGAGAATCTTTTGGTTCGAGGAAGAGAGCATCTTTAGTTGGTACCAATTTAGCTTCCAGTGCGTAGTTGGTATTGATGACAGCAATGGCCACATCTTCAAGTACACGAGGAAGTTGAGGAGCCTCTAATTCACTAATTTCAATGTTTTTAGAATTGGTCACAATATCACTTACAGTAGCGCTAACGCCTACACCGTCTTTTAATTTAATAAGTCCTGCTTTTTCTAAGATCGCTAGAGCACGACCGCCATTTGTAGGATCATTAGGGATAGCTACTTTAGCGCCAGTGGTCAATTCATTTAAATTTTTAATTTTCTTTGAATAAATTCCCATTGGTTCAATGTGTACGGCAGCAGTATATGTTAATGCCAAATTACGTTCTGTTGAGAATTTATTTAGGTAAGGAATATGCTGGAAAAAGTTTGCATCCAATTCTTTTTCGGCTACTGCAATATTTGGTTTTATATAATCTGTAAATTCAACAATCTGTAAGTCGATTCCCTCTTTAGCTAAAATTGGCTTTACTACATTTAAGATTTCCGAATGAGGAACAGGAGTAGCACCAACTTTTAATACAGTAGTTTTAGTAGCCGGAGCAGCAGGAGCTTCTTTTTGACCGCAGCCGCTTACTAATAATCCTAAACTAAGAATTCCAATAAGAACAAGAAATAGCTTTTTCATAATAATAACCCTCCTAAGTGTATTTTGTTTTTTATAGAAAGCCCAAATCAGTAAATTAGGCTGTGTCTATTTTTTGTTGAGACGGTTTGATATATAGTCACCAGTGGATTGAACAATTTGTACTTGAGCAATTAAAATAACCACTGTAATTAACATGATATCGGCGCGAAAGCGCTGGTAACCATAACGAATTGCTAAATCACCTAAACCACCGCCGCCAATTGCTCCTGCCATTGCTGAGTAGCCAATCAGACTAATAATGGTGAGGGTGAGTCCTAAAACAATTGCAGGTAAAGACTCAGGAATAAGAACCTTTGTAATGATTTCTCTTGGAGATGCTCCCATAGCTTGGGCAGCTTCGATTACGCCGTAATCCACTTCTTTAAGGGCTGATTCTACGATACGAGCCACAAAAGGAATGGCAGCAATGCTTAATGGTACAATGGCGGCATTCGTTCCAATGGATGTACCTACCAGTAACCTGGTTACCGGTATAATTGCCACCATTAGAATAATGAATGGTGTAGAGCGGGTTGCGTTTACAATCGCACCTAAGATTCGATTGAGAGGCGCATTCTCTAAAATATGTCCCTTGTTAGTAGTAACGAGTATAATGCCTAGGGGGATGCCCAATAACGCAGAAATAAAACTAGAGACAGCAACCATATATGTTGTTTCCCATAAGGATTTAGCCAATAGCACGAGCATTTCTTGCGACATAACCAATCACCTCAATTCCTAATTCACGTGTTTTTAAATAACTAAGGGCTTGCTGTAAAGAGGCCTGCTCGCCCGATAATTCTACAATTAATGTACCGAAAGGTATGGTTTGAATATGATCAATATTTCCGTACAAAATACTAGCATCAATAGCAAAGCGGCGAATCATGCTGGAAATAACCGGTTCTTCTGTAGAATGTCCAATAAAAGACAAACGCAATATTAAATTACTATCAGCAGATGGTTCCGATGCCAGAGTAATTTCTTTGAAAAAGTCAGGCAGGTTATGATTAATAATAGAGCTAATAAATTCCTTTGTGGTATTGGATTGCGGCTGAGTAAAAATATCAATAACCTTACCTTGCTCAATGATCTTACCACCCTCAATTACAGCAACTTGGTTACAAATCTCTTTGATAACCTGCATTTCATGGGTAATAAGGACGATGGTAAGTTGGAATTTACGATTGATGTCTTTTAAGAGCTCTAAAATCGATTTTGTGGTTTGTGGGTCGAGAGCTGAAGTTGCTTCATCGCATAATAATACTTTAGGATGGTTAGCCAAAGCTCTTGCAATGCCCACTCGCTGTTTTTGTCCACCACTTAATTGTGCTGGATATTGATCTTTTTTATCACTTAACCCTACCAATTCTAATAGATGCAATACTTCTTTATCAATTTCTTCTTTACTGCGTTTTGCCAATTCTAAGGGAAAGGCAATGTTTTGATATACAGTACGTGAAGATAATAGATTGAAATGTTGAAAGATCATACCAATCTTTTTACGCTGTTCTCGGAGTTCTTGCTCGTTTAATGAAGTTAATTCTTGACCATCTACTGTAACAATGCCTTTAGTAGGGCTTTCTAGCATATTGATGCAGCGGACTAATGTGCTTTTTCCCGCACCGCTGGTTCCAATAATGCCAAAAATTTCTCCTTGTTTCACTGATAAGTTAACGCCTCGTAAGGCATGAATGGTGCCGTTGTCGCTTTGATAGACCTTTTCTATATCCTGCAGTGTAATCAATGGAATAGCTCCCTTCCTGTTCTTGCTGAAATAACAAAAAAACCGCTTCATAAATGAAGCGTATTATCGAACTGAATCGCGCTTCATCTACCAGGAATTAATCCTGTGGAGTTGGCACCGTTTCACAAAGTGAATGGTTGCCGCAGCTTCATTGGGCCATTCCCTCAACTGCTCTTGATGAAAGGTATTAACTTGCTAATAAATATATTAGCAGTTCTATAAAATAGTGTCAAGAAAAAAATGACTTTGCAAATGGGAAATCATAATGATATAATTTCACTAAGTAAAGCTTAAAAGCGATAAAGGATTTAATAGAATGGGGGAAAAGAAAAATGCCTGCAAATCCCAAATTGAAAGATGACCTGACGGATCAGTTATTTCGTTCAATTTTATTGTTAAAAAATCAAGAAGAATGTTATCAATTTTTTGAAGATATTTGTACAGTAAGTGAATTAAAATCTCTCGCCCAACGTATGGAAGTAGCTCGTATGTTAAGAGCTGGTCATACGTATGATGATATTGTAGACAAAACAGGAGCTAGTACTGCAACAATTAGTCGGGTAAAGCGTTGTTTACATTATGGTGCTGACGGGTATAAGTTTATGTTAGAAAGACTCGAAGGCCAAAAAGATCACAAGTAAACAGCATGCAAAGTATTTCTAAGAGAATATTAAATTACTGGAATAGGGGTGTTTCTATTTATGAAGCAACATGAATTTGTTCCTCAGGTTCCATATGGAACAAGAGATTTCTTACCAAAAGAGGCTAGTCAGAAACGTGCTGTGGAAGGGGCTTTGGCTCAGTTATTTGCAAATTGGGGATATGATGAAGTTGTTACTCCCACAATTGAATATTTGGAAACGATGACTGTTGGAGTAGGAAATGACTTAGATCAGCATATGTTTAAATTCTTTGATAAAAATAATCGTATATTGGCACTTCGTCCAGATATGACAACTCCTATGGCCCGTGTGGCAGCTACCCGATTTAAAGGTAGTCCAAGCCCAATGAAACTGTTTTATATCACGAATGTCTTTCGCTATGAGCAAGCTCAAGCTGGCAGGCAATGTGAATTTTATCAGGCCGGAGTGGAAATTATGGGTGCATCAGAGCCGGCAGCTGATGCGGAGGTCATTGCTTTAGCAGTGGAATCGATGTTGAAATCTGGTTTGCAGAAATTTCAAATTGGTTTAGGGCAAGTTGATTTTATTAATGGAATTATGGAGCAGAGTGAACTTTCTCTCGTGCAGCGGCAGCAGATTAAACATGCGATGGTAACGCGGGATTTAGTGGGATTGGGTGAAATACTTGTTAAGAGCGGTCTTAGCCAAAGTGATCAGACTTTACTGAAACATATTCCATTACTTCATGGCAGAGAAGATATGCTCAAACAAGCCTATAGTATGGTAACAAATGATAAAAGTCGCAGAGCCTTAGATAACTTAGCCAATATTTATCATCTATTAGAAAACTATGGTGTTTCCCAATATGTTGACTTTGATTTAGGAATCATTCGTGATTTTGAATATTATACAGGAATGGTATTTGAAGGATATACGGCAGGACTTGGATTTCCGATCTGTGGTGGCGGACGGTACGATACTATGTTACATTCATTTGGGATGAATTGTGGGGCTACTGGCTTTGCCTTAGGTATTGAACGAGTATTATTAGCATTAGAGCGTCAGGGGATTGATGGTACTCAAAATTGTAAAGGTGTTTATATTGGATGGAATAAAGAAAACCTGGTGAAAGCAATAAAACAGGCTGATACTTTGCGTGATTCAGGTTGCAGCGTAGAATTAGCCGTTATTCCAGAATCCTCTGCACAAGCAAAAGAGAGCCAGAAACGTAAAGGTTATGCAAAGCTGGTGTACATAGAATAATGGGTGGATCAATAGATGTTACATAGAATAAAACAGGTGTTTGCTGCACTTACCGCTTCGATTACACCAAAAGATAGAGACTTTATTGAACAGCATCTAAACTCAAAAGCACAAAGTTTGTTTTGGGCGATGAATGTGCCAGATCAGCGGCATGTTCTGAATGTGGCATATACAGCACTGCGTTTGGCAAATCATCATTCAAATGTAAATCGTAAACTATTGGTGAAATGTGCCTTGCTCCATGATGTAGGAAAAGTGAAAGGCGATGTTAGTACAGTTGATAAAATCATAACTGTTATAGGAGATTGTTTTTTTCCCAATCAATTCAAAAAATGGGGAAAGCAAGGGCGAGGAAGTAAGGTCGCAAATCTTCGCCATGCGTTTTATATTTATTTTCATCATGCTGCTATTAGTGCTGGTATGTTGAGGGAAATTGGTGAGAGTCCTGAGATGATTGATATAATCGCTAAGCATCATAAAACTCCAGCAGAAAATGATCCACTGGAGTTAACACTGCTTAGAGAGTCTGACAATATGCATTAAAAAAGGTCAATATCCTTTTATCTTGTCAATCATATTTAACATTTCTTTATTTTGCTGAAATCTGGACAGGTTATCGGCGAAGAGCTTCACAGCCCTGTCCAGGTAGCTTGGTGATAGGGCTGCTACATGGGGGGTAATGATTACATTTTGCATATCCCATAGAGGGGAAGAATCAGAAAGAGGCTCTTCATCAAACACGTCTAGACATGCACCTTTTATCAAGCCTTGCTCTAAAGCGGTTATTAAATCATCTTGTTTAATGATTCCGCCTCGGGCAATGTTGATGAAATAAGCAGATGGTTTCATAACGGAAAACTCGTTTATCGTAAATAAATTTTTCGTTTCATTTAATAAAGGCAGGGCTGTGACTACAAAATCGGAAAGTGAAAGCAGTTCATGGAGTTTTTCAGGAGGATAGAGCTCATCAACAAATAACTCTTTTGTCATGGTTTGTTTGCTTGCGACAACTTTCATTCCCAGACCTTTGGCCTTTTTAGCAATTTCTCGTCCGATACTGCCAAGACCTACGATTCCGATGGTTTTGTCATGAATTTCTTCAACGATTGTCCGCTTCCATTGGTGCTTTGCTTGCTGTCGAATAAATACATCTAATCCTCTTGTAAAAACGAGCATCATAGCAAAAACATGTTCTGAAACCGGAATGCCATGAATACCTCTTGAATTGGTAATTATCGTGTTGGCGTTTTGAATTTCAGGAAAGATCAAACCTTCAACTCCTGCGCTTAGGCTATGTATCCATGTTAATTTAGGGGCAGCAAGATAGAGGGGACGGACATCCATGGACCCCCAAGGAACTAAAATATCAATGTCTCGAATGTGCTCTGCAGCTTTTTCATAATCACATGTTATGATATTGCTGTTAGGAGCACTACTTTGAATTATTTTCATATGACGGTCTGCTAAGTTGTTGATTACAAGAATATTTAAGTTGGGCATAGTATGGCACCCCTTTATGTATATTTTAAAACTGAATCATAGGGTCTATAACTTACTGGCTCAAAATAAAAGTTTTACTATTCTTATGAAAGATGATTCTACATATGCATCTAAAAATCCTACATTTATATTGACGAATATTTTAACAAATGATAATATAGTACCATGTTAATGCTTTAAATAACTAAAGTAATTTAGGAGGATCCTCATGACATCAAGTGACATGGATTATCTTACGATCGCTTTGCCAAAGGGAAAACTATTTGCACCTTCGGCCGAAATGTTAGCAAAAGTAGGATGTACAGCAGAAGACCTGAGTGAAAACTCACGTAAATTAGTAATCACTAATGAAAAAGAAAAATTACATTTTATTATCACGAAAACAGCAGATTTGCCAACGTATATTGAATATGGTGCAGCCGATATTGGAATTATCGGCAAGGATGTATTATTAGAAGAAGAAAAAGATCTTTATGAGTTATTAGATTTAAGATTTGGCTTGTGCCGAATGATGGTGGCGGTGCCAGAAGCTTTGAAACGAGAAAAATTAAGTGATTATGCGCATATGCGAGTAGCGACTAAATATCCTCGCATAGCAGAAAGCTTTTTTCATAGTATGGGCATTCAGATGGAATTTATTAAATTAAATGGTTCTATCGAATTGGCGCCCATGGTCGGTTTAGCAGAAATCATTGTAGATTTGGTAGAGACGGGACGTACACTAAAAGCGAATAATTTATTGGAAGTTGCGACCATCCAGCCTGTTACGGCTCGCTTTATTGCGAATCGGGTAAGTTTTAAACTGAAGTTTGACCGGATTAATAGAATTACTGAAGAGTTAAGAGCCTTGTTGGAAGGTGTGGTGACTCCATGAAAATTGTATATGCGGAAGATAGTACGCTAGAGGAATTAAGCGAGCTATTAATAAAGCCGCCTTTTGATCAGGTGATATTAGGAGAAGGTGCGAAGAGTCATATTAAGAAGGTATTCGGCAGTGAATTAACAGCTTCTCAGGTAGTGGATAAAATTATTCATGATGTACGCCTAAAAGGGGATGAAGCAGTACTTCAATATACCCAGGTAATTGATGGCGTAACTTTAAGTGAAGCTACATTAGAAGTTACAGAAGCGGAATTTCAAGAGGCTTTGGCAAAGGTCGATGAGCAGATATTGGCTGCTATACGACAGGCCATTGGCAATGTTAGATCTTTCCATACAGAGCAGCTGCCTAAAACCTGGCTTACCTATCGAGAGCATGGAGCGATACTGGGACAAAGTTGTATTCCGTTAGAAAGAGTAGGAATGTACGTGCCTGGGGGTACTGCTATTTATCCATCCTCTGTTATTATGAACGCAGTTCCTGCCGCTGTTGCTGGTGTAAAAGAAATTATT
The DNA here is from genome assembly GCA_002434245.1 of Pelosinus fermentans. Taxonomy (GTDB): domain Bacteria; phylum Bacillota; class Negativicutes; order DSM-13327; family DSM-13327; genus Pelosinus; species Pelosinus fermentans_B. The sequence continues at coordinate 18,153 of DJJR01000025.1, forward strand.
ATGGTAGTTCCGCCGAGCAAGGATGGCAGCGTTAATCCCAGTATTTTAGCGGCAGCCCGGGAATCGGGTGTAACCAGAGTGTTTAAAGCAGGAGGAGCGCAGGCTATTGCTGCCTTAGCCTTTGGTACCAAGCTGATTCCTAAGGTTGATAAAATCACAGGACCTGGTAATATTTTTGTCACTTTGGCTAAAAAGGTGGTGTATGGACATTGTGATATTGATATGTTGGCGGGACCAAGTGAGATTTTAATTGTTGCAGATGAAACCGCAGATCCTTCCTATATTGCTGCTGATATGCTCAGTCAGGCTGAACATGATGTATTAGCATCCAGTATTTTAATTACAGATAGCAGGAACCTTGTAAGTAAAGTGGAAATAGAAATTCAGCGCCAGTTGGCTAAGCTGCCTCGCAGGGAAATTGCTGAAGCATCACTGCAGAAAAATGGATTGATGATTATAACGAAAAACAGTATGCAGGCGATCGAATTGGCTAATATATCAGCACCAGAACATTTAGAGATTATAACCGAGCAGCCTTTTGCCTTGCTGCCTTTTGTAAAAAATGCAGGCGCTGTATTTTTGGGACCTTATTCGCCAGAACCATTGGGTGATTACTTAGCTGGACCCAATCATGTATTGCCAACCGGGGGAACGGCTCGTTTTTATTCCGTGTTAAATGTAGAAACATTTATGAAAAGAACCAGTATTATTGCATATAGCCAAACAGCGCTGCAGGCAGTAGCGAATCAAGTAATTACATTAGCTGAGGCAGAGGGACTACAAGCTCATGCCAATGCGATCAGAGTGAGGGAAAAGAATGATGTTTGATTATAGACCAGGATTAGAAAAGATAAAATCCTACTCAGTGGAAGAAAAGGAATGGGATAGTAAGCTTGATGCTAATGAAAGTCCTAATAATTTGCCCCCTTTAGTGCATGAAAGAGTCATGAGCCAGATCGAATATATGGCATTTAACCGTTACCCTGATATCGGGATGTTAGATTTACGAGCATTGATTGCAGAAGCTTTTGCGACCACGATTCAAAATATCGTAATTGGTAATGGATCAAGTGAAATCTTATTGGCCTTATGCCAAACTTTTGGTGGGTCAGGAAGGAGCATTATTTTTCCGAATCCCTCCTTTTCTATGTATGGTATTTATACTCAATTAACGGATAGTCAAGGGGTTCCAGTAACATTAAATGAAGACTTTTCGCTATCACCAGAAAAGATTGTGGAAGCGGCTGAGCAGTCCAAGGCTAAGTTGATTATTCTATGCAATCCCAATAACCCCACAGGTACAATTATTCCACAAGAGGATATCGAATATATTCTAAGCAAAGTACAATGTCCTGTTGTCGTTGACGAAGCTTATTATGAATTCTATGGTCAATCCGCTGTCAGTCTTATGAAAAAGTACGACCATTTAATTGTAGCAAGAACCTTATCAAAAGCCTATGGCTTAGCGGCAATTCGTGTAGGATATATGCTGTCTAATGCTGAAATTGTATCTATGGTAAATAAAGTTATGATGCCTTACCACATCAATACCTTGTCTTTGATTACTGCCCAAGTGGTATATCAAATGCGCGATGAGTTTATGCCAATCATTGGACAGATTATTGGGGAGCGCAAGCGTTTAGCTGATTCGCTGTCTGCAATCCCAGATATTACAGTCTATCCTTCAGAGACTAATTTTATTTTAATAAAAACAGAGAAAGCACAAAAGTTGAGTGCTTACTTATCTGAGAAAAATATTGGCATTAGAGATTTTAGTACAGCACCTCTTCTTATCAATTGCATTAGAATTACAGTTGGGACGCCTTTAGAGAATGATAATGTATGCAAGGCTATTAAAACGTTTATGAATGAGTAATATAAACTATTTATAAATAATTAAGAAAGAAGGTTCCAAATGATGCGTACTGCGACAATGAAACGGCAAACCGCTGAAACAAATATATCAACCACATTAAATATTGATGGAACTGGTAAAAGTGAAATCGCAACAGGGATTGGTTTTTTTGACCATATGTTACTGCTGCTTGCCAAACATGGCTTTATGGATTTGCAGCTCATTGTGCAAGGCGATTTGCAGGTAGATGGACATCATACTGTAGAAGATACAGGTATCGTCTTAGGTCAGGCTCTGGCAAAAGCGTTAGGTGATAAAAGTGGTATTAAACGATATGGTACTGCTTTTGTACCTATGGACGAAGCCTTAGCAATGGTGTCCTTAGATATTAGCGGACGCCCTTTCCTCGTTTTTGATGTAGCGATACCGTCGGAAAGAATCGGTGATTTTGACAGTGAGCTGACAGAAGAGTTTTTACGGGCTTTATCTGTACATGGGGGATTAACATTACATGTACATCTAATGTCAGGCAAAAATTCTCACCATATTGTAGAAGCAATATTTAAGGCGTTAGGCAGGGCTCTTGATGAAGCTGCGTCTATGGACGAGAGAATTGTTGGAGTGATGTCGAGTAAGGGGATGCTATAGGAGGGGTAACTGTGATTGCTATTATTGATTATGGCATGGGTAATTTATATAGTGTGGAAAAGGCTTTTGTTAAGTTAGGAGCAGAGGTTGTAGTTACCAGCGAGCCTAAGATCGTCGCAGCAGCTGATAAAGTAGTACTGCCAGGTGTCGGTGCCTTTGGTGATTGTATGGAGAATCTTAAAGCCTATCACATGATTGATGCCATTCATGAAATAGTCGCGAAAGGAACACCGTTTCTTTCCATTTGTCTGGGCTTGCAGGTTTTATTTGAAGGCAGTGAAGAAGATCCGGAAACGAAAGGGCTGGGACTTTTTCCTGGTATGGTACGTAAAATACAGGCTCCTGCTTTAAAAATTCCTCATATGGGGTGGAATAGCCTATCTTTTGCTGCTAAGAGTCCTTTATTTGAGAATATACCTCAAGAGTCCTATGTCTATTTTGTTCACAGTTTTCATGCTGTGCCTGAAGATGTTAGTTTGATTACGGCAGTGGCAGATTATGGCGGTGCTGTAACGGCCGCTGTTGGTCGGGGAAATATACAGGCTGTGCAATTCCATCCGGAAAAATCAGGTAGCATTGGTTTAGCGATGCTGGCTAACTTTAAGGAGTTGAAATCATGATTCTTTTTCCAGCAATTGATATTCGGGATGGAAAATGTGTTCGGCTGACAGAAGGACGTTTCGACAAAGAAACGATATTCGCTGATAATCCTTTGGATATGGCAATTCGTTGGGTAAATGAAGGTGCTGAATATCTGCATTTGGTTGATTTGGATGGTGCCTTAGCAGGTAAGCCTATAAATTTAGATGTGATTGCTGACATAACAAAAAATGTAAGGATTCCTGTGCAATTAGGTGGCGGTATACGGAATTTAGACACGATTGCACAATTTTTAGAAGTCGGGGTAGCACGGGTTATTTTAGGATCTGTTGCCGTTAAGCAGCCGGATTTAGTCGCGGCAGCATGTGAGAAATATGGTGATCGTATCGTGGTGGGAATTGACGCTCGTGACGGTATCGTTGCTGTAGATGGTTGGGGAATCGCAGGTGGTATTGGGGCGGAAGAGTTGGCTGAGAAAATGGCTAAAGTTGGTGTAGCACGAATTATTTATACGGATATTTCTCGTGATGGTACCTTGTCAGGGGTGAATATTTCTGCTACGGCAGCCGTGGCTAAAGCCTCTGGGATTCCAGTCATTGCTTCAGGAGGAGTTCGTGATGTATCTGATATTGAGGCGATAAAAAAGGCAGCGAGTGATGGTATCGAAGGTGTGATTGTCGGCAAGGCCATTTATACAGGGAGTCTGAACCTTGCTGATGCCTTATGTCTGTTGCGGGGAGAGTGAAATCATGTATACAAAAAGGATTATTCCCTGTCTGGACGTGAAGGATGGGAGAGTCGTTAAGGGGACTAATTTTGTAGGACTTAGAGATGCCGGAAACCCGGTGGAATTGGCATCTATCTACGATAAAGAACTTGCAGATGAGTTAATATTTTTAGATATTACAGCTTCTTGTGAACAGAGAGATACCATGGTACAAATGGTAGAGCAAACGGCATCCCAGGTATTTATTCCCTTTACGGTAGGAGGGGGAATTCGAACAGTTGAAGACATTCGCAAAATGTTAAAAGCCGGTGCCGATAAGGTTTCTCTCAATACCGCAGCTATCAAAAGCCCGGAGTTAATTGCCGAAGGAGCAAAGCGCTTTGGTCGTCAGTGTATTGTTTTGGCTGTTGATGCCAGACAAAGCGGTGAAGATGCATGGGAAGTGTATATTAACGGAGGACGCACTCCCACGGGGCTGGACGTGTTAGATTGGGTGAAGCAGGCTACAGCGCTGGGAGCAGGTGAAATTCTCTTGACCAGTATGGATAAAGATGGAACAAAGGATGGTTATGATATTAAACTGACTAGGGCTGTTTCGGAAGCTGTAGGCGTACCTGTCATTGCATCCGGGGGCGCAGGGGAACTGGTGCATTTTTATGATGTGCTCACGGAAGGCAAGGCTGATGCCGTATTGGCAGCTTCTGTTTTTCACTTTGGACAATTTACTGTTGGTCAGGTAAAACAATATCTAAAATCAAAAGGTGTGGAGGTACGGCTATGATCAATATGGACGATATTAAATTTGATGATAAAGGCTTAATTCCAGCCATTATCCAGCAGGAACAAACCGGAATTGTTCTTATGCTGGCCTATATGAATAGGGAATCATTACGAAAGACGGTAGAAACAGGAGTTACCTGGTTTTTCAGTCGTAGCCGCCAAAGTTTGTGGCAAAAGGGTGAAACTTCTGGACATGTGCAAAAAGTGCAACAGATATATTATGATTGCGACGGGGATACTCTTTTGATCAAAGTAGAGCAAGTCGGAGTCGCATGTCATGAAGGAACATTGTCTTGTTTCAGGCGTAAACTAGACCAGCAGAAAGTAGAAGGCGAAACCGCAGTAACGATACCTTCTGTTTATGGACAATCCGTGTCTACTATTTTACATGACTTGTATCATGTAGTGAATGACCGCAAGCGCAATCCTCAAGCGGGTTCTTATACGACCTATCTCTTTGATAAAGGTCAGGATAAAATACTTAAAAAAGTTGGGGAAGAAGCAGCCGAAACCATTATCGCCTCTAAGAATAATAGTAAAGAAGAATTACTATATGAAATGGCAGATCTTTGGTATCATTGTTTAGTGCTTTTAGCCTATCATAATGTAAGTATCAGTGAACTATTGGAAGAACTGCAAAAAAGAAGAAAATAGTAAAACGGTTAGTTTGCCTGTGAAGAATAAGACTGTCAATCCTCAATGAGGCTATTGGCAGTTTTATTTATAGTATCAGAAAGTATAAGTTTAGGGGAACGTTGAACACAGAGGGCACAGAGTTCGCATTAAAGCACAGAGATTTTAACCGTATCTATTTTTACTCAGTGTTCTCTGCGTCTCTATGGTTCCTTTTTCTTTAAATGTCTTAAAGGACGCATAGCATTTTTCTTAATTGTTTTGCAGCAGGGAGGATTTTTTTTAGAGGTGGTGAAAGAATAATGGTAGTCTATTAAAATAATTTATTCAGATAAAAGTTAGAGGTGTGATCATGCTAAAATCCATTGGACATGAATTTATGGTACAAACTCGCTACGAGAATATGGAACAGAAAGATCCTGAGAGTATAGTAGCTCAGCCATCGTTGGAAACGGCGTATGATGAAAAGAACAAGATCATTGATTTGCCAATGCCAGAAGAAATTCCACCAATTACAATTGATTTTATGGCCCTGGTTGAACTTAGAACCAGTGTACGTGATTATCAGAATGTGCCAATCAGTTTATTGGAACTATCTTATTTATTATGGTGTACTCAGGGGGTTAAGCAAATAGTAGGAAATCAGGCCACTTTGCGAACCGTTCCATCAGCAGGTGCGCGACATGCCTTTGAGACGTACTTACTCATTCATCATGTTGAAGGAATCAAACCGGGTTTATACCGTTTTTTAGCCCTTGAGCACAAATTAATAGAAGTAAATTTAGCAGAACACATTTCCTCGGAAATAACAAAGGCGTGTTTGGGGCAGAAATTTATTGCTAAGAGTGCAGTAACCTTTCTTTGGGCGGCACAAGCCAGTCGTATGAAATGGCGCTATGGGGAAAGAGGATATCGTTACTTGCATTTAGATGCAGGACATGTTTGTCAGAATTTATATTTATCGGCACAAGTTGTTGGCTGTGGGACATGTGCTGTTGCTGCCTTTGATGATGAACAACTAAATGCTGTAATCGGACTTGATGGTGAGGAACAATTTATTATCTATGTAGCTGCTTTGGGCAAAAGATAGTGACAGAGCTTATTTTGGTAAAATAATAAGTAGCAAGAAATATCCAGTGAGAACAAAGTTTTCTCTCTGGATATTTCTTAGAAATCATTCTGTTGTTCTTGTTTTTTCTATATTAGATTTCTATAATAGAGATAGCTTGTAGAGGAAAGTAAGGTGGTGTGTTTTTGTTCTTTAATAAAAGTCTAAAGCTGCAAACTAAGATTATGCTGTTAACATTTGCGGTAGTAGCTGCAGCCTTGTTGATTACCAATATATTAATATCCCAGAATATTGAATTTGATGCACAAAAGGGGATTGCCAGGAAAGCTGCGAGTGTAGCTCATCTTATTGTGAAATCTCCTATTGTAATTGAAGGGTTAGCACAAGATAAAAATATAGACGCTATGCAGACATATGCGAATGAGAGCGGAGTTGCAGCTGAAGTTGAATACATTGTGATTTTAGATATGCAGGGGATTCGCAAATCCCATCCTGATTTTGAAAAGATTGGTCGGCAATTTGTTGGTGGAGATGAAGCGGACGCGCTGGCAGGCAAAGAATATGTTTCAGTGGCTAAGGGAACGTTAGGAGATGCATTACGGGCATTTGTACCTGTTCTTACTCCGGAGGGAAAGCAGGTAGGGGTGGTGGTGGTTGGTGTCTTAATGGATAACATAAAAATATTGGAGAAAGGGACGCAAAAGGCATTATTCTTGGCAATTATAATTGGTATGATGATTGGTATGATCGGTGCTTATTTATTATCAAAAAATGTAAAAAACATTTTATTTGGCCTTGAACCAGAGGCGATTGCGAATCGGTTGGAAGAGCGAAATGCTATGCTGCAGTCGGTATATGAAGGAATTCTTGCCGTCGACAGTCAAGGAATCATTACGTTGGTCAACGCTGAGACCATTCGCATATTGGGTTTGACAGGCATAGATGATAGTCCGGTAGGTAAGTCCATTACAAACTATGTACCCAATACGAATTTATTAGATGTAATTGAATCTGGTGTGGCGCAAGTAGATCAAGAACAAGATTTCCATGGCTCGCCCGTTATTGCAAACTGCCTCCCTATGATTGTAAATGGCAAAGTGGTGGGGGCTATATCTACTTTTCGGGATAAGACAGAAGTGAAAGATCTTGCAGAGCAGCTTACAGGTGTTCAGGATTATGTAGATGCTCTCAGGGCGCGGGCTCACGAATTTATGAATCAGCTGCATGTTATATTGGGTTTAGTGAAATTGAAAAGTTACTCACAATTAGCAAATTACATTAATAAAATTGCTTTTGAGCATGAAGAAGAAATTAGTTTCGTAACCAAACGTATCAAGGAACCTCTTCTTGCAGGGTTTATTCTAAGTAAGTTAAGCTTGTCAAGGGAAAACAATGTGATTATGCATTTAGCAGAAGAAACCTATGTTCCTAAGCCTTGGAATAATGAAGTGATTCATGAAATGGTAACGATTATTGGCAATTTAGTAGAGAATGCTTTTGATGCAGTGAATGGCAGTCCTTATAAGGAGATCGAACTGCATATGTATTATGATAAAGGGATATTGTCGATTCACGTAAGTGATACAGGTGAGGGAATTTCACCAGAAGTAAGCAGTACTTTATTTAAGAAAGGTATATCCAGCAAGGAGGGGAACCGGGGATTTGGTCTTCATCTAGTGCAGCGCAGCTTAGAACGTCTTGGAGGGACCATTGATTTTGAAAGTCGACCAGGGGAAGGTACAATATTCATGGTAAATATTCCTTATGAAGTAAAGAAGGAACACGAATAGATTCTAAAAAAAGTCGTTGCTATAGAAGACGATACTTATTTAAGTTAGTTATTATTTATTAAACATTTATAATGTACAATTATTTTTTGATTACATTACAATACAAGTATTGACAAGTATTGATTTTGAGAAAAATTAATGTTTTTACATAAAAGTGCATACAAATAAAAATAGTGGAGGTGTATAAATATGCAAAATGAAGCGGTGGTAAAGAAGCCGCATGTTGTAATTATTGGTGCTGGTTTCGGAGGAATTCGCACAGCAAGGGCATTAGCAAAACAGGATGTGAAAATTACCCTTATTGATAAGTATAACTATCATTTATTTCAGCCCTTATTATATCAAGTGGCAACGGCTGGCTTGTCAGTGGATGATATAGCCTATCCTGTCCGAGCCATCTTTAGAGAGCAAAAGAATGTGGATTTTCGCTTAGCGGAGGTATCGAATGTAGATTTTGTTAATAAAGTAGTGAGCATGAATACAGGTAATATTGCTTATGATTATCTGATAGTCGCAGTAGGTGGAATGACAAATTATTTTGGAATGAAATCGATGGAAGTCAATGGTTTTGGCATGAAAACCTTAGATGAATCGGTTACGATTCGTAATCATGTACTGCGTATGTTTGAATTGGCTGCTCATGAAAAAGATGCTGATAAGCGTCGAGCTTTACTGACTTTTGTGATTGTAGGCGGCGGCCCTACTGGGGTAGAATCAGCTGGTGCTTTATCTGAACTTATTTATCATGTAATGATTCGAGAATATCATCATTTGAACTTTAAAGAAGTACGTATTATGTTGGTTGAAGCTTCTGACAAATTATTAGCGACTATGCCGGAAGAACTGCGGGAGGTTACGGTAGAAACTCTAATCCGCAAACATGTAGAAGTGCGTATGTGTGTTCAGGTTACCGATTATGATGGAGAAAAAATGAGCCTAAAGGGTGGCGAAGTCATTCCAACCTATACTGTTGTTTGGGCAGCAGGAGTAAAAGCCAATGCTTTGATGGATACGTTAGACGTTGAACAGGCCAGTATGCGGCGAGCTATTGTGAATGATTTCTTACAGCTGCCGAATCGCCCTGAAGTATTTGTGATTGGTGATGCAGCTCATTATATACAAGAGGAACGTCCCTTGCCCATGATAGCGCCTGTGGCGATACAACAAGCTGATATTACAGCAAAAAATATACGAAACTTAATTCGTGGCAAAGAACTTAAAAAGTTCGTGTACAAAGATGTAGGAAATATGGCAACAATTGGCCGTAATGCAGCTGTGGTGCATATGGGGGCATTCAAAACCCATGGATTTATTGCTTGGTCGATATGGTCTTTAGTGCATATTCTGCGTCTGATTGACTTTCGTAATCGAGCAGTTGTCTTTGTAAAATGGATGTGGGATTATCTCGTTTATGAAAGAGTCGTGCGTATTATTACTAGACAATAAAAAAGCATTCAGAAAATTGCAAGTATACAAATAGAATAGAGTGTATTATAATTAATACACTGTAAGTTATAAGACTTGAACTTTTGCTTAGGGATTGAGGTAAGCATAGGACAAGTCTTTCTGTTTCGATAGGGACAATATTTCTTTTTCGCAGCATTAGAATAATAAGTTTAGGGGCTAAAATGGAACCACAAAGGCACAATGCCGCTAACGCGGCACACAAAGGAGTGCACAAAAAAAATAAATAAAACCCCCTTTGTGTCCTTTGCGTCTCCATTCGCTTTATCGATGTTTTAAAGGATGCGTAGCATTTTTCTTATAAGATTATAAATATAATAGGTGTTCTTTAAAAATTGTGATTATGATAGTTGCATTCATGAGAAAATAGATGTACAAAGTAAAAGTGAGCGTTGTAAAGGGGAATCAGAATGATAAAGGTCTTAATTGTAGAAGACGATCCTATGGTTGCGGAATTGAATCGGCGTTATGTTGAACGGGTGGAAGGCTTTTTGTTTTATGGTATCGTAAGAAATGGCGAGGAAGCCTTAGCGACTTTGCGGGCAAAGAATATTGACTTGGTATTATTAGATATTTTTATGCCGAATATGAATGGATTAGAGCTATTATCTGCTATTCGTCAGCAAGAGTATAGTGTGGATGTTATTGTGGTTTCTGCTGCACGAGATAATCAAAGTATTCAAATGGCTCTTAGAAATGGTGCAGTTGATTATTTAATTAAACCTTTTGAATTTGAACGGATGCAAACGGCACTGATAAATTTTAAAAAACGTCTGCAGTTAATACGAGAAGCGTCTACTTTATCGCAAAATCTTTTAGATCAGCAGATATTTGCAAGGCATTCGCAAATTGAAGGGGAGCTGCCTAAGGGATTGGATCGTAATACCATTAAGCGAGTGTGGGAACATATTCTAGAGCAAAAGGATGAATTTACGGCTGAGGAAATGGCGAATTATGTAGGATTATCACCTGTTTCGATTCGAAAATATCTTAAGTATTTTCAAAGCGTGGATTTGCTGCATGTGGAAATTAGTTATGGTGCTGTAGGAAGACCTGTATATCGATATCGCTGCAATCGTAATCGATAAGTTAGAAATATGTATTTAAGAAGGGAGACTATATATGGCAAAAGTAAATGATAAAAGAAATATTTGGCTAGTAATCGTTATCGCGTTAGTGATGACGACTTTATATATAAAGTTCTTCCATGATTCCAATGAGCAAATTCCCCCAAAACACAATCTTGAGAAAACCGGTGCCGGAGCAGTAATTGATTTTACAGATGCGGCTAAAAAAATACATTCTGCTGTTGACTCGGTTTTAGCGAAGAATGGATTGTCCATAATAGATACGAAAGAGGCCACAAAAGAAGTTCCTCGAAAAAATATTGAAGGAACCATTCGTTGGCATACAAGACAATTGTTAATAACAGTCCCTGCAGAGGCATCTGCTGAATCGATAAAAGCGATCTTTGCAGCGGCAGTGCATAATGCGGATGGTCAAGTTTTTTCTTCTCAGCCAGATACGTATCAAGGAGCAGCTGTGGTTCGAATTGACATTGGTTTAAAAGATCAATTAGCAAAAGAAGATGTTACGATCATCAGTGATCGGATTTATTTGACTCAAGGAAAGCCGCTTAGTCCAAAGACTGCAAATAACATAGACGCCAAATATGATGGAAGCATCAAAGGAAAAATGGCGATCATCATTGATGACTTTGGTTATAATCAAGAATCAATTGCTGCATTTGCTGCGTTGAATCGTCCGATTACTTTTGCTGTAATACCCTATCGTCCATTTAGTAATGAGGCTGCAGCGAAAGGCTTAAGTTCGGGGAACCAGGTTATTTTGCATTTGCCGATGGAACCATTATCGCAAAGTGCACAATCGGAATTGCTGACAGTCTCCGTCAATATGAGTGATGAAGAAGTTCAAAGCATGGTGAAACAAGCCATTCAATCTGTGCCTGGAATCATTGGGGTTAATAACCATCAAGGCTCGAGAGCTACCGCTGATCGACGAGTGATGAAGGATGTACTTACTGTTTTGAAGGAAAATCATTTGTTTTTCGTTGATAGTCGTACAAATAGTCAATCAGTAGCAGCTGAGACCGCGAGACAGATGGGAATAAAGACAGGAGAAAATGAATTGTTTCTTGACAATACAGACGAGGTAAGTGCTGTTAAAGCCAAATTGCGAACGGCTCAAGAAATAGCAATCAAACATAGTACAGTAACCGTCATCGGACATGCCCGGATGAATACTGCTATAGCAGTGAAGGAAATGATACCGGAACTTGAATCTCAAGGGATACAGTTAGTTTTTGTTTCTCAACTTTTGCAATGAGGAAATTCATACGAACTTTATAAGATCTGTTATAAATATCCATAAGAAAAAGCTTGCTAATTTAGAATGACCATGTTATTATTTAGTCAAGCACCATCCTTACAAATGACTTAGGTAATGCAAAGAGTATTGGAATCCAGATTCCCAGTCTTAGCAGTTAATTAGTCGGTTTGAGGTAGAGTGTTTTTTGTTTTGAAATTTCTAAGTATGTAAGATTTGTAAGAGTTGCTTTCTGTTGGTAAAGGTTAATAAATGAGGTAGTTCGTCCTGAAAGGTTGATGTTGAGGTTTGTCTTTAAGTGAAACTTTATGTAAGGATGGTTGCTTTTTGAGAGAAGGTTAAAAACCTTCTCTCTTTATTTTTTTAAAAAGATATTTCTGGTTGTCACGGAAGTTAGATATAAGCTTTATCAAACAGCATAACAAATATTCGCCATCGTTTTCATGAATTTATTGGTACAAATACAATATGAATGCTTGACAGTTATACCTAATTTCAGGTAATATATATGCAAGCACGATAATGATAATTGGTATCATTTCTTGAAAGGGAGAGAACAATATGAGCAAGGTTCTGAGTGAGTTTTTGCCAGGAGAAAAAGGGACTGTTAAAAAAGTAACAGGCAATAGTATGATCAAACGACGCATTATTGATATGGGTGTTGTAGCAGGTGCTGTAATCGAAGTCCAGAAATATGCACCTTTGGGAGATCCTATGGAAGTCAAAGTAAAAGGCTTTAATCTTTCTTTACGAAAAAAAGAAGCTGAAATGATAGAAATGGAAACGGCTTAAGCAAAGGGAGCGATTTCAACATGCCATTAGTATTTGCTAGAGTAGGTCAAAAATGCATAATCAGAAAATTTTCCTGTTCTTGTGAGATACGTATGCGTATGGTGAACATGGGGCTTTTTCCCGGATGTCCCATAGAAATATTGAATTCAATGAATGGAACCTTGCTGCTGAAAGTAGGTAGTGCTAGGGTGATGTTAGAAAAATGTTTAGCTCATCAAATTCACGTGAGTTAATAGACAGTTACAGGTGATAATGAGAATTAATTCCTAACAGTGTAGTGTTTGATTGAAAGGGGCATGAGGATGACAAGAAAAAAAATAACGGCTGCGTTAGTTGGCAATCCGAATTCAGGTAAAACGACGATCTTTAATAATGTGACTGGGGGACGCCAGCATGTAGGTAATTATCCTGGTGTTACGGTTGAGAAAAAAGAAGGCTATAAGAATTTAGGCGATAAAGAATTTGCAATTATAGATTTACCAGGAACTTATAGCTTAACTGCATATTCACAAGAAGAAGTTGTAACACGCAATTTTATTGTAAATGATAAGCCGGATGTGGTAATTGATATTCTAGATGCATCTAATTTGGAAAGGAATTTGTATTTAACCATACAACTTTTAGAACTAGAACATCCTTTATTATTATCATTAAATATGGTGGATGTAGCTGAAGATTTAGGTGTGAAAATTAATGATTCTAAACTTTCCCAGTGTTTGAATGGTACCCCCATTGTACGTACGATAGGTGTACGCAATGAAGGAACCGATGCAATGCTGCTGGCTGCTGCTGAAGCCAGCGAAAACAAACAAAGTAATGGCTTTAAGCTTGATTATGGAAGTGATGTCGAAGAGGCGATTAAAAAGTTAGAACCTTTATTAATAGCTTTACATAATGAAATCAAATTTCCTGTACGTTGGTTAGCGTTAAAACTGTTAGAAAATGATGCGAATATAAAAGAATCTCTCGTTAAGTTATCGAATTCTGATTCTATTATTAATGAATGTGATAAAATCAGGATTGAATTAAGTCATAAAATAGGTGAAGATGTTGAATTGTTTGTTGCTGGTCAACGTTATCAATTTGTAGGAAAGGTATACCAGCAAATTGCAGATGTCAGAGAGGCACATGCGATAACAACTTCAGATAAAATTGATAAAGTTCTAACAAACCGATTGTTTGGATTGCCAATCTTTTTTGGTTTGATGTGGGCTGTTTTTAATTTAGTATTTACCATTGGTGATATTCCTTCCGGGTGGATTGAAGACGCATTTGGCAAACTTGGCGAATTGATAGGAAGTGCTATGTCAGATGGTTCTTTAAAATCCTTGATTGTTGATGGTATCATTGGAGGTGTAGGCGGAGTTCTTACCTTCGTACCAGGCATTATACTACTGTTTTTTGCAATTTCTATATTGGAAGATACAGGATATATGGCTAGAGCAGCTTTCATTATGGATAGACTGATGCGCAAGTTCGGTTTACATGGCAAGTCTTTTATTCCTTTGTTGCTGGGATTTGGTTGTAGTGTACCGGCAATTATGGGTTCTAGGATGTTAGAGAATCCTAGAGATCGAATGATTACCATATTGGTTTCCCCTCTTATGAGCTGTAGTGCAAAGTTACCAGTATATACCGTTTTGATAGCTGCTTTTTTTGATCCAAGTGTAGCTGGTAATGTATTATTTTCAATTTACATTTTGGGAATTGTATTGTTGATGATTATGGCGAGTATTTATCGTAAAACCTTATTCAAAGGCGAAAGTGAGCCTTTCGTTATGGAATTACCTCCGTACCGTGTACCTACGCTTAAAAGTATAATCCTTCACATGTGGGAACGTAGTTCTTTGTATTTGAAAAAAGCAGGAACGATAATTTTAGCAGCTTCTATATTAATGTGGTTTTTGACGAATTATCCTAGTGAGGTAGAATATAGTAAAGACTATGATGCTTTAACGGTACAAGCTGAAGAAACATATACTCAACAAGTTGGTGAAGATGTATTAGCACCGCTAAACATTGAAGATATTGAACAAAACGAACAACTTACAGCTTTAGTGGGTGAAATTCAAGATGTTAATGCTGAATTTGACGAAGCTGCAGCAGAATTAGAAGAAGATAGTGCAGAGTATGCAGAACTTGAAACGGCAAAAACAGAAAAGCTGCAACAAATTGAAACTGATAACCCAGAACTATATGCCAGTGCTGCAAAGTATGTTGAGCTTACTGCTTCTTTGGAAGAAGAAAAGACTCATTTGGAAAATGAACAAACGGGTGAAAAACTTGAAAAAAGTTATTCGGGACAATTAGGTAAATTTGTTGAACCTGTCATACAGCCTCTTGGCTTTGACTGGCGAGTTGGCGTTAGTCTTGTTGCCGGAGTTACAGCGAAAGAAGTAGTCTTAAGTACGATGGGAACTATTTATAGTTTAGGAGAGACGGATGAAAATTCTAAATCTCTGAAACATGCACTAGCACAAGATCCTAATTTAAATCCACTGGTCGCTTACAGTCTAATGGTATTTGTTCTAATCTACTCTCCGTGTTTAGCTGCTCTTGCAGTAATGAAGAGAGAAACTAATTCATGGAAATGGCCGGCATTCAGCTTGGTTTATGGAACAGTTTTGGCTTGGGTTGTGACATTTATCGTATACCAAGGTGGTAAATTGTTAGGTTTTGGTAGTTAGTTTAACAATTAATTGGTTTGTTGGTTTGCACTAGTTCACTTAGTGCAAACCCAAACCTTATCAATATAGATTTAGTTAAGTAATGCGAAAAGGAGGAATTTGAGATGGAAAACCTGATACTATATAGCATTGGTGCAGTGGCATTAGGTTATTTTGCTTTAACTGTGTGGAAAAAAATAACAGGAAAAGGAGGATCATGTTGTAGTTCTGAAAGTTGTAACGACTGTGAATGTACAGATAAGAATAATGATGAAAAATAGGTAAAGGGATGAAGATAGCTTTTAGGCTAACTTTATTTTTTAAATAATTAATGAGAATGATAATCAATAACAAGTAGCGAATAAATAATAAAATGAAAAGGAGATATTAATATGTCTATTGTTGTAATTGGAGCCGATTATTTAGGAATTATTGAAAAGAATCTGTATTCGTTAGGGGTAACTAAATTGACTCATATTGATGGAAGGCGAGTCTCAAATCAAAATAAAATAAGCATTCCTAAAAAAACCCAGTTTGTATTAGTCTTAACTGATTATGTGAATCACAATACTGCTAAGATGGTAAAAGCCGTTGCTAAAGCGCAGGATGTACCGTTGGTGTTTGCCAAACGTTCTTGGGGGTCTGTTGAAGAAAAATTAGTTTCTGCAGGTGTGATGAATTAATCAGCATTATTATTTTTACAAGGTGGAATGGATATGTGTTGGAAAGAATTTTTACAAGTTCAAGGTAGTAAGAATGATGCTGACTTTTTCTTTAAGTGGCTGGCGGTTGAATTAGCACCGACAATTTACGGTGAAAAACCAGGTACATTGCTTAATCTAATGGATTCCTCCAAAATCTTTATGAAGACAATGTGGCTTCAGTATGGTGAAGCGTTATTAGCAAATGGTAATGTGGAGTGGCTGGTACTTAAAAACGAGCCCCATAGCATGAAAATACTTTTTTATCGTGTAGATTTATTAAACAGTTATGTTAATGATGAAGAAAATCGACGCTTTTTAGAAAGATTCGGTTATCATACAAGCATGAGTTTAGAAGATCTTCTGCTATATTTTAAAGGACGCTTTCAATTGATGTGCCCTCACGAAATGGGAATTTTATTGGGAATACCTTTGAAAGATGTTATGGGGTTTATGGGCATGGGGAAAGAAGGTCATACCTGTCAGGGTATGTGGAAAGTATATGGTGATCCTGAAACCTCACTGGGTATCATGCAGCGGATGGAAGAGATGAAAAGTCAAGTTGCTGGTTGGATGATGCAAGGTTACAAAGTGACTGATGTGTTGTGCGGTCCTTGTTCGCAAACGGCTTAAATCTCTTTCTCATTCCCCAGTTTAGTGAAAGTTCTATGGTAAAAGGAGTTTTTGATTATAAAGAATATTTTTATCTTTACATTATAGTAAGAATAAAGTTATAATCTGTAAGTCGATATTAGGGCTTTATTCTTACTATAATTGAGGTTTTTATTTAATAATGATGATGCTATGTGAAAAGAAATCAGCTATGAAAGCTGGTTTTTTATTGGTTTTAGTCTTTTTAGGTTTATCATTTGTACATGTTATGGGAGTCAGTCGTCTGACGCCTGAATCGATTCGTAATGTAATAGTATCTTTTGGTTGGTGGGGACCTGTAATATATGTTTTTATGTACAGTATCAGACCCTTGCTTTTATTTCCTGCTATTATTCTCACGTTAGCTGGTGGTTTAGCTTTTGGTCCTTGGTGGGGTACTATTTATGTTGTAGTTGGTGGAGTACTAGGTGCATGTTTGTGCTTTGGAATAGCTCGCTTATTAGGACGTAAAAAAATGCAAAAATATCTAAGTAAATTTTCGCATTTACAGATATTTGAGAGCAAGATGGCGGCTAATGGTTTTCGTACCATGTTATTTATGCGAATTGTACCTATTTTCCCTTATGATCCAGTCAGTTACTTAGCTGGATTATCTAAAATTCGTTTTCGTGACTATGTTTTGGCCACGACTCTTGGGATGATTCCTGGTGCCTTTGCCTATAATGTTTTAGGGTATTCTCTTTTGGATATCTTTTCGTCCACCTTTTTATTTGGAATCGTCTTGGCAGCTCTTGTTTTTCTTACTCCGCTGGCCTATCATTTGCTTAATAAAAATAGAAGGGTTT
>DJJR01000025.1:35852-44068 GCA_002434245.1 Pelosinus fermentans
AAACCCTTCTATTTTTATTAATAACTTGCTATTCAATTGTCAATAAATAAGGTAAAATATAAAGTGGAAAAATTGTAGCAGTATAAGAAATAGCACTGGAGGACTAATCATGACAGAACTTTCTAAACCGACTTATGTTGTTGGGCATCGCAATCCAGATACAGATTCCATATGCTCGGCAATTGGTTATGCTTATTTTCAGCAAGTTAGAGGGGTGAATGCTGTAGCAGCCAGAGTTGGAAAAATAAATAGCGAAACAAAGTTTGTTTTAGAAACGCTAGGGTTTGTCCCGCCCGAACTGATTACGGATTTATATCCGAGAGTTAAAGACATTATGCAGTCAGAAGTAGTAACGGCGGGTCCTAAAGATACATTGCGGGATTTGGGACGCATTATGAGACAATATAAGGTGAAATCAGTGCCTGTTGTAGATGAAAAGCGTTTTATGACGGGTGTTGTTACCGTAGGTGATTTAGCGAATTTATATTTTGATGAATTGCAAATGCAGGATTTAAGCCAAGCTGGTGTAGATTTTACTGGTGTGCTAAAGGCTTTAGAAGGTAGTCTGCTCTGTGGAGATAACTTAGAACGTAAAGTAGCAGGCAGAGTGCATATTGCAGCTGGAAGCCACAGTTTAATACAAAAGTTTGTTAGTGCGAATGATATTGTATTGGTAGGGGACCGCAAGAATGCACAATTAACCTGTTTAGATTGTGGTATTTCCTGCCTGGTAGTTACAGGCAATGTTAAGGTGGATGAAGAAGTAATCCAAAAAGCAGCGGGATTAGGTATTTTGGTTATTGCATCAGCCCATGATACCTACACTTGTGCTCGTCTAATCAACCAAAGTATTCCGTTAGAAATGGTCATGCGCAAAGAAGTAATTACCTTTAAACCTACAGATTTAGTCACCGATATAAAAAAAATAGTCGCTGATACGAATTATCGAGTATATCCAGTTGTAGAAAATGGAAAATTAGTCGGAGCCATTCATCGTGATAAATTGATTGTGCAGGAGCGGACAAAAGTAATTCTTGTAGATCATAATGAAAGCGGACAGGCCGTTGAAGGAATTGAAGAAGCCCAAATAATAGAGATCATTGACCATCACCGCTTAGGTGGTCTGCAAACGAGTGAACCGATTTTTATCCGGCATGAGCCTGTTGGCTGCACGGCTACCATTGTTGCCAACATGTACTGGCATCGTAACATAGCCATACCGCAAAATATTGCAGGTTTACTATTAGCGGCTATTTTGTCTGATACCGTTTTATTTAAATCGCCAACCTGCACTGAGAAGGATCAACGGACTGCTAAGCAATTAGCAGAACTTGCTCACCTAGATGTTCATGAGTTTGGAATGAGTATATTAAAAGCAGGAGCTAGTATTAAGGGCATGTCAACAGCTGATATTATTGCCAATGACATTAAGGAATTTCAGATTGGCGATTATCGGATGACGATTGGACAAATATCTGTTATGGATGCTGATGAAGTTCTATCGATAAAAGAAGAATTGCAGCAAAGTATGGAAGCACTGCGTCAAATGGAAAACTATGATATGGTTTTATTAATGGTTACAGATATTTTGAATGAAGGCACTCATTTAGTATATATTGGGCAGCCTGTTAGTTTGTTAAAGCAAGCCTTTGGCAGCGAGGGTCAGGAGCGAGTTCTATACCTTCCGGGTGTTATGTCACGAAAGAAGCAGATTATTCCACCTATGTCTGAAGCAGCAAGAATATAGCTTAACGGTTTGGCTGTAAATAGATTATAGAAGAGCTTAAAATGCTCTTTATAATCTATTTTTTATAATTAACAGGAAATATTGCAATTTTGCCGAATTAATTAAGGTTATTAAAAACTTAAAAGATGTGTTACTACGGAGGAAACTATGCAAAATATTATCGCTGGCTTAAATCCTATGCAAAGGGAAGCTGTTTTACATACTAATGGACCGCTGCTCATTATGGCGGGTGCAGGATCTGGTAAGACTAAGGTATTAACTTGCCGTATTGCCTATCTTTTGGAACAAGGTGTAGCACCTTATAATATTTTAGCTATTACCTTTACGAATAAAGCTGCTGCAGAAATGAAAGAGCGCGTGCATACTATGGTCGGTGCTCAATCCAAAGATATTTGGCTTAGTACGTTTCATGCCTTTTGTGCCAAATTTTTGCGTATGGAGATTAGCGGAATGGCTGGTTATAAAAGTAATTTTGTAATTTATGATACTTCCGATACCCAGTCTCTCGTTAAAAGTTGTTTAAAACAATTAAATCTGGATGATAAGCAGTTTCAGCCAAGCAGTGTTCTAGCTGCCATATCCAATGCTAAGAATGCCTTACAAGATGAACAGCAATTTACATCCTTATCCAGTAATTTTCATGAACAAAAAATAGCAGAGATTTACCAGTTATACCAACAAAAATTACGTACTAACAATGCATTGGATTTTGATGATCTGCTCATGCTGTCGGTGAGGCTCCTACAGAATAATGAAGAGGTCTTGGCAAAATACCAACGTAAATTTCACTATATTATGATTGATGAATACCAAGATACAAACAGAGCCCAATATTTGTTGGCAGGTATGCTGGCGGATACGCATCGCAATCTTTGTGTTGTAGGTGATGCGGATCAGAGTATCTATGGCTGGCGGGGAGCGGATATTCGTAATATTTTAGATTTTGAAAAAGATTATCCAGAGGCCAGAATGATTACCTTAGAGCAAAATTATCGTTCGACTCAAGTGATTTTAGATGCTGCCAATGCTGTAATTGAGCACAATAGCTCCCGGAAGCCGAAGGAATTATGGACGCAAAATCCTCAAGGTGAACTGATTACTCATTATTTAGCTCACCATGAGAAGGATGAAGCTCAGTTCATTGGGGATACTATTACTAAGCTAAATACAGTGTATCGTACGTCTTATGGTGACGTTGCAATATTATATCGCACCAATACCCAGTCCAGGGCGATTGAAGAAGCTTTCATGCAGGCTGGTATTCCTTATGTGATTGTAGGAGGGTTAAAATTCTATGACCGTAAGGAAATCAAAGATATCTTAGCTTATTTGCGGGTTATCTTTAATCCGGCAGATAGTGTCAGTCTGCTGCGCATTATCAACGTGCCAAGGAGAGGACTTGGAGATACTACGATTAGCCGCTTAACAGCTTATGCTGCAGAGAATAATATGACATTGTTTGATGTAGTGAGTAATCCTGAATTGGTACCAGGGCTTACTGCAAGAGCAAAAGCTCCGTTAGAATTTTTGGCGGAACTGATATTTAACTTAATGGCCCAGGTACATTCTTTGTCTGTTGTAGAATTAGTGAACAAAGTAATGCATGACTCTGGTTATGTAGATGAGTTGCAAAAGAGTACGGATTTGCAAGATGAAAATAGACTGGACAATTTAAAAGAATTTCTAAGTGTTGCAAAGGAGTTTGCCAAGAGTGAAGGGGAAGAAACCTTAGAGCGATTCTTAGAACAGGTTGCTTTGGTTGCTGACATTGATAATGCTGAAATATCAGAAGCCCGTGTTACACTTATGACCCTGCACTCTGCAAAAGGATTGGAATTTCCAGTTGTTTTTATGGCCGGTATGGAAGAAGGGCTTTTCCCTCATTCACGCACATTAATGAATGAAGAAGAAATTGAAGAAGAACGGCGAATTTGCTATGTAGGTATTACAAGAGCCCGCCGCAAATTATATATGACCAATGCCCGGATGCGCACCATTTATGGCAGGACGCAAATGTTTCCTTTATCTCGGTTCTTGAGCGAAATTCCGAGTGCCATGGTGGAAAAATATTCAGGCAGGCAAAATCACTATGGTTTTGCCAGTAATGGAAGTAAGGCGACCATCAATCCGCCTGCTTCGACCTCCTCCGTTGTACAAAGTCCTTTGCGAGCTCCTATTATGAAAGCTCATCCTCAAAAAGAGCAAAGCAGTGGTGCTTGGAAAGTCGCTGATAAGGCTCAGCATACAAAGTGGGGAGTAGGTACTGTAATTGAGGTGAAGGGGAGCGGGGACAGCCAGGAGCTTAAAATTGCATTTCCTGGCCTTGGCATCAAACTTGTCGTTGCGAATATAGCGCCGATTACCAAAGTGCAATAAAGAAGGAATAGTAAGCCTTAGGCTGCTTGTTTGAGCAGCTTGGTATAAAACTTTTATGACAATATAAGAAAGCTGCAGTCTATGCTGCAGCTTTCCTGATTCTAATTTGGGAGTGATCAAAGCTGTGGGAAAAAAGCTAGATGATATGCAGGAAATTCAAAATAAAATCATCCAGTTGCGTGAACAACTCCATTATCATAACTATCGTTACTATGTTCTTGATGATCCTGAAATGGGGGACCTAAAATTTGATTTGTTAATGCGCAGTTTAATTGAGTTGGAATCATCCTATCCCCAGTTAATCACGGCGGATTCTCCTACCCAGCGAGTAGGCGGCATAGTTGCAGGCGGTTTTAAACGTATAAATCATGCTACACCCATGCGCAGTTTAGGAAATTGCTTTTCTGCAGATGAATTACGGGCTTTTCATAATCGAGTGCAAGGTAGTCTGGGAGAAGAGCAGGATATTGAATATGTAGTGGAATTAAAGATTGATGGCTTAGCAATTAATTTAACCTATGAAAATGGTCATTTAGTGAGTGGTGTTACCCGGGGGGATGGCACCCAGGGAGAAGATGTGACTACAAATATTCGAACCATTAAATCAATACCTTTAATGCTGCGTGGTGATCATGCTGGGATTCCTTCTTTTCTAGAGGTCCGTGGTGAAATATATATGCCCAGTAAGGAATTTGAGCGTTTAAATCATGAACGAGAAGAAGCAGGCGAGGCATTATTAGCAAATCCCCGTAATGCTGCTGCAGGGTCCTTACGCCAGCTTGATCCTAAGGTGACAGCCAATCGAGCTTTAGATGTCTTTGTCTACGGCGTTGGTACCTATGCAGGTATTGAACTAACCACACATGGACAAGTGCTAGGATATCTCAATCAACTAGGACTAAAAACCAACCCTCATTATAAAATATTTAATCAAATCGAAGATGTGATTGCCTACTGTACCGGTTTTGCTGAAAAGCGTCATGAACTTCCTTACGAGATTGATGGGATGGTCATAAAAGTAAATGATTTAAGCAGTCAGCAAATCTTAGGTTATACAGCTAAAGATCCGAGATGGGCGATTGCTTATAAATTTCCAGCGGAGCAAGCGATTACTGTGGTAGAAGATATTTTTGTGGGACTTGGGCGGACGGGAGTTTTGACGCCAACAGCAATTCTTCGCCCTGTAAGAGTAGCCGGTTCTACTGTTAGCCGAGCGACCTTGCATAACCAAGACTATATAGAAGAAAAAGATATTCGTATTGGAGATACGGTAATCATTCATAAGGCAGGAGAAGTCATTCCAAAAGTTGTTGCAGTGGTAATGGAGAAACGTACTGGAGGGGAGATCCCCTTTGTTATGCCAGAGGAATGTCCTGAATGCAAAGGCAAAGTAATAAGGCAAGAGGGTGAGTCTGCTCACAAGTGTACAAATCCCCATTGTCCTGCACTTTTTCGAGAAGGATTGATTCACTTTGTATCTCGTGATGCTATGAATATTGATGGCTTGGGGCCAGCGGTATTAAATGCTTTAGTGGATACTGGTCTTGTTAAAGATGCGGCAGACTTGTACCAATTAGAAATGGAACAAGTCCTTACAGTACCCCGAATGGGTAAAAAGTCAGCAGAAAATCTGCTGACTGCTATTGAAAACAGCAAACAGGCAGGATTGTCCAGATTATTATTTGCTTTAGGCATTCGTCATGTTGGCGTAAAAGCTGCCGGAATCGTAGCACAGCGTTATGGTAATATGGAGGATATAAAGCAAGCTTCAGTAGAAGAACTGTTGGAACTGGATGAAGTAGGCACTAAAATTGCAGAAAGCATCGTTGCGTATTTTGCTGCTGAAGAAAATTTGGAACTGGTTGCTAGACTTGAAACTGCTGGCTTAAACATGATAGAAGAAAAACAAGCAATTACGGAAAATCAGCTTTTTTCAGGAAAAACCTTTGTATTAACAGGCACATTAGAAAAAATGAGTCGCAATCAGGCAGCTGACATCATTCAAAAACTAGGTGGCAAGGTATCCGGCTCAGTTAGTAAAAAAACGAATTATGTGGTTGCTGGTGCAGAAGCAGGCAGTAAGCTTGATAAGGCTCAGCAATTAGGGGTAGAAGTGCTGGAGGAAGAAGATTTTCTAAGAATGGTTGGGGATGGCGAATAATTTTAAAATAGTGAAAAGGAATATTAGGACTTATTGGAGAATTGCATTAGAATAAAAGTACGTAAATTGTTCTAATGATTTTTCAAGTGAAAAGGAGTCAAAGAATATGCCTATAAAAATCCCCAATAATTTGCCAGCTGTAAATATTCTTGAGAAAGAAAATATTTTTACAATGGATGAAGATCGTGCCTATGCGCAAGATATACGTCCACTTCGAATATTACTATTAAATTTGATGCCGACGAAAATTGTTACAGAGACACAATTACTCCGGTTATTGGGGAATTCACCCCTACAGGTAGAATTTGATTTCATCTACACAGCGACCTATGAACCTAAAAATACACCTCATGAACATCTCGTTAAGTTCTATGAGACTTTTGCTGATGTGAAAGATCGTAAGTATGATGGCATGATCATTACTGGTGCGCCAGTGGAAAAAATGCCTTATGAGGAAGTTGTCTATTGGAGTGAGTTGTGTGAAATTATGGATTGGAGTAGAAAGAATGTCTACTCTACCCTACATATTTGCTGGGGAGCTCAAGCTGCTTTGTATCATTATTACGGTATTCCTAAACATGACTTACCTCAAAAATTATTTGGTGTGTTTCCTCACACTGTAAATATGAAAGAAAAAATGTTATTTCGGGGCTTTGATGAAGTGTTCTATGTTCCTCATTCCAGACATACCGATATAAAAAGAGAAGATGTGGAGAAAGTGCCCCAATTATCCATCCTGTCTGAGTCAGAAGAGGCGGGTGTTTATGCAGTCATCGACAAAACCTATCGGCATTTATTTATCACGGGCCATGCTGAATATGATGCATTAACTCTTAAAACAGAATATGATCGTGATGTAGCAGAAGGGTTGCCTATTAACATTCCAGTCAATTATTATCCCAATGATGATCCTGAAAAAACACCAATCGTGCGTTGGCGCAGTGCAGCTAATTTACTGTTTTCCAATTGGCTTAATTATTATGTGTATCAAGGAACTCCTTTTGACCTGAATCGCTTAAGTGAAGATGAATTGCGTGGTATTGATGGGGATGGGATTTAACTAAAACACTTTCTAGTTATTTGTCAGCTGTGGAGTAATGTAGAGGCTGTATTCCATGATGAATGGAATACAGCCTCTACTTTTTCATAGGAGTCATTTATAGTATGACTACCATCGTATTTCTATTTTATAATCGTTATTGTACCTTCTTTGCGCGGGGCAGGAGTTGGTATTTCGCCGGCATTGTAGCCAAATGCCCCGGAAGCAACGATTGCATAGCCCTCAGGAATACCTAATTCCTTATTTAAGGATCGTCCTTCTTCAATATCAAACAAAGAGCGTAAAGAGTGAATCCAAACAGATCCTATGTCCAAAGCATGGGCAGCGAGAAATAAATTTCCTAATGCAAGACTGCCATTATGTTGTGGAGCAATGGCTTTTTCATTACCAGAAACAATAATTAATGTTGGTGCATGGTAAAAGGGGCTAAAATTTTCAGCTTTGGCTCGTTCTGCAAAATCTGGGTTTCCTGAATTTAAAAAGATTGTCCGAAGGACTTCGTTGATTTTACCTAGCAAATCCTTGTTTTGTATTACAGTAAAATGCCAGGATTGTTCATTTCGGGCGCTGGGAGCAAATTGGCCTGCTTCGAGAATTACCGCTAATTCACTGTCCTTAATCTGTTCTTGCTTGAAGCTTCTAATGCTCCTGCGCTGCAAGATTGCCTTAATAATTTCACTCATGTTGTTGTCCTCCTACTGTTTTTATATTTAAAAAATGAAGACTAAGTATATTAAATCAATATACCTAGCCTTCAGCTTTTTGCGATCAGCTATGTAAAATAGGGTATTCTTCTATTCAAAAGTAATTGAACTAATAGTACTACAGGCGAATTCTGCTGTCAAGATCCACTGGTCTTTGACAGTTGAATG
>DJJR01000041.1:0-17146 GCA_002434245.1 Pelosinus fermentans
ATCATCTTTTTAACCTTTATAAGGAAATTCATGGTCTTGACTAGATAAAATGATTGCTATATACTTTTTATTATACTGTACGGGGGTATGGCATAATGAGGCAGAGGAGGTGAATAGAAATGGGTCAAAATGGTGAGATCGTAATAAAAATTGAGGGTATGTCTTGCGGACATTGTAAGGCAGCCGTCGAGAAGGCTCTTAAAGAGGTTGCAGGAGTTACGAGCGCTGCTGTTAATTTAGAGAAAAAAGAAGCGGTAGTGACTGGCTCTGCAGAGCTTGCCGCTCTTCATCAAGCAATAGAAGAAGTGGGTTTTGATGTAGTTGCATAATCTGGTTCATAATCCGGAGGAAAATACCTTATAAAGTTGACACGAAGATGTCTGCTTTATAGGGTATTTCTTTTTAATACAGCAAGGTGTAGTACCTTGTCAGCCCTAAATCAGTAAATACTGACAGTCTATTCTCCGCACCCCTTCGTTGTCGTCGGTCGGCATACTCCCGGTATGCTTCCTTCCTCCGCCTTGTGTTGTGAACAATAGCCTCGCCATTATCCTATTGTTTTAAAGCTGACAAGGTACTAGGGGAAATTCTGCTATTTATATGGTATGATTATCTTAAGATAGTACAAAGACTCGAAAAGTAAAAAGAGTAGCTTTCTGACTCCAAAAGACTCTGAACATTCAATTATTACGAATTTACATATGTAAAAGATAGGAGTAATCATATATGCATAGAATTGGCATTGTTGGCCCCGACCGAACTGTGGAGCGGATTTTGAAGGTGGCTGCAGATTATAGTCAAGAAGTTGAATGTATACCTTTTCCTTACGACGATGAGATGGAAATACAAAGTATTTTGCATGAACATCGCAGTAAGGTGAAAGGCTGGCTTTTTTCTGGTCCCGTTCCCTATATCATTGCACAGGAGTATATAGAGTCTGATGATACGGTAGCGTATTGTCAGACAATGGGCGGGGGATTCTACCTCTGCTGTCTGCAAATGGCCTTCGCCCACAAAGTGGTTTTAGAACGTATTTCTGTTGATTTCATTGAATCAGAAGTAGATATAGAGCAGTTACTCCGTGCTACGGGAATACCATGGCGTGATGTTTTCATTAAGTATTACAGCCGCCAATATGACCCGGAAGAGATTATTCAGTTTCATCTTCAATTGTGGCGGGAGGGCAAAATTGATGGAGTCATAACGGCTTTGCGCAGTGTTATGAATGCATTGCAAAAAGAAAATGTTCCAGTCTATCACTTTACGTTAAGTGAGCAAGAAATTTATCAATCTCTCAAAATCATTATTGAGAAAGTACAATCATCTTATTTTAAGAATACGCAAGTCGGACTGGTGATTATTGAAATTCGCAATTATGGAAAGATTATTGAAAGAGCTAAGACCCCTTATGATCTGCAGATCTTAGAGTTAAGGCTAAAAGCAATATTATTGCCTCTATGCAAGAGCTTGGATGGCTATCTTTTGGATAAAGGAACGGGGGTATATGAGATTTTTAGCTCTCGCGGAGCTGTGCAAAGGGAAATCACTATGCTGCAAGATACAATTGAGCAACTAATATTAGCAGTAAATATCGATGTTCCTATTACAGCTGGCATTGGTTTTGGTGAAACGGTTTTTGCTAGTGAAATCAACGCTCATCGAGCACTTAGCAACACGAGAGAACAAAAGGGAGCACGCGTTGTTATTGTACAGGATGACGGCAAAATGGTTGAAGTAGTTAAATATAATAAGGCATTAAGTTATGAATTTTATTCAAATGATACTGATTTGCTGAAAAAGCTAAACCAAGTGAGTGTGGGAATCAAGACGTACCGCAAAATTGAAAACATTGTACAACGTATGGGGTGGGGTTCTTTTTCAAATTCTCAACTGGCCGCTCAGATGTCGGTTACCGAGCGGAATGTTCGAAGGATTATAACAAGTCTCTGTGAAGCTGGATTAGTTGAGCAGGTTGGCGAAGAGTATGCAGCAGCAAGAGGGCGGCCGAACAAACTATACCAAATAGCTTCATATAAAAAATGAAAAACATTGATTCGTCGAGAATACCTATGCTTTTTGCCTGGTATTCTCTTATTTTCCATTTAGAACAATTGAAGATATACAAAGGTACTTGCTGTTTTTAATCATGCTGTTATATAATTATTTTAGGAAAAATACCGTATATATTCCTTAAATTAAAGAGGTGATTTGCAAAAAAAATGTCGTGAAAACCGATTTCTATAATAATTGGGAGTGATGTAGTGGATATTTTGCGTAATTGGAAAATTCATCTTTTAGTGCTTATGATTGTGGTTATGTCAGAGAACCTTGGAATTGTAAAGTATGGTCTCATTATTTTGCTGCCGTTGCTGCATGCATTAGTACTTGGCGGCATCATTAGTTTTCCTAAATTTAAAATTCTATCAACAAAACAAATGGAAGTGGCTGCTGGAATTTTGCCCATTGCTATGATGCTTTTAATCGTTAAAATTGGCTTGGATATTGGACCGAATTTATCCTTGCTGTTTCATTCGAAAGGAGCGCTGCTCCTTCAAGAAATCGGTCATTTCTTCGGCACGGTTATATTAGGCTTGCCGATTGCTGTATTTTTAAGGATGGGGAGAGAATCCATTGGTGCTACCTATTCCGTTGCTAGAGAGCCCAATATTGCCATCATAGCAGAGAAGTTTGGACTTGATTCACCAGAAGGACGGGGCGTAATGGCCACATATATCTGCGGAACGCTGGTTGGCGCAGTATGGCTGTCGATTTTAACCGGAGTTGTTGCCAAATTGGGAATTCTTCATCCTTATGCATTGGCGATGGGGTCAGGTGTAGGCAGCGGCAGCATGATGGCTGCTTCAGTCGGTTCCATTATTGCAGCCTATCCGGATATGGAACAGCAAATCCGGGCCTATGCAGGGGCAGCGAACTTAATGTCTACGATCTTGGGCATTTATGTAAGTCTCTTTTTTTCGTTGCCATTGGCGACAAAACTGTATAATTTTTTAAGCAAGTTTCAGAGCGATAAAGAGACTGCAAAGGAGAAGGTATAATGAATAAATTGCAGAATATGACCGTTGCCATGATATTATCAGGATTGCTTATGGCAGTTGGTAATGTCATTGGCTATCATGTAGACTGGTATAGTTCCCTATTAGGTGTCCTTGTTATTATTGTGATTGGTCTTATTGGAATGGCTGTCAGCCAAATACCTGGGCTGAATAAATTGCCTATGGTATTTTGGATTTCTATTGTTGCTATTATTTTCTCTCTTCCAGACTTTCCTGGCAGTGCATGGGTAATCCAAATAACAAAAAAGGTACAATTTTTAGCCGTTACCACTCCTATCTTGGCTTATGCCGGCTTATCATTGGGGAAAGATATTGAGCTATTTAAAAAGTTATCATGGAAAATCGTACCGGTAACATTGGCTGTGATGACGGGAACTTTTATATTTGCTGCGATTATTGCCCAATTTGTCCTAAAATGGGAAGGCGCAATTTAATGATAAAAAAATTGGTGCTGGAGGTAGACGATGAAAAAGGAAGAATTAAAACAAAAGATTTGTCAGGCAATCGAAGCAAGTAAAGAACAAATCCTTGCGCTGGGAGAGTCTATCTATAAGGAACCAGAGCTGGGTTTTAAAGAGACGAAGACTGCTTCTAAGGTAGAAGAACTATTTCGTGAATTAGGCGTAGCGTATGAAAAAGGGTTGGCACTTACTGGTGTCAAGGGGCGTCTCAAAGGTAAAAAATCGAACCGTACCGTTGCCATACTTGGTGAGCTTGATGCTGTTACTTGCGCTGCCCATCCTGGCGCAGATCCTTTAAGTGGTGCTGCTCACTGCTGTGGTCATAACGTTCAGATTGCAATATTGATGGCTGTAGGCAGAGCCTTACTGGAAACTGGTGCCATGGAATACTTAGCCGGAGATGTAGTGCTTTTTGCTGTTCCGGCAGAAGAATATGTTGAGATTTCCTATCGCAGCAAGCTTCGTGAAGAAGGCAAAATCACGTATCTTGGCGGTAAGCAGGAATTGATTCATTTGGGGGCTTTTGATGATATAGATATGGCTCTGCAAATTCATCTGCTCACTAATACCCAGGCTGACAGTTTCATCCGTCTTGGCAGTACCAGTAATGGATTTATCGGCAAATTGGTTAAGTATCGAGGTAAAGCTGCTCATGCCGCAATGGCGCCTTCAGAAGGAATTAATGCTCTAAATGCAGCCATGTTAGGCGTAATGGGAGTCAATGCCCAACGGGAGACTTTCCGTGAACAAGATTACGTGCGGTTTCATCCGATCATTACCCAAGGTGGTGATTTAGTCAACGTAATACCTGAAGATGTGCGTATGGAAAGTTATGTTCGTGCTGCCACGATGGAGGCACTGCAGGAAAGCAATCAAAAGATTGACCGTGCCCTGCGTGCTGGCGGGGATGCAGTAGGGGCTGAAGTGTCTATCCAAAGTTTACCGGGCTATTTGCCAATGTACAATAACCAGGATCTGAATCAAGTGTTTAGAAGCAATGCGGAAGTGGTATACGGACAAACCCAGGTAATTGAAGGAACGCATGAAGCTGGCAGCACCGATACCGGTGATCTTTCTCATATTATGCCGACGATACATCCTTGGCTTGGCTGTGTATCAGGTGCTCTGCATAGTAAGGAATATGT
The DNA here is from genome assembly GCA_002434245.1 of Pelosinus fermentans. Taxonomy (GTDB): domain Bacteria; phylum Bacillota; class Negativicutes; order DSM-13327; family DSM-13327; genus Pelosinus; species Pelosinus fermentans_B. Next base: position 4,681 of record DJJR01000041.1, read on the forward strand.
TGTGGCTGATGTTCATGCGGCTTATATTAAGTCCGCCCAGGCACTGGCGATGACGATTATTGATCTATTGTATGGCGATGCTGAAGCAGCAGAGAACATATTGCATGATTATAAACCATTGCTGACCAAAGAAAAATATGTGGAATTTTTAAATTCCTTTAACCAAGGGGATTAAAGAGTTTGGTACAAGTCATCTATATAACAATGGATAATGTAAAGGGATAACTAGAAGGGAGCCACTCACCAATGAGTGGTTCCCTTAATTCTTATAGCTGTATGATGATTTGAAGAAAGCAGGCTTGATGAAAAAGAATACTCCCTTTGTTGAACGGAGTTATTTATTAAGTCAAGAATGAATTGCTATCCTTTCTGTTTTCATCAATCAAATAGCGGCTTTCCATGTTCAAGCTGAAGTAAAGCCTTCTTCTTATCAATGCCTCCCGCATAGCCGGTTAAGCTTCCGCTGGATCCGATAACTCTATGGCATGGAATGAGTATGGAAATAGGATTATGCCCGACAGCGCCCCCTACAGCTTGCGCAGACATAGAAGAGAGTCCTTGCATAATGGCAAGCTTCTTGGCAATTTCACCGTAAGTAGTAACTTGGCCAAAGGGGATTTTTAAAAGGATATCCCAAACCGTTTTTTGAAAAGAAGTTCCTTGAGGTTCAATCTTAAGGTCAAGCATGGGATTTTTACCTGAAAAATACTCCCCTAGCCAAAGTCGCAGTGTCTCAAAAACAGCATAGTTGAACTCATCCATCCATGTACCTGTCTTGGATGGATAGTACTTTTGTCCAATAAACCATAAACCGGTTAGCGCTCCATTTTCAGCAGACGCTGTTATCGCGCCTAATGCAGTATCAATTGTGCAAGTATAAATCATATTTTTAACAGCTCCTTCTTAATGGTGCGTAAATATACTTTCGAAATGGGTGGTTGACCTGTTGGGATTGATGCTGTTTGTTCTGATCAAAACATAAATAAATTATAGATTGCTGTTCTTTCTATTTCAAGTATTACTTATTTTGACTTGATGGCAAGTTTCAGGTTAGTATAGGGGTAATAGAAAATTCTACGCGCTGTTTGTTGAATAATTTTTGATTGATGGTTAATTACTGGATTTAAAAGTGAGGTAGTCAATTGTGGAGGCAAGGATTTTATTTGTAGCACCATTTGCGGGTTTAGCAAAGTTGGCAGAGGAAGTGGTAGCCGAGCGGTTTGCTGATTCGTCGCATCTCATTAAAGTAGTCAAAGGAGATTTGCAAGAATGCATTGCAATCGTTAAGCAGGCAGTGGAAGACGGTGTTGAAGTAATTGTCAGCCGTGGCGGTACGGCTGATTTGATTAAAAAAAATGTAAATATACCTACTGTGCACATCCAAGTTACTGTAATGGATGTGCTGCGTGCATTAAGGCAAAGCACTGAGTATCCTGAGAAAATCGGTATTGCAGGGTTTGAAAATGTGATTTATGGCTGTGAGGATTTAGCAACGCTGCTGGGCATTACTTTTGTGGAAATTGCTTTGAAAAATGAAAATGAGGCTCCGGAAAAAATTGCTGCTGCAGTAGAAAACGGCGTAGAACTTATCGTTGGCGATGCAATATCAACGAAATTAGCGGCACGTATTGGTGTGCAGGGGGCGTTGATTCAGTCTGGTAAAGAAGCGATTTATAAAGCCATCAATGAAGCAGCATTAATTGCACATATTCGGAGGGAAGAACAAGAAAAATCAGGGTTATTAGGCACTGTGATTGATACGTCAGCAGAAGGTATTATTGCAACGGATACCAATGATCGCATTACGATTTTTAACCCTATGGCGGAAAAAATTTTCCAAGTATCCCATTTGGAGGCTATCGGCAATCAGCTGCAAACCATCGTTCCCCAATTTTCCCTGGCAGGAAATGATGATTCCAGCGAGAAAATAGCTGATGTACAACGCATTGGCGATAAGACATTGACGATTAAATATAATCAAATCAAGGTGAAGGGTGAAATCATCGGCAGCATTTATAATTTCCAAAATGTATCACAATTGCAGCAGTTAGAACAGAATGTCCGTAAAAAACTACATGCCAAAGGGTTGGTTGCCCGAATAAAAATGGCTGATATTGTTGGATTATCACCAGCTTGTAATGCATTAAAACGCAAGGCCACGAAATATGCATTGACGCAATCAACCATTTTAATTACCGGAGAGTCTGGTACAGGCAAGGAAATGCTGGTGCAAAGTATCCACAATGTGAGTAATCGAGCTGATGGTCCTTTTGTGGCTGTAAATTGTGCAGCATTGCCAGAAAATTTACTGGAAAGCGAATTGTTTGGTTACGCGGAAGGTGCCTTTACCGGAGCTAAAAAAGGCGGCCGGCAGGGATTATTTGAACTGGCTCATGGCGGAACCCTTTTCTTAGATGAAATTGGTGAAATGCCTTTGTCCCTCCAATCAAGACTACTGCGTGTATTACAGGAAAAAGCAGTCATGCATTTGGGGGGCGATACCGTTATTCCGGTAGATGTGCGTATTGTTGCTGCAACCAATCAAAATTTAGCAAAATTAATCGAAGAAAAGAATTTTCGACAAGATCTTTATTATCGGCTTAATATACTGCGTATTCATATGCCGACGCTGCATGAAAGAATCGAAGATATACCCCTGCTTGCAAAAGAAATGATCAAGAAAATGAAACACATCAATGGGAAGGTTACGGGGATTCATTTAGAAGCCAGGGAATATTTGAAACAGCGCAGCTGGCCCGGAAATATTAGACAACTGGCAAATACGATAGAGCGAGCTATGCTCTTAAGCAGCGGACCAATGATTAGCAAGCAGGATATGATAGAAGCCTATGATGAAGAAGGCGAATCAGTAGGGGAAGGAAGCCGCGAAAAAGGCGAGATGAAAGATAGTTTGGCTTTAGTGGAACATGAGATCTTACTGCGTGTGCTGAGAGAAGAGGAATATAATTATAACCGGGCAGCAGCCAGGCTTGGGATTCATCGAACTACCTTATGGCGAAAATTAAATGCCAAAGCAGCAAAAAAATAATGTGTGCATATTGCACTAAATACGTTGCGAAAATGCAACGTATTTTTTATGTTACAGAAATAAATCCAGTATTATCAAGGAAAATCATGTTGGCACGAAGTTTGCAATACATAACAGCGAGGTGCAGCAGAGAGAAGGTGATAGAGATGATAAAACTAGCGGTTATTGCAGATGACATAACGGGTGCAAATGATACAGCAGTGCAATTTTCTAAACGTAATATAAGCAGCTGTGTGAGAATTGATTTTGATCAGGAAAAAATACTGAAAGAAACTGCTGATGTAATTGTTATAGATACTGATAGTAGAGATATTGCACCATCGGCGGCTTATGATCGGATAAAATCAGTTTGCGAAGTTTTGCAGGATAGTGGTATAAAAAATATTTACAAAAAAGTTGATTCCACTTTGAGGGGAAATCTGGGGGCTGAAATAGAAGCGACGGCAGCGGTCTTTCAACCGGAGATCGTTGTGATTGCCCCCGCATTCCCCAGTAATAAGCGTGTAACAGTAGGCGGATATCATTTGTTAGATCAGATTCCAATCGAATTAACTGAGATTGCTCATGGGCCGAAGAGTCCAGTAGATGAATCGCGGATTGTGGAATTATTACATAAGCAAACCGACAGTAAGATTGGCCTGATTTCACTCCATGTTGTCATGAAGGGTTTAGATGCAGTAAAACAAGCCATTAAGCAATGTCTGGAATGTGGTGAAAAATGGATCGTTTTTGATGCAGTATTAGATGAACATTTAGAACGTATTGTCAAAGCAACACAAGACTATCATGTTTTGTGGGTAGGTTCGGCAGGCTTGGCAGAACAATTACCGGATTTTTATCAATGGTCTGCAGAGCAAAAAAAGATAGGGATTGCAGCAAATGGACCTGTGCTGGTGGTTGCCGGCAGTGTGAGTAAGGTTACCCAAGCACAGATTAGTACAGCACTGAATTTACCGAATATTGAACTAGTAAAAATGAATGTAGCCAATCTTATTCAGGATAAAGAACTAGAAATAGGACAATGTACAATACAAGCGAAAAAACAATTGGACCAGGGTAAAGACATAGTAATTGCCAGCGCAGTTGATGACGGTGATGTGATTGCTGCGGTAGCAGCGGGAAATATTTGCGGACTTAGCAGCACCGAAGTGAGTGAACAAACGGCTGTTGCTTTAGGCGAGATTGCCATACAGTTAATCGATTATCAATTAGCTGGAATGGTTCTTACTGGCGGTGATACAGCCATCCATGTTTGCCGTTCCTTGGGGGCTGAGGCTATTGAAATATTGGAGGAAGTTGCTGTTGGTATTCCTCTGGGGCGATTGGTCGGCGGTCTTTGCAATGGGTTACAGGTGGTAACAAAAGCAGGTGCCTTTGGTCAGGAAGATGCATTTGTTTTATCCATACAGGCAATGCGAAAAGTGATGGATTTGAAAACGAGCTGAGCTCTTAGATAAATATACAAGATAGGAGGAATAAAGATGAAGCCGATATTAGGAATTACCATGGGGGATGCAGCGGGAATTGGTCCGGAGATCATTGTCAAAGCGTTGGCTGCAAAAGGAATATATGAGATTGCAAGACCCGTAGTTTTTGGTGATAAAAAAATAATGGAACGTGCCATCGGGATTGTCGGTGGGAGCTTAAAATGCCAGACGGTTCAAGACCCGAGTCTAGCTGGCAAAACCTATGGAACGATTGACGTTGTTGATTTAGATAATTTACCCTTGGATCTGCCCTTTGCCCAAGTCGATGGAAGGGCTGGTAAAGCAGCCTATGAATATATTGAAAAAGCGGTTGGCTATGCACTGAAAGCCCAGATCCATGCAATTGTCACTGCTCCTTTAAACAAAGAGGCATTAAATCTTGGCGGCTGTCACTATCCCGGCCATACAGAAATATTGGGTGCTTTATCAGGACAAAAAGATTATTCCATGATGCTGGTTGGCGGTGCACTTAAGGTTATTCATGTGACAACTCATGTACCACTCAGAAAAGCTTGTGATCTCGTCAAGAAGGATCGTGTGCTGCGTGTCATCCGATTAGCAGATGATACGTTAAAAATGATGGGCATTGAAAAACCGCGGATTGCCGTAGCCGGACTCAATCCCCATTCTGGTGAACATGGTTTGTTTGGGACAGAAGATGAACTGGAAATTACACCAGCTGTTGATGAAGCAAAGGCAATGGGAATGGATGTTACCGGACCTGTACCGCCAGATACTGTATTTTATCAGGCGGCAATTAGGGAACGATTTGATATTGTTGTAGTTATGTATCACGATCAAGGGCATATTCCCATTAAAGTGCTGGGCTTTGAAACAGGAGTGAATGTTACGGTCGGGTTGCCCTTCATCAGAACCTCTGTTGACCATGGTACTGCATTTGATATTGCAGGCAAAGGGATTGCAGATGGAAAAAGTATGACTGAGTCATTGTTACTGGGTGCTAAGATGGCAAAAGTAAAATTTGCTCATCTTTAAAATAGATTAAATACTAAAAAAATTCAAACTGAAAGGATGATTATTATGTTTAAGCCACAAGGTATTATTACTCCTATTTTGACTCCGTTAACTGCAGAGGAAAAGCTTAACGAAAAGGAACTGCGCAGCCAAATTAACCGCTTAATTGGCGCAGGAGTTAGCGGTATCTTTGCTCTAGGGACAAATGGCGAATTCTATGCATTCTCAAAAGAAGAGAAAATTGAAATCATTAAAGTTACAGTTGATGAAGTAAAGGGCCGGGTACCTGTGTATGTGGGTACTGGTTGTATTACGACACAGGAAACCATTGAGCTCTCAAAAATTGCTAAAGAATTAGGGGCCGATGTATTATCGATTATTTCTCCCTATTTTTCTGGTATTTCCCAAGATGATTTATATCGTCATTTCAGCAGTGTAGCAGAAGCTGTTGATCTGCCAATTCTGCTTTATAACATTCCGGCAAGAACAGGCAATAATATCGATTACACCACAGTAAAAAAATTGGCGAAATACGAAAACATTATTGGTATCAAAGACAGCAGCGGTAATTTTGACAATACGCTAAAATACATTGAAAATACCGATCCTCGCTTAAGTGTATTAGCTGGCAGTGATTCTTTGATTCTATGGACATTATTAGCGGGCGGTACAGGGGCAATTTCTGGTTGTTCGAATGTATTTCCTGAATTAATGGTAAGTATCTATCAATTATGGTCTCAAGGTAAAATTGCAGAAGCAAATGAAGCCCAAAAGAAAATCAGACCATTCCGTAATGTGATGCAAATGGGCAATCCAAACTCTGTTGTCAAACGTGCAGTCAACTTACTGGGTTACCCAGTTGGTCCAGGCCGGGAACCTTCAAATTGCAATAAACCTGAAATTGACGCAGCATTACTTAAGGTTTTTGAATTGTACAAATAGCAGGCAAAAGCTGAGCAGTAGTTTTTAAACATAAGAGTGACAACATAGAGTGAATGGGCTGACCAGATGATAGGAGACAATATTGACTCTATGTTTGATCTCTTTGAATTTCTAACAAGGGGTGCTAAAAATGAAAAAAGTTGTTATATCCCATAGATTACACGATGATGGAATGGCTGTTTTAGAAAAAGCAAACGTAAAGGTTGCCATAACAAACAATGGTGATCCAAAGGCAATGCTGCCTGAATTGCTTGATGCGGAAGGTCTTATCATACGTATTGGCTCCATTGACAGAGAAACAATGATAGCTGCCAAAAATTTAAAGGTTATCGGACGTCCTGGTGTTGGTGTTGACGATGTGGATGTAGAAGCTGCTACGGAACTTGGTATTCCTGTAGTCATTGCTCCTGGCGCTAATACTCGTTCGGTAGCCGAACATGCTTTTGCCTTTATGTTTGCTGCGGCAAAGGATATGGTGCATAGCGATAGAGAGCTTCGTAAAGGTAATTTTAATATACGAAGCAGTTATAAAGCTTTTGAGATATATGGCAAAACATTAGGTTTGGTTGGTTATGGTCATATTGGCAGTGTTCTTGCGAAGATGGCGTCTGGTGTTGGTATGAAAGTTGTTGTATATGATCCATTTGTTGCACCGGAAGTAATCACTGAACAAGGATATCAACATGAAACAGAATTGAATGCGGTTTTAAAAATAAGCGATGTGATTTCTTTACATGTTCCTTTGACACCTAAAACCAAAAATCTCATTGGTGCAGCGGAGCTAAAAATAATGAAGTCAAGTGCCATTTTAATTAATTGCTCCCGGGGTGGTATTATTGATGAAACTGCTTTGGCGAAAGCGTTAGAAGAGAATCAAATACATAGCGCAGCCACGGATGTTTTTGAGAATGAACCGGTGACTGTTGATGAACCTTTATTTAAGTATGACAATATTATCGTATCTCCCCATATGGCAGGACAGACCAAAGAGGCAGCCTCAGGTGTAGCAACCATGGCAGCAGAAGGCGTGATTGCGGTAATCAATGGTGAACGCTGGAAGAACGTATGCAATCCCAAGGCCTATGAACACCCGCGATGGAATCAATAATGTTCACTAAAATAAGACTTTTTTGAAATAACTGAAACTTGAAATATTTTAAATGATGGGAGAATGTATCATGAGTATCTATTCGTTGCTGAATATTGGGAAAATCCTTGCTGGTGCAGGCAGTATTGAACAAATCGCAGCTGTTGCAGCTGATTATGAAGCTAAAAATGTAGTGATTATCACTGACCAAGGTGTTTGGGGTTCTGGTTTAGTAGATAATCCCAAGGCCTTACTTGAAGGAGCAGGAGTAAATGTTCATGTAATCAATGATACGCCGCCTGAGCCAACAGTAGATCAGGTAAATGCAATATTCCAAGCTGCAAAAGAATTTGAATGCCAAATGATTATCGGCATTGGCGGCGGCAGTTCCATGGATACAGCAAAAATCGTTTCTTTGTTACTTACAAACAGTGTAAATTTACGTGATTTGGTGAAAGGAAAAGCGCAAATAAAACGCCGGGGCGTACCAACACTTATGATTCCGACAACGGCAGGTACTGGTTCTGAAGCAACGCCAAACGCCATTGTTTTAGTACCGGAAGAGGAATTGAAAGTTGGCATCGTCAGCGAGAAGATGGTACCCGATAGTGTTATTTTGGATCCCAATTTGACAATTAATTTACCAAAACATATTACTGCCAATACAGGAATGGACGCGCTATGTCATGCCATTGAATGCTATATTTCAAAAAAAGCGAATCCTTTCAGTGACACGTTTGCATTAAAAGCAATTACTTTGATTTCTCGCAGTATTCGCACGGCATACCATGATGGACATAACGTAGCAGCTCGTGAAGATATGTTGTTAGGTGCGATGTTTGGCGGTATTTCAATTGCAACCTCTAGTACTACTGCAGTACATGCGTTGTCCTATCCATTGGGTGGGAAATATCATATTCCCCATGGTTTATCCAATGCAATTCTGTTACCGGATGTAATGAAGTTTAACTTGGATGTTTGCGAAGAGAAATTTAAAGATATAGCGGTTGCAATGGAGCTTGAAATTTCCGGCAGTACTACTAGGCAGGCTGCGGAGAAAATGATTGATAATCTATATTCCCTAATCAAAGATTTGAATGTTACCTGCGATTTACGAGCCAAGGGAATTAATGAAGCGGCCCTTGACGATCTGATAGAGGCAGCGGCTAAGGTAACACGTCTTTTGGATAACAATCCGAAAGTGGTAACAAAAGAAGATATGAGGGCAATTTACAAAAAAATATTGTAATTTTAGTCCGATTCCTTCCTGAAATAAAAAGGAAGTTTACGAACAGTCGAAACTAATAAGCGGAATAGGGATACATATAATGGAGGGGTTATCTTGTCAGCAGAGAAAAAATCGAATGTGCGCTGGGTTGTTGCAGCGTTAATGTGGTCAGCAATTGCTATTAATTATATTGATCGTACCGTGCTTGCAGCCGCAGCTCCTTATATTACTAAGGAATTTAGTATAACACCAAGTCAGATGGGTATTATCATGTCAGGTTTCTTTTGGTCATATGCCTTGCTTCAAGTTCCTGCCGGCTGGTTTGCCGATAGGGTTGGACAGAAAAAAACCCTTGGCTTTGCTGTAGCCTGGTGGTCGATCGCCACAGCCTTGACCGGACTCGGAACAGGGTTTAAATCAATACTAGGGTTTCGCGTGGCTCTTGGGATTGGTGAAGCGGCTGCGTATCCAAGCAATGCCGGGATTTCTTCCAAATGGTTTCCCGATAAAGAGCGGGCAACTGTCGGTGGGCTTTTTGACAGTGGTTCCAAATTTGGCGGAGCGGTTGCTATGCCGCTTATAGTCTGGCTTATCGCTTTGTTTGGCTGGAAGATGACTTTTGTGATTATCGGCGGTGCGGAGATTGTCTGGTCTATCATCTGGATCATGTACTTTAAGGAAATTCCCGAACAACACAAAGGTGTCAATGCTGCTGAGTTAAAATATATTCGCGAGGGGCAGTCAAAAAAAGAAGGCCTTGATAACGAACAGCCGATGAAATGGTATGAACTTTTAAAATATAGAAATATTTGGGCAATGTGCATCGGCTTTTTTATGATTAATTATACTTCTTATTTCTTTATTACATGGCTTCCTACATATCTGATCAAGGAAAAAGGCATGGGAATGCTGGCTATGGGGTTTGCAGCTATGCTGCCTCTCTTAATATCAATGTTTGTTGAAGTCGCTGCGGGCTGGGCATCAGACAAGGTACAGTCAAAAGGGTGGCTGTCTTTAACTGCTACTCGAAAGGTCTTCTTAGTTGGCGGTCTTCTGATGGCATCTTGCATAGGCCTGGCGGCTTTCGCCGAGTCGGCGGTAACCGCTATCGTACTTTTATGTATTGCAAAATCCGGCACGACAGTGGCTGCTTCCCAGGTGTGGGCACTTCCCGGCGATGTGGCACCTAAAAATATGACCTCAGTAGTTGCTGGGCTCCAAAATTCGGTTTCTAATATGGGCGGAGTGGTAGGTCCTATTGTCACCGGTGCGATTTTGCAAGCCACCGGTTCATTTACCATGGCATTGCTTCTTTCTTCTGCACTTTTGGTTGTTGGTATTTTAAATTATCTATTCCTGCTGGGAAAAGTTAAGCATATTGAGGCTTAAATAGAAAACATGTAAAGATAACTGCATGTAGAGTAAGATAGCAAATGCTTTGACGTATCTTGCAGACTTAGCCTGTGCATCAGGTGGAATCACCACCTGATGCATTTATTTTATTATAGAGTATGCAGCATTTTAACTATTAAAGTGATTGAACAATACTGCTGGATAAAGGATATTCTAATAACCTTGAGTCGATTTGCTATCTATCATATTTGATAGGAGAGATCACTAAAATGAGTGTTAAAAAGAAATTGTTGATCATTATGATAGTAATCAGTTTTATACCGCTCATACTATTGTCGGTTATTTCAGTACGGTATTTAAGTACAGAATTAGAAAAAGAAACAATTAATCAATGCAGGGAACTCGCAATTGAAGTGAATCTGCAAATTAATGGATATCTTGATAAATCTTTTATTGCTCTTAAAACAATTGCTGCCAATCCTGCGGTAAAGTCTTTTGATCTACCCAAGATTAAAACATTCCTGCTTCAGGTTCAGAAGGTGTATCCTGAAAACTCATTTGCTCTTGATGATGTAAAAGGGAATCAGGTTGTACGCGGCGACAATATTCCGGTTGCTAACATTTGGGAGCGACCTTTTTATCAGTTGGCACTCAAAGGACAAGATGAGGTAATATCAGGAGTTGTCTTTAGCAAAAACTCGAATCGTTTTGTTATTAACCTTGTAACTCCTGTTCGTGATGCAGATGCAGCAGGCGGGATAATCGGAACTATGCAGGGGTCAATTACCCTCACAAAAATAAGTGAATTTGTGACAAAATTGTCTAATGATAATACGGTTGCATATGTAATTGATAGTGAAGGTAAAATATTGGCTCATCCAGATCAAAATTTGATCAAAGATCGTGTTGATATGAGTGAAGTCGGTTTTATAAAACAAGGATTATCTGAGAAGAAAAGCGGGTTTGCAGCTATTGAGGATAAAGCGGCAGGTAAAAAATTAGTTACTTATACGTATGATGATAGAACAGGCTGGCTGATATGTTTGGAGGTACCTTATACTGTTATCACAGAGAAAACCCATTCTTTAGTAGTTATGATGGGATTGGTAACGCTGGTAGTATTGGTGTTAGTAGGGTTATTGGCCTTTTTTATTGCCAAAAGTTTTTCAGAACCAATCTTAAAAATGCAGGAGCTGGCGAGCCAGATTGCCCAAGGTGATCTTACCCAGAAAATCGAGATATCTTCAAGGGATGAAATCGGTTTGTTAGCTGCTGCTTTTGCTGCAATGGTAACGAATTTGAAAAAACTAGTCGGTCAGGTGCAGGGCAATGCTCATCAGCTAGCCGCAGCATCAGAAGAACTGACGTCTAGTGCTGAACAGTCCGCAGTGGCTGCGAACCAAGTTGCTTCATCCATAACAGAGGTGGCAGAAGGAACGGACCAGCAATATCATGTACTAAGTGAGGTAACCACTGTAATAGAACAAATGTCGAAAAATATTCAGCAGGCAGCAAAAAATGCTAATGGAGTATCGGAGCAGTCTCTTAAAACCGTCGATACAGCCCAGGAAGGCGGCAGGTCAGTACAAGGCGCTGTGAAACAAATGCTGGATATTGAGCATACGGTTAGCACGTCGGCTATGGCTGTTGCGCAGCTGGGTGAAAGGTCAAAAGAAATAGGACAAATTGTTGATACGATTTCCGGCATTGCAGGTCAAACGAATCTTTTAGCTCTAAATGCTGCAATCGAAGCGGCGAGAGCAGGTGAGCAGGGACGCGGTTTTGCAGTCGTTGCTGAAGAGGTCCGCAAATTAGCGGAACAATCCCAGGAGGCGGCAAAACAAATTGCTCATCTAATTGGCGAAATTCAAAGTGAGACAGACAAAGCTGTAGTTGCTATGCAAGAAGGTACGACGAAGGTTAAGGCTGGTGCCGGAGTTGTAAATGAAGCGGGCGACAGCTTCCAAGAAATCATTGCTATGGTAACAAACTTGTCCGTTCAGGTTGGGGAGATATCAGCCGTTATTGGGAATTTAGCAAGTGACAGTCAACACGTTGTACTTTCAATACAGCAGGTTGATCAATTGACAAAGGCGGCGGCAGGAGAGGTACAGAACGTTTCGGCTGCAACCGAAGAACAGGCTGCTTCTATGGAAGAAATCGCAGCTTCGAGTCAAAAGCTTGCCCAAATGGCTCAGGAGTTACAAGCAGCAGTTAGTAATTTTCAGATTTAGTGTAAAAGCGTAGTAAGAAAATTATTTGGCAACCGCCTATCCTTAGGCATTTTCAGGCCTCGCTAGTCCCAATTGAAGAATAGGAAAAACTAACAAAAAGACTGCCTCTAT
>DJJR01000041.1:17430-95630 GCA_002434245.1 Pelosinus fermentans
ATAGAGGCAGTCTTTTTGTTATAGTAGAATTTATAAGAACTTTGGAGCAAAAATACGCCAACCGCAAAGGCGCGAAGTTAATAGGTCGAGCAGTTTACTTCGTGTTCTTCCTATTCTTCGCGTCTTCGCGGTTCAAGGTCTTGTTTTTAAAGAAAATCGTTTTTATTAGGACAGAAAGATTTGGAATGCCCTTACTTTATTTATTACTAAAATGAGAATATTATAAAAATGTCAACAAGTCCTATGACGAAATCGAATTTTGATTTTCTTGAAAAGCATATATAAGTATTATATGATGCAAATAGAACATTATATTTACATTTTAAAGGAGGAACGCCAAGTGGAGAAAGTTGTAGCGAAGCAAAAAGATGGTTTAGGAACACGCGCGACGATTCAAAAGTTCGGAAGGTTTCTTAGTGGAATGGTTATGCCCAATATCGGAGCTTTTATCGCATGGGGATTTATTACTGCTTTATTTATTCCAACAGGATGGCTGCCAAATGAAAACTTGTCAAAATTAGTTGGACCTATGATCGTTTATCTGCTGCCTTTGCTGATTGGTTATACCGGCGGGAAAATGGTCTACGATGCCAGAGGCGGAGTAGTTGGTGCCGTTGCCACTATGGGTATTATTGTTGGTTCGACCCAGCCTATGTTTTTGGGTGCAATGTTAATGGGTCCAATTGGCGGCTGGGCGATTAAAAAGGTCGACGAGGCATTTGAAGGCAACATTCCTGCTGGTTTTGAAATGTTAATCAATAACTTTTCAGCTGGTATTGTTGCGGGTGCTGTAGCAATTTTGGCCTTTGTAGGTGTCAGCCCTATCATGTTAGGGATTACCGCAGCATTATCAGCTGGTTTAGCAGCCGTAGTAAATGCCGGTTTATTACCGTTAGCAAATGTATTCATTGAACCTGCTAAAATTCTTTTCCTGAATAATGCTTTAAATCACGGAATTTTAAGCCCTATTGGAATGGAACAGGCAGCAAAAGCAGGACAATCTGTCATCTTCCTATTGGAACCAAATCCAGGGCCGGGTCTTGGCATATTGCTGGCATATTGGTTTGCAGGCAAAGGAAGCATCAGACAATCTGCACCGGGTGCCATGATCATTCATTTCCTTGGCGGTATTCATGAAATTTACTTCCCTTATATCCTAATGAACCCTCGTTTACTATTAGCTGTTATCGGTGGTGGTGTCTCTGGTACTCTGACTTTCCAAGCTTTAGGTGCTGGTTTGGTTGCTGTGCCTGCTCCCGGCAGTATTTTCGCATTGATTGCAATGTCTCCTAAAGGCGGTCTTTTAGCCGTATTAGCAGGTGTTGCTGTTGCAACAGCCGTAGCATTTTTCATTGCCTCTGCAATTCTTAAAATGAGCAATCAGGTTGCAGATGAAGACGAATTAGTGCAAGCCACCGCAAAAGTACAAGAACTCAAAGGCAATAAAGTAGAAGTTACTCAAACTGTTTCCAAAAAAGTAAATAAAGTGGTATTTGCTTGTGATGCAGGCATGGGGTCTAGCGCTATGGGAGCTACGATTCTTCGGAAGAAGTTTAAAGAAGCCGGCATAGACATTACTGTTATCAATACAGCAGTCAATGAACTTCCTAGCGATGCTGATATTGTTATTACTCAAAGAACGTTAACCGAACGCGCAAAAACGAAACTGCCGACGGCAGAACATATTTCGATTGAAAACTTTTTAAACAGTCCGGAATATGATCAGTTAGTAAAACGTTTGTCATAAGCTAATTCTTCCTCACTTGAATTCACGAGACTTACATCGTTCCTGACTATGTAACATAAAAAGAAAGTTCACGCTAGTGCATTGCCAGCGTGAACTTTTTTCTTATAGCATCACAATGATTTCTGCAGTACTTGACGTAAAGGACACTTTAGTATACGATTGTTATACTCAAAACGTATTATACGCATGAAGTATTAAATAAAAGAGGGAGGTTGTTGGGTGAAGGAGTTTCAGATACTTCATAAACTGATTCACATATTTAAGGAAAAGGAAATAAGGGAGTTTGAAAGAACAGGACTCTCGGGCAAGGAACTATATGTGCTGCAGCAGATACGTACAGATGATCCTTGGAGGTTCAATGATTTTGCCGAGCATTACTCTATTAAACCCTCTACGTTAACCGGAATTATAAGCCGGCTGGAGAACAAAGGGCTTGTCAAACGGGAGCGGACGGAGAAGGATCGAAAGGCTGTATATTTAAATTGTACTTCCAGTGGAAGAGACCTTGGAAAACAGCATATAGAAGAAGACCAATTGTTTTTTTGTTCACTGCTAGCAACATTGGAGCCGCAGGAGAAAGAGCAATTTATCGGACTTACCAAAAAGATTATTGGTAATCGTGAGCTTTGCCAGCAGGAAGAATAGCAGTAATGATAACTAGTAAATCACACCATTTCGGCGACAAACGACTTTTAAATATAAAATTCGATTATTTTTAAAGAATAATCGACAAATGCGCTCGATTTTGCTATTATTAGTGTCGTAGAAAAATTTGAAGATGTAAAAAGTAAGTATTTTAAAAGAATGTATTTTTACATAGAAAATCTTATTGAGCCTGAGTAGCTCATTTTAAAATATTAATGATAAACAGGAGTTTTTAAAAATGACAATTGCCACGCCTTACTACCTGATTGATGAAAAAAAACTGCTGCGGAACTTACAGATCATTCAGCAGGTGCGTCAGCTTTCCGGAGCCAAGTCGGTATTGGCCCTAAAATGCTTTTCCACCTGGAGTGTATTTGATTTGATGCAGCAATACATGGATGGAACCACCTCCAGTTCTTTGTATGAAGCACGTTTAGGACATGAGAAATTCGGTAAGGAGACTCATGCGTATTGTGTGGGCTATTCCCAGGACGATATCCTGGCTGTAACCGAATTTGCTGATAAAATTATTTTTAATTCTGTTTCCCAGCTGGACCGATATTACAATAGGGTCAAATCAGCTAAACTGGGTTTGCGCGTCAATCCGGGAATTAGCCATTCTCATTTTGATTTAGCCGATCCAGCCCGTAAGCATTCAAGACTGGGAGTGGTTGACAGGCAGGTATTGGCGCAGCAGCTTCATCGCCTTAGCGGTTTGATGTTTCATTATAACTGTGAAAATGATGATGTAGATACTTTTTCAAAGCAGCTTGACTTTATTGGTGAATACTATGGAGATATGCTGAAACAATTACAATGGGTCAGTCTTGGCGGCGGATTATATTTCACCAAAGAAGGGTATCCAATCGAAACCTTCAGCAAAAAATTAGCTGATTTTGCTAAAGAATTTGATGTTCAGATTTATTTAGAACCAGGTGAAAGTGCAATTACTGGCTGTGCAGAGCTGGTTACCAGCGTCGTTGACTTGGTTCATAATGAAATGGACATTGCCATTGTTGATGCTTCTGTAGAAGGTCATATGTTGGATTTATTAATATATAGACTGTCTGCTAAAATAGATGAGAGTGAAAGCGGAACCTATCAATATATGGTTGCAGGCCGATCTTGCTTAGCAGGAGATGTTTTTGGCACCTACCATTTCCAAGATAAACTGCAAATTGGCAGTGAAATTCGGTTTGCGGACGCGGCCGGCTATACGATGGTAAAGAAAAATTGGTTTAATGGGCTTAAGATGCCGGCGATTGCTGTGCGAAGGTTGGATGATACTGTAGAAGTGATCCGCAGATTTAGTTATGCAGATTTCTTAAATAGTTTATCATAAAAAATTGTATTACAAGCAAGGGAGGAAAAAATGAAAAAAAATGTTTTAATTGTAGGTGCTGGGGGAGTGGCTCATGTAGTTGCTCATAAGTGCGCGATGAACAACGATGTCTTAGGGGATATTTGCATAGCTTCTCGGACCCAGCAAAAATGTGAGGCAATTATCGAAAGTGTACTGCGCAAAGGTCACTTAAAGGATTCAACGAAAAAACTATATTCCCGTGAAGTAGATGCTTTAAATATTCCATCCTTAGTGGAGTTAATCAAAGAGACCAAATCAGAAATTGTTATTAATGTAGGTCAGTCCTATATTAACATGTCCGTTTTAGAAGCATGTATTGAAGCTGGTGTTGTATATATGGACACCGCAATTCATGAAGAACCGGATAAGGTTTGCGAAAATCCGCCTTGGTATGCGAACCATGAGTGGAAACGCAAAGAACGCTGCGCTGAAAAAGGGATTACGGCAATATTAGGTATTGGCTTTGATCCTGGTGTAGTAAATGCCTGGTGTGCATTAGCGCAAAAGGAATATTTTGATACCATTGATACGATTGATATCTTGGATGTTAATGCTGGCAGTCATGGCAAGTATTTTGCCACTAATTTTGACCCAGAGATTAATTTCCGGGAATTTAAAAAGGTATGGACTTGGATAGATCGTAAATGGGTGCTGCAGAAAGTTCACTCTATACGTGTAGATTATGATTTTCCTGTGGTGGGATCTTGTCCCGTATACTTGACAGGACATGATGAGCTGCATTCTCTATCTAAGAATATTGATGCAAATTCCATTCGTTTTTGGATGGGTTTTGGTGATCATTACCTTAATGTATTTTCCGTTTTGACCAACATTGGTCTTACTTCGGAAAAACCAGTGAAAATAACAGAAGGTGTGGAAATTGCACCTCTTAAAATATTAAAAGCTCTGCTGCCAGATCCATCTTCATTAGCTCCTGGCTATACTGGCAAAACCTGCATTGGCAATTACATCAGCGGAACCAAGAACAATGAACCACGAGCAATTTTTATTTATAATATTTGTGATCATGCTGAGTGTTACCAAGAAGTAGAATCCCAGGCGATCAGCTATACAGCAGGGGTACCGGTAGCGGCGGCAGCAATATTGGTTGCCCGGGGCGAGTGGGATGTAAAACATATGGTAAATGTTGAAGAACTAGAGGCAAGGCCGTTTATTGATCTTCTGGATACAATGGGCTTGCCTACTGAAGTGAATGAAGCTCCAGTACCTTTTACGCCACCGGCAATTGAATCATTAGAGTCAGTTTGATGAATTAAAATGATGTTCTAAAATGTATAAAGTTGTGTAAAAAATCAATGAAACGCGAAGATGCGAAGAACTTTTATTCTTCGCATCTTCGCGTTTCAAATGTTTTTAATCATTTAAAGGATATATTTGTTTTCCTCATATTCAAAATGAACTTGCAGATTTCAGTGGCGATAAAGGGAATGGGGGCAAAGAGGATGAATGCGAACAATTCGGTAGTGCCAGGTTCAATGGTTTTAAAAATGAGGTGAAGAGGACCATAGATGGATAGCAATAGTAAGAGGAATGATAGGCCTGCACCCATATTGAGATAGGTATTGCTGAAGAAACCTAGCTTAAAAGTGGAATAATGTTCTGATCTGGCGGAATAAGCACAAATAATTTGACTTAAGATCAGCGTTACAAAGGCAAAGGTTCGACCTACTGCAAGATCATTATTATGGGTATGTAAGCCATATTGAAAGGCAGCTAGGACGGTAGCAGCCATTACGATACTTTGTACAGCAATCATAGTGAGCATATTTTTGCTCAGCAGAGGTTCATCTGGAGTACGAGGCGGTGTCTCCATGATATTTGGTTCTTTTTTTTCGATTCCTAAAGCAAGAGCGGGAAATGCATCCGTTACTAAGTTGATCCAAAGAAGCTGTATCGGCAATAAGGGGATCGGCCAGCCCAGTAACATAGCCAGGAAAATGACCAATACTTCGGAAGCATTGCAGGATAGGAGGAAAAAAATGAATTTTTTTATATTGGCAAAGATGACCCTGCCTTCTTCAATTGCCGTAACGATGGTGGCGAAGTTGTCATCGGATACAATCATGTCGGCTGCTTCTTTCGTTACATCGGTGCCGGTGATGCCCATGGCGATGCCAATGTGAGCCTTTTTTAGGGCTGGGGCATCATTTACGCCATCACCAGTCATGGCTACGATTTCTCCATTTGTCCGCAGTGCGTCGATGATCGACATTTTATTTTCAGGAGAGACTCTGGCAAAAACAGTTACGTCTTTTACAGATTTTTGTAATTGCTCTTTCGAAAGGCGATTTACGTCTTGACCAGCCAGTACCTGTTGTTCGTTGGCGGCAATTCCTAAATCTTTGGCAATCGCCAATGCTGTTCCCGGATGGTCTCCTGTAATCATAATCGGACGAATTCCAGCAGAAAGACAAAGATTCACTGCCTCTTTTGCTTCCGGACGTGCCGGATCGATCATTCCTAATAAACCGATGAAGGTCATCTCTTGTTCAATAGAAGAGGGATTGAGGTTATCTGGAACTTGATCAAACTCACGATAAGCGATTGCCAGCACACGCAGCGCTTGGGAACTCATATTCTGGTTTCCTTCTTGGATGATTTGAGTGTCTTCTTCTGTCATTGGGCGGGCAATACCATCAATTAGAATATTGGTGCAGTTCCTAAGCAGAATATCAGGGGCTCCCTTCGTGAAAGCGATGGTTTGGTGATTCGTCATCTTATGGAAGGTCGTCATCATTTTCCGGGCAGAATCAAAAGGGATTTCTGCAATACGGGTATAGGGATGTAACTGCTCCCTGCTCTTTCCGCCTTTCGCAGCAACTGTCAGCAATGCTCCTTCCGTAGGATCGCCGATGATGCTCCAATTCTGGGTGTCCGACGGTTCTTTTAACTGTGCATCATTACAAAGTGCAGCGCCTAACAAAAGCAAATCAAGATCCTTTTCTGTATCAATACCTGCTTTGGTTCCTTCTACTAGAAAATCTCCTTCAGGTTTATAGCCCTCGCCAGTAATTTCGAAGGATTTTTTGCCAAGAGTGACTTTTACCACTGTCATTTGGTTCTGGGTTAATGTACCCGTTTTATCGGAACAAATAATCGTTGTACTGCCAAGAGTTTCCACGGCATGAAGCTTTTTAACGATTGCGTTCTTTTTTGCCATGCGCTGCATGCCCAATGCCAGGACAATCGTTACTACGGTAGGCAAGCCTTCTGGGATCGCTGCCACTGCAAGGCTGATGGAAATCATCAGCATGGATTGTACAAGTTGAAAATCTAAACTTCCGGTTCGATAGCCATTGTAAATACCGACTAAGAAGACCACAGCGCATATGGCCAGACCCAGACCTCCTAACAGTTTACCAAAGCCTTTAAGCTTTTTCTGTAATGGCGTGCTGTCTTCTTCCAAGGATTGGATCATGGCAGCGATTTTACCGATTTCCGTTTCCATACCTGTTGTTACGACAATTCCTTTACCTCGTCCATAGGTAACGATAGTACTCATGAAGCCGATGTTGTGGCGGTCACCAAGAGGTGCGTCTTTTTCAAGAGCTACATGGTCTTTTTCTACTGCGGCTGATTCACCGGTCAGAGAAGCTTCTTCCACTTTTAAGTTTGCCGTTTCAACAATACGTATGTCAGCAGGTATGTAATCTCCTGCTTCCAAGATTACAACATCGCCAGGAACCAATTCACGAGATGGTATCATTACAAGGTTACCAGCTCGTATTGTTTTGGAAGAGGGGGCGGACATTCTTTTCAAGGCTTCTAATGCTTTTTCGGCTTTCGCTTCTTGGAATACGCCTAGGGAAGCATTTAGAATGACAATGGCAATAATGACAAAGGCGTCAGTGATTTCACCGATAAAAACGGAAATGACACTAGCTGCTAATAGAATTAAGACTAGGAAGTCTTTAAACTGATTGACAAATTTACGAAAAAGAGATTCTTTATCTTTTTCAGCTAGTTCATTAAAACCATATTGTTTCTGTCTGAGGGTTACTTCTTCAGGAAGCAGCCCGTTTTGAATATCAGTACGTAAATCCGTAGTGATTTGCTCAATCGGTAGTTGGTGCCAAGATTTCATGTAATGTCCTCCCCTGTATTATGATAAGCAATCGGTTTTATTTCTTTCTTATAGGATGATATATTAAATATATCAATATGCTGGATAATTATGCAAGAGAATAATTGTAAATAAGATAGATAAGTGACTTTACTTTAAAGAAGGTGGTAGAAAAGGATATGTCGAACTAATGGATAAGAAAAATAATAATATGACATAGAGGAGAAGTGAGTATAATTCTGTAGAATAAGGTGGGGGAAGATCATGCAAGGAACGGGATATCGATGGAATGAGCTAGATAGTGACTTTGCAGCTTTTCTATTCAAAACTCTGCCGCTAGCTCTAATGATAGTCAACGATGCAACGAAGATAGAGGTCATCAATGAGGCTGCCCAAAACATTTTTAATATTTCGAATGAAGAAGCTTACTTACAAAAGTGTGGAAAGATACTAAAATGCAT
Source organism: Pelosinus fermentans (assembly GCA_002434245.1). Taxonomy (GTDB): domain Bacteria; phylum Bacillota; class Negativicutes; order DSM-13327; family DSM-13327; genus Pelosinus; species Pelosinus fermentans_B. The sequence goes on from DJJR01000041.1 coordinate 25,731, forward strand.
TAATGCGGATACTCCCGAAGGATGTGGAGAATGTATTGTTTGCAGGAAATGTATTTTACGAAAAAGCGTGCTTGAAGCCTTAAATGGTAAAGTGGTTTCTCGGAATAAAGGAGCCTTTCATGTTCTTCATCAAGATGAAGTTAAAGTATTGACACTTTTAATAACAGCTTCTCCTATCCATTACAAAGATAAGACGATGGTAATTGTGATTACTGAGGATGTTTCTCTCATTACTCAACTGCAAGGGATGATTCCGATTTGCTCAGTATGTCATCGTATTCATGATGAAAAAGGTGAGTGGATGGGATTGGAAGAGTATCTTATGAAGCATTCTGAAGCCGAATTAACCCATGATATTTGCCCGGTTTGCAGTGAGAAAATGCGTCTAAAACACGCTTTAAGTAAATAAAGATAAAAAGATCGCTGTACCTGTATGGACTATTTTAGCCATACTGCAGCGATCTTTTTCTTTTCACTTTTTAGTTAATATTGATTGAGCAGGATCTATGATTTGGAGAGGGGTCTCAAAATAATGGCTTGTTCTGGGGAAGGCAATACTTACATTTTCTTCTTCTAGTATTTTCAGAATTTGAAAGTTTACATCTTGTTTGATATTTAAATATTCTTCCCAGACTGTAGTTTTTGTAAAAAAATACATAAAGATATGTAAACCATTTTCACCAAATGAATCAAACTTTACAAAAATCGTCTTATTATCAATGGAGGGATGCTGGACAAGCATATGTTGAATCTTTTCAATACATTTTTTGAGGGCTTGACTTGGAGTATCGTAAGTTACTCCAAGGTTGAAGGTAATCCTGCGCATTTCCCGTTTTGTAAAATTAACGATAGGAGCATTGATTAGATTGGAATTTGGTACCGTTACCAAAGCGTGCTCAAAGGTTCTAATTTTGGTGCTTCGAAAATTAATATCTTCTATGGTTCCTTCTAAATCGCTTGTTTTTATCCAGTCACCAATGCTAAAGGGGCGATCTGCAATAATCACCATTCCTGAAAATATATTGGCCAGCAGATCTTTAGCTGCCAATGCAAACGCAAGGCCGCCCAAACCGAGACCTGCGATAAAACCATTAATGTCATATCCCCAGTTACTGCAGATTGTCACAAAGGCAAGTGCCAGGATTAGAAAGCGGATCATTTTTGAGAAGAATGGAATCAAAATTTTATCAACGTTAATATCCAGGAGATTACCTAATTCCTCCACATTATTGCCATAAAGCTTTACTAACCTATGTATGCCATGAGCCATAAAGAGAACAATGAAAGAACGTAACAGTTGATCCAATAAACGATCATAGGTAAGAGGAAAAATATTTCGTAATGCCAGATAGGTTCCTAAAGCGACAATGGTATTTACTAAAGGACACCTAAATGCAGTTATTAAATATTCATTTGTAGTTGCTTTTGTGTTGCAGATTTTTATTAGCAAATAAAGAATGTATTTTGTAAATTTATTTCTAAATAGCCAAAAAAATAAAAAAATAGCTATTGATACTCCTAAACGATATCCATGCTCATAACTAAAAGCAGTTTGGATTAACTGATAATACTGTGTGACAGCACTCCAAAAGCCATAATCCATATATCTACCTCCTGCGATAAAAAGTGATTCATTAATCATTATTGTAATTCTTTTTGCTTCAGTCTGCAATGCATATGTAGTAGGAAGGTTTTGGAGTGTAACAAAGTTATGACTGCAAATCTGACAATGAGGGATGAATTATTTTATGAGAAGGCAGGTGGAGCGAATTATTTAAGTGATAACAATCTTTTATATAGTCGACGAAAGCCTGAACTGCAGAAAGGTTTAGGGATGAAGTGCGACATAACATCCATGTTCTTCGCAAAACGGGGGTATTATCACGCCAGTATAACTCTCGTGTAAAAAGTGAGGGCTGTTCCTTTAAGCCGATAGCTGGTAAGATCGCCCATCCCAGGTCGTGGAGAACCATTTGCCGGCAGGTATCCATACTATCGACTTCCATCGTAATTTTTGATGGGCAAGGATATGTTTCACGCCACCAATTATGGACCATATCTTTTAGCGCAGAATCTGTTCCATAATTAATGCGGGGACGATAGGGTAAATCCTTAAAATCAACTGGGTGGCAGGCTGCAAGGCAAAGTGGTTCTTCACTCAGCATGTATTTTTCTTCCGGCCAGAAGCGGTCGCCCCGTAAAATGGCAATCGTCGTTTCTTCTTTTTGCAGTAATGTATACATTTTGGAACTTAAGCCTGTTTTTACTGATATCTCGACATTGGGATAGAGAGTAAGGAACCCTTTGAGTATGGAAGGTAGTTCACAATGGGCAAAAACAGAAGACGTTCCGATGCGTAAAGAGCCTTGTACCGAATTTTTCATATTATGGATACGCTCTCGAATAGTTGTCAGCTTGGTGAGTGTTTCTAAGGCATAGGCCAGTAGTTCTTCCCCTTGAGGGGTAAAGACGATTCCTGTAGTATTGCGTACAACAATTTGAGCTTTAAATTCTTTTTCAAGATTCTTTAGGCGATAACTGAGAGCTGGCTGAGAGATATATAGACGTTCAGCTGCCTTGGTAATGTTTTTTTCTTCAGAGATAATTTTTAAAATGATGCAGTCCTTATCATCCATTGTATTTCCTCACTCTCAAGTAGCCATAAAAATATTTTATGGATTTTATAAAATAACGATATTATATTTATTGAGTTTATTATAGTACAATTCAATTGAAATAGAAAGATTCTGAAGATAACAATAATGAATTATCTTTTGAAAATGCGTTGGAGGTATTATATGTTGCAAATTATTCAGCCAAGTCAAGCTGGCACAGTTGAGTCAAATGACATTTTAATCATTCTTACGCCTGTCTCAGCAGATAAAGGAATTCATGTTGAGCTGACAAGTCCCGTGCTGAAAAAGTATGGCCGTCAAATTAACAATGTAATTCAGGAGGTCTTGCGCGAACAAGGTATTGATGCTGTCCATGTATCAGCTAATGATAGAGGTGCTTTAGATTGTACAATTCGAGCTCGTATGATGACGGCAATTGATAGGGCCGCAGCCAAGGAGGTACTAGGATGAAATTACGCAGAACCATGATGTTCGTACCCGGTAATAATCCAGGCATGCTAATCAATGCAGGAATCTATGGCGCAGATACCATTATCTTTGATTTAGAAGATTCTGTGGCCCTTAGCGAGAAAGATGCGGCGCGTCATTTGGTATATAACGCAATGAAATCCATTAACTATCCTTGTGAAGTCGCAGTGCGCATTAATCATATCAGCACTCCTTTTGGCTATAAAGATCTAGAGACTATTTTAGCCGTAAAACCTGATCTTATCCGCCTGCCTAAAGCAGAAACAGCTGCTGACATTAAGGAAATTGATGAGCTGATTACTGCCGCAGAAATAAAACATGGATTCCTTCCCGGCAGTATTAACATGATGGCTGCCATTGAAACAGCAAAAGGAATCCGCAACGCTTATGATATTGCTGCAGCAAGTCCACGAATGGTAGCACTTGCAATCGGTGGGGAAGATTACTTAGCGGATATTCAAACATCTCGAACCAAAGATGGGAAAGAGTTTTTTGCAGGCAGAGGACAATTGATCCTGGCAGCCAAAGAAGCGGGGATTCATGCCATAGATACTGTATTTGGTGATGTCAACAATGAAGAAGACTTTATTGCGGAAACTACTCGTATTAAAGAGATGGGCTTTGATGGAAAATCCGTAGTCAATCCAAGGCAAATCAACATCGTGCATGAAATTTACACACCAACAGAAAAAGAAATTGACCATGCCCAAAGAGTCATTGCAGCCTATGAAGAATCATTGGCCCGTAAATCCGGCGTTGTGTCCTTAAATGGGAAAATGATTGATATACCAGTAGTCAAGAGGGCGCAAAGAACGCTGGCATATGCCAATGCAGTTGGAAAGTACAAAGGGGGAGAAACCTTATGATAAATGGCGTCGGCAGAGAGATTCCAGAAAGCATCGCAGGTATTAAGAATATAAAGCCTTATATCAACCCTTTTTCCTATGTACCGACAGGTCACTTAACGGGACCTGCTATTAAAGTGAATAAACCACGTTCGGAAAAAGTCCTTTCATCTATTGAGCAAGCGATTGATGCATCTGGTTTAAAAGACGGTATGACGATTTCCTTTCACCATCATTTCCGTAATGGTGACTATGTTTTGAATATGGTGATGGGTGTCATTGCCAGGAAAGGAATTAAAGATCTGACGCTGGCACCTAGCTCTCTTAATACCATTAATGAAGAGATCATTCCCTATATGAATCAGGGAGTGATTACGGCAGTAGAGACTAGTGGCGCCCGGGGGAAATTGGGGCAGCTTTTGACCAGTGGACAACTCTCCAAACCAACTATTATTCGTTCTCATGGTGGACGGGCCAGAGCCATTGAATGCGGTGAACTGCACATCGATGTTGCATTTATAGGGGCACCTGCCTGTGATACCTATGGTAATATCAACGGTGTGGAAGGAAAATCAGTCTGCGGTTCTATGGGATATGCAATGGTGGATGCAGCTTATGCAGATAAAGTAGTGGCAATTACTGATCATTTAGTGCCTTATCCTCTCTTTCCCATCAGCATTCCACAGACGCAAGTAGATTATATTGTACCAGTAGAAGCCATTGGTGACCCAAAAGGGATTGCATCAGGAGCACTGCGGATTAGTAAGGATCCTCGGGAATTACTCATTGCCCAATATGCTACAGCAGCAATCGAATACTCCGGGTATTTTAAACAAGACTATTCTATCCAATTAGGCAGCGGGGGAGCATCCTTAGCAGCTGCTCGTTTCTTGAAAGAAAAAATGAAAAAACAAGGCATCACAGCCAGTTTTGGCTTAGGTGGTGTAACGGCGCCCTTTATTGAAATGCTGGAAGAGGGACTCATTAAGGCCGTATATGATGTACAAGATTTCGACATTCCTTCCATAGAATCCATAAAGAAAAATAGAAATCATCAGGAGATGTCGGCTTCTTTTTATGCCAATCCTCATAATGGCGGACCGATTGTGAATCAGCTTGATGTGGTTATTTTAAGTGCTACTGAAGTAGATGTAAACTTCAATGTCAATGTTATTACGGATTCCAATGGTGTGATTATGGGTGCTGTAGGCGGTCATCAGGATACGGCAGCAGGTGCGGCATTATCGATTGTGGTGGCGCCACTTTTGCGCGGCCGTTTGCCAATGGTAATCGATCAGGTACATACAGTTTGTACTCCTGGAGAGACAGTGGATATCGTTGTTACGGAGCGGGGAGTCGCGGTTAACCCCTTACGTTCAGATTTAAAGGATAATTTAAAAGCAGCTAATATTCCCCTTATGGACATAGAAGAACTGAGAAATATTGCCTATGAATTTGCTGGTAAGCCTGATCCGATTGAAGTAAGTGAAAGAATCGCTGCGGTGGTTGAATATCGGGATGGTACTTTAATTGATGTGATCCGTACAACTGTATGAGATAGCGTGAGGAGAATTTTTGCAAAATAATATATTTCTATGAACTAAGAATGATAAAAAGAAAGAGGCGTTATTATGGTTGAAGTATTGGATCAAGGTGTCTATCTTTTAAAGGGACAGGTAATTGTACAGCATGCTGATAAACTCAGCTTAGCAGAACTTAATAATCGGTTAGCTCATAAAGGAATTGCTCCGTTATTGGAGTCAAATATAGAGCAAGAGCATGCTCGAACAGGCACCATTGCCTATCAGATCCTTACAGAACATAATGTAGTAGAGGACAAATGCAATTTGAAATTGCGTTTTGATGCGCTGGCTTCTCATGATATTACCTATGTGGGAATTATTCAGACGGCTATTGCCAGTGGATTGACAGAGTTTCCTGTGCCTTATGTACTGACCAATTGTCATAATAGCCTGTGTGCCGTTGGAGGTACCATTAATGAGGATGATCATGTTTTTGGCTTTTCAGCAGCTCGTAAATATGGAGGAATCTTTGTTCCTACGCATCAAGCAGTAATTCACCAATATATGCGTGAGATGATGGCTGGCTGCGGCAAGATGATTCTCGGTTCCGATAGTCATACCCGCTATGGTGCCTTGGGAACGATGGCAATCGGTGAAGGCGGCGGGGAAATCGCTAAACAACTTCTTGAGCGTACCTATGATCTTCGTTATCCGGAAGTGATTGCGATATACCTTGAAGGCTGTCCGAAGGCAGGCGTTGGACCTCAAGATGTTGCTTTGGCTATCATCAAAGCAGTCTTTAAAAATGGTATGGTCAAAAATAAAGTCATGGAGTTTGTTGGACCTGGCATAAGGAATCTTACAGTGGATTATCGCAATGGTATTGATGTTATGACTACGGAGACCACTTGTCTGTCTTCCATTTGGCGTACCGATGAGCAGGTAGAAGAATATTATAAGATCCATGGTCGCTCTAACGCTTATCAAAAGCTAGATTCTCGAGAAGTGAGCTACTATGATGGTTTAGTAAAAGTAGATTTGAGCCGTGTTGAACCAATGATTGCGTTGCCTTTTCATCCCAGTAATGCTTGGACCATTTCTGAGCTAAATCAAAATATGGCTGACATTTTGTATCAAGTAGAAACGGAAGGGCGCAAGCTGATTGATAATCCCAATATTACATTCCATTTAACAGACAAGATTGTCGATGGTCGGCTAAAAGTGGACCAAGCTGTTGTTGCTGGCTGCGCTGGCGGTACTTATGAAAATATTGTAGCGATGGCGCAAATCCTTGGGCAAAAACCTCTGGGTGAGTTCTCCTTAAGTGTGTATCCTTCCAGCCAGCCTGTATTTCTTGAACTTATGAATAATCGTTCCATTGAAAAGCTGACGATTGCAGGTGCGAGCATACGATCAGCATTCTGTGGTCCTTGCTTTGGCGCTGGTGATGTTCCGGCGAATCATGCCCTTAGCATTCGTCATACTACCCGCAATTTCCTGAACCGTGAAGGCTCTAAACCGGATAATGGTCAATTAGCCTCAGTAGCATTGATGGATGCTCGCTCCATTGCGGCGACTGCTTTATATGGCGGTATCCTGACAGCGGCAACTGAAGTTGACTTTACCTCCGCGGCATCACCATATACATTCAATCAGGAGATCTATAAGAATCGAATATACCATGGGTTTGGGAAGCCTCATCCAGAAGAAGAGCTGGTTTTTGGACCCAATATTATTCCGTGGCCAAAGATACGGTCATTGCCGGAAAACCTGTTACTTAAAGTTTCGGCTGTGCTTTTAGATCCTGTTACGACAACGGACGAGCTCATCCCTTCCGGTGAAACTTCATCTTATCGTTCTAATCCCTTAAAACTGGCTGAGTTTACTTTATCTCGCAGAGATCCGCAATATGTTGGCAGAGCGAAAGACATCCAGCAGATCGAGAAAAAACGTCAGCAATTACTAGAGCAAGGGCAAGGCTTTGAAGAGATAGAAGAGTTATTTTTAGCCACCATAGCGGATGGACAGACTTCAGAGCAGTTGCAACATATCATCAGAGAAACCGGGCTGGGTAGTATTATTTTTGCCAACAAACCTGGTGATGGATCGGCAAGAGAACAGGCTGCTTCTTGCCAAAGGGTCTTGGGCGGAGATGCGAATATTGCTATTGAGTATGCTACGAAACGATATCGCAGTAATCTGATGAATTGGGGTATGATACCCTTTACCATCGATGAAGCTGAGAAAGGAAAGCTTTCCGTGGATGATCTCCTATACATTCCGAAAATTCGTAAAACAATAGAGGATGGTGCAGAAAATATCCGGGCTTTCATTATTAATTCTCAGGGGAAAACAAGTCTAAATTTGAAACTTGAAAATGTATCGAAAGATGATCGGGAGATTATCTTGGCTGGTTCTTTGATTAATTATTATGCGAACTTTAAAAAAAGTTAAAGAATGATTGTAGTTGATTACAGTAGTCCGGGTAATCAACATTGGAATACTGTAACCTTTGCATATTTCCATTAAGACATTAGGTTACATGCAGGTTTTTCACTTTGCGAAAGTTTAGTTACTTATACTTAGCAGCATTATTCTTACAATATAGAATGCTATAAAAATAAAAATTGGAGGAAAGTAAATGTCAATCTTCTATGGAAAAAGCTATTATAAATGGATTGTGCTAACAGTTTGCATTCTGGTTTATTCATCAGGCAATTTGGTTCGGTTAAATTATACTGGTATTGCAAATTACATCATGGGTGAATGGAATATTGGTAAACCGGAACTTGGTGTTTTAGGATCAGCTTTTTTCTATGCCTATGCTTTAGGGCAAAGTTCATGGGGAACGTTAACGGACTTACTTGGAGGAAGAAAAGTGATTCCTATCGGTATTGGCACGACGGTAGTATTCATTGCTGCCTTTGCTTTTGCTGATAGTTTTAATCAAGCAGTTATTATTCGTGCATTGCTTGGTTTTGTTGGTGCGGCAGCATTTGTCCCGTGTGTGGCAGTTATCGGTCGTTGGTTTGGCAAGAAAGAACGTGGCCTGGCTATGAACTTGTTTTCCGGGCCTGGTGGGGGCATGGGGGAAATTTGGTCCTTTTTGCTATTGCCGATTATGGCATTGTTTATGAAAGATGGTTTCACGATTCTTGGTGTTGGATCCTGGAGAGCCGCTACACTTGTTATGGCAGTTGTTATTCTATGTATCGCCATTCTGGCTTATATATTTCTTCGTTCTGATCCCAGCGAGATGGGGCTTGAATCAATACAGGTTAAGGAAGAAAAAAAGTCTGCAAAAGATACCAACTATAAATCAATGGTTTTATCCGCAATAAAAGATCCTGGATTTTGGATTATTGTTTTTGTGTGGCAGGGTTTTACAGTTGGCTTACGGCTAATTCCCAGCTGGCTGCCGTTGTATGCCGCGACCTTTTACGCACAAGTAGCCGGGCTTGGTAAATCGGAGGCAATGATCGCAGGTGGAGCAATGGCATCAGCCTATGTTGCTGGAAGAATATTCGGACCGCCTCTGGTTGGAAAGCTTTCTGATTACCTGTTGACCAAATATGAAATACCACGAGAGTCCTTGCTGGTTGTTAGTTTTACGATTACATTTGGTTGCGTTTACCTTCTTACGACTGCATTTACATCGCCGATACTGCTTGGAGCAGTCTCGTTTATCCTTGGTATAGGCATCAACTTGTTATCAATCTTAAACACCATTATTGCTGAAACTTGGTCAATTAAGACATCCGGAACATTAAATGGTTTGATCAATACCATTACGCAATTCATCGGAGCTTCTGCATTAACTTATAGCGGCTATATGGCAGTACAGTTTGCAGTTAAAGACGGTGGCTTTAATCTAGAGTATCAAGGCATATGGTTTTTAGTCATGATTTCTATCGGCATTTCAATAGCTGCTTCCATTTATACTCTATATCACAATAAAAAATTAAAACTTGCTCAGCAATCAATACAAGGATAAGTAAATGTTATGAGAGGGGATTTGTAATAGTATGAGTATTTTAGAAGAAAAAGAAAAATCTATTTTAAATGGGGTTATCGACCTTCATATTCATACAAATCCAGATGTTCGGCAAAGACGTTTGAATGATATTGAATTGGCTCAAGAAGCTGCGAAAGTTGGAGCGCGGGCAATTGTAATAAAATCTCACGTTGTACCGACGATGGATCGGGCATGGATTGCTGAACAGGTTGTACCTGGAATCAAAGTGTTCGGTGGTATTACGCTGAATCCTGAAGTCGGGGGAATCAACCCGGCAGCTGTTGAGGCTGCAATAAAAATGGGAGCAAAGATTGTTTGGCTGCCAACAGCCTGGTCTGCTTATGAACGCAGGATCAGTGGGAAAAATGACGGAGTAGAATCAATTATTGATAACCAGGTGGTTCCATCCCTTGTAACTGTTTTAAAGATGGTTGCCAAACATAACCTGATTTTAGGAACAGGACATTTATCTACTGAAGAAATTCTTATTGTTGTAGAAAAAGCAAAAGAGCTTGGTGTCAATAAGATTGTCATTAATCATCCAGAATGGTGGTCCATTTCCATGCCTATCGAAACTCAAAAAATATTGGTGTCATATGGCGTTTACTTTGAGCGATGCTATGCTACCCGTTTCCCAGGGAAAGATTATGAAAAAAACTTCATAAAAAATTTGGCAGCTATTGAAGCAGTGGGATATGAATCAACCATTATTTCTACTGATGGCGGTCAAGTTGAAAATCCTATGTGGAGTGACGCCTTAAGCGAGTATCTAGGGTTTTTAGCCAATGCAGGATTATCGAACGATATGATGGAGAAGATGACTAAAATATCTCCCGCCAACTTATTAGGTTTATAATTAAACTAAGAAAACTGCTCTCGACTAGATATCGAGAGCAGTTTTATACATTATGGGATTTTTCTTAGGAGAACCAGATTAAAAGCCCATTATTTTGAATTTATGATTTAATTGTTTATTTATGATGTAAGAGGCTTCAAATGAATGCTGCCAACAGGTGCTCCTAATAAATTCTCAATTAATTTTCCCGCAATTTCTAATTTATTCGCTACAATGACTGGATCTACTTCATGACCAAATTCTAAAGGCGAGCTAGCTTCCAGTAAGGCAGCCATAATGCCAGCAAAAAAAGAAAATGTTTCATCCATATGTATGACATTTGTGAGCCCTTCTTTGTTGCCTTGCTCCAGGATTCTTTTAAAAATTGGCTGTGTAGTCAATAGCATTTGCCGCCAGAGCCTATTAATTAACAAACCTTGTTTTTCTTTATATAAAATCTTGCCAATTAGACCTGGTTTATCACAGTAGCATATTTTGTAGAAAAGATTAAAAAATAGCTGCAATTTCTCTAATACCGTATTTTTATCGGAATAAAAGGTCTCAACTTCCAGGAGCATAGTTGTCACATGGCGGGCAAATATAGCTTCTAAGATGGCTTCTTTAGAAGCAAAATAATAATAGAATGTTCCTTGGGCTACGCCCACCTTTTTCACAATCGTACTTACTGTAGTTTGCTGATAGCCCAGTAAAATAAACAGTTCTTGCGCTGCGTCCATCAGCTCAGCCTGGCGTATTTCAGGATCTTTTGTAACTCTAATCATAAATAACACCTCTCTTCCGTGAAACTGACTACGATCAGTTAATATTGTAAATAAAAAAGAAAATTTTGTCAAGAATAGGTATAGCTTTATGTTAAGTAATCAACCTAAAGAAGTTGTGATCATTATCACTAAAATGGTATAAGTTTCAGTGGTTGAAGGTACCATCAATCTGTCATTGCGAGCAACGCGAAGCAATCCCCATACTTGCCAAGAGATTGCTTCACTCTGTTCGCAACGACAAAGGACGCGTCAGCGTTTTTCTTATCAAATAACGCAGAGGAGCACAGTGGTTTTTAACCTTATTTATTTTTTCTCAGTGTTCTCTGCGCCTCTGCGGTTCGGCTTACTTTCTATGTTTTAAAGAACGCGTAACATTTTTTATTGGTATTGTTCAGGATAGAGTGCATGAGAAATTTTTTCGATTGCGTCAACTGTACGGATTCCGCCGTTATTCACAGTGAAGAAAGGAAGGTTAATGATGTTGCCTTTCTGAATCGCTCTCATGCTTTGTAAGGATGAGACTTCATGCAACGCTTTTAGTGCTTCTTCATCAGTAAGATCCTTTGCACCTTCATTTCTATCATGGGATACATAGATAATAAAATCCGGATCAAAGGCCAGTACTTTTTCGGCACCGACAAAAGAGGTGATGTCTTTGCAAAGGTTCTTGCCGCCGGCAAGATCGATCATGCTGCTAATTAAATATCGGCTGTCATAGACCGAAAAGGTACCATTGAAATGATCTTGTAGTACAATCACCGTTTTTTTCTGCGGAATATCTTTCGTCGCGGCTTGAACTTTGGCAACCCGGTCCTTGAGATTTTGGATGTAAGATGTTGTTTTTTCCTGAATACCGAAAATGGCACCCATATCAGCAACAAAGGCATAGACGACAGTATCGACAGTCGATTGGCTTTTCGTTAGTGTACTTTGCATTACAAAAGTTCCAACGCCCCGTTCCTGCCAGGACTTTACATCTCCCAATTCGCTGGAACGGAAATTATGAGCCCAGCCAATGATCATATCTGGCTGCATTTCCAGTAATTCTTCTTGGGAAGGAAGATATTTAGCCTTCATGATTTTAAGCGTAGCATATTTGTCGGCTATCCGGTCTAAAGGAGCTCCATAGGGTGCGATGGTGGATAAAATACGGTCTTCGAGACCCAATTCTAACAGCAGTTCCGTTGCCCCTGGGTGAATAATGGCCACTCTTTCAGGAGCCTTTTTATAGACATAGGAAATTGGGTTTTCACTACTGTCGTAATTAGAGATAGTGACGGGATACTTTGTATCATTGCTTTGGGAAGGTGCCGAGGCATCTTTTGGTGCTGCAGGAGTGGATTGGCCACAGCCTGCTAGTGACAGGATGCCTATGAAGCATAGGATAAGGATAATCGGGTTCAGTGTTAGTTTTTTCATTATACATCTCCTCTTAAGCATGGCGGCAAGCGGGGTAATAGGTAATGGAAAGATAGCCTGTAGCTGGGTTTTCCTGAATGTCGCATTCAATTTCATATACATCTTGGACCAGTTCCGGAGTTAGAATTTCATTCGGTACGCCACTTGTGATTACATTGCCTTCTTTTAATACATATAACTTATGGCAGTACATGGCTGCCAGACTTAGGTCATGGAGCGCTGCAAGTACACCAATACCAAGTGACTTCACAATTGAAAGAATCTGGAGCTGATATTTAATGTCCAAATGATTTGTCGGTTCATCTAAAATTAATAATTGAGGCTGCTGGGTCAAAGCGCGCGCTAATATAATTCGCTGCTTTTCACCCCCGGATAAGGTGGAAAAACTACGATTTGCATGTTTCTCCATACCGACTTTTCGGATTGATTCCATAGCAATTGCATAATCGGCAGGGGTATCTGAGCCTAATAAGCTTTTATGAGGTGTACGTCCCATCAAAACCATGTCCAGCACTGTAAAATCAAAATTAATACTGTTGAATTGTCCTACCACACCCATTTTTTTAGCGGATTCGGATAGTTTAATATCTTTTAAATTCTTTCCATCTAGCCAGATTGTTCCGTTATTGGGCTGGATGATTCGATAGATGGTGCGCAATAGTGTGGACTTTCCACTGCCATTAGGACCGATAATGCCTACAAATTCTCCTTTGGCAACCGCCATGGAGATATCTTGAATAATGTTTCTATCGCCAAGCTTTACATTAATATTTTTCAATTCCAGATCCATTTCAAACCTCCTTACTTACTTCCAAAATCAAAAGACTGCTTAAACAGAATATACATGAAAAAGGGTGCTCCTACTAAGGCCGTAATGATGCCAATGGGCAATTCTCCGCTTTTTAAGATGATGCGTGCCAATACATCAGCCCAGATTAAGAAAATAGATCCGATTAGGATCGTACCTGGCATTAAACGTCGATGATCTGATCCGACCAGACCACGAACCACATGGGGAATTACCAGTCCCACAAACCCAAAAATACCGCAGACAGAAACAATCAGTCCTGTAATGAGGGCTGTAATAATCATATAGATGCGGCGTACTTTCGTCAGATTAATGCCTAAGGTAACAGCAGCCTCCTCTCCTAAGAGTAAGGTATTGAGGGTGCGGGACTGAAATAGAAAAAATAGACAACACAGGGCAATTCCAAACACGGGCAGCATTAGATTATCCCATTTAGCTGCGGCTAATGATCCCATATTCCAGAAGGTGACGCTGCGAATGCCTTCTGCATCATTAGAGAGATATATAAGTAAATTTGAGAGGGCTATGAATAAAGCACTGGCAATGGAACCGGACAGAACCATTTTAACCGTTGACATTCTGCCTCCGATACCTGATAAGACCAGAACAAAGAAGGACGCTCCCAATGCCCCGATAAATGCCCAAAAGGCGGTACCAAGACCGAAGAATAATCCCGAGGCGCTGCCGATAAGAATGGAGAAAGTTGCACCGAGGGAAGCCCCGGCGGATATACCAAGAATATAGGGTTCTGCCAGAGGATTTTGTACAGAAGCCTGCATGACAGTGCCGCACATAGCAAGACCTGCGCCTACAACAGCAGACAGAATCACACGGGGCAAACGGATTTGCCATATGATATCCATATGAGCAGGGGATACCTGGCTCATTACGTTATCGATATTTAGATGAAACAATTTGTAGGCAATAATCTTATAGGCGATGTCAGGAGGGATTTTTACCGTACCCAAACCAACCGCCAGTAACATGGAGAGTAAAGCAAGTATACCGAGGCCTGTCAGCAAAAGTAAAAAAACATGATTCTTTTGGATGGCAGTATCGTATTCAAAGGATAGTCGCTGTTTTAATTGTGTCATATTTGTAAAAAATCTCCTACTTCATTTTTAGGCAACGAACGGCAGGGTGCACCCCTTAGAATGCTATTGAGAAGAATCCTCAATACTCATTCTAAAGGGTGCTGCACTTTTTGTAAACCACACCATCTTTAATAAAAGGAATTGGCGTGATATAATCCTTATTTCTTGAGGATCATATTCTTTATTACTAAATATAAATGATGATGTACTGCCAACTGTAATTCGTTAGCAGTACATCTTCTGTTACATGAGATGTTTGATTCACTCATTAAAATCTAGGTTTGGTTACATGCGATGTTCCACACCAAGGTAGAAGTTTCGTCCCGGCATAGGATAAGAACCAGCAACTCCCAAACCATTTGCAGGACTTAATTCATAAGCCTTATTTGTCAAGTTATATCCTTTGAGGTATACATGAGTGTCAGAAGTAATTTTGTAATTAGCCATCAGATCAAGGGTTACATAGGATTTAGAAGTAAATTCTTCCTTATTTCGACCTGTTGCACTTCGTAGTGTAAGGCTGGCATCCCACTTATCTTGATCATACTGAACATTGAGGCGGTATCCATTTGGTTGACTATTATAGGGATCTGCGACATAATCGGAATAGCCGACGTCTTTAATTTTGGTTTTGTTATAAGTGTAGCCAACGCCTACATTCCATTGAGGCGATATTTGGCGGGATAGATTTAAGTCAAGACCCTGTCTTTTTTCCTGACTAACATTATAATAGTAACCAGGGTCAGGCAGAGGCCAAAATCCCTTCCACTCTAGAGCATTTTTGAGACGGCTGCTATAAATACTAGCCTGTAATTTCGTTCCATCTCCTAGTTTTGTATTGATTCCTAAAGTAGTTGTAGTTCCTTCTTCGGGTTTAAGGTTTGGATTGCCAATCCAATATTGGGTATTGCTAAAGAGCTCTGCAATGGTAGGATTTTTTACATATTGTCCCCATGAAGCATAGACATTAGTCGTAGGATTCACTTCTTTATTTACTGTAATCCGTGAGCTGAAGTTATCGCCAACAATACTGTGGTCATCATAGCGAGTACCTGCAGTTACCGACCATTTATTAGCCAATTGCCAACGGTTTTCTAGAAAGAGTGCTTTATTTGTATAACCGTTGTCAATAGATTTTCTGTCATCAATGTGTTCTTCACGCCAGTCTGCGCCACCAGTTAGCGTGTGACCTTTACTAAGCTGCCAGCTTTCTTGCCAATTAAAGCCGTTGGCATAAAGCTTCGCGAAAGAGTTGTCTAAGGCTTTAAAGTATTCTTGATTTGATGTATTGCGATAGACACGAAAGAAGTTGTCGGCTCCCTTGTCTTGCCCCCATTGATAAGTAAGAGCCACATTATTATCTACTACTTTTCGATAGGCACCTGGATAAGGGAATGAATCGTTTCCGCCAAAGTCGGATTCATCATTTCCATGCTCTACTTCTAGGGTAAGAGAATTTCCATTGCTTAGTTCTTTGTCTAACTTCAATGTCAGATACTCTTGATCCAGTTTGCTATCTTGTTTAGTCTCGGTTTTACCAGTTGTAGCATTCTTATACTCAAAGTTATCACGCTTTTTCTTTTCTGCTGTAATCAGGTAGCCAATACCATTCTCTCTGCCCTCGGTAGTAAGGCTGTAGCGCCGCAACCCCCAACTGCCAAATTCCGATGAAATGGAAGTACTTGGAGTTTTGGCTTTGCGGGTAATGATATTAATAATACCACCAACAGCGTCACTGCCATAGAGAGAAGAAGCTGGACCACGGACAATTTCAATGCGTTCGATATTCTTCACTGGCAAGAGGTCGAGATTTACGCCAGCATGACTGTTTCCGCCTACGACAAGGTGATCCCAATTCATTCTGCGACCATCGACTAAGATTAGTACACGATCATCTCCATTGAGAACGGGGACTGTACTGGTGCCTGTTTCCTGCAAGTCAACATTGCTTTTGCTTAAGATGTCAGGTACGCTAGTGAAACCACCTTTTTCAATTTCCTCCTGTGTAATTACCGTTACATTTGCTGCAACCTCTGACATTTTGACAGGCATACGATTGGCTGTTACGACATATTCATCAAAATTATAGGTTTCCTCTGCTGCAGTAGCTTCTTCAGCGGCTACCATTCCAGAAGTACTTAATACGATTGCACTGCTTAGCAGTGAGCATAATAATTTTT
The DNA here is from genome assembly GCA_002434245.1 of Pelosinus fermentans. GTDB lineage: Bacteria > Bacillota > Negativicutes > DSM-13327 > DSM-13327 > Pelosinus > Pelosinus fermentans_B. Next base: position 42,336 of record DJJR01000041.1, read on the forward strand.
TTTGCTGCTTATTAATGGTAATCTCTCCTTATTTTCCGTTATTGTAATTATAAAATAGATAATGACCTTATGTAATAATTTATGAGGAACGTTTTGAACCAAAATGACTGACGACAGTCAGTGAACGATAAAAAATATATGTTTTATTTCTCCATAGAACAGCACCTTTCTTTTCCCGTATCACAATCAAGAATAGTTAAATAATATAAATTGCAGGGGATACGTGAATTATTTATTTGACGATAAGCAAAAAAAAGAAATATAATAACCTACGGGTCATCAATCAGATTGATAGACCAAGATTCAATTAATTTGACTGACGACAGTCAAAGTGATAAGATGTTGACCTGTTGAAGATGATAATCATGATCAATTAAGATTATAGTCGTTTCAAAAATGTTAGTCAATACTAAATTACATTTTATTTTTAGATTATGTATATATATCAGGGGCATGAATTAATTCACTAGCTAAGAAATGAACAAGACGATTTTCGATACTAAATTTTTATGAAAGTAGGATTTTTGCAAATGTGTAAGTTGAAATATTCTAAAATGCCACTTATGATCTTAATTGTGAATATGTTTATTGCTCAATTGGGGGTTGGGCTGATCATCCCCATATTACCTAAATTTGTGCAGGATTTTGGGGTAAATAACGCCACTCTTGGTTATTTGGTGTCGGCTATGGGATTTACCCAATTATTATTTTCACCTCTTGCAGGTAAATGGGCGGATCAGTATGGACGCAAAATTATCATTGTTTCTGGAATCGGTTTATTTAGTGTATCCCAATATCTTTTCGGCATGGCTAACGAGTTGTGGCTGCTGTATGTGTCCAGGCTGATTGGCGGAATTGGTATTGCCTTTACAACCCCGGCAATTACAGCCTATGTAGCAGATATCACCACAGAGGAAAATCGGGGTAAAAGCCTCGGCTGGATAGGAGCAGCCATGTCTTTTGGTGTTGTAATTGGGCCTGGCATTGGAGGATTTTTGGCTGACTATGGCTTACGCCTTCCCTTTTATGTGGCTTCGGCTGCTTCGGCGTTCTCCATGATTGCAGCTTTTTTGCTGTTACCTGAAACATTATCCCAAGAAAAACAATTCGTTTCCAGAAATTCCTTGGTTAAAAGCGAGAATATCTTTTCACAGGTTGCGTTATCTTTTAAGGCTCCCTACTTTTTTCTTTTAGTATTAATTTTTATTTTGACATTTGGGTTAGTGAGTGTGGAAGTCGTATTTGGGCTGTATGTGGATGTGAAATATGGATATACACCTAAGGATATAGCAATTCTACTTACGGTAGGTGTGTTAATGGGTGTTCTTGTCCAAGCACTATTGATTGATTGGCTGCTGCGCCGCTTTGGTGAAAAAAAAGTCATCAACATGAGTTTGGCTTTATCAGCGGCATCGTTAGCACTAATGCTGCTGCCAGGAGGTTTTTGGTACATACTTCTTGTAACAACACTTCATATTGCCTTCACTTCTATTTTACGCCCCGCAATTAATACGTTATTGTCCAAGATGGCAGGTGAAGAACAAGGTTTTGTGGCTGGAATAAGTAATACTTACACTAGTTTGGGAATTATCATTGGTCCATCCATTGCAGGCATCTTATTTGATATTCACATTAATTTGCCCTATCTATTTGGTGTAACTCTTATATTAGTCAGTTTGGCGATACCTGTTTTGTCATTGAAAAAAAAGCTAGCAGCCTGACGGCTGACTAGCTAGAATATTTATCAATACCCTTTACGTCTTTGGGTCTAGGTATATTATATGTCTTTGTAAGAGCGGAGCGTAACCGCAGAGGCGCAGAGTGCACGGAGAGATATTTTTTACCCTATCCATCTTTTCTCTGTGTTCTCTGTGCCTCTGCGGTTCATTTTTTTCTTTATTTACTTTCTTCGCGTCTTCGCGGTTCAAAAAGCCTTAAAAGATTTCCAATCCAATCGGGCAATGATCACTGCCCATGACCTCAGGATAAATGGTAGCTTCTTTAATCGCATCTCTTAATGTGTTAGACACTAAAAAGTAATCAATACGCCAACCGATATTGCGGGCTCTGGCATTCATCATATAGGACCACCAGGTATAGGCATCGATTTTATCAGGATATATATGGCGAAAAGTATCGGTAAAGCCTGCCTCTAATAAAGCGGTCATTTTATCTCTTTCCTCATCGGTGAACCCGGCATTGCGCCGATTGGTTTTGGGATTCTTAATGTCGATTTCCTGATGAGCAACATTGATATCGCCGCAAATAATGACAGGTTTACTCTGATCTAGAGCGGTAAGATAGGTTCTAAATTCATCTTCCCATCTCATGCGGTAGTCCAAGCGTAGGAGTTCTCGCTTGGAGTTAGGAGTATAGACGTTTACCAGAAAAAAGTTTTCAAATTCCAAGGTGATGATGCGGCCTTCCTGGTCATGCTCTTCTATATTCAAACCATAGGTAACGGATAATGGTGTTATGCGCGTAAAAACAGCTGTACCTGAGTATCCCTTTTTTACAGCACTGTTCCAATATTTTTCGTATCCGATAAGTCCGATTTCAGCTTGGTCAGGATGCATTTTTGTCTCTTGTATGCAAAAGATATCAGCATCTGCAGTGTTGAAAAAGTCTTCAAAACCTTTTGAAAGGCATGCTCTTAAACCATTTACATTCCATGATATTAATTTCATATATGAACCTCACTCTAAAAAAATATATTGCTTTAAGTGTATGTGAATGACATAAAAAATGCAAGGATAAAGAAGACTAGTACCTTGCCAGCTTTAAAACTATAGATAATTCCTATAAAAAAACAGAGAAAATCCTTGTAAAATAAACGAAATCGTAATACAATGTATATCAGAGATAAACGAATGTTTTTTAGTATTCGACAATTTTTGCAACTTAAAAATGAAATGTTTGAGTCAAAGGGGACTCTTCTACATGATTGTAGAAGAGTTCCCTTTTTATGGTATTAAAACTATGGATTTCTAGATAATAAATAAAGAGACCTTAACTTTTGTCCTGTAATGTTAGAATGTAAAGCGGTAATGCGCTGTCAGTGAATGAGCGTCTAAATAGAAGGATTTTAAAATAGGATAGGGTGAAGAATATGGTAAGAGGCATAGGGGAAAATAGCTTAACGAAAATTTTCTTGACACGAAGTTTCTTAGGACCAATATTTCGACCACTTCTGTATTCGAGGGAAGAATCTATACACTATACCTTTTTAGAAGAAATCACAGTGTTAACGCAGGACATAATGGCAATACCAGACTTGGAGCAAAGAGGTCTTACTTATTATTGGTTAATTGAGGTTCCTAAGTCATTATTTGAAGAGTTATTTATCATTGGGGACCATCATCAGAAAAAGTGTAATCTCTCAGATTATACAAATGGTAAGAATGGAACTGGATTAGGCTATCTTACGCAAGGGTATATCTTGGCAATTTTGCCTTATTTAGTGGAGAGAGATCAATTATTGGATCAGCTGATACATCCCGCAATAAATGATCTAGAAAAACTTATTTTTACGATGTTTGGCCCCGAGAATCTGGTTTTCCAATATCAAAACCATTTTGGACAGTTAATCAATGATGCGCTTAAAGAGCCAATCAATGATATGATTTCGGTTTCTTATATACAGCAGGTTATTGATCATATAGAGAAAAATTCAATGGTTTCCAGGGATGAGAGCCAACTGACTCAAATTCGGCAGGAAACAATAGAGTATTTCTTATGGAAATTGCAGAATATAAGAATTTCTGCTGCTGCCATGGTTCGGTATTTCAAAGAAGCAGGAATTGGTAAGGCGGTTTAAGTACACACTATCTATCCATAGAAAAACCCAAACCGCAAGAAAACGGTTTGGGTTTTTCATAGCCTCATACTATACGCGAACATGGTTAGTTTTTAGTTTATTGTTATCAGATTAAATAAGATGGGAGATGTGTGCTACTTCTAGCACTGCTAACATTACTGCAATAGCAGTGAAAGCAAAAGCGCCTAATTGAAGAACCATAAGATCAATCCTTTCTGTATCTTTTTCCCAAATGTAAAAAAGTTCTAAATAATGAGTACATATAGATTAAACTGACAATTTAAAAAATAGGATATAGCTTGCGTCTATAAGGCAATTCTTAGTTTAATAGATTGGAGGAGTATTATCAAATCCTTTCAGAGGTGGTCTGACCAGCATATCGCTCATTAAACAAAATTAGATAGAATTTACTTCTATTTTCGTAAAAATTCAAATATGGTCAAAAATTCAAACATAGCCAAACATTTGAATAAAGAAAACATTCAGAAATAAACAAATATTCTAAAAACAATCGTAAATTAATAATAATAAGTAAGATAATTGATTTCAAAGTAGTTGATTTAAGAGTAAAAGTTACAAAATGCAATTAAATTGAGAGAAAAAGGAGTTTTAATGGAATCAAAAGCTTCTTTATGATATAGTTTAAAAAATAAGTTAGTATGACACACCAAATGTAGTAAGGAACTTTTAGGAGGTTAGAGTGGACCTATTTCTTATCGTAGTAAGTTTAATTTTATTAATGTATTTTGCGTATCGAGGTTATTCCATTATCCTCATCGCACCGTTGTTCGCCATACTTGCATCAATTGGTGAATTTCGATCCATGCCTGTTTACAGCGAAATTTTTATGACGAAGGCGGCAGAGTATTTTAAGACTTATTTTCCTATATTTCTGCTGGGAGCGGTTTTCGCTAAAATCATGGAAGAGGGTGAGCTGGCAAGCTCGATTGCAGCATTTATTTCTCGTTCATTAGGAAAAGAAAGAGCGATTTTAGCTGTTTTATTAGGGTGCGGTGTCTTAACCTATGGCGGCCTAAGTGTCTTTGTCGTCGTCTTTGTCATGTACCCTTTCGCAGCTTTATTATTTCGGGAAGCTGACATTCCAAAGCGCCTTATTCCGGCAACGCTGTGGATGGGGATTTTTACCTATGCCATGGCCTCGATACCAGGAACGCCTCAAATTCAAAATATCATTCCTACGACCTTCTTTGGCACTTCAACTTGGGCATCGCCAGTGATTGGTATAGTAAGTGCAGTGGTTTATTTTGCCTTAGCCTGGTTTTGGATAACGTATCGTTTCAAGAGCTTAGCAAGTAAAGGAGAAGGTTATGGTAATCATGCTAAAAATGAGCCAGATCCCCTGGGAGAAAAAGAAATGCCTCATTGGGCACTTTCTGTCTTACCCTTAGCAGCAGTTGTTTTAGTAAATTTGTATATGAGTAACCCCTTTGGCTGGAGTTGGGCTTATTCCTGGGATCCTGAAATGCTAGAGCCCTTTAAGAACTTACAATTATCTTTGCTCAGTTCCAGTGTGCAGAAAATATATGCAATCTGGTCCTTGGATATTGCCTTATTTGTGGGTATTATATTAGCGTTAGCCATTGGGTGGAAACCCATTAGTCAAAAAGGCAGAATGGTACATGTTTTTAACGCAGGAGCATTGTCTTCATTATCAGCAATATTAAATACTGCATCAGGTTATGCATTTGGGAGTGTAATCGCAAAATTAAGTGGTTTTTTAATCGTTAAGCATGCATTAACAGATTTGCATATTGGATCGGGTCCACTGCTTTCTCAGGCAATCACGACTTATATTATGACAGCTTTGACAGGTTCCGCCTCTGGCGGTATGACCATCGCATTAGGGATGTTAGGGAATGAATGGCTTGTTTGGGCGCAATCTATCGGCATGTCTCCTGATCTTCTTCATCGGATGATTTGCCTTGCTTCCGCAGGGATTGATACCGTTCCTCATAACGGTGCATTAGTCACTGTGATTAGTGTTTGTGGTTTAACCCACAGGTCGTCCTATTATGATATATTTATTTTAACCTTAATGAAGATGCTTGTACCTTTAATTTTTATCGCTTTTTATAGTTTGTTTGGCATAGGATAAAAACGGGGGGGAGAAGGTAATCAATACACGAAAGCAAAAATTTTTTTTAGTAGTTTAGGGGGATTTAAACATTGGGTTGGCGTAGAAATCTTTGGGTGTTATCTATTGCAGTAATGTTATCAGGTTCAAGTTATACTATGGTCACTCCATTCTTGCCATTATATCTTTTGGATATAGGTGTAAGCCAGAGTGATGTAAATGTGTGGTCAGGTGTTATTTTTTCCATCTCTTTTTTGGTTTCGGCCGTAATGGCACCTTATTGGGGACGGCACGCCGATAAAAGCGGTAAACGGCGTATGATTATGCGAGCTGGATTTAGCTTGGCTGTTGTATATTTTTTGGGAGCATTTGTTAGAAATCCTGTAGATTTATTCTTAGTCAGAATTCTACAGGGCTTTGCGAATGGGTTCGTGCCGGCATCTATGGCGATTATCGCTTCATCTGTACCAAAAGAAAAAATGGGCTTTAGTTTAGGTGTTATGCAGACAACGCTTTTAATGGGAGGAATTTTAGGTCCCTTAATGGGCGGCAGTTTATCACATTTTTTCGGTATGCGTTTATCCTTTGTGATTGCTGCAGGGATTATATTTGTAGGAACCGTTGGCGTAGGCATATTGGTAAAAGAGCCGGTCAATAATGAACGGCCTAGTGAAGGCAGTATGCTTGATGATTTGAAGATTGCATTTCACAACCGAAAGTTAGTGGAGATGTTGCTGCTGCTTTTTGGTGCACAAATGATTAGTATGACATTGCAGCCTTTGATTACGTTGTATGTTGCCGAGCTCCAGGGAAATATGGAGGGGGTTGCGTTAACGGCAGGGATTATATATAGTATGGCCGGTATCGCTGGTGCGATATCGGCACCGATGTGGGGCAAGCTGGGGCAGAAAAAAGGTTTTATTCAGATCTTAGTGATTGCTTTTATCGGTGCAGGGATTTTTAATATGGGACAATATTTTATCGGCAATATTTATCAATTTAGTGTACTCCAATTCTTTTTTGGTTTATTTATCGTTGGCGTATATCCTGCTATCAATACAATTGCTGTAAATTCGACAGATAAAGCTTTTCAGGGGCGGATCTTCGGTCTTACAACGACAGCAAATCATCTAGGTTCGATGGTAGGTCCCCTCGTTGGCGGCATGATCAGTTCTTGGCTGGGAATTGGACCTGTATTTCTTTTCACCGGTAGTGTATTGATCATGATTGGATTGCTTGTCTTCTTTAAAATACCAAGGGCCACTGGGGTGATTAGTAAGGAAATGAAATAGAAAATAATATTGATATCAAAAGTTTCTAAAATAAGAATTCTTGAAACGCGAAGACGCGAAGATAGCACGAAGAGGGCACAAAATGTCCTCCGTACAATCTTTGCGTCTTCGCGTTTCAAATGGTTTTAGTTCTTTTCTTTTTAAGCCAAATCTTTATTATAGAGGCCGCCGCGTAATTTGTAGACGATGGGTTCAAAAGCAACGCCGCGGTCGAAAGCATCTTCAATATCATTGCTGACAATCATGGCATCGCGCACAAAGTGAGCTGCACTTTCTACACTTTCTTTTAAGGTGTAGCCATTTACAACGCCTGCTGTAAGTACGCTGGTGAAAAGGTCGCCTGTACCATGCATATGATAAGGAAGCAGATCAACGGCTGCTTCAAAGTAGGTGTGATCTTCGCTCATTGCGCAGTTATATAAGGATTTTCCTCTAACCACACCCGTTAATACGATGTTTTTAGCACCCATTTCAATGATTTCAGCACAGAGCTTGCGAGAAGTGTCGCTGTCTATTTCGCCATCAATATAATCTCTGCCTGTAAGAATATACGCTTCTGTAAGGTTTGGCGTAACGATATCGGCAATACTGGCAAGCTCTCGCATGGTACTGCACATTTCCGGTGTATAGGTTTTAATGATTATACCATTATCGCCCATGACAGGATCAACTATTTTTAAGGAACATTTAAAATCCAGCATGAAATCTTTGACGATTTGAATTTGCTCTGCGGAGCCTAAGAATCCGCTATAAGCGCAGTCAGTCTTAAAACCAATTTCTTTCCAATGAGTAATAAACTCATTCATTTGCGGAGTAAAGTCAAAGAATTTAAATCCCGGAAAAAGAGTATTGGTAGATAACAGGGCCGTAGGCAGAGGGCAAACCTCAATGCCAGCTGCTGAAATCACTGGGATTGCTACCGTAAGTGAACACTTACCATAGCCGGACATATCGTGAATTGCCACGACTCTTGCAAGTTTTTGTTTCATATTCATATCCTCCAGTATTTGTTTAATTGTGCTAGGGTGTGTCTGAAAACTAGCGGAATGGTCGATGGCGAGTAATTTTTGTGCCAGACGAGGCAAAACTTCGCAGGAATAATGGTTCTTATTTCAAGAAGTTTTAACGAAGTATGGCGCAAAAAGCGCCGTCAGTGGACGTTCTGATAGTTTTCAGACACGCCCTAACATAGCAAGAACATAATGATCCTATAGGTTAGGGGTTTTCAAAAGCATAATTGTATTATAAAATGAATTTGAACCTTTTGAAATATACAGAAATCATATTTTTATTAGGTACAGTTTGGAGGAATTATGGATTTAATCGTATTTGACAGCCAGAGCAAAGAGCCACTGTATATACAACTTTATCTATATTATAAAACTGCCATTGAGCAGAATAGGCTGAGAGAAAATGAAAAGCTGCCATCTATTCGAGGTCTTTCCAGGAGTCTTTCTGTTAGCAAAATTACGGTTGAAAAGGCATATCAGCAGTTGATGAGCGAAGGATATATCAAAAATTATAACCGTTCCCGATATACAGTAAATAAACTGGAGGAAATCGTTTTTAATACTCCTGCTGTTAGTATGGCAAATCAATACCATACTAACCAAGAGATAAAAGAAGAAAAAATTCTCTATGATTTTTCAAGTGGCGAAATGGATCGGGAGGGTTTTGATTTCTCCTTATGGAAGCGATACATTAGTAAAGCTTTTTTTCAGAAAGAGCGTCTTGTTGGATATGGAAATATTAAAGGGGAAGAAGAGCTGCGTAAAGAGATTGCAAAGTATATTGAAAAATCAAGAGGTGTTTATGTTCATACAGAACAAATCATAATTGGTGCTGGTGTACAAAGTCTTTTGAGCATGCTTTGCAGTATGCTTAAACTGGAATATAGCAGCATTGCTTTTGAAGAACCCGGCTTTAAAAATGGAAGACGTATTTTTGCCGATCATGCCTTTACGATTGTACCGATAAAAATGAAGACAGATGGTATTGATACGGCAGAGCTGGAAAACAGTGGTGAAAGGCTTGTTTATGTAAGCCCATCTCATCAATTCCCCACCGGATATATTATGCCCATTGGTAAAAGGTATCAGCTGCTCAATTGGGCAGAACAAAAAAATGGTATTATCATCGAGGATGATTATGACAGTGAATTTCGTTATTTTGGTCGTCCGATACCAGCGCTTAAGGGGCTTGATAATCGAGAACGGGTAGTATATCTGGGATCTTTTTCAAAGGTAATTCCACCCTCCATCCGTGTTAGTTATATGGTGCTACCAGAAAAATTTTTAGGGATCTATCAAAAAAAATCTTCCTTATATAATCAGACAGCGTCTACCATTGAGCAGCTTGCCCTTGCCCAGTTTATGGCGGATGGTCATTTGGAAAGGCAGATACGTCGTTTGCGTAAGTTATATTATGAAAAAAGAAAACTATTTTTAGAAGAAATCCAAAATATTCTTGGTGAGAATGCCAAGATAAATGGCACGGAATCGGGTCTTCATGTGATCTTGAGTTTGAAATCCGAATTATCAGCCCAGGAATTAGCTGCAAGAGCTCTCGCAAAGGGCTGTCGCGTAGCTTCCATTCAGGATTATTATTGGCAGTTATCAGCAGAGAAGATGCCTCAAGTATTGTTATATTTTTCTAAAATACCTGCAAATGAGATGACAGAGGGAATTATAAGATTAAAAGAAGCATGGTTTAGTCATCTAAAGACTTAATAAGTTGACAGTTAGTGGAAGCGTAAATATACTTATAATTAGAGTATTTTAATATTAGGGGGTAGCCATGAAGAACACAGTAATTCTCAATGCGGCGAAATTAGATTTTGATAACAAGCTGGACTTTTCTTCATTGTCCAATCTCACCAAAGTAACTAAGTATGATGCAAGCAGCAATGATGAAATCCTGGAACGGGTTCAGGGGCAGCATATTGTTATCACGAAAGAGCTGCCTGTAGGAAGAGATTTGATTTCTCAATTCCCGCCTACAGTTGAGCTGATTTGTGAGGCTGGCACAGGTTTTAACAATATTGATATTGCAGCAGCCAAAGAAAAAAATATTGCCGTCTGCAATGTTCCGAGCTACAGTACAGAGGCTGTAGCCCAGTTGGTGATTACCTTCATCTTAAATCAAAGTTCCTCGTTAATTCGACAGCAAGTGATGCTTCAAGAAAAGAATTTTGATAATTTTACAAAGCATTTACAAGTTCCGCATTTTGAACTGCAAGGTAAAACTCTTGGTATAATTGGTGCAGGGGCTATAGGAAGAGAAGTGATTAAGATTGCTCTAACCTTAGGTATGAACATTTTGGTATACAGCCGTACTCCTAAACCTTGGGGTGAGGCGAAGGTGCAATTTGTTTCTCTTGCAGAACTTCTTACCCAAAGTGATTTTGTAAGTATTCATTGTCCCCTTACTCCAGAAACAAAGCATCTTATCAATAAAGATAAGCTAAAGCAAATGAAGCCAACTGCTTTTATTATAAATTCTTCGAGAGGGCCTATTATAAATGAGGTCGATTTAATTGAAGCTTTGCAGCAAGGGATCATTGCAGGTGCGGCACTTGATGTACAGGATCCAGAGCCACCGGAACTAAACAATCCTTTATTTTTTATGGACAATGTAATCTTAACACCACACATTGGCTGGAGGCGTTTGGAATCAAGACAAAGGCTGATTGGGCTTATGGCTGAGAATATTGAATCGTTCCTTCAAGGCAAACCATTGAATGTTGTAAACGGTGTGCTGTAATTTCTCAAACTGTAATTCTATCGTGTAGATCATATTGTAAATGAGAAAAATAGTCCTTTAGGAAGCAGATATTCTAAGGGACTATTTTTATTTCTATAAATTAAGTAAAGAATATTTTTTTTGTAGAAAGACTTTGCATTGAGGGATATACTAGTGATAATGCAATAAGTTCTATTTAGAATCTCAATCTAGGATCTTGTCAGCTTTAAAACGGTAGGATAATGGCTGACAAGGTACTAACAATCGGGAGTGTTATGATGAAACTAATCGTCGCCGTGGATGAGCAGTGGGGGATTGGATGCAAAGGGCAATTGCTGGTGACAATTCCTGCAGATATGCAGCATTTCAAAGAGAAAACCAAAGGAAAAGTGGTAGTAATGGGTAGGGAGACATTTGAATCATTGCCGGGACCAAAACCCCTTCAGGGACGAATTAATATTGTGCTGACCCAAAATATAAAGCTGCATTGGGAAGGCGTTACCCTATGCCATTCTTTGTCTCAGCTGTTCACAGTCGTATCTTCCTATCCCAGTGAGGATATTTTTATCATTGGAGGAGAATCCGTATATCGGCAATGCCTGCCTTATTGTTCAGAGGCTTATATTACTAAAATCACTGCTATGCATCCAGCTGATACGTTCTTTCCCAATTTAGATAGCCGACCGGAGTGGCGGTGCATAGAAGAGAGCTCCGTACAGAGTTATAAAGATAGTACCTATCGATTTACAACTTATATAAATCTGGAGCAGAGGGATTGGAAGGAGTTTGGATGGCAGTGATTCATTTATCCAAGGAATTAAAAAAACAAGCTGTTGATGATTTAAAGAAATATTTTATGGAAAAGCGAGAGGAGGAAATTGGGCAATTAGGAGCAGAATTATTATTAGACTTTATGGTGGAAAAAGTGGGTGCAGTGATTTATAATCAGGCAATAAAAGACGCACATGCCTTTATGTTTGAAAAAGTGGAAGATCTATATGCACTTGAAAAGAACCATCGTTTGTAGAAGGATGACAGAAAGAGGAATAGCGTTGCGTATATAAAGAGATTGTGGTAGAATTTAGGGAAAAACGTAAATGCTCACTGTCTTATAAGAAATCACCTAATGCATGAATTCAAGAAGGCAAATGATTCATGAATGTAGGGAAGCAATGATGAGGAGTTTATAATATGATAATTAAACCAAAGTTTCGCGGCTTTATTTGTACTACATCACATCCTGCCGGATGTGCTCATTCTGTACAAGAGCAGATAAATTATGTTAAACAGCAAAAGCCCATTCAAGGACCGAAGAAGGTTCTTGTAATTGGCGCATCAACGGGATATGGTCTGGCATCAAGAATTGTTGCTACTTTTGGATCAGGCGCAAGTACGCTTGGCGTTTTTTTGGAAAAGCCAGCATCCAATGGAAATACAGCTACTGCCGGGTGGTATAATACTGCAGCATTTGAAACAGCAGCAACAGAGGCAGGGTATTATGCGAAAAGCATTAACGGTGATGCTTTCTCTGATCAGGTGAAAGAGAAGACGATTGCATTGATTAAAGAAGAATTGGGGCAAGTCGATCTGGTCGTTTACAGTATTGCTGCACCAAGAAGGACTCATCCTGTTAGCGGCGAGATGTTTACGTCCGTCATTAAACCCATTGGAGATTCTTTTACAAGTAAGACGGTAGATATGAATTCAAATGAAATTGTCGATGTGACCTTAGAGCCAGCCAGTGAGCAAGAAATCCGCAGTACTGTAGCAGTCATGGGCGGTGAGGACTGGGAGCGATGGGTGCACTATTTAAAAGAGGCGGGCGTCCTTGCTCCTGGGGCAATTACCATAAGCTATTCCTATATTGGCCCTAAGATCACCTATCCAATTTATAAAGAAGGTACTATCGGAAGAGCAAAAGATCATTTATATACTACCAGCAAAGAAATAAACAAGCAAATTCAAGATATAAATGGCAGAGCCTTTGTTGCTGTAAATAAAGCACTGGTTACTCAGGCAAGTGCAGCAATTCCCGTTGTTCCTTTATATTTAATGTTATTAGCAAGAGTACTGGGTAAGAGGGGGCTGGATGAAAACTGCATTGAGCAAATGTACCGTCTCTTAGCAAGTCGATTGTATTGTGCAGAGAAGCTGCCTGATGAGGATCATTTGATTCGTATTGATGATTATGAAATGCAAGATGATGTGCAAGCTGAGGTTTCTGTCTTATGGGAAAAGGTTTGCAGCGGTGAGATTGATATTATTCCTGATCTTGAGGAATACCGTAAAGAGTTCTTTAAGTTATTCGGTTTTGGCTTTGATGATGTTCAGTATGAAGAAGATGTGAAGGAAGAGGTTCCTATATTAAGTATAAAATCCTAGCTTATATAAAACGTATTATAATTAAGAAGGTCCTGCACGTCTATGCAGGACCTTCTGGCTATATATATTTACAGATTGCAGTCTGACAAGAATGGAATAGAGAGCTCTTCCATCTCTGACGATAGTTATGTGGATATCGATTATAATTTAAAGGCAAAGAGGCAGGAAATACCTTTCATAGTATAGCTTTCCTTGCCGTCTAGAAGACTGGTCGCCTTTAACTTTAAATCTACATTTTTTACTTCGCGTTCAGCATAGGATACATTAAAAGTGGTGGAATCTGAAAGTTTGCAGCTGACACCAATTTCTTTTAAGGAAACATCTTTGCCTCCCAGCATAGTCGCAAATAAAGTGTATTGATCATTGAGCTTATGAGTTGCTGTGAGACCAATATGTAAGGCTGACTTAGAGGCGTCATAAACATGGGCACCATAGGAAATTTTGGTGTGCTCATATCCTGTGATGAAGGTAAGGTTCGGATTGATTTTATACAAGACGTTAAGATCACTAGGTTCTGCTTTTGCATATGTCGTCAATGAACCAAGAGCCGTTGGAATAGTCGATACTTTTGACTTGAACATCCCATGTTTGAACTGTACTGCAAAACGATCATTTATACCTGCAGTCGCTGTAGCCTTAAATCCAAAATCACCAACGACGTCAGCTGAAACTTTCCCTCTGCCGCTAACTTTAGAATCAAGTGTACTGCCGATTTCTACGCTAAGAGCACCTTTTTCAAATTCAGTTACGGGAGAGGCATAAACGATACTGGTTGTCATGAAAAGCCCGGTTGTGAGTGCGAATAGAGCGATTAACTTGCGCATATTTCCTCCTTGAAATGGGATTCGATTTTTTCATTTATCAGATATAATAGTTTTATCGGGACAAAATGAGTATTTTCGACACAATGCTTATTTTATCATAAAAAAATGCAGTTAGAAATGAGAGACTATTTAGTCGCCAAAAGAATATAACAAAAAATCGCTACTTATCTTTTTAGGGTAATAAGTAACGACTTTATATATGGATTTTATGATAGCAGGAAAGTGTTTCAAAATTTCAGGGTTGCGCCAATTCCTACGCCATTTTTGTTTTCGCCTTCATCAGGCATGTAAGTGTGATAGGTAAAGTTGATGTCCGCATTGTAAGTGATTTTGAAATTAGCACCAACTTGCAGTTCTTTAAATTCCTTTCCCGCAATTAGTGAAGTGTATCCTTCCCACTCGGGTGCGATTGGACCGTTTATAGCCATTCCCACATATACTTTGGCATTAGAATTCACATCATTGCTGCCGATAATTCCTCTGAAGTTGTTAGCAAGTTGCAGTTGTCCATAAACATTATCCAGGTTGTTACCATGATTCCAATTTACATTCTGTAAACCTAATGTAAAATTGTCGGCCAACTTATGCTCAAGGTAAAATGTGTTGTTACCTATGCCGGCAGCAGTTTGCCCCTTATCCAGATCATTGACTGGGGCAGATAAGCCAGTACCGGTTACAGTAAGAAGTGCAGCTAAAATAATTGCGTTTTTTTTCAAAATAAGACCTCCAAGAATGCTATGTATTTCATCTGAATTGAGCTCCTCTTGTCTGGCGGATCTTTAATTGGATAAAGGAATCAATGTGAATATAACAAACTAAAAATGCTAGGTCAATGAGTAAAATCTTCCAATTCCAGGCTGGAAAATACTTTAAGAAAGAAGGCAGAGTAGATGTTAATTGATAAGCACACAAATTTTTCTAAAGAGAAATTATCCTTTAATGAAATCGATGAAGGTTTTACTACAAAAGAGGCTATAGCGGAGGCAAAACGCTGCTTGAACTGTCCAAAACCCTTATGTCGTGGAGGCTGCCCTATTGAAAATGAAATTCCTAGCTTTATTCAAGCTTTGGCAAAAGGGAATGTTGGAGAAGCGAGTGCTATTATCGCTCAGCGCAGTAATCTTCCTGCGGTTTGCGGGCGAGTCTGCCCACATGAAAAACAATGTGAGGGTGCCTGTATTCTCAATAAAAAAAATCGCGGGATTCAGATTGGCAAGCTGGAGCGCTTTATTGCTGATTTTGATGCCGAAATGGGTATTGAGAGACCAAAGCCTGCCTCATGTATACAAGGGAAAGTTGCAGTGATTGGCTCGGGGCCGGCAGGATTGACGGTGGCCGGTGATTTGGCGAAATTAGGATTCCAAGTTGTTATCTTTGAATCCCAAGCTGAGGCGGGCGGTGTTTTACTGTATGGTATTCCAGAATTTCGCTTAAGCAAGGAAGTGGTTCGCCGGGAAATAAAAAGAATTGAAGATTTGGGCGTGGAAGTTAAAACAGGAGTTGTAGTAGGACAGGATATGACAGTAGATGATTTGTTTGCAGATGGTTTTGATGCCATTTTCATTGGTACAGGCACAGCTTTGCCGAAGATACTTGATATTCCTGGCAAGGATCTGATCGGAGTTATACAGGCAACCTACCTTTTGAGAATGGTTACCTTAATTCGTACGGAAAAACTTGATCGTAAAGAAACTCCGATTAATACCCGGGACAAAGTGATAGTAGTTGGTGCAGGCAATGTTGCTATGGATGCTGCTCGTACAGCCATTCGTTTAGGCGCTTCTAAGGTTACTGTCGTCTATCGCCGTACAGAGCAGGAGGTAACTGCACTGCCATCTGAAATAGAAGCAGCAAAAGCGGAAGGAGTAGAGTTTCAGTGGCTGTCCAATCCGACTGCCATCTTAGGAACAACACAGGTTACGGGGTTAGAATATGAATTGCAGGAGATCGATAAAAATTGCAAATTACGAGGCACAGGAGTGAAAGAAATAATAGAGGCTGATAAGGTGATTCCAGCCATTGGTCAGCGTCCTGCAGCCAGAATCGTATCTACTACGGAAGGTATCGAAGTAAGTGACAATGGATATGTGATCACACGGGAACGCCCTTACGGCATGACTACGCGCAAAGGCGTTTTTGCCGGGGGAGATGTAGTACATCAGCCAGCAACCGTTGTTTTAGCCATGAAGGAAGCAAAAAAACTGGCGGCAGGCATCGCTCAATATGTGGAAGCCAAAAAATTATTAGAGAATTGCTAGGGAATCAGAGTGCAGCCAATTGACTTGTGCTGCCACAAATTATGCCAAACAAAGAAGCATGCCAATCATAAGGCATGTTTTTTTTTATATTACACACTAGAATTTATAAGTTTTGAGTGAGTGCTGCAGCTTTAAGGACGCGCCAGGGTCCATGTTATTAACGTTTCGCCATTAGCATTTAACCTCCACTTATAATAACATGAACCTGACGCTTAGTCTGAGAGCAAAAGAATGTATAACATTTTTTGAATAGCTCTAAATAGTCAAAGGCAGCAGGAAGTAAAATCTGCTTTGTGCATTACGACTCTATTAGTTCACTTTTGCCATAATTTTTGTGAAAGATGTTAAACTTCTGATTATTCAAATAATCATGTAAAATAAAAATGGAAGTGGGGTGAACATGATGTTGCTAAATGAACGCCGTTGTAGTGTACTTCTGGATATTTTGGAAAATGAAGGCTGGGTTCGGATTCGAGATTTAGCTCAGAAATTTCATGTTAGTGACCGCACGATTCGTTATGATCTGGATGTGGTAGATGATTTTTTGCAATTTAACAATCTATCATCACTGATTCGCAAACAAAACGGTGGTGTGAAGTTTGTTGAATCCGCAGAAGAGAAAACGAAGCTACTAAGATTGTTTCAACATTTAGGATTATATCAGTATGTATTGTCATCGAATGAACGACTGCAGAAAATTTTAGCAGAGTTATTATATGTTAAAGATTATATCAGAATCAATGACCTTGCAGCTATTTTATATGTGAGTCGGGGAACCGTCATCAAGGATTTACAGAAAGTACGTGAGTGGTTGGAAAGAAGGCATCTGGAATTGCGCTCCATACCTAAATATGGAATCAAAGTTGTAGGACCGGAGCGAGAATTCCGTCAAGCTGTTGTAGAACTGCTGCGCAAAAATCTATCCTTGTCTTATATGTTGGAATGGACCATGACACCGGAACCCAACTTGAGTGATAGCCAGCTATTCAAATGTTGGCTGGAGAACATTGATATAGCCTTCCTGCAAACCTATATTCGTCGGTTAGAAAATGAACTTAAGGTTGTCTTTTCAGATGTCGCATTTAGTGGATTGGTAATTTTCTTAATCGTCTCCATTCATCGAATTAGAGCGGGACGTGATATCGTTGGCCGGCAGTCAGAATTGGAAGTTTTGCAAAGCTCACGTACCTTTGCCATTGCCCTTACCACCATTCCACTTTTAGAAGAACGATTTGATTTATCCATCCCCCTTGATGAAGTCAGCCTTTTTACGGAGTATATTTTAGGAAGTAATGTTGCATCTTCAGCAGTCGAAGAACAGGAGAGCAGAACGGAAATACAAATGTTGGTATGTAATCTCATTGCCCGGGTAAGTCAGGATGTACCTTACGATTTGACAGAAGACCATCAATTGTTGGATGGACTTTTGGAAGAAGTTCGCCCTACATTGTTTCGGGTAAAATATGGATTAAGTTTAGAGAATCCCTACTTGGATGAAGTCAAGTCCAATTATCCGCTGTTATTTGAATCAGTAAGAAAGCATACAAATTCTTTGGCTGCTTATATTGGCGGACAACTGTTAGATGAAGAAATCAGTTATTTAACCGTTCATTTTAGCGCTGCACTTGAAAGAATGAAAAACAGAGATCAAACCCAGCCTTCGGTGCTTGTCATTTGTGCGGCAGGTACAGGAACAGCTAATTTGTTATCATCCCGTTTACAGTCTTTATTTGACATAAAAATTGTCGCCGTAGCACCTTGCCGTCAGGTTCAAATGCTGTTAGAGATTCATCATGTAGACATTATTGTATCTACAGTGCCGATTCCTCCCGTTTCGATACCCATACTGATTGTTAACCCTCTTTTACCTCCTCATGATATTGCATTATTAGAAAATCACATGGACAAAGCAAAAGGAACATCTTCTGTTGACGATCTTTTGAAGGTAATTGAAAAACATTGCAGTATTCAAGATTACCATCAATTGCGCCGCGAGTTAGACATTGTGCTGAATGCTACGTTAGAAGAAACGCGGATTGATTCTGACCCGCCATCGCTAGATCAGCTATTGCCTGCCTCGAATATTAGATTAAATGTGCCTGCCCAGAATTGGCGGGATGCTATTTATGAAGCAGGAGATGTATTGTATCAAGAGGGATATATTGAACAAATATACGGACAAGCAATGGTTGATGTAGTCGATAAGATGGGACCTTATATCGTATATTGGAAGGGCATTGCCCTCCCACACGCAGATATTGATTGTGGAGTTAAAAAATCGGGATTCAGTTTTATTAGGCTTAAGGAGCCTGTCGTCTTTGGAACACCGGAAAATGATCCAGTGGATATGATATTTGCTCTGGCAGCGGTGGACCATTCCTCTCATGTTATTGCATTGCTGGAGTTAACCAATATTCTCAGCGATGCAGAAAAAGTAGCCTGTCTTCGCAGTGAAAGTGAAATCGAAAAAATAACCCAAATGTTTCTGTCCTGGTCTAGAGGGGGGCTTCAAACTAGCGGAATGGTCAATGGCGAGTGAAGGTAATTTGAATATGAATTTTCCCGGCACATTTGTGCTGAGGATAGGATAGCGTAGGAGGCTAAAAAAATGAGTAGCAATCAAGTTTTATCAGCAGATTTAATTATATCGCAATTAGAGGCTGCAAACGTTAAGGAAATCATTGAGTCCCTTGGAAATAAGCTGCATGCTTTTGGTTATGTGAAGGATTCTTATGTACCAGCAGTGATAAAGAGAGAAGGAATGTTTCCCACGGGTCTTCCTCTTGGCAATATTAATGTAGCGATTCCTCATACTGATGTGGAACATGTGAATAAACCAGCCATCGCCGTGGCAACCTTGGCTCATCCAGTGTCTTTTGGCAATATGGGCGATTCAGGCAATACACTAAAAGTTAGTATCGTATTTTTATTAGCCATGAAGGAGCCTCATGCTCAAGTCGATTTATTACAGAATTTAGTTGAAACCTTTCAGAATCCTGAAGTGTTAGAAATTTTGCTAGGGGCGGCTAACCCAAAAGAAATTGAAGAAATTTTAAATCAGTATTTAAAACTAAAGGAGGTGCATTAAATCATGGAACGCGCCATTGATCGTCTGGAGCCTTATCAACGGGCTATAGCCAAAGTTCATCTTGCCTCTGCAGGAGTTTCGCTGGATGCATTGGATGGCAAACCTTTAGTCGCTGTTGCAAATAGCTGGAATGAAGTATGTCCGGGGCATGAGCCCTTATTGAAGCTGGCGGAAGCTGTTAAAGCCGGTATACGGGCAGCGGGTGGGGAGCCAATTGAATTTAATACCATTGGTATGTGTGATGGCATCAGCCAGGGACATCTTGGCATGAGGTATACATTACCCCATCGTGACATCATTGCGGATTCTGTAGAAGTAATGGTTCGTGGTCATGGTATGTTTGATGGGATGGTCTTATTAGGCTCTTGTGACAAGATTATTCCCGGAATGATGCAGGCGACTCTGCGGATAAATCTTCCAGCTGTAATTGTCACCGCGGGTACTTCTGTTCCAGAATGCAAGCCGTCAGATTCAAAGAAATTGCGTACGAAGTTCCTGGCAGGCGAAATTACAGAACGTCAGCTGATTGAAGGTTCTCTCCAATATTATTCTGGTCCGGGAGTATGTCCGTTTTTTGGTACGGCTAACACCATGGCAGTGCTCTGTGAGGCCATGGGGCTGATGCTGCCGGGGAGCAGCGTCCTTCCAGCGCCAACCAGTGCCCGGCGGTTTTCTGCTGAACAATCTGGTGTAGCGGTAATGGAGATGATTCAGCAAGGCATCAGACCAAGGGATATTGCCACAGCAGATGCATTTTATAATGCGCTGGTGGTATTAAATGCCTTAGGCGGTTCATTAAATGCCTTTCTGCATCTTCCAGCCATTGCAGCTGAGGCAGGTATTGCCTTATCCTGGGACAGCTTTGAACAAGTGAGTGATAAGACCCCGCTATTGGCGGCACTTGTGCCAAACGGTAACCAGACGGTATACGATTTATATCGTGCTGGCGGCTTACCTTCGGTACTGAAGGAGCTTCAATCGCTGCTTAAAATGGAGGCTAAAACCGTAGGCGGCATAACCATTGGTGAGGTCGCGCGCAGCGCTTCTGAGGGGGACAGAGATGTGATTAAGGCTTTTGCTAAGCCTCTTGCCCCAACCGGTGGTGTGCAAGTACTGTATGGTTCTATGGCACCCTGTGGGGCATTGGTCAAGGCTTCTGCTGTACCGGAAGAGCAACACGTATTTACTGGGCCAGCCATTGTATTTGAAAGTGAGGAAGCTTGTCATACTGCCTTGCATGAGAATAAAATTAAGTCTGGTCAAGTAGTGGTTGTCCGTTATGAAGGACCTAAAGGGGGGCCTGGTATGCGGGAATTGCACAGGGTTACCGAGGTACTAAAAGGAGTTCCCAATACGGCGTTAATAACAGATGGCCGTTTTTCCGGGGCCAGTGCAGGACTAAGTATTGGTTATTTATGCCCTGAAGCAGCGGAAGGCGGGCCCATTGCTTTAATTGAAGACGGTGATACCATAACGATTAGTCTTACCGATGGCACCGTTAATCTCAATGTTGAACCAGCAGAATTGGAACGCAGGCGTCTTGATTGGCAGCCTCTCATAAAAGAAACGGATTCAAATTTGCTGCTTAGGTATAGCAAGCAGGTTGGTCCAACTGTCAAAGGAGCAATCTGGGGACTATAAATAAAAAATAGTAAGGGGGATTTTGTAATGGCAAAACGAGTATTAGTATTATGTGGCAATGGGGTGGCAACTTCTACTGTGGCTTGTAAAAAGATTCAGGAATATATGGCAAATGCCAACGTTCGCTGTGAAGTAATTCAGGCAAAAATCGGAGAACTGGCTTCTTATGCTGATAAAGTGGATGTAATCGTCTTAATGGCTATGGGGGCAACACTTCCTGATACCGTAAAGACACCTTTGATTAAAGGACTACCTTTTCTCACAGGCATGGGGCTAAAAGAAACCTTAGAAGAAATTAAAAAACATTTACAATAAAAAAGTAGGGAGGGATAAAGATGGAAACGATTGCAAGTTATTTTAAAATCATATTTGATGTTGGACCTAATGTAGTACTCCCGTTTTTTATATTTTTGTTTGCCTTAGCGTTAGGGACTAAGCCCAGCAAAGCCATTCGAGCAGCTATTTTCATCGCAATTGCGCTGATTGGTATTAAAATGGTTGTTGCCTTTATGGGTGATAATTTAGGACCGGCGATGAAGGCGCTTTCCAAAAACTCAGGGCTTAAGCTGGATGTTATGGATGTGGGCTGGGGTGCTGTTGCAGCAGCTATCTGGGCTACGCCTATGGGGGCCATCGGCATTCCCGTATTGCTAATCTTTAATCTGGTATTACTTTATTTTCGTGTGACTAAAACGTTAATGGTTGATATTTGGAATTACCATCATTTAATAACTGCTGGTGTCTTAACCTATTATGCAACGGATAATGTATATCTTGGATTTGCGGGAATGATGCTGGCTGCTTTCATAACCTGGCTGACAGCTGACTGGGCTGCCCCTTTCTTGCAAAAATTTTATGGTCTGCCGGGAATCTCGATGCCAACCTTGTCTTCTATATCCGAGTTGGTCATCGCAGCGCCGATCAATGAGTTATTAGATCGTATTCCTGGTGTGAAAAATATTCGTGGTAATTTTGATTCGGTGAGGAAATACCTCGGTTTATTTGGTGAACCTGCAGTACTGGCTGTAATCATCGGATTAGTTATTGGAATCATGGCGAAATATTCCATAAAGGATTCCTTGAATTTGGCGATGAACCTGGCTGCTGTTATGATTATTTTGCCTAAAGTAGTAGCCATTTTAATGGAAGGCTTAATGCCGATACAAGAAGCCAGCAGTGAATTTTTGCAAAAGCACCTTGGAGGCCGGGAGATATTTCTTGGCTTGGATTCAGCGATTTCCATTGGACATCCTTCTGTGTTAACTGCAGCACTAATTTTAACTCCATTTGTACTAGTATTGGCAGCTATTTTGCCAGGAAATCAGATGCTCCCCTTTGCAGATATTACAGTCATACCTTTTCGGATTGCTTTTGTTGTGGCACTGGTTAACGGCAATGTATTCCGTACCTTGGTTATCGGCGCAGTTGTATTGGTACAAGTATTATTGTGCGGTACTGTAACTTCTCCTGTTTTGACCAAAATATTTTTAGCCGTAGGTGGCAAAATGCCAGAAGGGGCTGTAGGCGTTGCTTCTTTCTCCGGTGGTTCCTTATTTGTTACCTATGCAATTATGCAGACGTTATCCTTTATTTTGAGCGGTGTGATTATTTCCGCGGTGGTTTTTGGCCTCTTTTTATTAGTGGCAAAATCCCAACAGCGCAAAGCAATTAAGTTAATGGAAGATGAAGAAGAAAATACGTATGCTGCGATACAAAACAAGTCTACACAGCTATAAAGAAGACTTGATTCAGATGGAGTCTTAGAGCGACTTGGTCATCGGATAAACAATAAGAAGAAAGGAGTGGAGTTCATGCATGCTGTACTGGAACATGTGGCCCAAAATGGTGTAGTAGCCATTTTGCGCGGTGTTGATCCTAGCATACTTGTGCCTCTCGGACAAGCATTGGCAGACGCTGGTGTAGGAGCAATTGAAATAACATTAAACAGTGAAGGTGCTCTTCAGGGGATCACGGCGCTCAAGGAAGCAATCGGTGAAAAATTGCCAATTGGCGCTGGGACAGTCATGACAGGCGAAGATGCTCACGCTGCGATCAAGGCCGGTGCGACCTTTGTGCTAACGCCGCACCTTGCCCAAGAAACACTAGCTGTTTGCTGCCAGGCCAAAATTCCCGCAGTAATTGGTGTAATGACACCATCAGAAGCTGTAAGAGCCTATGAGCTTGGCTGCGAAATGGTGAAGATTTTCCCGGCAGCATCTATCGGAGCTAACTATTTTCGGGAACTTCGTGGTCCATTACCCCAGATTGCAACGATGGCAGTTGGGGGTGTGAACAAGGATAATGCAGTAGAATTTATCAAAGCTGGTGCAAGGGCTGTGGGTGCTGGCGGTCAGCTCGTTGATTTTGCCGCTGCCGCGAAAGGCGATTGGGAGGCAGTCAAGCGTAAAGCCAATGAAATTGTTGTTGCTGTTTATGCGGCTAAAAACAAATCTTACTAAGTATGATGATTGTTATTTTAGCAGTTCACCTTTGATTCAAAATAAAAAAGACTAAGGCATCTGCCTATGTCTAGGGACTTGGCAGATGCCAAGTCCCTTTTGTTTTAGCTATAAAAATAAATGGAGGAATGATCATGTATAAATGGAAAGTTGTTGTTACGGCAGTTACGTTTGCTAAAGCTGATCCTGAGCCTCTGCAGCGTCTACAGGCAATAGGGTGTGAAGTTATTACTAACTCATTGGGTAGGCCCTTGACGGAAGATGAAATGATAAATGCTGCCCAAGATGCAGATGCATTAATTGTAGGCAATGATAAAGTTACGGGAAAAATCATTCGCTCCTGCCCCCGTTTAAAAGTAATTGCTAAGCATGGTGTGGGTGTAGATGGTATCGACAGTAAGACCGCAGCCGAATGTGGGGTAGTGGTGACAAATGCTCCAGGCGTGAATAGCCATGAGGTCGCTGATTTGACTTTTGGATTACTCCATATGTTATCCCGGGGTTTATATATTGCCAATGAAGCCACAAAAAGCGGGCATTGGCTAAAGCCAATGGGCGTAGGTCTTTGGGGTAAAACGATTGGTATTGTTGGTGTCGGGAAAATAGGTCTGGCTGCTGCTTATCGTGCTACGGGCTATCAGATGAAGATTCTAGGGTTTGACTGTGTGAAAAGGCCGGAGGCAAAGGAAATTGGCCTTGATTATGTTGCTCTTGATCAATTGCTGCAGCAATCTGATTTTGTTAGTCTTCATTTGCCTTTAACGAATGAAACCCGCAAATATTCTTGATGATGACAGATTAGGTTTACTTAAACCAGGGGCGATTCTGATTAATACTGCCCGTAGTCAATTGGTAGAGTATGAAACATTGTATAAGGCATTACTTGACGGTCGTATTCGTGGGTATGGTGTAGATGTGTATGATTTTGAACCTCCACAGCTGCACCCTATGTTTAGCTTAGAAAATGTTATCTTGACGCCCCACTTGGGCGGGACCTGCAATGAGTCAAATATTCGTATGGGAAATACCGCTGTAATCAACGTAATTGCAGTATTAGAAAAGCGTACCCCTCCTAATCTGATTGCAATGAATGATGAGGTGAATCTATGTTAAAAAGAAAGCTGAGCATAATGCTCAGCTTAACTTATTTTAGCTGTCTCTGTTATAAAACTCTTTCTTAATAAATTTAACACATTGATTTAATGTTGCTTCAAGCTGCTCATACATCTCAGATGCGTCTTGATTCTCTTTTGTTAAACGGTCAATCTCTTGACTTAGTTCTGAGATAGCGTTGCATAATGTATCATATTCTATTTTCTTTTGAGCGGATAGTTTATGATTCACATAACCATTCCTTTTGAAATTGCTTAAAACTAATCCATATTATACCATATCTTTCTTTAAATTAGCAATATTTATTCTACTATGAAGAAGTGCATAAAATTGTATTGCTCTCTATAATTTTAATAGTACTAATTATTGGGAGTGTAACCTTGTGCGAAAAAGAGATAACGATAAATTCTATTCAGTATATAGAGAAATTGGTAGAAAGATTGCATTTTATCGTAATCTTCGCGGTTTGAGTCAGGAAGAGCTTGCAGCGAAAGTTGATATTAGCACGAGCCATCTTTCTAAAATAGAGGCTCCAAATACAAACATAAGCTTTTCACTTGATATGCTTTTGTTGATTGCTGAGGGGTTAGATGTGGATGTCGCAGCATTCTTTAATCCAACAGAAGTACAAAATTCTTATATGAAGAAAAACAAGTAGCACCGATAATTCGGTGCTGTTGTTTATTCTACGTGTTTTATTCTGGAAGCCAAAAACTTATTAGAGAATTGCTAAGGGAATCATAAATCTTGTTGTTATAACATAATTATGATAATATTGTGATATAATAACAGCGGGGTGATAATGTGCCATCGATTAGACCGGTATCAGATTTGCGAAACAAATTTGCGGATATTTCAAGAATAGTACATGAAACAGCAGAACCGGTATTCTTAACTAAGAATGGTTATGGTGACATGGTTGTTATGAGTATTGAGGTTTATGAACGCAAGCTATTTGAAAGTGAAATCTATTTTAAACTGAAAGAAGCAGAGTTAGAAGCAAAATCCAGTACTATACGATATTCACATGAAGAAGTGTTTGCTGATGTAAGAAAAAATCTTGCTGATACATTAGCAGAAGATGATGCATAAGTTAAAATATCTACCGTTGGCGTTAAAGGATTTAAGGAATACTACAAGTTATATTGTTGATGTCTTAAAGGCACCAAAGGCTGCAATGGATTTAGTTGATGCTTTGGATACTTCTATATCAAGGCTTGTACAGTTTCCATATTCATGCAGGACATATCAGCCAATGAAACCACTTGAGATTGAATACAGAATGTTACCAGTAAAAAATTACATGGTGTTTTATGTAGTAACTGAACATGAGGTAGAAATACACCGAATTGTTTATGCAAAGATGGATTTTGAGAAGTTTAACACGTATTAGCAAGTATGAAAACTGGCACCTTTTTTATAAGGTTGCCAGTTTTTTTATAATAAATAAGAGGAATTTCAATAATTTTCGAGAAAACGAGAAAGATTAAAGAAAAGCAGTAATAGCGTGTAAAAGAAGGGGCAGTATGATGATAAACGTATATAATCACAATTTTATGCAGGGAATGTGGCAAATTACCAAGGCGTATTGGTTTTCAGAGGAAAAGTGGAAGGCTAGAATACTGTTAGCAGTCATTATTGCTCTTAACCTAGGACATGTTTACATATTCGTGCTGCTAAATGAATGGAATAATACCTTTTATAATACGCTGCAGAATCATGATCAAGATGGTTTTGTAAGTGCGATTGGCACCTTTTGTATTTTAGCTGCTTGTCATATCATTGTGTCTGTTTATGAGCTTTATTTGCAGCAATTCCTGGAACTGAAATGGCGCCGCTGGCTTACACAAGAATATCTGCAAACATGGCTGCATAAACAGGCTTACTATCAAATGCAGCTTTTGGATCATAATACGGATAATCCTGACCAGCGAATTAGTGAGGATTTGAATCTCTTTGTTAATTTGACACTAGGCCTTTCCATTGGACTTTTAAAGGCTGCTGTGACCTTATTTTCATTTATGTTTATTTTATGGAATCTTTCTGGATCTCTGACGATTCCTATTGGACAGATGGAAATTACTATCCCGGGTTATATGTTTTGGGTTGCTATTCTTTATTCCGTAGCTGGCAACTGGTTAACCGTTAAAATTGGTAAGCCGCTGGTGAATCTTAATTTTAGTCAGCAGCGTTATGAAGCTGATTTTCGTTTTAGCCTGATTCGCTTGCGGGAGAACAGCGAGAGTATTGCTTTGTATGGCGGTGAAGTACAAGAACAAGCGAAACTGACAGAGCGCTTTCAGATGGTATTTGATAATTTTAAAGCAGTAATGCTGCGGCAGAAAAAACTGACTTGGTTTACATCCGGTTATGGTCAAATTGCTATTATTTTCCCCATGGTTGTTGCTGCCCCGCGCTATTTTAGCAATCAGATTCAGTTAGGTGGCTTTATGCAGATATCTGAAGCTTTTGGCAAAGTACAAGATTCTTTATCATTCCTCATTGAAAGTTATTCCAGTCTGGCTCAGTGGCAGTCAGTCGTTAAACGTTTACTCGGCTTTAGCCACGCCATGAATCGCGTAGAACATATCCCAGATCAGAAAGTAATTGGTGTAATCTATGGTGCTGAGCCATCCTTACAGGTACACCAGCTGCAAATTGATTTACCCAATGGGGAAGAATTGCTTAAGGGCTTAAATTTAATAATCAATCAGGGCGATTCTTTATTAATTATGGGTCCGTCTGGCTGCGGGAAAAGCACTCTCATGCGTACTCTAGCCGGCATTTGGCCATTTGGAGAAGGCCGTGTTTGTATTCCAGCCGAACAGAAACTTTTATTTTTGCCCCAGAGATCCTATTTACCTCTTGGAACCTTGCGAGATTCTGTATTGTATCCTTATAAAGAGGATTTTGCAACGGATGAAAAAATTCGCAGCGTTATGGAGCTTTGCAAATTAGAAGACCTTGCTAATAAACTTGACCAAGTTGAGGATTGGTCTCATGTGCTGTCTTTCGGTGAACAGCAAAGAATAGCCTTTGTACGGGCCATTCTGCAGCAGCCAGACTGGTTATTTCTTGATGAAGCAACTTCAGCAATTGATGAAGCAACAGAGACTCATTTATATCAATTGCTGCATTCCCAGCTTAACGATACAACGATTATTAGTGTTGGGCATCGCAATACCTTAGTAAATTATCATAAGCATAAACTGATAATCGATGACATGTGCAGCTGGCATCTTGAATAAAAGAGCATAGTTAGAGCTGCAGTTTGGAGGAAAACATGGAAATTCGAAAAGTAACCTTTACAGCCTTATTTATAGCAATTGGGGTCTTTTCCGCCCATCTGATATACATTCCGATTGGTATTGCAAAGTGCTTTCCAGTACAGCATGGGATTAATGTTTTACTAGCAGTGCTTTTGGGAACTCGTTATTCTGTCAGCGCTGCCTTTAGTATATCCTTACTGCGCAATATTCTGGGTACCGGATCGTTGCTGGCCTTTCCAGGAAGTATCTTCGGAGCCGCATTGGCAGGTATTTTGTATAAGAGGACCAATCACATTGCGGGTGCTATTGTGGGTGAGATTGTTGGTACCGGAATAATAGGAAGCCTTGTGGCCTTTCCCGTAGCAAAATATATTATCGGTTCTGAGGTCGGTGCTTTTTTCTTTGTGCTCCCGTTTCTGATTAGTACAACTGGGGGCAGCTTGATCGCCTATGCATTGTACCATACCCCCATTAAAACATTTTTTTCTGGAAGAACAGGATAAAACATAAATTTTATATAAACGGACAATAAACGACAGAAACTCCTGTAAAGCTGCTTATGCTTTGCAGGAGTTTTACTGTAAAAAAAGAAAGGGGAATATAGAGCAACAGACAGGATCGATGCTTAGGAATGTGAGGCGAAAGGAATGAATCACGCTGCTCAGCAACAAACAGAGGGAAAGGGTAGTAAAAAAAGGACTGTCAGATATTGGTTTCAATGTATCGCTGGACGATTTTCTCTAAGGCTTGTCTTCTCTCTGCCTTTTATGTTACAGTTTCTGACAGTGACTTGTTTAATAGGCTTTCTCTTGTTTCAAGGCGGACAAGAAGCGGTAGGGGCTGTATTGGGAGAGATGAGGGAGCAAATACTAGGACATGTCCATGAGCAATTAAAGCGGCATATAGAGGAGCCTTTGCGTCTAAATGAGCTGAATGTGAATGCTTGGCATTCAGGGATCCTTACCCTCTCGGACCCCGTTGGACGAGAACGGCAATTTGTGAATCATCTTAAGGTTTTTCCCGATGCGGCTATGACATATGTCGGCTTAGCTAACGGGGAGTTTTATGGAGCACGCCGCAAAACAACAGGTGGATTTCAAGTAGTGAGAAATAATCTGGAAACAGATGGTGCATCTTGGTATTATAGTGTTACTGAGCAAGGGGATGGAGTTCAACTTCAAGATGTTTTTCCCAATTTTGATCCGCGTACACGCCCTTGGTATCAAGCTGCACAAGAAGCGCGAAAACCAGTTTTCAGCGGGGTGTACCGTCATTTTGTATTCCATGAACCCACAATAACGGCTACATATCCTATATTTAATGAAGATGGTCAGCTAATAGGTGTCTTTGGCGTTGATTATCTTTTATCCTGGTTGGGGAATATGCTCCGGGGCTTATCCTTAGGGACGTCGGGACAAGTATTTGTTGTGGATAGAGATGGCATGATCGTTGCTGCTTCAATACTTGCAGAACCATTTGAAATAGTAAATGGGAAAAGTGAGAGAATTAAGGCTGATGATTGTAACGATCCAGTGTTAAGGGCAGCTGTAAAATCATTTTTGAATCATCAGAATTCATCCTTTCGTATCAGCTTGGATGATCACTTTTATTCTGTAAGTGTAGATGCTTACGAAGAAAATGGACTTTCATGGAAAATATATGTGGTATTAGCGGATGCAGATTTTATGGGGAGCATTTGGAAGAATCTGCATCAAACAGCAGTTGTCGTTTTTTTTATTATGATTGCTGTTTTTGGATTAGCGGTTTGGACTGCAGGGTGGGTGACACGTCCGATTCTAAGACTGAATCAATCGGCCCAGGAACTGGCTCAGGGACGTTTATATCCGGTGCCTGATACGGAACGGCAGGATGAGCTGGGGCAGCTTAGCCGGTCCTTTAACAGGATGGCTAAAGACCTTCTCGATTTAGTTGGCAATTTAGAAGCCCGAGTGACTGAGAGAACGCAGAATTTAGCAGAAAAGACGCAAGAAGAACAACATATGCGTGAAAAGTTTTATAAGGAGCTAACTAAGGCTGGTCATCAGCAGCGGGCCATGCTGCCGGAGAATTTTAAGGAATCACGTTTGAGTTTGGAAATTATATATGAACCGTATATGTTAGTCAGCGGGGATTCATGTGGTTATCGCTGGCTGAATGAGGATTCTTTATTTGGCTACATCATTGATGTTACGGGACATGGAGTGGCAAGTGCCCTTCAAGCAGCGGCGTTGAATCTGATGCTGCAGGAAATTATGCATCTGCCCCTTTCTCTTTCCGGGCGGATGTTAGAACTGAATCGGCGGGTAAATAATTATTTTGGCAATGATGTGATGGTTGCAGCATTTTTCTTTGAATTGGATTTAAAAAAACACGAGCTGCGTTATGTTGCAGCAGGTATTACCGAATTTATTGCTGACTCTGCTGGGGCACAGGGACGAATTAAAACACCGGGTCTGTTTTTAGGTGTAAGCGCCTCACCCGAATATGAGATTTGTTATCTGTCCATTGAGAAGGGGGATCTCTTCTGTTTTTATAGTGACGGTATAGCGGATCGTCTGATGGCGGGAGCTGCTATTTCACTGGATGCTGATTATAACCAGCTGGTTGCAGCGATTAAGCAGATAGGCAAAAAGGGTGTTCGCTGGGATGATGTGACGGTTCTATGCATTCAAATCGGTGATATAATGAAAGAAAAATAATAAAAATTCTACCTCCCAAATGCTATTTTGGGAGGTAGAATTTTTATGTTTAAGGGAACGTTGATCACAGAGGGCACAGAGGTTTTTAATCGTATCCATTTTTCTCAGTGTTCTCTGCGCCTCTGCGGTTCGGTGTACTTTCTATGTTTTAAAGGACGCGGAGCCGTTTTTCTTATTATTCTGTTTTGATTTCAATTAATAGCTTCTTAGTGATAAGCGCCGCTGTTGATAACGGGCCAGAATGGAAAGAGCATAATTGAAGACAAAGTAGGTTACCGCTATGGTAGCGAAGATGGTAAAGACTTGAGCAGTAGTACCATATTGTCCCATGATGATCATACCTTTTCCTGTTAGGTCCTCAATGCCCACTGCCCAGACAAGGGAGGTATCCTTAATGACTGTTGTAAATTGGGATACCAAAGGAGGTATCGTATTGCGCAGTGCCTGAGGCAGCACAATATAAATCAGTGTTTGTGTGTAGGTAAATCCTTGGGATTTGGCTGCTTCCCATTGTCCTTTACCTACAGAATTCAAGCCGCCACGGACAATTTCAGCAATCATGGCTGTTGTAAAGATCGTCATGGCAGCAATACCGGCATAAATAGGAGGAAGCTTTGTCATGAAGCGAACTGCCAAAATAAATAATAATAAAGGGGTATTTCGTACGACTTCTACATAAAAGGAAGCTGCCTGACTAATGGGAGTATGATTGGAATGCCGGGCTATGCCTAAGATGGTTCCTAAAATCATGCTCAAAACAATGGAACTGATTGCAATTTGCAATGTCGTTAAGAGACCAGCTCCGAGAAAACTAAGCAGTTCCCATTGGAATAGTTCTTCAATCATGATGATACCTCCAATTTGCGTTCCATGCGTTTGGCAAAAGTAGCCAATGGAAAACATAATGAGAGATACAGTAAACCGGTTACCACATAAGAAGGACCATAGTAAAGATTAGTACTTGACCACGAATCCGCGTGGTACATAAGTTCACCACCTGCAACCATAGCTAATACAGAAGTGTTTTTGATTAAGTTCACAGCTTGGTTGGTCAATGGAGGATAAGAAATTCGTTTGGCTTGGGGCAATACGATATGAATCATGGCTCCCCAATAGGAGAATCCTTGGGAATAGGCGGCTTCCAATTGTCCTTTTGGTACAGATTCCACACCTGCCCGAATGACTTCTGCAATATAGGCACCATGGTAAACACCTACGCCCAGTACTCCCACAACAAAGACGGGCAGCATAATCCCTAGATGCGGTAAGCCATGGTATAAGAAGAAAATTTGAATAACTAAAGGTGTATTTTGAATAAATTCTACATACACGCGATTGAGTAGTTTAAATAGTTTTACATGTGATGTACCCAAAAGTCCAAAGAAGATTCCTAGGCCTAAAGCCAACGTTAGTCCCAGGGCTGATAAAAGAATGGTCTGAATAAAACCTTCGGCAAAGACAGACCAATCATTGACCAGCGCTAACCACTTGAACCCTGCAAAAGGTCCTGGCACTATTTAAGTCCCCATTTTTGCATCAGCTTATCTAGTTCACCTGATTTTTTCATATCGTTTATAGTATCATTTACTACTTTAGCTAATCCTGCGTTGGCTTTCTTGCTTGCTACTCCATACTCTTGTGGTGTGAAGCGATCATTTAGAATTACAGTGGTATCATCTAAGTAACCATATAAAATAGCGCCATCTACGCTAAAACAATTAATACGACCAGAGTCTAGAGCGGTTTTTATTTCTGGATACGTACCAAATTCTAAGAACTTAACCTTAATACCTTGTTTGTCGGCTGCCTCTTGAATGGCTTTTTTACTGGTAGCACTTTGCGCAACCCCAATTGTTTTATCTGCTAAGCCTTTAAGATCGGTAATACCGGAATCTTTCTTGACCATTAAAGCAACACCATCTGTGAAATAAGGATCGGAAAAATTGTAACTTTGTTTACGTTCTTCTGTAATGGTAAAAGTCGCAATGACTAAGTCTACTTCACCATTATCGAGCAAAGGACCGCGGGTTTTGGCAGTAACGCCTTGTGCTTCAAATTTTTTCTCATCACCGAGAATTTTTTTAGCCAGTGCTCTTGTTAGGTCGATTTCAAAACCGTCAATTTGACCCGTTTTAGGATCTTTAAAACCAAATTTAGGTACATCAACCTTAACGCCAACTTTTAAGGTACCGCGGTCTTGTATCGCTTTGATTTCAGGAGCTGTACCCGTTCCGCCTGCTGCAGGCTTTGAATCTGTTGTGCTGCCACAACCAGAAACTGCTAGGGCGATCAACATTATTACACTAAGGATAAGTACATATACTTTTTTCATTTTTAATAACCTCCGTATATTTTTTATCAATTCATTACCGTTTAGCGAAGAATGCGGCTTAAAAATAATTTCGTACGATCATGTTCTGGGTTTGTAAAGAAATGCTCTGGAGAACCCTTTTCAAGTATTGTGCCTCCATCCATAAAAATAACCTGATCGGCTACTTGTTTGGCAAAACCCATTTCATGAGTAACAACAACCATGGTGATCCCTTCTTTTGCCAGATCAACCATTACATCCAATACTTCTTGTATCATTTCAGGATCAAGAGCAGAAGTTGGTTCATCAAAGAGCATAACTGTAGGACGCATGTTAAGGGCACGAGCAATGGCAACCCGTTGCTGCTGTCCTCCAGAGAGCTGAGCCGGATAGGCATCTGCTTTTTCTCGTAAGCCAACTCGTTCCAAAAAAGCAAGACCTGATTCACTTGCTTCGTCACGGGAGATTTTTTTTATGAGCGTTGGTGCTAATGTCAAGTTTTCCAGCACTGTCTTGTGAGGATATAGATTGAACTGTTGAAAAACCATTGCTACAGACTCTCTAACTTTGGTAATAGGTGCTTTAGGGGCCGTGATGTCGACACCGTCAACCACGATCTGACCCGTGCTTGGCGTTTCTAGTAAGTTCATGCAGCGGATTAAGGTACTCTTTCCAGAACCGCTTGGTCCGATGACAACGACTTTTTCACCGCTGTCTACATTGAGATTAATCTCCTTTAAAACATGTAGTGGACCGAAAAATTTATTGACTCCTTGTACTTTAATCATCAAATACCCCCTTTCCTGAAACAAAGCAAAGCCGTGCCCTCATAGGTATCCCTATAAGTGCACGGCGTCATTGCCATTATGTTTATGAAATTTATAGTTACAGTATAACATTAAAAATAGACGTTGTCATCACCTAAATGCAGAAAATGTTTTTTCAGGAGAAACATAACTGCTTAATGTCTTGAAAATGCATAAAGAAGGAATTGAGGAATAAAGGATGTAAAAAAAGCCCTAACTGGTAAGGACTTTGGCAGGGTATTTTACAGTGGCTGGGGAATGTAATAATAAATAAGCAGTCACTTAGGATGTAGAAACAATATAAAATGAATTGTGAGGTGCATCTATTTATGGCGATTCATTCCATGGCAGGGGAAAAAGCTTCTAAAAGCATGTTAGTCAATATCCCGCGTTTAGTTAGTGCCTACTATATTAATACTCCGGATGTCAATATTCCAGGGCAGCGAGTTGTTTTTGGAACTTCCGGGCATCGAGGAAATTCACTGCAGTCCAGTTTTAATGAACAGCATATTCATGGGATCACCCAGGCGATCTGCTGCTATCGCAGAGCCCAAAATATTACGGGTCCGCTGTTTATTGGATTTGATACTCATGCCTTGTCTGAACCTGCCTTTATTTCGGCGGTAGAAGTTTTAGCGGCTAATAACGTAGAAACCTTCATTGCTAAGGATATGAATTATACCCCGACACCAGGCATTTCTCATGCAATTCTCAAATATAACAAAGGCAGAAAAGAAGGGCTGGCCGATGGTATTGTCATTACGCCTTCTCATAACCCGCCGGATAATGGCGGCATTAAATACAATCCTCCTAATGGTGGACCGGCGGATACTCATATTACCAAATGGATTGCTGATAAGGCCAATCAATTGCTACTAGAGAGCAGTCAAAAGATTAAACGCTTACCTTATGAAAAAGCGTTAAAAACAACGTATGTACATGAATATGATTTTATTACGCCGTATGTGAATGATTTAGAACAGGTAATTGATATGGAAGTGATAAAGGCTTCCGGCCTGAAGTTGGGGGCTGACGCTCTAGGTGGTGCGGGTCTTGGTTATTGGGCACCCATCGCAGAAACCTATGGTCTTGACATTGATGTAATCAATGGGTATCCTGATCCTACTTTTGGCTTTATGAATGTAGATGCAGACGGGAAAATTCGCATGGATTGCTCATCTCCTTATGCCATGGCTGGGCTTATCGAATTAAAAGAAAAATATGATCTTGCTTTCGGCAATGACCCTGATTTTGATCGTCACGGTATTGTTGCTCCCAGTGTTGGTTTAATGAATCCCAACCACTATCTTTCCGTAGCCATTTCCTATTTGTTTCAAAACCGTAAGGGATGGCGTGAAGATGCTGCTATTGGTAAGACGCTGGTTAGTTCTTCGATGATTGACCGCATTGCTGTCAGCCTAGGTAAAAGACTTGCCGAAGTCCCTGTGGGTTTCAAGTGGTTTGTTGACGGTCTCGTTGATGGTTCCTTTGGTTTTGGCGGTGAAGAAAGCGCTGGAGCATCTTTTCTCAGAAAGGACGGTACTGTCTGGACAACTGATAAGGATGGAATTATTCTGTGCCTCTTAGCTGCAGAAATTACTGCGAAAACTGGCCGGGATCCAGGGCTGCATTATCAGGGTTTAAGCGAGAAGTTTGGAGCGCCTGTATATGCACGCATCGATGCCCCTGCGAATACGCAGCAGAAGGCTATATTGTCGAAGCTCTCACCAGAGCAGGTCAAAGCGCAGACATTAGCCGGAGAAACCATTACGGCAAAGTTGACTAAGGCACCTAGTAATCAAGCCGATATTGGGGGATTAAAGGTTTGCACCGAGAATGGCTGGTTTGCTGCAAGACCATCCGGAACAGAAGAGGTGTACAAAATATATGCGGAAAGCTTTAAAGGGGTAGACCATCTCAAGCAGATTCAAGAAGAAGCAAAAGAAATCGTGAATGAAGCTTTCAGGACAAATGGCGTTTGAATACATATCTTGTACTCTTCGCGTCTTCGCGGTTCAAACGGTTTTATTTTTAAATTATATTTAACTAATGAATGAAATTTATCATATATTCGGACAAGGGAGAGACAGCATGTTGCACAAAAGGAAGTTGTTTCAAAGCATTGGTATCTCTTTTATAGCAATTGTTCTTCTCATAGCTTCTTCTATGATGCCGTTTTTAGGGCAGACTTTTGCAGCAGCTGCTGGGGTAGATCATGTTACCCTTACCTGGGAGTCCGATCCCAAAACAACTCAGACGATTACCTGGAGAACAGAGGAGACGGAACTTGCGGGTCAGGTACGTTATGCTCAGAGAGAATTTATCAAGTCTTTTCCTCATAATGCCCAAACCATAGATGCCAAGGTGGAGTCATTAATCACGAATCGGGGAAATATGAATATCCATTCGGTTACATTAATGGGGTTGAAGCCTGGTACAGATTATGTATATCAAATCAATGGAGGCAGTGGGTGGGGAGAAATTCGTGCTTTTTCTACACCACCAGCAAAGAATGAGGGTTTCAAATTTTTGGTATTTGGTGATTCCCAGAGTATTAACTATGAGGTTTGGCGTAGGACCCTGCAGCAGGCATATCAGACTAACCAGGATGCGAAATTTTTTATTAATGTGGGGGATTTAGTCGATGTAGGGCAGGATTATGTGCAGTGGGATGCATGGTTTAATGCGAGTCAAGGGGTCATTGATCGGATTCCTGCAATGCCTTTAACGGGGAATCATGAGAACTATACACCAGAAAGGCACTTTTCACTGCCGGTATTATTTACGGCTCAACTCAAAGTCCCTGTTAATGGCCCTGAAAGTCTTAGAAGGCAAGTTTATTCTTTCGATTATGGGGATGTACATTTCGTTATGTTAGACAGTCAAATTGGCGAACAAGTTCAGCTTGTTCCCGAAATACTAGAAATACAGAAAACTTGGTTAGAGCAGGATCTGGCTGAAACGGATAAAAAGTGGAAAATCGTTTTTTTACATAGACCGCCATATCATAACAAGGCAGGAGGAGCTAACTCCAGAATTAAAAGAGCTTTTGTACCTATTTTAGATAAATATCATGTGGATGTGGTCTTTTCCGGTCACGAACATGATTATGCCCGTACCTATCCTATCTATAATGATCAAGTGACAGACAGCCCGGACAAGGGGACGATCTATGTAACCACTGGGCGAAGCGGTACAAAAACCTACAATGATACGGCAGCAAGTGAATGGAATGCATTTTTTTATAATCCATTGGATGAACCCAATTATCTTGTAGTGGAGATGAAAAATCAGATCCTGCATGTAAAAGCATATAAGCAAAGTGGTGTGTTGATTGATGCTTGGTCCATTGATAAGAATATAAAATTCCAATAATATACGATGTAGAGAACCAAAATTTCTTTGTGAGATTTTGGTTCTTTCTTAATAATAACAGAAATTATAAGTTTTAAGGGAACGTTAACCACAGAGGGCACAGAGATCCCCCAGAGAATGCAGAGCAAAAAACAACTGAAACACGAAGAAGCGAAGAATGTAAAGGGACAGGTCAGAATAAGAATCGTATGACTGGCCTTTATTTTCTTCCTACTCTTCGCATCTTCGTGTTTCAAATTTTTTTAAAAGGACGCATTAACATTTTTCTTATTTTGACTAATTTGCGCAAGATAGTAAAAGAAGTGGGCATTCTATTAGGCTTTTTGGAGCAGGATATAAATTAGGATTTGGATAATCATAAAGAGAGGCTTGGTCAGGGAGTTAAGTTAAGGAGAGTATTATTTAGCATACAATTGCCTTTGGCAATAGAGATAGGGAGGACAAGTATGGAAGCATATGAAAAAATTCATCAATTGCATCACTTGATCGAAACGGGAACGGCAGCCAATTTGCCAGGACCCTATAAAGTGGGAGTCGATTTGGGAACGGCTGACGTGGTACTGGTTGTGACTGACAGCCAAGGAAATCCTGTAGCTGGAAGCCTGCGCTGGGCATCGGTGGTGAAAGATGGTTTAGTTGTTGATTTTAGGGGAGCGACGACGATTGTTGAAGAACTAAAGGCTGAGGTAGAAAAAATTATGGGTATTACGCTAGATAAAGGTGCAACAGCCATTCCGCCAGGTACAGTAGGGCGAAATGCCCAGGCTTGCGGACATGTGATTGCAGGGGCGGGGATTGAACCCATCTGCCAGGTGGATGAACCAGTGGCAGCCGCTAAAGCGCTAAATATTGGTCATGGTATTGTAGTGGATATTGGTGGAGGAACTACCGGGATTGCTGTATTAAAGAACGGAGATTTAGTTTTCACCGCGGATGAGGCAACAGGAGGCACTCACATATCTCTGGTGTTGTCTGGAGCATACAAAATTACCTATGAGGAAGCGGAAGTTCTTAAAAAAGACGTATCTCAGCATCGGCGGATCATGCCAGTTGTTCTGCCTGTTATTGAAAAGATGGCAACGATTGTAAAGAACATGCTGGCAGAATATGATGAATATCAGGATTACCCCGTATATGTGGTGGGCGGCACCGCTTATCTGACTGGCTTTGGTGAAGAATTCAGCAAAGCTTTCGGACGAAAAGTACACGTTCCCCCTCATCCTTTGTTAGTTACGCCATTAGGAATTGCCATGTTTGGATAAAACGACATAATATTACAAAAAAAATAAAAAATGGCAAAAATATGCAATGATGAAGCTGAAATATTCCCAAGGAGCCTCTGTTATCTTTGTCGAAGATTATCATTTAATAGAAGTCTGAAAAATTAAAAAATGGGGGCAGGATCCATGACAAAGGTGACAGCAGTAAAACAGCCTTTAGAAGATTTTAGTAAAGTCAAGTTAGTAGATATTATTGATGTAAACTTTTTGCAGACCTTTCAGGATAACTTTGCCGAAGCTGTAGGGGTAGCCAGTATTGCAGTTGATATTGAGGGGAAGCCCGTTACTACTCCCAGCAATTTTACAACATTTTGTATGATACATACGCGGGAATCGAATGTTGGGAACAAACGCTGTATGGAATGTGACAGTAAAGGCGGTGAAGAGTCTGCCAGAACGGGCAAGCCGGCGATTTATGATTGCCATGCTGGTTTGGTCGATTTTGCGGCACCTATTATGCTGGAGGGAAAACAGATCGGAACGATATTAGGCGGGCAGGTTTTGACTTCTGCTCCGGATGAAGGTAAATTTCGTCAAATCGCCCAAGAAATTGGCGTAGGACCTGATGAATATATGAAATCCTTGCGTGAAATCAAGCAAGTGCCTAGAAAAAGCGTAGAGGCTGCTGCTCATGTCTTATATTTAGTTGCCAATACCCTATCGAAAATGTGGTATCAGCAAAGTAAATTAAGGAATATGGCTGGTAGTATTAATGATAGTGTGATTCAGATATCAGCTACAATGGAAGAGCTGGCAGCTTCTGCAAGTGATGTCAGCGCGAATCAAAGTTCCTTGAATACAGAGATAAATAACGTAAATGTAGTGTCAGGGAAAATTAATGAAGTGATGGATTTTATCAAAGAAATTGCCGATGAAACTCGCTTGTTAGGGTTAAATGCAGCAATTGAGGCAGCAAGAGCAGGAGAAGCAGGTCTTGGTTTTGGTGTGGTCGCACAAGAAATCAGAAAGCTATCAGGGGATTCGAAACAGACAGTGGGTAGAATAAAAGAATTTACTACTATCATTCAGCAATCCGTAGATAAGACTGTTGCTATGGGCAGTGCTACCAGCTTGACCGTAGAACAGCAGGCAGCTGCCATTGAGGAAGTAACTGCCAGCATTGAAGAAGTAACTGGCATGGCGGAAGAGTTATATGCCTTAGCAAATGATATGTAAAAGTAGTTACTGATTTAGGCTGGGAGATGATACTATGGCACGTATACAAATGGTTGTTTTCGAAATAAATGGCACTGAATTTGCTATAGAAGCAGCAACAGTACATGGCATTATTAGAGCGAATCGAGTTACTATTCAGGAGGTCCCGGGTACCTTGGGAAATATGGAAGGTATGATAAACTGGAGAGAGAAAGTTCGATATGTTTTTAACTTACGCAAAAAATTAAAGTTAGAAAATCAAGTAATAAATGATGAAAGTAAGATTATTATGGTTCAGACGAATGAGCGTATTGTAGGATGCTTAGTTGATGAAGTGACGGATATTATAGTATTTAATTCCGAAGAGATCGAAGCTGCGCCCTCCTTTATTCAAGAAGCAGAAAGTAAATTCATAATTGGGATTGGCAAAGTGGAGGAGCGTCTCATTGTTATGTTAGCTATGGATCATTTATTGACTGGATCAGAGATTAATGGACTTGCATTCGAAAATTTGCAGAACTATGTTCCTGCATAAATAATGCTCTATATCCAGTAATGAAAAGAAATAAAAAGAGAGGCGAACCGCAGAGGCGCAGAGAACACAGAGAAAAAAGATGGATAAAATAAAATGAAAAATGTCCTCTGCGTTCTCTGTGGTTAACGTTCCCCCTAAACTAATGTATTCTAAAACCAAAAGATGGCAGCAGTTTTTTATGAACTGCTGCCATCTTTTGGTTTATTCATCTTTTACATTCTTATCTTGCTTAAGAGCGCCCGGTCCGTCATGTGCGACAGGGACTTCTGCGTCGCCAAAGGTTTTCATATCATTTAAGACATGTAATGAGGCATTGAGTAAGGACATTCCTAATACAGCACCGACTCCTTCGCCTGAGGAGATGTTGAGATGAAGGTAAGCGGGAATACCGATTAAGTCAAGGCTGGCTTTATGTGCAGGTTCCGGGGAGAAATGAGAACCAATGAGGTAGCCTTTTACTTGAGGAGCTAATTTTACCGCAAGTAAGGCCGCAGTACTGGTCACAAGACCATCTAAGACAATGGCAGCTCCGCCTGAGGCTGCACCTAGGATAACCCCAACCAGTCCGGCAGTCTCAAAGCCACCCAGCTTACTTAATACATCAATGGGATCATGAATATTTGGAGTATTAACAGCAATGGCGTGGCGGATGAGTGCAATTTTTTTATCAAAAAGATCTCTGGAAGAATCTGTAGTCTTTCCCACTAATTCAGTCAGCGGGCTTTGGCTGTAGCAGGCAGTGATAGCGGTACTGGAAATCGTATTGGCGACTCCCATTTCGCCTAATCCTAGGACATGAGAACCTTTTTTTATCGTTTCAGCAGCGACTCTAATGCCAATCTCGATTGCCTTGATCGCTTCTTGCCGAGTCATTGCAGGACCATGATTTATATTTTTAGTTCCATAGGCGATTTTTTCATTTCGTACTAAAGGAAGAGGGGGTACGTTGGCAGCAATGCCCATATCTACAAGGAGTAAATCGGCAGCAACATGGTCAGCGAAAGCGTTGACTGCAGCACCGCCTTGTGAAATGTTATGAATTCTTTGAAGGATTACGTCTTGTTTAGAAAAAGCGCAGGGTTCTTCTGCTGCTACGCCATGGTCTGCTGCCATGATGATAATACTTTTTTTTAGGCTGCGGGGTCTGGGATTGTAAGTAATACCGGACAGCTGACGTGCCAGATGTTCAAATGAATATAAACTGTTCAGAGGTTTGGTTAAGTTATCAAGGCGTATTTGGCATTTTTCCATGGCGATTGTATCAAGTGGTTTAATTAATGAAATCGTATCTTGCATCATAAGTGGGACCTCCTGTTATCAACAAATTATGCTTTCTTTTTACCAGCAGAATCTTCATAAGAAACCATACCAGCCAGCATTTTAATAGAAGCACCCAGCATATCGACTACTATAGACGCACCAATTGCTTCTCCTAACCGAATTCCCATATCAATGCACGCTTCTAAGCCAAGAAACTTTAGGGCAATGCGATGAGCAGGTTCACCGGATAAATGAGAAGGCATAAGATAGTGGGGGACCATGGGATGAAGAGCGTTGGCAATCAACGCAGCGGCAGTTGTATTAAGACCATCAATGACAACCACACAGCGATTTGCAGCAGCACCCAGTATAACTCCTGCTAGAACCCCTGTCTCAAAACCTCCGATTTTTGCCAGAACATCCAGTCCATCTTTAGTATTTGGCTGATTCACAGTAAGTGCTTGGCGTACCATGTCAATCTTAAAGACAAGACGGCTGTCTGAAATGCCAGTGCCACGTCCTGTGGCTTGCTCGGGAGTAATATTGGTAAAGGCTGCTGCAATTGCTGCGCTGGAAGTTGTATTGCCGATACCCATTTCACCCAGACTGAAACAGCTGTAGCCAGCACGCACCTTTTCATTCACGATTTCGATTCCAATTTCCAAGGCTTGAGTGGCTTCTTCCCGTGTCATTGCTGAACCTTGCGTGAAGTCCTTTGTACCATAGGCAATTTTACGATGCCATAGCCCTTCAGTATCAGATAGGTCAGCGGCAACCCCGGCATCTACTACGACCATATCAGCACCGCTGAAGTTTGCAAAAGCATTAGCGCTGGCACCTTTGGCACCTACATAATTTTTAGTCATTTGCAGTGTCGTTTCCACAGGATAGGCACTGATTTGGTTGCGAGCTACGCCGTGATCGGCGCAGGCAATAACCATGCATGTGCGAGGCAATGTAGGAAGTTCTTCTTTTCGAATACCAGCGTATTGCTTTACCATCTCTTCCAGACGGCCAAGACTGCCTTGGGATTTAATCAATGTGTCTAATCGTAATTGAACCGCTTCCATGATTCTTTGATCTAAAGGGGTAATTTGCGAACATGTTTCGAATAATAAACTCATAGTAACCTCCATTGTCTTTGTCACCATTAATGCAGAAAAAAGAGCTTTTTCGGAAATGAATACCAAAAAAGCCACAAACTGTTGAATTTCGCGTTAATATAGCAATACTATCTTTATAATCATTGCCATTATATCAAGTAAAATCATTACTCGTCAATGCTGAGAATGGGTCACTGTTAAGCGTTTTTTAGTAGTTTTAGCCCTAAAGCTGTTACAGTTTGGAGATCTTTGCTGGCTCCTCGTCCTTGTGTAGTCAGATAATGACCGATGAGCATTCCATTAACGCCGGATAAGAATCCTAGAGGAACTAATTCTCCAAGATTATGTTCGCGGCCGCCGGCATAACGAATGATTTTTGTAGGCAGAATCATTCGAAAAATAGCAAAGGTCTGCAGAATTTCCATTGGGTTCAGTTTTTCTTGGTTTTCC
The DNA here is from genome assembly GCA_002434245.1 of Pelosinus fermentans. Classification (GTDB taxonomy): domain Bacteria; phylum Bacillota; class Negativicutes; order DSM-13327; family DSM-13327; genus Pelosinus; species Pelosinus fermentans_B. The sequence goes on from DJJR01000041.1 coordinate 85,289, forward strand.
AGTGCTGTTCCTTTAATGGGATTCAAAACATTAATGGGCACAGAGTCAACATCCAATTCTTTTAATGTAAAGGCCAGTTCAATACGCTGACGCCAAGTTTCACCCATGCCAATGATACCGCCGGAACACACTTCAATGTCAGCCGCTTTCACTCTTTTGATTGTATTTACACGCTCTTCATAGGTATGAGTGGTACAAATTTCACTAAAATGACTTTCGCTGGTTTCTAAATTATGATGATAACGTGTAATACCGGCTTTTTTGAGTGCGGCTACATGTTGTTCTTGCAAGGTTCCTAAGGAACAGCAGCGCTCGAGAGCTGTTTCCTGACCGATTTTTTCAATTGCTGCCGTAATTTTTTCAAAATCCCGATCGCCTTCCATGCCGCATCCAGAGGTAATCACACAGAAGCGGTAGGCAGAATCTGCCTCGGCTCTTTGGGCTGCCTGGACAATTGCATTTTCATTCATGAGTGGGTATACATCTACTTCTACGTTATGATGAGCAGATTGGGCACAAAATTTACAGTCTTCCGTACAGTTTCCTGAACGAGCATTCAAAATTTGGCAAGTATCTACATAGGATCCCGTAAACTTTTCCCTGATTTTATTGGCAACGCCAAGTAGTATGGGAATGTCACTTTCTTCAATGGTTGTTAAGGACAGGGCCTCATCAAAGGTAAGCTGATTGCCTTCTAATATTTGTTTCCCTAGAGAAAAAATTAAATCATAGTTGTCCATATTGACTCCTCCTAGTATTTGTTTTTAAATTAGCGCTGGAATTAACCCGGCGTCTTGTACCATCTGAAAATCCGCCACTGTGTTACGACCTGTAAAGGTTAAGTAATTGCCAATAATAAGACCATTTGCCCCAGATAACATCAGATGCCCCTGCATATCCCGCAAGTTTATTTCTCGACCGCCAGCAGGACGGATGATTTTGTCAGGGAAAATAAAACGAAAAATAGCAAAGGTTTTAATAATATCAAGGGGAGAGGGGGGCGTAACATCTTCCAGAGCAGTACCTTTAATGGGATTGAGAATATTGATGGGAATGGAGGCAACATCCAGACTCTTTAAGGCAAAAGCAAAATCAATGCGATCCTGCCAGCTTTCTCCCATACCAATAATGCCTCCGGTGCAAAGCTCCATTCCAGCAGCTTTTGCCGCCTGAATGGTGTCAACGCGCTCTTGATAAGAATGGGTTGTACATACTGAGGGATAGAAGTTTTCACTGGTTTCTAAATTGTGAGCATAACGCTTGACACCTGCAGATGCCAGTATGCGTGCTTGCTCTAGACTAAGTGTGCCAAGATTAGCACAAACGTTTAAGCTGGTATGGTTCATAATTGCCTGTATCGACTCTATGATCTTTTGAAAGTCAGGGTCACTGTCCATACCCTTGCCGCTGGTGACGATACTAATCCGTTTTGCCCCTTGTTCCTGAGCCTTTTGTGCTGCTGCAGTAATTTGTCCTATGTTTAATAAGTTATGTATAGGCGTCTTGGTATCGTGATAAACGGATTGGGCGCAAAATTTACAGTCTTCTGAGCACATTCCTGAGCGGGCATTTACAATGCCGCACATGTCAACGTTTCTGCCAGTAAATTGGATACGAATCTTATTAGCAAAAGCGGAAAGTAAAGGAATATCCTCATTCATTATATGAGTGAGCTGTAATGCTTCTTCATATTGAATTTGATGCCCTGATAATATTGACTCTCCCAGAGTAATGATTTCATGATAATGCATCCTAGCAGCCTCATTTCACTCAATATATGCGCTTTACAAATTATAACAATTAACGTTAACGATTAATAAAAATATGGTTAACAATACTGTTATTTTACTATTAAATTGAAAGGCTGTAAATGATCTTTTTGTATGATAAGGAAAGCAATATAGAAAAACATAATACTATTTGTTCATAAAACGATCTATATTTAATAAAATCAGTTTGCAGATATTGACACCGAAAGGGAATTTGCATTATTATGGAAAGATAATGAGAATTGTTTTCAATGATAATGTAATTATTATGAATATGTAGTAGATAATTTGGTGAAAGAATGAGATATCTGATAGGTTTGAATATCAGATTTTCTAAAAGATTTTAGATTAGTTGGGTGAAGGATAGGGCGAATATCGATCCTGGCTATAGGCATATGTGCTTAAAGAGGAGGAACAAATCTTGGTAAGTAAGCTTCGGTTCGTTTTTCTAATACTATTAATGATCCCCCAAAGCATTATGTTTTGGATGGCATTTGATTCACCTTTACGAGGGAATAAATATATTAACGAAATTGAGGCTTTATCGTTAGCAAGTGCATTATTCCTAATTCTGGTAATGCCTAACTTAGTATCGGACTGGCTTATTGGCAAACACCTAAATAGTATGCGTCAATTATGTTCCAGAGTGAAGCAGGGAAATTATCAAGAACTATTGTCGCTTCCTAATGAAGCAAGAGATGAAGAGGACAATATAATCACCCTTATGCGAGATATGAATTGGATGGCGAGGCAGATCGAATTTAGGGAGAAGGCTCTCCGGCAGGCCGTTGATGATTTGCAAGAATCTCGCAGCCGTATGCAGGTTATGGCAATGACAGATCCTTTAACTGCGATTGCAAATCGGAGATGCTTTTTTGATACGTTGGAGCGGCATTTTAAAGCGTTAGTATGTAATTATCATCCGATTTCATTGCTAATTTTTGATGTTGACTTCTTTAAAAAGGTCAATGATAATTATGGCCACCAGACGGGTGATATTGTTTTGCTGGAATTAGCAAGGATTATCCAAGAAAATAGTCGCGAGGGCGATTTAGCTGCTCGCATTGGCGGAGAAGAATATGCTTTATTATTGCCGGAAACAGATTCACAGCAGGCTGTGGTCATTGCCAGCAGGATTCATAAAAATATTGCAAATCATGATTTTATATTAAATGAAAATCAGCACATCTCGGTGACAGTATCCATTGGCATTTGTACAATTTCTCAATTTTTGTGCTACTTTGATAAAGAAAAATTATATAATTACGCAGATCAAGCACTTTATTATTCGAAAAAAGTTGGAAGAAATAGTGTTTCTGTTTATGATCCTGATAGTCATTTGATTCATAAGGTTGCTTGATTGTAGTGACGAAGGAGCGATGTATATCGTGTTTGATTCAGTTACATTAGAAGATTTACATGATATTGTAGATGCCTTATCCACTGCATTGGATGCCAAAAATTCTTATATGTGCGGTCACTCGGAACGAGTGGCAGAACTTTCCTTGCTAATGGCCCAAACTATGGAACTGCCATTAGCAGAGCAGGAACGAATTCATATTGGTGCCCATTTACATGACATTGGAAAAATTGGTATTCCAGATGCCATATTGAACAAACCGGGAAAACTGACAGAAGAAGAATTTGATACCATTCGTCAGCATCCTGAAATTGGTGGTACTATTGTAGGTAAAATTAAAGTATTTCGTTCTGTTTCTGATATTGTTCGTCATCATCATGAGCGTTTTGATGGTAACGGCTATCCGGATGGTTTATGTGGAGAAGAAATTTCTTTAGGAGCTAGAATTGTAGCTGTTGCCGACTCTTTTGATGCAATGACAACCATGAGGACGTATCGGTCAGCTTTCGGTGTTTGTGAAGCAATTGAGGAAATGGAGCGATGTAGGGGGAGTCAGTTTGATCCCAACATCGTTGATATTTTAAAGAGATTAGCCTTTGAGAAAAAATTGCAAAGCACTTGTAATCGAGACTTTGCTTATCGTCTAGTCATTGCGTAATTCTATTAGGAAACAGCATATTGTATCATGTATTGTGAAGAATCGGCATAGTAATTACTATGCCGATTTGTTTATTATAGGTGATGGAAGGAATGGGATGATTCTATGAAAGTCATCATTCTTGCTGGTGGTGGAGGCAGTCGATTATTTCCGCTGTCTCGCACGAGGTTTCCAAAGCAATTCTTAAAACTAAACGGGGAGCACTCATTGCTTGCTCAAACGATCCTGCGATTTTTACCCCTGGTTAGACCTTGTGATATGGTCATCGTAACCAATCAAGAATACATTCATCATGTTAGAACGGAGCTAATTGCTGCAAAAGCTAATGAAGCACATATTCTTTTAGAGCCAGCGGCACGTAACACGGCACCGGCAGTGGCTTTTGCGGCAAGATATTGCCTCGATATACTGGGGTGCGATGCAAATGAGATTCTGTATGTAACGCCTTCTGACCATATTATTCGTCCGCTAAAGATCTTTAATGAGAACCTTCTCCAAGCTATAGGGCTGGCAAAGATGGGGAAGATTGTAACTTTAGGTGTACGGCCAGACCATCCAGAAACAGGGTATGGATATATCCAGGCAGGCGAAGCATTTAACAACGGCTTTTATGTTCAGTCTTTTAGAGAAAAACCCGATCAAGAAACAGCCGAGTCCTATCTTGCCGCTGGAAATTATTATTGGAATTCGGGAATGTTTGCCTTTACGATTGAATGCTTTATGAGTGAATTAAAACAATATCAACTGGAGATATATGCACTGGCTGAGGCGGGGTGGGAACAAATGCGAGACAACTTTGCTGAAATTCCATCCATATCTCTTGATTATGCCATAGCTGAAAAATCCGAAGAACTAGTCATGCTGCCAATTACAGCAGTATGGAATGACATTGGATCATGGGATGCGATCTATGATGTGTTGCCCAAAGACCGGGACGCTAATGCTTTGCAGGGAGACTGTATTCCCATTGAATGCACCAATACACTGATATTGGCACATAGCCGGCTTATTGGCGGCATTGGCCTTGAAGATATTCTGGTTGTAAAAACAGATGATGTTATCGTCGTAGCCAAAAAAGGTGAGTCTCAAAAAGTGAAAGAGTTAGTAACCCAGCTGAAAGAGCGAGGCCGAATCGAGGCAGATGAGCCTAGGACATTATATTATCCCTGGGGATATTGCACCGTGCTGGGGGTTGGTTTAGGTTATAAAATGAAAAAAATTGTTGTCAACCCAGGAGAAATGCTTAGCTTGCAGATGCATTATCACCGCAGTGAGCATTGGATTGTAATCAGTGGTACAGCCAAAGTGACCATAGGCGAGAATGAACAGCTATTGCATGAAAATGAGAGTGCCTTTGTGCCTCAAAATACCATACATCGTCTTGAAAACCCGGGGAAATTACCCCTCCAGCTCATTGAAGTGCAAAATGGCAGTTATTTAGGAGAGGATGACAGCATTCGTTTTAGTGATAAATACGGGAGACAATAGGTAGAAGCAGAGCGAAGCAATCTCTTAACAAGCAGGAGATTGCTTCGTTATGCTCGCAACGGGCATGAAATAAATCACAGGAGTGTCAGAAAAGACATCCGAGGTTTTTTGATAATGACGACATACTAGAAAATGTAGTATTTACAGCGTTACGATACAAAAGATATTTATGCTGGTAAAGGCAAAGAGTAGACTATTAAAAAAAGATTGACAGCATATGGCAGGTATGATATTTTTTAATCAATCGATTAATTAAAAATCTCGAAGGAGAATGATATGAAAAAAGATGCTCAGGTTAAGTTAATTGAAACAGCTACGCTGCTTTTTGCTCAAAAGGGGTTCAATGCTGTATCAATACGTGAGTTAGCGCGCACTGCCAATGTCAATAGTGCCCTTATTTCTTATTATTTCGGAGGTAAGGAGGGACTGTACCAAGAGGTATTAGAAGAGCAGTTTATCTTAATTGCTCAGATGTTAAAAAGACTTGAAGAAAGCCCTCCTTCATCTCCCACAGAGGCGATTATCACGTATGCAAACAATATTTCGGCTATACATGACCAACGTCCTTATTTAACTCGTTTTATTTTGAGTGAGCTTATGAATCCGACTCCTTGCTGTGAGGCTGTAGTCAAAAAATATATTTCATGTATCTTCGGTTTTCTTCATACTACTTTTGAGGAAGGCGTTGCCAAAGGTGAATTCAAAGCAGATTTAGATCATGATTTTGCAACGGTATCCCTGGCAGGGATTATGAATTTTTTCTTTATTGCCAAGCCTATTTTTCAGGGATTTACCTCTTCATCCGAAAAAACAGGAGAAGAATATACTGTCCAGGCTCTCGATACGTTTTTAAATGGCATTTTAAGGAGGAAAGACCATGAATAAAAAAGTCATTGCTATCTTGCTGTTTTTCTTTCTATTGGCAGCAGGGACCGGTTATAAGCTGTTTCTCAAAAAGGAAAAAGGCATTACGGCGACTGGTACTATTGAAGTGACTCTTGCAGATGTTGTGCCTAAGACGAATGGTTACTTGTCACAGCTTATCATTCAAGTCGGTGATAGGGCAGAGGGGGGGCAAATGATTGCTTATATTCATAAACCGGAGCTGGAAGCCCAGCTCGTAGCAGATCAGGCAGCATTGGCAAAGGCAAAAGCCCAATTAACGGATCTGATAAAGGGACCTAGAAAGGAGGAAATAGAACAAGCTAATGCCAATTTAGCGGCAGCCACATCACTTTATCAGAAAGCACAAGGTGATTTGGAACGTTACCGTACTCTTTATAATACAGGGGCAATTGCTGCCCAGCAGATTGAGGCTATCCAGTCTAGTTTTGATGTAGCTTATAATTCATTGCTTTCCGCCCAGGCCCAGCAACGTTTATTGCTGGAAGGGAATCGTCCGGATTTGATTGAAGCCCAGAGGATGGAAACCGAGCGGTATCAGGCAATCATCGCTGTTACGAAAGCAACGTTAAAAGACCTGGATGTTGTCAGCCCTCTTACAGGTGTAGTGTTAACCAAAAATTATCAAAATGGTGAATATGTCAGTCCAGGGTCGGCAATTGCCACCATTGGTGATTTGAATGATTGCTGGGTTAAAATCTATATTTCTTCGGAACAGTTGGGGCTTATTCGGCTTGGTCAGTCCGTTGATGTTAAGATTGATGCGTATCCCGACCGAGTATTTGCCGGTACTATTAAAGAAATCAGCCAGAATGCGGAATTTACCCCCAGACAAAGTGTAACTCAACAGGAAAGAGCAAATTTGGTGTTTTATGTAAAAGTAAAAATTGATAATGCAGAGGGAATTTTAAAGCCTGGTATGCCTGCAGATGTGGTAATCCAATGATTAAGCTTGAACACGTAAGTAAAAGCTATGACAGGGTATTGGGGGTAAATGATGTTTCCTTAGAAATTAGCGAGGGCGAAATTTTTGGTTTAGTGGGACCGGATGGTGCGGGAAAAACGACTTTGATCCGTATGATTGCAGGTATTCTTTCACCAACTGCGGGAGAGATGAGAGTACTGGGGGCTACGAATCCAGAGACCATAAAACAATATTTAGGTTATGTTCCGCAAAAATTTAGTTTATATGGTGAATTGACGGTTCAGGAAAATATTTTTTTACTTGGTTCCTTATATGGCCAGGGTAAAGAGGAAATTGAAGAACGTGCCAATCAGATCCTTGATTTTACCAAACTACTGCCGTTTAAAGAACGATTAGCAGATCATCTGTCAGGAGGAATGAAGCAAAAACTTGCCTTGGCGGCAGGACTTATGCATCGCCCTAAAATTTTCTTGCTTGATGAGCCCACTACTGGCGTTGATCCTGTTTCCCGTCGAGAGTTTTGGCAGATGTTGTATCGCCTTAATAAAGAAGGTACGACTATCATCGTATCTACACCGTATATGGATGAAGCAGAGCTTTGCAGTCGTGTGGCTTTTATGCACAATGGAAAAATGGCTGACTGCAATTCACCCCAAAGTTTACGTCAAAACTATCCCTACCGGGTATTGGAATTAAGTGCTAAGGGACTGAATATTAAGAGATATTTAGCAATTCCTTCCGTAATGGAGTGCAATAAATTTGGTGACAAGTACCATGTGATTGTAAAAGATGGTGCAGCTTTGGAAGAAGTAAAGCTCATATTAGAAGCTGCGGGATTGATGATTGAAGCTCTTAAAGAGATTCCTCCTACCTTAGAAGATGTCTTTGTTGCATTAGCAAGTGAGGTGTTTTAAATGTATGCTGTGGAGCTTATGAATCTTACCCGTAAATTTGGCGGCTTTACTGCTGTAAATGATGTGACTCTTAAAATTAAAGCAGGCTCCATTTATGGTTTTCTGGGGCCCAATGGATCAGGTAAGTCTACCACAATTCGTATGTTATGTGGTTTATTAGAGCCGACTTCCGGCAGGGGCAGCGTATTAGGCTTTGATATCGCCAAAGATAGTGAGATGATTAAACAAAAGATTGGTTATATGTCTCAAAAATTTAGCTTATATGATGATTTAACGGTAATAGAGAATCTACAATTCTATGGGGGAATGTACAGTTTATCCGGCAGCCTGGGGAAAGTAAGAATTGAAGAAATGCTCAATTTGGCTGGCTTGAAGGATCGTCAAGATGAATTAGTCGCCAACCTTTCAGGTGGATGGAAGCAGCGTCTGGCATTAGGCTGTTCTATTCTTCATAAGCCTGCTATTTTGTTTTTGGATGAACCCACTGGTGGTGTGGACCCAAAATCCCGTCGTATGTTCTGGGATATTATCTATGATCTAGCCTTACAAGGTACTACGGTGATGGTGACCACGCACTTTATGGATGAGGCAGAACATTGTGATGAAATTGGCTTTATTTTCGAAGGTAACCTGATAGCCAGCAGTTCGCCGGCTTATTTAAAACAGACCATTCCCGGCACGCTGATTAGAATTCCTACAGATGATCCTATGGGATTGTTAGAAACTCTTGAAGGAAGTACACTTCCTTATCTTGATATCTATTGTTCAGGTACTGGTTTGCATCTTTTGATGGAGACTGAGAAGTTAGCGCACATTACAGACTTTCATTATGAAAAGATAACTCCGGCCTTGGAAGATGTGTTCGTTTATCTTGTGAAATCTCATCGAAAGGAGTGATACAATGAGACGTCTGAAAGCCTTGTTGATTAAGGAATTTTTACAAATGCGCCGTGATCGTCTTACCTTAATCATGATGCTCGGTCTGCCAGTGATACAACTCGTGTTATTTGGTTTTGCAATTAATACCGATGTGAAGCATTTACCTACGATTGTTTTTGATCAATCCTTGCAGCAAGATAGTCGTGATCTATTAAGTTCATTAGAAGCCAGCGGATATTTTGATATTAAATATTTGGCGAGCAGTTATCAAGAAGTAAATTCTGCTGTAGATGCAGGAAAGACGAAAGTCGGCATTGTCATACCGCCGGATTTTTCGGAAAATCTAAAGCATGGCCGGCAAGCTGCGGTACAGGTTATTGTAGATGCTACCGATTCCATGGCAGCATCTTCGGCAATTAGCGCTGCTCAGTTAATTGGCCAGTTAAAATCCCAGGATATTCTCTTGCAGCAGATACGGGGTTATTCAGGGCATCCTGCAGAAAAACCCTATGATATTCGCATACGTCCATGGTATAATCCGGATTTTATCTCAGCCTTTTACATGGTGCCAGGGATTATGGGAGTGATGCTGACCATGACGATGGTTATGATTACCTCCATGGCAATCGTGCGGGAGCGAGAGCGGGGAACATTGGAGCAGTTGATTGTGACACCTATGAAAAATTGGGAGTTGATGCTGGGGAAAATCATACCCTACAGCCTTGTAGGTTATGTACAAGTAACAGTAGCTTTATTGGCAGGTGTTCTCATATTCGACCTGCCGATACGTGGCAGTCTGGCTTTGTTATATGCCCTTACAGCTCTATTTATTCTTGCTTCTCTTGCTTTAGGATTGTTGATTTCTACAGTGACCAAAAATCAAATGCAAGCAATGCAGTTATCCTTCTTTGTATTTTTGCCGAGTGTTTTATTATCAGGATTTATGTTTCCCAGAGAAGCAATGCCCATGGTTTTTAACCTACTTGGCAACTTACTGCCACTTACGTTTTATCTTCAAATTTTACGAGGCATTATTCTAAAGGGCGTAGGTCTAAGCGTGCTATGGCCCCAGATCGCAGCCCTGGTCATTTTTATCATCATTACATTAACCATAAGTATTAAAAAATTCCAGAAGAAGGTTGCCTAGAGACAAAGAAATCCCATCAATTTTGGTGGGATTTCTTTGTAAGAGATTGCTTCACTCTGTTCGCAACGGCCATGAAATAAATCACAGGAGTGTCAGAAAAGACATCGGATGCTTTTTTAATGGGCTTTTTTGATAATGACAAACAGAGCAAATAGAACGATTTAACCGCAGAGACGCAGAGGACGCTGAGGGGATTTTTAACCCTATCTATCTTTTCTCTGTGCGGTCTGCGTTTAACGTTTCCTAGAGAAATTTAAGCTATTAATAAAAGTGCCTACAGTGTTGAACGGAAGGGACTT
>DJJR01000027.1 GCA_002434245.1 Pelosinus fermentans
ATGGCAGTGCCCCACGACATAGTATCCTCGACCTTGTTACACTTATTATAGCTACCAACTCTACAAATCGCAAGAGCGGCTAACTGAATACCACTCCGACTTATACATTCAATCATGAAAATAAATCTCCATAAACACTGATACACAAAAATTTGCTTATTAACGGCAAACTTCTATCCTTTTAATATTCAAACAACACCAAACGAGTTCAGAACGACAATTTATACTCAGTTTACGCAGCAACCAATTCTGCTATTTTATCCGCAACATCTTCCATTGAGTCATCAATAGTATTTAAGCCACTTCGTGAGCCAAGCAACGGACTAACTTCACGTAAATCCTCAAAAGTCGTGTTATGTACAATAGGGATAAGTAAATCACGAGCTAGCAAAGCTGAAAGCTCTTTATCTGCTATTCCTTCTCCCTGAACACGCTTAAGGAATGAAGGCGTAACCAATACAATACCGACACGAGATTTTGCCAACCCTTTATCAATTTCCCGAAGTAAAGATGAACCTAAAAGAACATCCTTTTCGCTAAACCAAACAGTTACGCCTTTTGATTCAAGTAAATCATTTAGTTCTTTAGCTTCGGTTTTACGATCATCCCATGCATGACAAAGAAAAACATCTCGTAAATCTGGTAATTCTGAACGCTTCTCAACATTTTCACGCACAGGAGTAAGTGTTCGTATTTCCGCAGGAGTATATAAAATAGTAGAACCAGCTGGAGACCACCGTGCTTTCGTCTTAGTTTGCCCACTACCACTATTACTTCCACTACTGGTAGAACTGTTTGATGATGAAGGATATGAAGGATATGAGGGATATGAATTGTAACTTCTATAACTACTACCTCCACATGCTGGGCAGTTTGCCCTTCCACTTGCCGTGCGATGACCATGAACTGGTGCCGTACATCTTGCCATAGTATTACTCCTCCTAATATTTATTGAAGAAAATTTATCCATCGGTGTTTTATTGAAACATTCATCTAAGTCTATTAAGGTAAATATTTATTTTCTTTACTAATGTTTACTAACTGCAGATTTTATAAATACTCCCCTATTCCACAATCAAATTATATTCTGCAGAATGAAGGACTATTTTTTCTACATGAACACCTTATTACACCAATCATTAGCTACCAGTCGTGCAATTTACAAGGGAGCCGGGCAGAATGTTTAATTAGGAATAAATCCTGTGCGATCAAGATCCAGATTACCCGTAAAATGGTGATATGTAATTCCATGCAAATCTTCAGGAGGTGTTTCATTGTCAAATACTATAATTTGATAATCAGTTGAATATTTAGCTAAATTATTAAAAAATGAATCCTTTACACTTTTACTAACTTCTTCATTTTTTTCATTATTGCGCTTATCCTTTTCTTTATAGGTAGTAAGTGGGGAATCTAAGACCACAAATCCGGGATGTGGAAGATTATTTTGTTTACAATATAACAATATTGCAATTATAAAAGAAGAATTTATAATTGCTCTTGCGCCTTTACCATAAGAGGCTTTGGTTTTACTTTTCACAATTACATCATTATCTTTTTTATTAAAATAAACTGTATCTTCGTGACTAATATCAATAAAATTCCAATTTTCAAGTAACCCTTGAATAATTTTGCAAAACTCTTCCATAAGTTCATCTGATAATTTTTTTACTTCCACTTTATTAGATGTGGCCTTAGTGTTATCAATCCTTTCATTAAGCTCCTGAATACGGCTCTTTGTATCATATAGTTTCTTTTTATTGTTTTGAATAGCAATCATTTTATCTCGAATTTTTTGATAATGCTCATGTTCTACTAACGCTTTTGAAATCTGTCTTGTCTGGTTCTCCAATTCGCTTTCAATAGACTTAATATTTTCCTGCTGTTTTACAATAATTTTTCCAGTTTCTAGTAAATCCTTTTCAAAATCGTCTATAGTTCCTTGTAAATCAATCAAGTGTGCATTCAGCTTTGCTTTTTCCTTATCTATTGCAATAAAATACATTTCCTTTTTTTCTTCAGAAGATTTCATAGCAGTATGGCATATAGGACACTTAACATCAGCTAGTTGTCCAGTATAATCATGTGACTGCTCGATAAATCCTAATCGTTCAATATCTGACTGATAATTTTTCTTTAAAAGTTTAAATTTTGATAGATTATCTGTAATTCTACCTCGTTCTCTCATTATTAGACCGAGTTGTGCTATGCTTTTTTCACGGTCTTTCTCAAACTCTTCTACAGCAATACGTTGCTGTTTTATCGAATTCTCAATACTTTCTATTACCTCAGATACCTGCCTCGGGGCATAATCATCTAGTGTGCTCTCTGCCTCTGTAATTTCTTTTTGCAAAGCATTAAAAATTAAGATTAGCTCATCAATTGCCCCCTTAATTTGTGCTTTTTTCACCTCAATACTTTCTTCTTTAATATATTTTTCATAATCAAGACCAGACAATACAGTAAAGAAAGATGCAACTTCAGCTGTCGAGTTTTTATCTCGTTTCGTATCTCCCATAAAAATAGGCGAATTCTTTTGAACAATTCGAGTCTCATTCATCATCATTAAGTAAATAAACTTTCTAAATGTAAAGACTCCTGTTTCTCCCTTCGAAGAATTCCGTAGTATGTTTCTGTAGGAGCATTTGCATAGCGATAATAATTTAGATGATAAACTATTTTTTGCTTTCGAATCACATGATAATATTTCGAAACTCGCATTATCTAAATGATCTATATCAGCATAAAAGCAACAAATATCATTCTTTTGACTTTCCAGCAAGCTTCTCTTCAAAGTTAGACTTTGTCTTGCAAATTTATCAAAAATCTCTAATAATACCCATTCATATCCCCTTGCCTCATTAGGTATCTCTGGGATATCAGAAGCTCCCAAAACATAATTGATACATTCATACGCGAAAGATTTTCCAGTATCTGAGGCACCTGCAATGACATTTAGACCTGTATCAAAATTTAAAAAAGCATCTGCTTTTCCAACCCCTTGTAAAAGCAACTTTTTTATTTCAAATCCTACTCTTTCCACCTTAATCAACCCCTGAAAAGATATTATCTTCGAATTCGCCTGCCCATTTTCCAATATTTTTGTCTACATATTTATATATCTGCTTATCCGTTTGATTTAAAAAAAATTCATTGACCATGATAATATTCCTCTTTAGTTGTTCAACATAGGCATTTGCAAAAAGTGATATAAAGTGGTGTGTTAAATGATTACTTTGATAATATATTCCTGTCTTTGTATATCTTACTTCAACTAAACCTTTGGCAATTATCAAATTTAGCCCTTTATTAATCAAACTTCTTTTTATGGCTATTTCTGATGAGTGATTAGGATTATCCGGATGTAAGCTTTCTTGTGTTTTATCCAAATCTCTTAAATGTAGAGAAAAATAATCATAGTACATTATTCTTTGAAAACTCATTCTTTTTTGACAAGCGTCTAAAATAAATAAAATTCTTACTCCAACTTCTTCTGGTGAGTTAAATATCGGTATTTTCCTGATCATTATCAACCCACCTCATTTCCCCATCATTTACCAGATCATGGCACATACCACTTTTCTCCAAAATATTTATATCGCCTAGTTCCGATGTCTTTATCGATAATGCCTGTGCTCGCTCTATGGTGGAATTTACTCTATCCAAATCCTCCTGAAACCTTGCCTCACAAGTATCAATAACTCCATGATAAATCTGATTTTTCAGATCATCATACACTTCGTCATTAATAAACTCATCTCGAGTAAAGCGTTTCAAAGCTCGTGCATTATGGAAGCTCTCTCTTTGACGTTTAAAATGCCCATGCAACTTTTTGACTTTTTTAAGTGTTTCAATATCTCTAATTTCTTTCTTTTCATGCTGGGAGTACGTTTGCATCAACTGACACACATATTCCATAGTTACTTCATCAGGTCCGAGTTCCTCCTGTGGCTTTCGCACACGAGGTCTCTGCCGTAATCCACCGCCAAAATGATATTTATACCATCTTGTTGTAGCAAACTGTTCCAACAAAGTCTGTGGTGAAACTTCAGAGACTATACCAAAGTCAAAATTAGTTACATACTCTTTCAATTGATCCGACAAAGGCAATCCATCAGCTCTTATTTTCTTTTTGGGCTTACAGTACTTATCCCATGTCTGTATTAATTGCATATTTATCGTTTCAGGATGCTCTATTAGTTCTCTTAAATCCTGACCAATACCATTACTAGCAACAATAAAATATTTTCTCGGCTTATTATACTTCCCAATCATGGTATAATAACAAAGTTTTCCAAACTCAGACATATACACCGAAGGCGATAATGGCTCTTTATAGCGTTTGCATTGAAAAATATCAAATGTCTGCAGTGTTTCATCCAAATAAGCTACAATATCTCTACCTGAATCTTTTGATCCTCCCATTTGCACTACATTTTTATAATGCTCACTATTAGCCAAATAACCAGAAGCCCATTGACAGACAACATCTTCAAATTCTCCAGCTTCTATAGTACGCAATCGTACTAAGGGATTAATTGATACATCAAAAATACGGCTAGTATCTTGAGGTGATCCAATTGCAGGTAATGGAATTACTTGCATATAAATTCTCCTTTCCATTAAAATTGATAATGCCTTCAACTCCCTCAATTGCTACTTAGCACCTGTGTCCAACGGTATATTATTCAAGCTATGTATAATATCATTCAGTAAAGTTCCTCTAATTGCATAACTGGACTCCATACCAATTATACTTTATTTCTAATTCAAATAATTTATCATTTTAAAACCACTCATTTTAATGGGGTGGTTTTTCTTATTTTATCATAAAGCAAATTTTCCCACAATTAAAGCATAAATTAAGAGAAATAAGCTATTTCAAAAAATTAATATTTTTAATTGATTTATCACTCTTATACAAGCATGGAATGATTTACAGTAGGTGTAGTATCTGTTTAGCAAGCCCCCTACTCCCCATCTGGTTTGATGAAAAGTAATAAAGCTAACAAGAAGGTAGCGCACTTCAGTGCCTACCTGCTTATTAGCTGTCGGAAAATTTATTCAACTATTAACAATATAATATATAGTAACTAATAATAGAAAGTTAAACAATAGATCTATGAAGCGATTAAACGCAAACCTCTACACTTTAATATCCAAACAAACGAAAAAAAGTTTGGAACAATGATCTATACTCATTTCATGGTTTCTATATGCTAGTCATATGTTGTATCCGACTGCACATTGGCTATACCTGATCTTTGATTCAAAGCATTTTTAACGTCATCCTCAGTATAACCACATCCCATTAAAAGCCCCATTACCTTGACTGGTATATCATCCATGCTTTTAGGAATAACGGTTCTTGGAAGCTTCGATCCTTTTTTTTGATTAGTCACAAGATTAGCGGCTTCAAGTTCACTTAGAAACACTTTGGCCTTATTATATCCCATCTCAAAATGATCCTTGATTTGATTATTCGAAATCTTATCCTGACCAAGCAACCAAATAACAAGTTTAGCCAATACCTCCTCATGAGTATCTTGATGATTTGAGGATTCAGCCTGAGGTATGACTTTATTTACTCCAGGCAACACTATCGGTTCAAATTTTACTTCATTATATTCTATTTCTCCATCTGCGTAATCAAATGTCATATCATCAAGCATATCCATTATTTCTTGCGGAGGCATAAATGCACCTTGCAATCTTAACAGACCTTCATGCTGCTCGCTTTTAAAATACATAGATCCTTTGCCTGATAGATGTCTAGCCTCCGGCGAATCTATTATGGTCCGTGAATCAAATGGGTTAGTACATCTAAACGCAATACCAGCTAAATTTGTCATTTTAATTTCTATATTGCCTTTACTCGCATCCTGCGCTGTTAAGATTAAATGTATTTTTATTTTTCTGGCGCGTTCTAACAAGTCTGCCAACAACCGATACGACAGTTTGTTCTCTTTTCCCGCCGTCAATTTCCTGATAAACGTTGGAAATTCATCTATAACGCAGATAATGGATGGCCATTTTTCAACTACTTTATCACGTTTCCTTTCGTCAAAAGAATCCAACTCTGCTAAACGTTCCTCCATTATAGAACGTAATGCCATTATACATTGACGACCATTTTCAATTTCACTTACCGTTATAACTGGCCATAACATATGCGGAGTATCTTTAAACATTTTTAATCTTGATGCGCCAAAATCTAAAAGCAATAATTTAACCTTGTTAGCACTTTGCTTACAAACAATGCTCATCAACAAACTGTGTAATGCACTGGATTTGCCCGACCCAGTTGTTCCTCCAATTAACAGATGGGGGAACTCTGCTATATCAGTAATAACCATTTCACCCATCATATCATAGCCTACCGCATATGGAAGATTCATTTTGCTTTCGTTGAATTTTGGACTTTCTAAAATCTTAAGGAGACTGTTTTCCTCAAGTTCTTTCTCAGAAGCAATTATTTTTATTGAAGAATGACTTTTATCGATTTTTAAAAATGCCATATCCAATAAACGCCTAACCGAGTCCGCATGGCGACTAATTAAGTTCCCGTCTGTTCCCGGCATCAATTTAATGTTAAACACATACCGGTCAGCTTTAAATTCTACATCTGGCATTATTCTTAAAGAAACGCCATAGCTTTGATAATATTTGACAAGTTTTTTTGCATATTCCTCGCCCTTTTTCTTTATCCATTTTGCTTTCGTAGAATCAAGACTGGGATCGTTTGTGACAACCATCAATGTTAAAGGCAATGTAGGTGAATAGGTGTTATGCAATTTAAATAGTATTTCTGTCACCGAATTCACTATTTCATTTACTAATTTTGCTTTATTGTGCGCCGCAAAATTATTTCTGTATGCGAATTCTGTTCTATCATTTAGTTTTATGGATTTCTTAAAAACCTCCATGTATCTTGACAAAAAATAAGTAAGAATTCCAATGTTTCCTACATCGTTTTGGGTCAGCCCTGTATTTTCCCGGTGTTCCTTTCGTATGCGATCGATGTGTCGAGAAATATCATCAAAAAAAGGACTCTTATCTTTGTTTGTGCGGATTTTCAGTTCTGCTGTTGGTTTTATCTGAAAAAAATAATCTTTTGCATTTAAAACAAGCTCAAGTGCCCATGAAGCAAGTCGTTGCTTATTTTTTTGAAGTATCTCCAAATATTCCTCGTCAACATCTAAACCACTTAAATCAATACTAAAGACATTTTTAAACTGAGAGCAGATACTTGGGCATATAAATATAGGCAATACATTGAATCTGTCCTTGATATCAAGGCTTCTCGTCTTTCCTGGAATATTGGCAATTTCCCTAAGCAATGCGCTGTAAAATTTCTCATTCTCGTAGCCGTCTATAACGACGGGGACATCACGGTTACACACCAAAGTATCCAATATTTTATCTGCAGACTGTGATGGAAATACTGTTATGTAATCATAGTCACAATATCCATAATCAAAATCCATGCTGCAATGCTCAATTAGGTTCGTATTTACATCGCAGATACCCACTATTTCATGTATCAACCTGTATGCATTCGAGTTCCGTTCACATGCAATTTGTAAGAAATATGGCATACGAAGATGGTCATCATTTAACTTACTACTAAACAAGGCAGCAAGACAGTATCCGAAAAGATAAGTTGTGATGCCACCATAATTCTCATTTAAAAAAATCAAATCAATAGCCTCAAAAGCATCTGATGTTGCTTCCCCTGTATTGTCGATCCTGTAATTTCGTTTGCAATGATGATTTTTACAGAGGCATTGGTTGTTAAGTCGGTACGTACCTTCCTGCCATCCATAATGAGCATATTCCATGTAGGAAAGAATTTTGTACAAACCATCTCGATTCCTTAGTTTTAGAAGTTCTAAAAGTATCTTTACTTTTTCTATATTCCAATTGAAACCGGTGTTGCTTGAAATATATTTTTCTAGTTCCCCCAGACGTTCATTGTCCCTAAGTTCCCAAAGAAACTCCCCAAAGGTTTCACTTATAAACTTGAAATCATCAACCCTAAGTTTAGTAAAATTTGGCATAAGGCTCCTCCATTTTACTTATCTTATCTTCTTATCTTTTAAATTTTATAATAATTTCGTTAATTATATCATTAATTTATTTTGAAATATACTATTTATATTGAGAGAATAAGAGAATAAGAGAATAAGAGAATAAGATAAGTCATCTAGTAAGATAATATTAATTTTTTTAGCACGACACCATACAGTCCCCGTGCCGTGATTGGCACGAGGACTTATTTTATTGGGAAGGTTTTAAAAAATGTTAAAAGTAAGACAGTGGGTGCATCGACGGAATGACTATTACGCCACTAGAAATGTCTGCTCAACGCAATCGGTGATGTGCTGGAGGACAGGGGCAAGCTATACCCCATGGATATCAAGAAAACTGCTACGCCTCAAAAGCAATTCACCCGTGTGTTTGGCGTGATCGACAAAGCCACTTTAGAGCGTGGAACAGGAGCTGTACTTTGTACAACTGATAGGTTGTCGGCATTTGATAGCCAGAATTTGATTGTGCCCATTTGGGGGATATAAGTATAAATGCTTGGTCGTTACTGAAGTAACGACTAGAGGCATTTACATTCCTTATAGTCTACGAGTGTTATAAACACCCTAACAAAAGGAAAAGCATGGAAAATGTGCTATTTAGCGATTCTGGATTGAATATAAATTTCAATGGACGCTATTTGGATTTTCCAAGACGCTGCTTACATGCAAACCTTACCTGCAGATATCGAAAGCAACTTGTATTTGCACGCTTGGCCGATTATTATAATGATAAACAGAAAATTACCGAAAGGAATGATGTTTTAATGGCTGGATATAGCGGTATAAGCATGAGCAATAATGCTGTAGAGGCATATCAGGTGGGAAAGAAACCATCTTCAAGAATCACTAAAGAGGACATACTTAAACACGGGATCACTGAAAGTATTACTTTTTTTTAGATGGTATGTTAAGAACTGTTGCCCAGCTTGCGAATGGCACCATTCATCCCCCAAATTTAACCAAACATCATTTTATGATATTGTGGAATGTTGCAACAGATTTAAAAGATCCAATATTAACGAGCTCAAAAGTCGCTATAAAAGCCAATCAAAGCCAAAACCCAGTAAAATGCTAGATGATAAACCCTACTATGCGAAGGTAGACTACTCGATAAGTACATACAAAGACGGGCGAAAGTATCTTACTCAGTACGCCATAATCCATAAGTGTTGGGCGTACTTTAATGACGATTATAAAAAGAAAATTAGCAGAATGCGAATTGGCGGGAAACATTTTCAAATTTCAGAACGGTATCAATCCCGACCAAAAGAAATGCCTGAAGAAGTAGCCACGGTTATATTGGAAAAGATAAACAAGCATTGATATTCCGCATAGGGAAGTCCCAAAAGCTTTGGGTGATTTCGCAGGAAAGCCCTAGATGGAACTAGGCGGATGGATCTGCCGACAAGTTTTTGTTGAATAATAGAAAATACAAGTCACCAATCCTAAATTTAGGATCGGGGACTTGTATTTTTACTATTCCGCAAGCAAATATGAGTATAAGCTTTTAAGAAAATCCACTTTGTGCCGCTTACTGATAGTGATGGGCGACACATTAATCTTAGCAAAGGTTTCCATGACATCATCAATTCTCCTGTAATTTAATGCTCTTTGCGCGAGTAGCAAAGATTTTTTCTCTGGAACCAATGCTACCAGGCGTAGCATTCGCCGCCTAAGCGTCATGTTTTTGACCTGTCTTTGAATAATCTCAAGCGCTGTCCCTTTTTTGTGAAAGGCACCAAAAGGGACTACACGCATAAATGCATCTAAAAGTATCGTCCTACTGTTTTCCAATACCTCTGCTACTTGTTTGGAGGTATCGGTTTCATTGGTATAGTTCCGAACTGCCTTTTGCTGATTCAACCGAACCTCAACTCGCAAAACACCTGCGAATTTTTCCCCTATAGCTTTTAGTTTTTTGGATGGGATTCCGGTTTTTCTATATTGAGCGGCAAGCAACCTCTTTAGATCATAAACCAAAAAATGTATGCCGTTACTGTTTCCCTCTACACAAAAGCCAATGTCATCCGCAAAGCAATCATACCGTACTGGAGAGAAGCCTTTAACTTTGCCTATGCGTTGTAAAACTTTTACATAGGCAGCTACTTTCTCGCTGCTGCCTACGTCAATGTCTGCCATGAAAATTATTCTTTTTACATTAAAATTGTCAAGCGTGTATTTAAAACCGAAGTAATCACGAATACATCGCTCAATCTTTGGGATTAACTTATCCGAATTAACCTCTTTGCCATTAAGAATGGTATTGGGATTTATTGTAAGTTTGACTTTTTTCTTATATTGCTGATCTTGATATATCACCATTAGCCCCTTCGATGACATCGTCTGGTCAAGAAACTTATGGTCGTCCAACTCTTCAACTTGCTTATGAACTCTGGATAGCAATGCATGAAATTTATCATTATCTACCATCATAGTTAGCTCAACAACGCAATTAATATACATACAGCAAACCCTCCACGTACCAATTTTTTTTACAAAATTGTTATGAAGGGTTTGCTTTTTAATGGATCGAACTGCAGTAAAATTATCGTTTAGAGTTTTCAGTGGTATTTAGTGGTCGTTTTTTTGGTTTCAGAAAAGTAAATCCATGATTTCGTACCAACACTTACTTAATTGAAGAATAAAATTAGAAATGGCGCAATTAAACAACTGCACCGTCATGGCAAACGCACATTAATCTTCGTCATAATCAAAATCACAAATCATTTTAGCTTGACGCAGAGGAAAATTTGAAAACAAAATTACCTTACATTGATTTCGGAGAAGCCGTGCTCGCCCCACGGCTTGTTCCAATTCGCTTTCAATCATCCAAAAATTAATCTCTCTCAGATTCTCATCTTTAAACGTCATACACCAAAATCGATAGCCATTATACGTTACTAACTGCGATGTCATTTCCTCATTTTCATCAAAATCAATCCCCATTGTAAAAGCGACTAGCTTGTAAAGAAATTCCGCATGATATGGTGTTCCTACAACGAGAATATCTTCACCTTCCATGCTATTACTGCCCTCGGTATTTCCAAAATGTAAATGTCCGATATTTTCCTTCTTGAACGTTATCACTTTGTCTGCGTCAATAGCCAAGCGCTTCATTAATCGCCGAACGATACCAGCATTGTTAGCTACACAAGTCCGGCTCATGGATTTGCTAGGATACTGAACTAATTCACCTTTATATGCAGCTCTCTTACACTCGTAGAAATTTACATTTTTTTTACGAAAAAAAGTACGGCATATTTCTTCATTAACAGTAGCTGAAACGATAATATATTTTACATTTTTGAACGTTGCAGACTTCAAGAATGTAACAGTATCTTCTTTTAGCTTCGTATCTTTTGATGCCTTACGTAAGTAAAATCGCTTCGCTACACAAAATGTCGGGAGATCAAAAGGTATTGTCTTGTCAACATCCATGTCATCCATGTCATCCATGTCATCCAATTCAAAGCTATTAAGTTCAATGCATGATTTTGTTTCAGCATGCTTCAACAACTGCGTTATCTTATTGAATATCCGATTATCCGTAGTTTTCTCTCCCAGCTTTTTTAAGTTTGAAACCGTTATTGATTCCTGATTAGCTATGATGCTTTTGAAAATAATGTCTTCATCTATAATGATAGCATCATATTCTCTAAGTCGCTTTTCATCCATATTTAGTAAGTACCGATGAGTAGTGATAACACTCCCGCCAAAAGTCTTTAATTCTTCACGCGCTTTCAGATATACCCTCAAACAGGGGATATCTTTCTTTTTTAACACTTCATTGATATAAGAGTGCACCGAACGATGCTGTCCACTGCTATACATGCGTTGGATGCGACTCCATACTTTTCTGGGTATTTCACTTTTTATCTGTTCCAGAGACGGTGTTTTACCGACTTCTATATTCATTCGTACCGCTCTATTGTAGATTTCATCTTTTAGTATATTCGTTGGTGCAGCAATTAAAAACCTATCCGTTGGATGGTCTGCCATCAGCTTCAGATAGCTCGTTGTCTTACCAACTGATGTCATGG
This sequence comes from Pelosinus fermentans, assembly GCA_002434245.1. Taxonomy (GTDB): domain Bacteria; phylum Bacillota; class Negativicutes; order DSM-13327; family DSM-13327; genus Pelosinus; species Pelosinus fermentans_B. Next base: position 12,131 of record DJJR01000027.1, read on the forward strand.
CCTTTACAATATGAATTTGTTCATCATTTGCACCATAAGCTTTGTAGATAGCATTGTACGTGTCAAGTTGAACTGCTTCTAAAGGATGAAAACTCTCGCTATAGCCAGGTATCCTCTCTATCATTCCTCGTTTTGGACAAACCGTAGAAAGAATATTAGTACCATGCTTACATTTGCTCTGATAAGGGCAGAAATGATTGCAATTTTGAGGCTGATAATCATGTTGTTTCATGTATGGAATATGACGACCTACCCAAGTCTCCTTATTATCAGAGTAAAAATCGGGGTACTTTGATAGAATAGAAGCAAACCGTCGGGAACCTGTTTCTACCTGAAGAAGATTTGTTAAAATCCCATACAATTCGTTGTGATGCAATCTTCTTTTACCACACTCAAACTCATCAAACAATTCACACTTCTTATTTATGTCCTTAATATCTAATGATCTATAGGATTTATGATTTATTAAAGTTCTTTGGTTATTATTTTTACCGACAGAAGCGTCATTGGTGCTCAAAATTATACGATAATACTTTTCCTGGAAATTCTCGCCAATAGCTTTTATACTTGATAAGTTTTTACTATATAGAATACAGCTTGGCGAGTTTTTCCCAATTTCATCTGACATGATGGCACCCGAGGATTCTGTCGGATCATCCATCACTGTAACATCTAGTAGACCGTTCTTATTTAATGCAATACCTGTCTCCTTAGAGAACTTGGCTATTCTTTCCTTGTAATGGTTTGCTTTGTACTTATCTTTCAGATAATAGCATAGATTTCTGAATACCAATTCCAGATTGATTTCAGGTACTTTTCTATCATAGTAAAGCAATTGCTTTCCACCGTAATACATTTTTGATACGTCCTTAATACAGCTAGGATCAGCTTCAGGAAATATTGTACCCAAAGCCAGTTGTGTGGCTTCGGCTACTTTGGGGTTAGAAATAGAAACGTCGCTTAGAAACACCGCTCGGAACTTGTTGTGGTTTTTACTTGATAACGTGTCATAGGCAAATAGAATCGGTAGTTCGTAGTGCTCGGCACGGGATTTAATTTCCTTGAATGAAATAATCTTGTTCGGGTCTTTATTGTCAAAGTCCAAAGCAATTAGTTGCTGCTGTTCAAAACTTTCCTTACTACGTTTACCATCTTTAAAGGTAGCAGGACAGAAAGTATGTCCCAAACTGCCCACACTGTAGGCAAAGTTCTCAATGTTTGATAAAGATAAATTCATCGTAGAATTACTAATTCTATTGCTTATAGTTGCGGCTAGCTCTCCTGTGGGTTTTGTCTCCTGATATTTTCTGTCCCAGCTGACTTTTGCGCTATTTAATTTGTACATAAAATTCAACCCCTACAAAGATTTTTTTATCTCCTTGTAGGAGCTAATTACAAAAAAATATTGTAAAAAACGAAGGACGGTCAAAAACCGCCCTTCATTTTTCTCGTTTATTCCTCGAATAACCCAATGCTTGTTTTAGCAATGTACGTTCCCGCTGTATTAGCACTGGGGTGACAGTAGATTCAATCTGTAAAATACAAATATCTCTATAGATAATTTATCTATTAGATCCTCGGACCTTCCTATAAAAAGTCGATGGTTTCATGTCCAGCCTTCGCATAGCTTCAGCCGCTGTCATGCTGCCCGCTTTCCACTTAGCGACTATTTTGTCAAACTCCGGGTGACAAATAGGCTTACGCCCCTTGTATTTCCCCATTTCCTTAGCAATAGCAATTCCTTCATGCTGCCTTTGCAAAATGTACTCCCGTTCTAATTCCGCTACAGCACCAAAGATAGTCAGCATAAACTTCCCAGTTGGTGTTGAGGTGTCGATGGACTCTTTCTTCGAAATAAATTCAACTTCTTTCTCCGCCAGTTGGGCAATGAGTTCAAGTAAGTCACGGGTATTGCGGGCAAAGCGACTGATGGACTCAACAATAACAGTATCCCCCTGCCGAACATAGGTGAGCATCCGTTTCAGTTCTGGTCTGTCGGTATTTTTACCGCTAGCCTTGTCGATAAAGACCTCATCCACACCAAGTTCTTTTAAGAGTACCTCCTGTCGCATCGTGTTTTGATCCGTTGTGCTTACCCTTATATAGCCGATCTTCATTCAGATTCCCTCCATTAAAATTGTGCCATTAGCCCACACTCTAATGGCTTATTGAAAAAGTGTCCCAATAGAGCTACTTTTAGATTTTTGGCACGTGCCATTGCTAAAGACAACCTTATTGATATCTAGTCTGCGCATCAGAATTCTTCATCCTTGCACAAATCATAAATATCGCCAACATAATAACATAATCACATTTTCCCCTGCTCCTTCAAACTAACATAACCACCACCATTAGCACCAACTATAATATGGTCAAGCACTTCAATGCCAATAATCTTTCCACATTCGACCAATTGCTTTGTTAGTAAAATATCTTCATTACTGGGAGTTGGATCTGAACTTGGGTGGTTATGAAGTAAAATGCAACTAGCACATGATCTACGAATCAAACCCTTAAATGCTTCACGAGGATGCACTATACTGGCATTTAATGAGCCAATCGAAATATTCTCTCTGAAAATAACATGATTCTTGGTTGATAGACCAATCACATCAAAATGCTCAACCTGCAAAAATTCCATATCGGCACGCACTAAATCAAATACGTCTTGGGGGCTTCTAACAATAATGCGCTTACTTGCATCTGGCATATATACCTTACGAGCAAATTCCAGTATCGCGCTAAGTTGCTTCGCTTTTACTACACTAATCCCCTTAATACTGTTGATTTCTTTTTCACTGGCGTTCATTAATTCGCTAATATTAGGGTAATTCTCAAGCAGAGCATCTACAACATATCCATTGGCACTTTCACGCAAACAACCAGCTAATAGAGTTCTCATTTCTTCCATATGCCTACACTCCTCACAAAATAAATTGCCAGCCCTGAATTACAAGGCTGGCTTCTTTTAATACAATCACATAAATTTTATGCCACACCATTTTCAGTACTAACTCGATCTAGCATAATCCGTACCTGTTTACGCAATATATCAATGGTGGCTCGTACTTCACCAAGATTGCTTTCCAGCAGGTTTTCATATTCCGCTACTTGCTCTTTTAACTCCTGTAGCTGATAAATAGCATGATTGGCTGTTGTTTTTGAAACTACATTCTGCGCTCGTAAGGTTACTGCAAATTCTGACGCTAACGATTTAAGCGTCTTTTTCACGTTCAACACTTGTGCATTCCCACCTAACATACTGCCAATCTGGGAAACCTGTGATAATACATGACCGCGCAGTTTTTCCTCAAGCATTTGCTTTTGTTCAGTAGCATTCACCACAGGTAAATAGTGCATCTCTACTGCATTGCCTGGCAGTGTTTTTACTAGCGAATTGAGCGCTTTGATCGTCGGCTCATAGGCGGCCGGTGTAAAATAGACTGCACCTGCTGGACGGACTCCAACAGCTTGGCAGTCACCCAGAGCAACTTTAATCAGCCGCCGAATATGGTCTGAGATAAAATAATCCCGATATTTGCTATATAGCACTTTCGCTTTATGCAAGGCCGGCTTGGCTTCATCGGTAAGTGCTACCGTACTTATGGTTCCCCATTGCCGTTCAAATTCGATTTCGCCAATTTTTTCATAATGAAGCCGGACGTTCTTTTTGTCTCTGACTTCTTTAATTAAGTGCCTTATCACTCGTTCTTCAGCAGATAATACTTCCCTGACCATCAATACCTCTGTCATTTCTTCATTCGAACGTAATACACCACCAATTTCAGAAGTTGCCCTACGAAAAGCATCGCTAGGCCGAATCGGTGCAGGCACATATTTTTCAGGCAGTCCAACCGTGACAGCCAGCTTTACCAACTCGTCACGTAGTATTTCCATATCGGAAACACTAAACCACACCAAATTACCAAGGATATTATCAGTAGTACCGCCACTTACCGCATATAAAGCTGTTGTATCTTTTGTCATCATTACCATTATTATCGCCCCTCTTATATTTTTTGAAATAATTCTTGTACCGTAGTTTCATCTACTAAATCGGTTATACTCCACACCGCATCTGACCAGCGGTTTAGCTCTTTCGGATTGCTACCAATAAGAATGCTGTAAATTCTACACGCTTTTTGTTCTTTTACTTTCTGCAACTCTTTTAAAAATTCACTACTCACAGCACATTCACCATCGCTAATCATGACAATATCGGCTTTGCTAAAGGTACTCTCTCGCAGTTTATCCATTGCCCATTGTAACGGTTGTTCAAAATTAGTCCCTCCGCCAATGAATTCACTGGCAAGCTTGAGTACCTTATCCGGCGAACGCTGCCCGATCTGAAACTCATCTGTAATTAACGCAGCCCTGCTACTGGCGAAAAGCGCATAACTGAAGGCTCGCCGCTCTTTTTCCGCAATTTCAGCCAATCCTAATGCAACGGCTTTTGACCAATGTTCACGATGGCCAACCATAGAACTGGATGTATCAATGAGCGCAATAATCGGGCCTTGTCCTACATACTCCCGCTGATTCAGGTCATACTGAAATAACTGTTTTTCCATCATCCGCCGATAAAAATCCAGCTTTAATAAGGGCCTACGCAGTGCCAATAGTTCCTGTGGCAATACATGATTCATATCAGCCCCCTGCGTAATGGAGTGCAGCTCCACACGGTGTTCCAGCTTAACTTTGCGCGAAACACTGGCAAGTCTTCGCATTCGCCCGACTAATTTTGTCATGTCTTTGAATTTCTGCTGGCTTCGTAATACGTGTAGTAATTCTATTTTTTTCTCATAAGGTAATCTTGTAAATTCGCCTTGATTCAGGCCCCATGAAGTAATAACCTGTTCGACTTCTTCTACTTCAGCGATCGCTTTATCAGTGGCAACCTCGACTACCTGCCGTAATTTACTTTGCAGACTACATACCCTCTGATGCACTTCATCAGAGGGTATGGCTGCTTGCTTTTTCACTGCATCATTAATTTTGTTTGAAGCTTCTTTTAAATCACCATCTTGTTCTAGCTGTTTCACCAAATTTTCAAGCAGAGCTTTACTACCAAGCCCTGCTCCGAATTCGTCTAGTTGGGTATACTCTCGTAATTCTTGGTAGGACTGTGATTCCATCAGCTTTGACAGCAGCTCGTGATTTAGCATATATTCCGTTGCCAACTCATTTGCTGGTATTAGCTCTGGTCTGACCTTATAAAGCGCAAAGAATACATCCTCAGCCATTTCTGCGAATGTATTCAAGGTTTGCGCTCCCTGTGCACTTAGGTTTTGCAGTTCTTTGGATTGGCGAAGTATTTCTTCATACGCTGCCTTATCGAAAGAATCATGCCGAACACTATTTCGGGATAATATACTGTTATTTTTTCTCATAACAGCCACCACTATATACCTAGAAGATAGGTATTCACTACGTTTTCATTCATTTCTTTAATTTGTGTTAAACGCTCGACAATTTTAGCTGTTGCTTTCCCCTCACTTTTCGCCTGCTTCAAGAGTCCATCTAACATCTTTTGTGCGGTTTTGAATTTATGATTGGCTTCGGCAGCCAGCGCAGTCCGCTCGGTGCCATCAGGTGTTTCCTTTAACTTTGCTGATAATTCAAACGCTCCGTCAAATATTTCATTGGCTTTCACCGTCAACGGATTGGCAAATCCCATTACAATTTTCTTCGTCTGCTTGATCTGCTCTGGCTCTGTCCAAAGCATGTTAGATAAAATGACAATATCATCCTCGACCACTTGTACACGACCTTCCAGCCAAGCATGAGCCTTTAGGAAACGTAAGCAATTCCTAAAACGACGATCTGAAATCATAAAGCCTTGGCTTTTCAGCTCTTTCCAGAGCCGTACCAAGGCATTGATTGTATCATCGGATATATTGACTTGTGCTGCTTGTTGCTGTGCGCCCTGTAGCTCTTGCAGGCTAATTGTGGTAGAGGGCTTATTATTACTGAGTTTTAGCATTGTCGCAAAATTTCGTTCGTCTTTTACATAATCAACGGTATATTTCAAATCAAATCGATCCCATAGTGCTGCCAGTTCTCCATTTACTCCACCATCAGGAAATTCATTGGAAAGTCCAACCAATACCTGTAGCGGGATCGGCTTAGGAGTACTGCTATCATCAAAATATACCCGTTCATTCATAATTGGGAGTAGCGTGTTCAGCACTGCACTATTACATTTAAAGACTTCATCAATCACCGCAACATCGGCCTCTGGTAATTTTCCCGCCGTCACTCTTTTATATTGATCATTTTCCAATGCTTTTAGCGACAGCGGACCAAATAGTTCTTCGGGAGCAGATACTTTCGTTAATAATCGGCTAAAGAATTTACCGCCCAGTTGTTTTGATAACGTTTCGGCTATAGCCGTTTTCGCCGCACCGGGCGCACCAAGAATTAGTAGATTACCCTTAGACACTGCGGTTACAAGTAGTCCACGTACAATTTCTTCTCGTTCCAGAAAGCCCCCATTGAGTTCGTTTTCTAATTTTAATAATTTTTTGTGTATCATTTAAAATTCCCCTTGTCTTATATTTTTATTGGCTATTTTCTAACAAGCTTCTTTAGCTTTTACTAGCCGAAATGTTTTTGTGGTCTTCTGCTTACCATATAGCTGTAACTGCGCATCCGTAACCCCCATTTTCTTTAGGTTTGCAGCAGTGAGCGTTAAATATTGAAATACATCCAACCCGCGATCATGCAGTTCACTGCATAGTTCATACAGCTTTTCGGCATTAATATTCCAGCTCACGCTCGGCACAAAATCAAAGCTACTATCCCCTACGGCAATCGCTCCATGTTCTTTGGCCCAAGATTTCAAATGCTCTTTCATTTCTGATGTGGCACTTTCTAGTCGAATTACCTCTGCCGCTACTCGCTGTGCATCTACTTCATCATCGATTTTCACAGGGTTAATCTGAACACTTTTAATGCAAAGACTGGCATGACTACAAGTTTGACAATGTTTCCCCGGAATCGCAGGAAATAAATGTTCATTCTCTACTCCATCCAGCAAAGTCAGTTCTGCAACCTTATCCTCAATTTCTGTTGCAAGTTTCAGTGCCCACCTTCGGGCTTCTTCCATTTCAACATTTGTATAGGTATAAGCTTGCCGACTATCCATATAGGGATACCGCAGAAATACCAACTCGGCAGCAATTTCGGCAGCACCTGTCACTTGAGATAAATACCAGCTATATAAGCCTAACTGATGATTGTCGGTAGGTGCATATTTTTGCCGATTGCTTTTCCAGTCGATCAGCTTCACAGCACCACTGGGTAGTTGCTCGTACCAATCAATATACCCCTGAAGCTGAATCACACCCTCACGGTCAAGTGGAATTAGAAACTGTTGCTCAACCTGCCCACCTTGAATGTCCCTTACCATCGGATGCTCAACCAAGCGCAGTACTTCATCACGATCAACAGGCAATTCGGCTTCTTGTAAAATAGCTTGCTCTACTGCATTTTCCAGCTTCGTGCCTGTTAGATATAGCTGAATGGCGGTATGGACGGTTTTACCCAGTACCAGTGGTTCCGTTGGTAGTTCGGACATTTCATACAGATATCTATATTGAAAAGAAACGGGACAATCAGCATATCTCTTTAACCGCGAATAGCTATAGATCATGCCGCTTCACCCGCCTTAACCAGAGCATATTCTTCAATCACATTCGTCCCATTTTTTGCTGTCATTTTTGCCGTAATAAGTGAACCTGCTGGAATATTGAGTATTTCCGCTTGCGCCGACCATGCCAATATAGGCGTATCACCTTGCTGTAACACGATTTTAGCAAACACCTGTCCATTTCCTTTCTTTTTTGCTTCACTACTGATGATGCGATACGCATTGCCAAGTTCTAGATTTTCCCCATGAAATACATCAGGAATGACTTCTGATACTACTTGCGGTATAACTGGTACTATCGCCTCTGCGCTCTGACTTGTACTACAATTTAGCCACGCAAGCAATTTTCGCCCCGTTTCGGCATGGGGTTTAAAATATTGCCCATCAAATAACCCTGTACGGTCTTTACTGGCAATGGCAATGTGTTCTGCAGATATATCGAGGAATATCGTAAATTCGTACTCCATCCCATCACGTTGTATCGGCGCCATTCCTAATTTTTTGACAACTGATTTACCATTTTCCGTAACTTGTGTATATTCGGTTTTAGAGCGCATCGTTGCAATCACATGACAGGATGATTTTAAAATGGCATCCACTAACGCATTATGTTTTGGCGTGCATTCTCGCCAAGCAGCCCAACTGTTTCCTTTATATTTAGAATCGGCAGCTTTGCCTTGTTGGTCGAGTATACCACCTTCTCCTGTCCAAGCATGGCTTAGACTGTCAATGATAATGACTTCAAAACCTTGTCGCTCAGCAGTTTTGATCGCTTCAATATACTTTTCCGGCGTATAGGGACTACCAAGTGTAAGGACTGAATAATCTCCTAAATGGGCATATAGTTCTGCACTGCCATTTTCACTATCAATGACAGCAATTTTATTCCACGTTGTCATACCGCTGGCAATAACTAACGCTGAATATGATTTGCCACTGCCACTAGTTCCAGCAATAGCTAATCGTAGTTTGGCTCTTTTTCTTTGGGCTGGTTTAAATTCCATAATAACTCTTTCCTTTCATTTGCTATTTAAGTAATTATGAAGTTTTATCTTTATCATCCTCTTCTTGTGATTTTTCTTGTTCAACAATCACTTTTGCTACAGCAAGTAGTACGGACGCTGCTAACAGCACCATATCCATTATCTTCTTCGACAATAAAATCTTCCTCCTTCCATATATGCAACTCCCTTCACACCACTCATTTTGTAAAAACTCTGCTCATATACTTGCGTTTCGTAAGCATATGATAGATTTGATAGTTATCTAGTTTGCAATTTGGACACGGATTATCAACAAATTGTACCGACCCAAGAGTATATGGGCATCGGGAACAAGGTAGTTTAAATGAAGCAATCAATTTCATTTTTACCTCCTGCTAAACGACATAAAAACGCCGCCCAGTTATGGACGACGTTTTGGTGAATAAATCGCAATATATTCTTTATCGCATTATAGAACTTTACCCAAGCTCATTCTGACTTGCTATCCCTCATATCCTTCTGGGTATTTAATACCAATAATCGGGCGATCTTTTGGGTTTGTAATTTTAACACCCATAATTATTTTATGACAAGCCATAAGCTGGCTTCTAATAGTTTCTAAATATTGTTTACTATGTGGCACTATATATTTTTCAGTTCCTACTTCCAACAGTTGGATATACCAATTAACTATCTCCAATTTATTAAGGCAATATGACGAAATGATCATCTTGTCATTAGCATCTCTGATAGCCTCCGCTTCGATCTGAATATATGCCACCAAATCACTGGGTATTTTTTTAAGTTTCTCCGCCATAGTAACCATACTCCTTCCAAAGATTCTTTTTTGCGCTTGTGAAATATTAAGAGGACGAAGTTATTAACATTTGCCGGATTTTTATAATCCGCGAAACGCTACTAATCTCGTCCTCTTGACACAAAATGTGGCTAAACCTGTGATTATGCCTAATGTTCTACCCAGACAGCTACATGTCTACCATTGGGAGAAGCTTTACAAACCCCACTCATATCTTGTGGCGGTTCATTGGGCTTCTTATCATTTCTCGTTTCACATAGTTTCATCATATCCCTTTTTCCACACCACTTGCATTCAGGTACCCAACGAATACTCATAACTAACATCCTCTCTTATAATTTGTTATAACCTGCAACCTCTTCAAATTCATAGGCTGCCACATGAATTTGCGTAAACGGCATCTTAATTTTAAATAATACATAAAGAGTAACCTTAGCCAATGAGTTGACCAAGGTTACTTTTCTCATTGGTTAGATATATTCTGAATCATCAATGATGTACTTAAATAAATACGATTAATAGTACTATCCATCTATAGGTTATTAGATATTCTGCTTATCACAGCGAATATTCGCTGCCTTAGAATTTATAAGTTACACCAAACCCGACCCCTTTTGAGGTTGCATCAAAATTTCCATCATCGCCACCAAAATCTAATTTTTTCGCTTTTAATCTACGATAGTCTACATTAAACTCAACGTTAGGAGCGATCTCCTGAGATACGCCGACTTTCCAATTAGTGAAATTGGATGCAACACCTACTTGAGCATAGGCAGTTGTTTTCTCAGCTAATTTAGTGCTGCCTATTACGCCAAACTGGATTTTATTTTTAGTCTTAGTGGAATAACTTTCAGTTTCAGAAGGACTGCCATCAGTATAGCTTACATTTGCATTTTCTTCGGCCTTAAGTCTGACTATGCCAGTATAGACGGATACATTTTTATTTAATTTATACAGCACATTGAATTCTTGAGTTTTCAGGTCTAAGTGTGAAATGCCGGTTTCATCATCATCACTCCAAGAAACCGCATCTTTTGATTTTGCATTGTATCCATTATATTGGATAGCAAAATTATTACCCAGACCTGTTGTGACTCCCCAATCTAAATTATGTTTTTTACCGAATGATGTCTCCCATGATCCATCATCGTCTGTACCACTACTTTTAATATCAGAAGATCTCCAGGTTAAGTCAATCGCGGTTTTTCCTGCTGAATAATCAGTTAGCGGTGCAGCAAAACCAATACTAGTTGTTAACATAGTAGCTGCTGCCATTGCAAGTATAGCTGTTTTTTTCATTATTCTTTGCCCCTTTTCACATATTATATTTGTTATTTAATCGCTTGCGCGAATAACAACGCCAACTTATATGGTGTTACCTTTAAGGCTCCCATCGAATCGCTTATGTAAATAATGAGAAACGCATTTTTACTCAGACTCGTTTTCCTTCCTGCGTTTGTTTAATATGCCCTCTATTACCTTGGCCGAATATCCCCCAGCCCTTGCAATTTTGGCACGTTCACGCCTATCTGCCACGGGCTTTGCAAGGTCGGCAATAAATTCTGGACGATATAAGCGCATAGGGCAATCTATCTTATCACCACGAAAATGCTTAAACAATTTGAGCATCGCATCTTTACCGATAAGCTCAAACAGTTCCAAATAAATATCATTTAGTGCATCCACTTCGTTACCATCAACATCAAAGGCTTCATACACAAAGTCATCGTTGATATTATCAAAATCAATATTAATCACCAGATTGCCCTCCCTTCATAAAGTCACTAAAATTATAGCAATGCAAAAACCCCCAATTCAAATCACAAACAGGATTTTTTTAAGTTCCATAAAACGTTCCTTTTCCGTAACCCGAATAAGGTGATATTTATTCCCCTGAAATTGGAGCTTTTAATAAATATCCAGAGGATTAGTAGGATTAGTAGCAACACTATTGACATATTCAATGACCATTTTCTCTCCTTCATATAATAAGAATCCCCATGCCAGTTGAGGCATGGGGATTCATTATGGTGTCATGCTAAGAATATATCGTTTCAGATACAGCTCATTCGATAGCCCGTGTTGGTTCAAGCTATTAAATCACTGACATTCGTTTAGTAAACGATTTGTTTTTATAGCGGAAGAGATAAGCCCGCCTTTTGGTAAATCAGTTCACATACGGGAGCAGAGATGATTTTTTTAATTTTCCCTGAGAGGGTGGAAACGTCACTAATACCTTAAACAAAACCTCATAAGACATGCGTTTATGTTAGGAATGCCTCCTTTTTTATCATTACGTATAGAATTTGATCGATCTTAACCCTATTTTTCATTGAGGCTATCACCAGCCTTCTACTTCTTCAACGGTCAGCCAGTTATAACGATTTAGTCCATTGACCTCTTAAAGCGTATACCGCCTAAAGGTAACCGTCTAACAAAACGGTGGTTTTAAACCTCGCGAGCGGATTGCCTATTACCGTATGAAACGCGGGTTATCCCAAGATGAATTAGCAAATCTTATTTGTCCAAATAGAAGCACCTAATTCTAAAAAAAACGTATTCACTCGACGTTTTATTTGCCATTGCCGATGGTCTTGAAGTTGATGTCATCAAATTTTTTATGCCAATTGAAGAAAATGAGCAATAGCGATATCTCACTAAATTTGAGATATCGCTATTATTTCTTATAAGACTATTTAAGAGTCAATACCTTAGACAATAATTTGTCAAATTTCTGTTTATTTTAAAATACCACCTGTCGCAATAATTATTCACCGCTAGTATTGCTTATTTCGGAGTGTGTTCTATGATTCATTAACATAATTGATCCTATTACTAGAAAGATACCAATAATATTCACCATATCTACCCGCTCTCTAAAGATCGCAACGCCAATGACCGCTGCAACGACTGCTTCAACAGACGCAATCACAGGGGCCTTGCTGCTCTCTGTGATTTTTTGCAGACCTTGATAGTAGAAAAGATATGCAATTGCTGTTGGGATCAAAGCAAAGAAAAATCCCAATAGAAGTATATTCTTGTTCAAAGGAACAGCGTTTCCCCATGGATTCATAAAAATAGCGAGGAAGACTGCAGCAAATAAATAGCTATATGTGCTGATCACAAAGGCATTGCTTTTTTCTCCGGCCAATTTCCCGATGATTGCAGTCATGCCATAGCAAAAGCCAGATCCAATTCCACACAGAATCCCAGTCAGTGAGAAAAGCATTACATCAAACTTTCCGCCAGTTGCAGCTAAAACGCACCCCGTGATATTTACAAACATTGCCACAGATTTTACCCATGTAATTTTTTCGCGTAACCAAAGATAAGAAAAGATGGTAGTAAATACTGGTGCAGTATTCATCAAAACGGCACTCACCGTCACGCCGGTCAAGGTGACGGCTATGCTATAAATCACATTATAGATTCCATGGCAAACAAGACCTAGAAGAGCACAAAGTAGTAATGTTTTCTTGCTTACACGTAGAGAAAGAAAACCAAACTTTGTGACGGTAAGTACCGCGAGGATAATGAAGGAAAAGGCCATACGAAGGAAGCTTGTAAGTGCGAACGACGAACCATGTTGCTCCATCAACTGAATAAAGGGGCCGATACAGCCCCATAACACACCGGCAATAAAAATCTGAAAATATCCCTTGAATTCTTCATTTTGCAATACTTGCAACGAAAAATAATTCCTTCCAATTATGCCTTTCTTTATACGATCCATGTTTCAATACTTCTGATGCCACAATACTTCTTTAAGTTCTTAGAAAACAGCTCTATCCACGGTCTGAGTCCATCACGTCCATCGAAAGAATAAAGAATCGAAATAATATCTCGACTGCCATTTTGTATCATAGCCCTGCGGCTGTCGCTACTTGGATTGCCAAACGGCCCGAGATCATCATACAAAACAGGAAGATGCTCAATGTTTACGCTTCCCTTTCCAATGCCATCGTAACGAGCACCATCATCCGCGCGTCGTAATTCAACAGTCCCTTTTAGCTCGCCTAAATCATAGGAACCAATGGAGTAACCAGAAGAAACCGAGATCAGGTTATTGACTTCCACAACATTATTAATATGGTATAATTCTGCGTTCTTTACAATCCGTCGCAGCATAGCTTCTGCCGCATTCCGGTACTCATGAGGCGACTTTCCAAGCGCCTTATATGCCTGTCGGGTAGCCGCGATATGCGGATTTTGCACAATAGCATCCAATGTATATTCATCAGATAACTTAGCAATCGTACTGTCAAAAAAATCAAGAAGTTGGGTAGAGCTTGGCTCTACAGTTACTTTGTAATGCAAAACGCCAAGTGCGGCGCCCGGACATAAGGTTTTAATTTCATTAGATACAGATGTCTTCATTCTTATCCTCCCAATTGCTGTTTATCTTCCCCATGCGCTCAATCAAATACTTTATCTTTTCTTAACTTTATTGTAAAATAAATTTATCATAAAGTAAAACTAAGTTTTATATCAATTGTATATAGTATTACTTAAAAGGAGAGGCTTATGGAGAGTGCAAGATGTAAGGCGTTTTTAACCGCTGTTGAAGCCGGGAGTTTTTCAAAGGCGGCAGAAGTTTTGAACTATACTCCTTCTGGCGTGAGTCAACTTGTCAATGCTCTTGAAAATGAATTAGGTTTTTCGCTACTACGCCGCAATAAAAAAGGGGTAATTCCAACTGAAAATGGTGAGAAAATCTTGCCTGCTGTGAGGGAATTTCTTTTGCAGGAAAATCGCATTTACCAACTTGCAGCTGAAATGAACGGCCTTCTGATCGGCAGCATTACAATCACCGCATACTCCAGTATCGCAACACACTGGCTGCCAAGTGTTATTCGGGCTTTTCAAGAAGACTATCCTCAAATTCAAATCAAGCTGATGGAAGGGATACGGCAGGAAGTAACAAAATGGCTTGATGAAAAAACCGCTGATGTGGCTTTTTTGAGTTACAAAGACCCGATGCCTTATGACTGGATACCGCTTGCTGAAGATCAAATGCTGGCTGTATTGCCAAAAACACATCCACTTGCCGCAGAAGCATCATACCCGCTGCAAAATTGCGAGTATGAGCGTTTTATCATGCCTGCGCTTGGACGCGATGTAGATGTATTCGCACTGTTTCAAGATAACAATTTAAATCCGACCATTCAATTTTCTACGTTAGAAAACTTTGCAACTATGGCTATGATTGAACAAGGATTAGGAATGAGTATTATGAATGAGTTGATTACTCGTAAATGGCAATGTGATGTTGTAAAACTTCCGCTTGATCCCCCGCAACAAATTACGTTGGGCATCGCACTCCCATCGTTAAAGAGCGCATCTCCGGCGGTTAAACGATTTGTCAAATATGCTGTAGAGCGATTGACCTGTTAAAAGGTGTATACACTACGCCACCCCCGGTTACTTAGCAATTTTTTTTAATTTCAGCGTCAATATGCTTCAATTCCACCTCGGTGATCAACTCTTTATTCAACAAATACAGCCAACGCCCCAGACCAACTGTGAGGTATGGGTTCTTCTATGACTTTCCCCTCATATATCTGCTACATGCTACATTTACACGTCAGGGTTCGGGCAGTATTGGATTTTGTTTTGTGCGGCAAACTCGTCAGCTC
Organism: Pelosinus fermentans; assembly: GCA_002434245.1. Taxonomy (GTDB): domain Bacteria; phylum Bacillota; class Negativicutes; order DSM-13327; family DSM-13327; genus Pelosinus; species Pelosinus fermentans_B. The sequence goes on from DJJR01000027.1 coordinate 27,218, forward strand.
AGTATATACCTTATATGTAGTTTCTGTTCCCAAGACCGATGGGTTTCATTAGACTTACTTCAGATTGCCTCACGGTGGCTACCATTGCCCTCTGCTAATATTTCCTACTGCCAAGCCCGTAGTAGATTTTCACCACCAAGTTATCGCCCATTGGGAAAGCCCCTACAATTAACTTGATATATCTATTAGACCGATATAAAATAAAATGCCTTTAGTCATTACCGAAGTAATGGCCAAAGGCATTTTACACTATTTTGATAATGAGGCTTACGTGAAAGTTCCATTGGGACAGCTTATCTTTACCAGTTACTCAACAAAAAATCTTTGATATTCAAATGGATAATTCCCTTTTGGAACATATCAACATCATCCATACTGACCACAAACTCAGGGAAGTTATCTTCGATTTGGAGCAGATTGCCAAACTCCCGTTCCTGTGTTTTTTTATCAGCTAAGAGATAGGCGACCTGAACATAGATGATTTTTCCTTGCTTCTCGGCAACAAAATCAATCTCCTTTGTGTCAAGTTTACCTACATAAACATCATACCCACGCCGCCGCAGTTCTAAATATACAATATTTTCAAGAGTTTGCGATATGTCAGCCTGCTTATACCCTAATACAGCGTGCTTAAATGCTTCAACAACTTACAATGTTTTCAATACATTCACCATTCTTATACAATCATTGACTAATTTACAGCAGGTGTAGTATCTGTTCAGCAAACTCACTATCCGCATAATCAGAAATATACTGTAGACAGGCTTCAAAGTCCCCACGGCGCATATTCGTTAAATCCCGTACCTTACGCCATGTCAAAGCATCACTCGTATCTTCTATCTGACGTGCAGCCCAAACTACTTCTCTAGCCCAATATTGCTCCTGTGATTCCTTATGCTGCTGTATCTCAGCAAAACATTTTGGCATATGCAAAGATATTTTCTTACTGGAAAGATGCAAGATTTTCTCAACAGCAAAAGTAGTAACCTTTTTAGGTCTGGTTGATCCATCACCCTGTAGCTGGCTGATAGCTTCTTTTACAAGTGGTAGTGTACTCTCATCAATCTGATTCCAGTTTTGAGGCTTCGCGCCGCTTTTAAGTGACGCTTTAGGTGGCTTATGATAAGTTCCATACCTCCGTTCACCGATAGCCTTAACAGTCGCATATGGGGCGCTGAGAGCTTTCGCAATAGCCGGATACTTCAAACCCTGTTCATGAAGTCTGTAAACCTCTTCATCAAAAAGCTGTTGTTGTGTTTTCTCTGGCAGTTCCATATGTACCAGTTCATCAGCGGTAATACCAAGAAACATAGCCATGAGACAGATTTCATAGAAGTTCACCCGATCATTCGTCAACACCTTCTGTGTCTGCCATAACTCCGTAAACCAGTTTTGGTGCAAATCCCTATAATACTCTGTAAAATCCGCATGAAAGAGAGCAATATTACGCTGCTCTCCACGTACAGACCGATATTGGGTATTAGCCATTTGGGAATGAAGAAAATCACCAACCGTAACACATGAATCCATGGCAACACCAGCCTGAAAAACCTCTGCCATATAAACGGCTACGCGGATTTTAATTTCGTTATCCGCAAATACGCATGATTCCGATTGTGGTATCATTTCCTCTGCTGTTTTTAAAGAGGGTGTAGCTTTCCCACTGATCATCACACTGCTATCCATCAAGTAACACCAATGAACCGGGCAAACATGAATCCCTATTAGCTGATGAATCCGATGCCAATATGCTTCTCCATGTTGTTCTCTGTCATTAGCTGCACAAGCCGGACAGTAGCGCAAACAGCGAACTTTGCCATTCTTGCTTTGGGGTATCGGCAAGAGATTATAGTAATTTCCCATCATAGATACCAATGATTGAAATGCTTTTTGTCTGCGTTCTCTCGGCAAAAACCGACCATAGCAAGGAAACATGGTATGCTTTTCAATGACTGCTTCCATGGATATATTCCTTGTTATGGCCTGTACTGCAGCAGGAGTGTAACTATTGATAAAGTCCATATCCGGGCGTACAGTCTTTGATGCAAACATTTCTTCAGCCGCAAAGGTGTAGGCCATGTATCCTGATTTCGTGAAGTATCGTGCCAACTGGCTATAAAGTAGCTCATCTGGATATGCGGTAGGAAAATAAGCTATCATACCGCTACCTCCACAACAGGTATATTGGACTTTAAAAGCTGCACAATATCTATACTTTCATACTTGGCTTTGGCAACCAAATCAGCAATACTAATACGATCATCTGAAGTTTCATTCTCAGCAGTATGGACAGGCGCTTTTTTCTTGATTTTAGAGGTCTGCTTGCCTGGTGAAATAGACGGCTGAATATAGCCATGAAGCAGAGATAAACGCTGTTGATAGGCTTCGTTTAAAGATTCCAGACTCAAAATTTCTTTGCTATTCAAAATTGCGATTTCCTGTGCATCATGAATCAACGCTACCACAACCGATGTAATTCCTGCGCTATGCTCATAAAGCCATTCAATGATTCCATCCGTTATTTCCGTTCTTTTTTGTACATATTGATACTTGAACATGACCTTACAGAACTCTTGAAAATATTTGTCATAGCTCATAGAGGTATACTGCAATCCCACTGAACGCCGCGCAAGCTGAATGGCCGATTCAAAGAACTTGTTGCTTTCAGGAGTGCCTACCATGCAGATACTGATTCCGCTATTATTGATGAGCTGCGTTAAAGCCCCAATCAGGCTTTTACCGTTTTTGCTGTTGGCTACGTTCTGAATCTCATCCACTACCAGCATACCGATATGATTAAGAGCCACCTGACTGACAGAGCCAATAAGCATATCTGTTGTAGCCCTTGCCCTTAAAGCATTCTGATAATATTTGCTATCTAAAACTTCATCAACTTTACGCAGAACCTCCAGCAACAACCCTTTTACTGACGAATCAAAGGGGCATTGCACAATTACACATGGTACAACGTTGGTATAGGGATTATTAGCTTCAATCACTCGATTCTCTGTAATCAAATTAATGGCCCTGCTGATAGCACTGCTTTTACCAATACCAGACGTTCCGATAATCGTAAAGCTATCAGAACCGCCCATGATGCCGCTATATTCCTGCTGCATGATGGCTCTGTAGTTCTGGTTCTGCTGCCTTACTGCCAGCTTCGTTCCCTTCTTCTGCATAGATCGCAAAAGAGCCAAGTACAATTTGCTGTAAATTTCCAGCGACATTTGCGAGGGAATATACACCTTGTATAAGTCCGATAACGCCATAAGCTTTACGGAAGCATCACTATTACGAATTTCACGATTGTACCCTGGCAATACTTCCAATGCACTCATCAACGAATCCCCTGATTTCATGCGAGGCAGGACATTGATGATGTCTGAAAGATTTGTCATCATTTAGCTCCTTTCATATAGTTTCTATGGTGTTTACACTGTTCACGCTTGCGGTTATCTTGGATATTCTTAACGCTTACATCGGCACTGCTCCTGACGCTGCCAGCGATTGCCTCAATATGCCGCGCAAGATTAATCTGAGCCTGCAGATTATCCTGATTGACTCCTTTTGCAATATCTTTCTGGGCAGTCTGTAAGCTCTGTACAGCAGTCAAATCTTTACCCTCAAATCTGGATTCAATAATGGTAAACTTGGCATATATTCCATTTTCCAACAGCCATACAAAAGTCACGTCCTCTGGATTATAAGCAACTGTAGCCTCACCGCCTTTAAGATACTGCTCTGTATACCCGTCACAGTGATAACGCATTTTATTGGCTTTCAGGCCAAACCTGCTGAACTTACCCGTAGTTCTCGGCAGAAGGGTAAGAATAAGCTCTTTAGTGCCTACTTCAATTAAATTGGCTCCCATTTGGGATTTACCCCAGTTCCAGATACAGCTTGCATATGGTTTCACATTCTCGGCAATCATGGCTTCGGTATAGGGAAAATTTTCAACGATTCGTTGGGAGTTGTAATAAATGATGCAATGAAGGATAATTCTCTCAAAGTCCGTCATGGTCATGCAGGCATCTTTCCTGTAATCATGCGCCCCCCGTTCTTGGTAATCAGGCTCAATCACACCTTTGCCTTTCAGGTGCTTTTTATAGGTTGCCTGAATCACATCAAAGAATTTTTCCACCATGCCTTTCAATTCAGGTCTATACGAGGGGAGATTAATTACTTTAACGCCCAACTCTGCAATTTGCTCAAAGTTTTCAGATTTGTATTCACTCCCCATATCCGTGACCAACGTAGCAGGAAGTTTGTTACAAGACCAATCTTCTGCATTCATAGAAATACCAAACTGTTTGCACCAAGCGGCTTTATCCGCTATAACGTTCAACATCAGCCCCCTAAGGCTATACACACCACCCGCCCATGATAGGACATACCCGCAACATAAACCGCTGTAAGCGTCAATACAGGCCGTTAGAATGGGTCTGCCCACAAGATTGCCAGCATCATTGATGAGGTAAATATCGCATACAGTAGAATCCAGCATACCAACGCCAATGACAGGAGCAAACGATTGTATACCATCGCCAATAAGAGGTCTGTTGTTTCTCTGGTAACTCTTCAATCCGTCTCTGGAAATATAAAAGTTCTGCATCTTTTTTGTTTTACGATAGAAATAACGAAATTGATAAAAAGACGGGTATGCGTTTGACAGAACATCCATACTGTCACAATATTTCTCTTTCAGCATCATGGTATAAGCAGTCATAAGAGATTGCTTTTTCGTGGTATAGAAGAATTTATTCAAAGCCCATCGTATATTTTTCTCGTCCTGTGTTAGTACTGCATCAGCATCCAGACGCTTCCGTGGGGCAAGGGCTGTTATATTCATATAGACCAGATACAGGCATAAATAGATCCTAATGGTTTGCTTTGATATGTTGTGTTCTATAGCAGTGGAACCGATAACTTTGGAACGCAATATTTCATCCGCTATAAAAGGGAGAATCGGTGCAATCAACGTGTAACGATCATACATTGCTTTTCTTTGGTCAGCATCCAAAGCATCAATATCATCAGCAGTGAAATTCGTTACCTCGTTCAGTACTTCATCAGTGCAGCCAGAGAAGGAATCCAAAGCCGAAGATTCCACCCATACGGGCATAGTCCTTTTGATGCAGTCGATAATGAGGATTTTATCAGGCTTTACCTCTAAAACCCTGATAATGTTGTTACCGTCCTTCAACAAATCATTTTTCTTCATCAATGACTATCCCCCAATCTGTGACCCCATGCCGTAACCAGTATTCCCTTGAAGCATCCAGCAGCTTGACCGTAAGCGGCTTCATCAGCAACTTACGAAATACACATTCACGCACCATCAAATCATTGTCAGACTTGACGCAGACAAAATCCGATGTGTATTCTCCGATATCCCGCCCATCGAGCGGGATATTGCACCTGATTTCTTTTACTTCATCACTCGCTTGCAGAACATCCGCATAGGCGTACTGGATGGCGTCATACGTCCTGCATACCTCACTGCACTTGGCAATGACGCGCTTTTCACAACGACCCTTAAAATTTTTCTTCCTCACCTTGCAAAACCTCCTTGTGTGGAACGCTCTGCTGCTTGACCCAATTTTCCCAAAAACGCTTCCCAAAAATGAAAATGGGCGGTTTTAGGGGAATTGGAGATTAGATTTTTTGGGAAATAGAAAATCATGAATATACCTTCCCGTCCCATGTTACGGGCGTTTCAAGCCAATGTTCATGAAAGTCATAGCGCTATGCTTTTTCCCAAAAAGCTAAAGAGAAAATATCACCATGTCGTGGGGCACTGCCATTTATTCGCCAAAAGGCATTTTCACATATTCTCCCTGGCTTTGCCAGGAATGCCCGCCACTCCATGGTGACTGCTCTTTTTTAGCAAGCAGAAATTCCCGTATTTACGCAGGTTGAGGATAAAAAAATGACCTTGCATAAGCTTCGAAAAGCTTTAATGCAAGGTCGTTTTTTCTATGTCGGCAGGCTAAGCCATTTTGCCCTTTGGCGGATAAATGGCAGTGCCCCACGACATATTGTTTATTCCCACTCAATGGTAGAAGGCGGTTTTGATGTAACATCATACACAATGCGATTTACACCTTTTACTTCATTTACAATACGACGAGAAATCTGATCTAGCACTTCATATGGCATTCTTACCCAATCAGCTGTCATACCATCTTCACTGGATACGATACGCAATCCGACTGTATATGCATAGGTACGCTCATCCCCCATAACGCCAACACTCTTCATGGCAGGCAAGATAGCAAAGGATTGCCATACTTTGCGATACATATCCGCCTTCTTAATCTCCTCTTGAACAATTGCATCTGCTTCACGCAGGATCTCCAAACGTTCTTCTGTAATTTCGCCGATAATCCGAATTGCAAGGCCAGGACCAGGAAAAGGCTGACGCCATACAATTTCTTCTGGTAAATTCAGTTCCCTAGCCAGTGCCCGAACCTCATCTTTAAATAAATCCCGTAATGGTTCCACCAATGCAAACTTCATATCTTCCGGTAAGCCGCCTACATTATGGTGACTTTTAATGACAGCAGCCGTATCCGTACCGCTTTCAATGACATCAGGATACAAAGTACCCTGCACCAAAAAGTCTATGTCTCCTAATTTATTGGCTTCCGTTTCAAATACGCGAATAAATTCATCACCAATAATTTTACGTTTTGCCTCCGGCTCCGTGACTCCGGCAATACGATTCATAAAGCGCTCAGGAACATTGGCGTATACCAAATTCATATTGAACCCATCGCGGAAGGTTTTAACCACCTGCTCCGATTCATTCTTACGCATAAAACCGTGGTTAACATATACACAAGTTAATTGATCACCAACAGCCCGATGCACTAGTACAGCAGCTACCGAGGAATCAATACCGCCACTTAAGGCACAAAGCACACGTTTATTGCCTACTTGTTTGCGGATGGCTGCAATCGCCTGATCCACAAAAGAACCCATATTCCAATCGCCACGGCATTGACAGATATCAAATAAGAAGTTCCGGATTATTTTCATTCCTTCTGGCGTATGTACTACTTCTGGATGGAATTGTACGCCATAGATGTTGCGCACTGCATTTGCCATTGCTGCTACTGGAGTATTAGCCGTATGTGCTGTAACCACAAAATTAGCTGGAGGCGTTTCAATATAATCACCATGGCTCATCAATACTTGTGTTTCTGATCCTAACTCCGAAAAGATATCTGTATTTTTATCAATTAATAAACGTGTATTGCCATATTCACGAGATTCAGAATGTGCAACTTTGCCACCTAAGGTATAAGCTGTTAATTGCATCCCATAACAAATGCCAAAAATAGGAATGTTCAAATCAAAGACTTGCGGATCACATTTCGGTGCTTTATCTCCATACACACTGGATGGACCACCAGAAAAAACAATACCAATGGGAGTCATAGATTTTATTTTTTCAATTGATGTCTTATATGACACAATTTCACAGTACACGCCGCACTCACGAATCCGTCTGGCAATCAGCTGACTATACTGGCCACCGAAGTCCATAATTAAAACTAATTGATTTTGCTTATTTTGCATAGTAAAAAAGATTCCTCCTACATGTAGATATTAAATCAAAATATAGCACACAATGCTACTTATTGTAAATGCCCTTTAGCAAAGTTTCCTTCCGTAAATCGCGGCAAGCACATTTTCCTGTTGCCGACAAATTTCGAATTGTATCTAAAATGATCCTGCTAATCATCGGAGCATCATCATAAAAAATATCCTTTAAATCCTGATGCGACCATTCTTTGACCAATCCTTCGCCATAATTGACTACAAAGTAAAGTCCTGCATAACATGCCCCAATTTCCCTTGCCAAATACACCTCTGGGCAGATACTTTGACCAATAATATCAGCATGCCCTTTCATCATCGCAACCTCTGCCGGGCTTTCAAAGTGACGACCATCAGTATTTGCATAAATACCCCGAGTAAAAATCCGACCGTCATAATGTTTGCGAGTAGCTTTTACTAACGTACTGCGCACTTCAGCGCACAATGCTTCTCTCATGATGAGTAGATATTTGCCATCCAGCTCCACATCTTTACGCACAGATAGATCAAGATAATCATCTGGTATTACAAAATCACGAGGATCTAATAGGTGGTTTGCAGTACCTACACCACCTTCGCTGATGATACGCTTTACACCTACCTTACGAAATACCCAAAAGATTTGTCTCGAAGCATCCGCCCGACTTACCCCGCTGCGCCAGCCATGCATTTTGCAGGTGATCACTTGGCAGTCATCCACGCTAAATAAGGAAAAGATAGGACTGAGTCCATAGGGCGTAGCAAACTGTACATGATCATCGATCATTACTACACCTTGCTCACTGCATCCTAAAGGAAAATTACTCGATAAGGTTCCTGAGCCGCCAATTACTGCATAGTCCGCCTGTATATCCACACTAACCATCCTTACTATGTATTGGGATTTTTGCGTTACCAATACATATAGATTTTTATTATTACCCTAAAATATCTTACTCAAAGGTTCGTATTATATTATACTGCGTATCACGCTGCGCTGGCTGTTTGCCAGTTTCTCCAATGAGAGTTATCATCTTTTCAATTGACATTTGAAAGGATGTCCCTGCAGCTTTAACCACATTTTCCTCTAGCATAATACTTCCCAAATCATTAGCACCAAAAGCTAATGTCAATTGCCCAATATTCTGTCCTTGGGTCACCCAGGAACCTTGAATGTGTTTGATATTGTGGAAATACAATCTAGCTACAGACAATGTCTTTAAATAGTCCCAAGTAGATACTTTTTTCCCACCCATCTCTGTATTGCCAGGTTGATAGGACCAAATGATAAAAGCGCGAAAGCCTCCTGTTTTCTCCTGAAGATTCCTTATCTTTTCCATGTGCTCCATACGCTGAGCATAGGATTCTCCCATACCAATCACCATTGTTGCTGTTGTTTCAAGTCCTACTTGGTGGGCCGTTTTCATGACTGCCAACCAGTCCCCAGCACTAATTTTTTTAGGGCTGACTCTTTGCCGCACCTCATCCACTAAGATCTCAGCACCGCCGCCCGGTAAGGAATCTAAACCCGCTGCTTTCAGCGCTTCTAATATTTCAATTACCGATCGTCCTTCTTTTTTTGCAATATGAACAATTTCTGCAGGGGAAAAAGAGTGAATGGCAATATTAAAATTCTTTTTGATATAGGTAAGTAATTCAACGTAATAATCCAAGCCCAAGGCTGGATTTAGACCACCTTGGAGCATGACCTGCGTACCGCCTGCCTCAATGGTTTCTTTCAGCTTATCAAAGATAGCAGCTCGAGATAAGGTATAGCCATCGGGATGCCCTTGCCTGCGATAAAAAGCGCAAAATCGGCATTCACTTGTACAGATATTTGTATAGTTGATATTACGATCAATAATAAAGGTAACTCTATTTCCCGGATGTATCCTTTGCCGCATTTCATTTGCTGCCTGTCCCAGTTCTAAAATATCTCCAGTAGATAACATCTCTACAGCCTGATTCGTTGCTAGTATCCTACTCATTTTACCACCTTTGCAAACTCAATCTCTGTTATGTTAGGACTTAACCCTAAATCATGAGCCATTCTATAATATGTCAACAAAGCCTGTTCATGAGCAGGGCTAAATTGATAGTTGAGCAAGCCAATATAATGAACAATTTGTGCCGCTGTTAAAGAGAACGTATCTTGCAAGGTACGAGCAGCATCCGCTATATGAGTTAGACCATATTGAAACCCGCCAGTCACTTTCTCATATACCATTTGTACATAGTCCTTATTTAGATCAGCAAACTTACGATTGACTGCCCATACCGCATATACCATAGGGAGTCCGGTGAGTTTCTTCCACTCCCCTCCCAGATCATAATAATAGTAGCCATTCAATTGATGATGATAAGCCATAAGGGCATCATCACCAATAAACAATACTGCCTCTGCATCATCTAATACCCCTTCGTCAAGAGACAAGGGGCTGACAAAATATTCCGGGGAAGCTTGATATGCATGATGCATAATGATTTTTAACAAGCCATGAGAAGTCGCTGATTTGGATGTCAGTGCAATACGAGCCTGCTTTAACTCGTCAATGGGATGTTTTGATACTAAGATAATACTCTCTAGTGCATTCTCTGCACTAATTGACACATTGGGCAGCACTACTAATTTTTCACTGTTTTGTGCATATATAATCGAAGATACAGGACTAATATTTAATTGCTCCGTGACGATTAATTGATTAAGCTGGGCCGGAGTTGCTGAATAAATCGAAAGTTTTTCTCCAAAGCCACCGTGAGATAACCCATAGTGCAGTGGTAAACAGTTAATAAATTTGATATTTCCTAAGCTCTGACTATCCATATGATTTCACTCCACTTGAGATTTTCAGCGGGCGGTAAAAAGTATCTCTTTCTACTGCGAGGTAACCTGTCTCTTCAACAAAACTGATAATCTCTTTTTTTGTAATTCCTTTTTTGGTAGTAGCACCAGCCGCATGAATGATCTTTTCTTCCACAACCGTTCCATCTAGGTCATCTGCACCAAAAGTTAACGCCAGCTGCGCAATCGGCAGTGTCAGCATCATCCAAAATGCCTTTATATGATCAAAATTATCTAACACCAATCGTGCTAAGGAAATCATCTTTAAATCTTCCCATGAGCTTACACGCTGTAAGTTAGCGAATCCAGTGTTGGCTGGATGAAAAGGAAATGCAATGAAGGCTTGAAATCTGCCTGTCCGATCCTGAATATCCCGCAAGGTAATTAAATGCTGTATCCGCTGTTCAATTGTTTCGATATGGCCATAGAGCATCGTAGCATTGGTCGGCAATCCCAGAGAATGAGCCGATGTAATTACATCAATCCACTCAGCCGTCGTAGCTTTATTGGGACAGATAATCTTACGCACGCTATCATCTAGAATTTCCGCGCCGCCACCTGGTAGGGAATTTAAGCCTGCTGCTTTTAACTGTTCTAATACCGTCGCTATGCTCAGTTGGGAGATATTAGCAAAATGAACAATTTCCACAGGGGTAAAGGCCTTTAAATGTACTTGAGGCGCTGCCCTCTTTACCGCCGCAACAATATCCAAATAATAAGAAAATGGTTTATCGGGATGTAATGCACTTACCATGTGTATTTCACTAAGATCAAGCGTTTCTTTTATTGTCCGGCTTACAATTTCGATTACTTCCGATTTTTGCATTACATAGGCTCTCTGCTCCTCGGCTTTACAGCCAAAAGCACATAACGGACAACCTGATACACATATATTGGTTAAGTTAATATGCCGATTCACATTATAATACACATATTGTCCGGACTTGCGCTCTTTAACCATGCGCGCTAACTCAGCCAGCTTGAGGATATCATTGTGCTGATAGAGTGCCAATGCCTCTGTAAAATTCAAGCGCTCACCATTATCTATTTTTCTCGAGGCGATCTCGATACTATTCATTTTTCCTGTCACCTCATTTATCGCATAAAGAAGATGTAGCCATACAATCCACTTCATGGGTTTATGAAACTTATATATCTTCGCGATATTATAACCTTTTCCCTGCCCCAGAATGCAAAAAAATAAGATTGCGCATAAGCAATCTATTAATGTCGTAGTATTCCATTTTCGGCATGCTCATTTAATAGCTGACCTACAGTAACAATTTCATAACCTTCTGCTTTTATTTTATCTAATAAGATCGGCAGAGCATCTGCAGTCTGCACCGGAGTGTCAGATGCATGCATAAGAATAATTCCTCCGGGCTTTAACCGTTTCATTACCCTTTCTATAATAACGTCTCGACCAGGATTTTTCCAATCTAATGAATCTATATTCCAAATAATGGTTTTGTAGCCCAGATCCTCTGTAGCCTTTAGTGACTGTTGATTATAGTGACCGTTTGGAGGTCGAATCAGGGTAGCATCCACCCCTGTCACTTCTTTAATTAATTTATGTGACTTTTCAATATCCTCTGTTACCCATTCTCTCGTCCGATCCCCATAATTCTCATGACGATACCCATGGCTGGCAATCTCATGCCCATCCGCTACCATACGCTTTGCCACATCTGGATATTTTTGAGCCCATGGTCCCATGATGAAGAAGGTCGCCTTCTGATTATGCTGCTTTAAGGTATCCAATATGGACGGTGTAAATTTATTCCCCCAAGAATGATCAAAGGTTAACGCTACAACTTTTCGTTCTGTTCGCGTACCAGCAATTGCTATTGGTCCACCAGAAATCAATTCTGCCACTTGTACATAAACAGCACCAATGGCAAAGAGACCCACCATGCCATAAAATAAATGCCGATGATGAAATATTCGTCGCAAGTTGAGAACCATAATTTTCCCCCTCCCACCCCATACAATAGTATGTATGCATGTAAAGTGAAAATTATGAAGACAAAAATGAAAAATGCCAGCAGAAGAAATACAAAAAAGGCTGCCTACAAGTGATATGCTACCCCTATATAGGACACTGAAATATAAAAGTGCTATATGGGGGTATTTCTATGTCTAGAAAAAGT
>DJJR01000033.1 GCA_002434245.1 Pelosinus fermentans
CCTCTTACTCTATTTTATCACTTCTCCTTTTTTGAAACAACATCCCTGTCCCCATGTTTCTATTTTATCACTTCTCCTTTTTGAAACAACATCCCTGTCCCCATGTTTCCAAAAAGAATGGGACAAGGAATCTGTCGCCCTGTCCCATTCTGCATTAGCAACGTCCTTATTCTTTAATAGAATAATAAGACAAGCCTTTACTATCTTTTAGCAATTGATAATTAAACCTAGCTGTCTCCAGCAGAAATTGCTCTCTTTGCTTACCTCTCACGATAATCAGACGATCAGATAACGGGGGCTTCGCCCCAAATTCAACTATCCCCTGGGTCGGCATGGTGTATTTGCTTGACCAGTCTAGCTCTTTCGCCTGACGAAAAGTCACTTCACTTGACGGTGTAAGCTTGATTGCGATCTTGCCGCTATAAAAAACCGCTGAAGTACTGTAAAACTGATACATCCCTATCTTCTCCTCTCCAAGATCGACCATGCTTTTAGCAATCTCTTTTCCTGACCGGCTTTCCGCTATGGCAGGAAATATAAACAGGGAAAGTATGATATATGACCCCAATTGGCATAAACAAAGCAATTTGAAAACATCGACCGCAGTCCGGTTTCTTGCTTTCCACACGCTGAATACCAGGAACAGTAGCAGACCGGCTGTAGCCAGGCCAAGTTCCCACCCCACCAGATAGAGATAAGCCGCTATCATATATCCAACCATGAGCAAGGCCACAGGAACCCCTATCCAGTAGAAAATTTCCTTCGTTTTCCCCTGCGCCAGCATCCGCTCCAGTTGAATAGCTGTTAGGATTGCCACGGGAAAGAGGATGGGAAACGTATAGGTCAGGTATTTAGTGGCCATTAGCGAATAGAAGCCAAAATAAGCAACGATCCACAGAAAAAGGAATAACAGCAGCGGGGACTTCTGGGAACGCAAGTCTTTATATCCTTGGATCAAAGCTTTTACGGCCAGAGCAGACCATGGCAGCATACTGAGCACAAATACAGCAAGATAATAGTAGCTCACATTATCTTTCGGATGTTCGGAAACGGTTGCCCGAAGATAGTTATGAACACCGAAAAAGTTATTGATAAACTCCATACCGTGCAAAGTATACATGGCAGCGTACCAGGGCAGCGCCACAATGGCAAAGAGCAAAACTCCTATCAGCAGATACATTTCTTTAAGTTCCGTCCAATTGCGCTGCAACAGAATAACTAACAGCATAACTAGAGTAGGCAGCAGAGCGCCAATCGGCCCTTTCGTCAATACAGCCAGCGCCATGCTGACATAGGCAGCTAGATACCATCGCTTGGTGCCATCCATTTTTACATACCCCAGATAAAAAAATCCCAGAGCAGCGCAATTAAACACAAAGAACACCATATCGGTAATCACTAGTTTAGCCAACAATATATACTCGAAGGACGTTCCCATAATCACCACTGCCAATAATGCGGACCTTCGCGTATTGGTTTTGCTTACAAACCAATACAGCAGCACGACTCCCACGGCAGCAAACAAAGCCGGCGCCAACCGAGCTGCCCACTCTGAAAAACCAAAGAGTTGAAAGGATAATGCCGTAAGCCAGTAAAAAAAGATTGGCTTATCAAACCAGACATTTCCATAAATCCTTGGTGACACCCAGTCCGCTGACAACACCATTTCTTTTGCTGTAAGCGCATAGTTCGATTCCACCGGATCGGTGATGGGTATGGCTTGGTTAAAAAACATATAACCAAAAAACGAAATCAGAAACAGGAATCCATAGATTTTAGGGGAAGCGGTAAAGTTGCTTACATCATCAAATAATTTCATTGCTATAAATCCTTTCTAAAGGCATCTACTTGTTTTCATGGATTAAAAGAATCTTACCCTCTTGCACAACAAGTAGAAGAAGTTTATTTTGAATTGCCGGGGGCAGTTGCCCGTACTTTTTCTTTTTCATAACCAAATACGCTGTGTCTTTTTCGCTGGCTATAACTGCCGCCAAATTCTCCTAGCTTAGTTCAATGCCTGCTATACCGCTGTAGTACCTAAAGCCCGGTCTGTAAAATTTTTCAACATAAACCGGAGCCTGTCCGTCATAATATTGCTGAAACTCATGAACAAACGATTTCACCGAAAGCCCAGGAGTAATAATGGGCAGGACTTCTATCATTAAAACAGTGAAATAAATCATTGTTCCCAATATCTGGGTGGTAAAGACAGCGCGAAAGTTGTGGCGAAAGCTCTGTAACAAAACAGAAGACGCTAATACAGTCAAAAAATCACTGCCAGGACCTTGACAGTTGCACAACATAATCAAATCACTCTCTTGCAACAAATCCAGTAAGGTCCTCATCCCGAATGTCCTTTTTCAAAAAAACAGCCGCCGAATTGATATTGCTAAATAACCCGGTAATCAAATTGTCAAAAATAGTTACCCATATATCCGATTGAAGCAATAAATCGACAATGTGTGAGCCAAGAAAACCGGCTCGTCCTGTTACTAATACTTTCATTTTTTCTCTCTTTTCATTGCTCCAACTTGATTTTAGGTAACGCGTTTTTGACATTGCATTTACCAAGGCTATTGCCGTTTTCAGAAACGACGGCTCCAGTGCCACTTTCAAATTCAGCGCTGACCCAGTATAACGGCCGCTGCTTAACCTCCTCAAAAATGCGTCCAACATATTCACCAATAATCCCCAGGCCTACCAATTGAATGCCTCCAAGCGTCAATATGCTCACTGCGACCGTGGCCCAGCCCGGAACAGCATCAGCGGTAAACAATTTCGTGTACACCACATTCAGGGTCAAGCCAAAGCTCAACACACCAAAAAGTAAGCCAAGATAAAAGGCAACGCGCAGGGGGAGTTTTGAATAAGCGGTAATACCGTCAAGGGCAAAAGAAAGCATCTTTCTGGGTGAAAACTTAGACTTCCCGGCAAAGCGTTCAGACGCCACAAAATCCACCTGCGCTTGACGATACCCCATATCGCCAATGATCCCCCGGATAAATCGGGCTTTCTCCTTAAAACACCGAAAAGTTTGAACAACCTTTCTATCAAGCAACCGGAAGTCTGATCCGCCTTCCACGATATGAACATCGGACATGATATTAATTAACCGATAGAACATGCTTGAGGTAAACTTCTTTAACCAAGAGACGCCAGATGTATCTACGCGGACGGTTTGCACGACATCAAAGCCTTCTTCCCATTTCGCCAGCAAAAGCGGCAACAGCTCCGGCGGGTGCTGCAGGTCGCCGTCCATGGTGATCACCACATCCCCCTGCGCATAATCAAGCCCGCAGGTTAAAGCCACTTGGTGCCCAAAATTTCGTGCCAGAAGAACCGCTTTAACCTTTGTATCTTGCTTTGTCATGTGTTCGAGAATCACTGCAGTATCATCACTAGAGCCATCATCAATAAAAATTAATTCATAAGCATAGCCTAAAGGCTCCATATACTTACAGACTTCTTGGTAAAACACATTCACATTCTCCTGCTCGTTAAAAACAGGTACAACTACTGAGATTAGTTTCATTTCTATTTCCGCCCTATCCGTAAAATATTAAAAGTGTATTTAAACGACCTGTGAGCTATGTCTGCAAAATGGGGAGTGAAATCGCTCAGGATATTGCTTGTCCAATTTGCCAAACTGAGTGTAACAAGTTCATCTGAAAATACGATGAAAGGGAAAGGCTGTCACCTGCAGCGGTGTATGCCGGGCAACCTCCACCCACGACCAGGCGAAGCAGCGCGGGCGTGTTTCCTTTTATCTTATTCATCTGCTTCGGATTAACAGGTTATGCAGAGTGGCTCATTCCCCACCTTGCTCTCCCATAATAAATACGAGAATAACATTGCTTTGGTTCAAGGTAAGCCAATTTTTTATATAAAAAAAACAAGACACCAAAAAGTGCCTTGTCTGTATACCTACATATCTTTCTTATTTATCTTCCATCAACACTTTCATCAACGAATCCTAAGCCTAAAGGATCTTGCTTCTTCTACAGAAGATAATTTCAGGGAATTCATCGTTTCCGCCTTTTGCCTTGGCCCTGTCATAATCCGATTGACTTGCTGAGTGGAATAGCCTTTTTGTAACAGTTCTTGTCCGAAATCATCCATAATGTGAAGCATATCGAGCCAGTCAAGCTCTCTGTCGTATGTGCTAACAGATTCTGCATGGATCTTTTGCATAAAGGATTTTACACCTTCATCACCAAGCTCTGATTGCCTAATATCATCAAGGATTAAAAAAATCTCTTTTACAACCAGGTTGTCACCCCCGGCCTGGATTCTATCCCCATCCTCGCCGGCCACCAAGTTAGGCACTGGCTTATACTGCAGCCAAAATTGTTTCACATCCTCATAATACGCTTTGCCTAGTAGATTCTCTTTATATAAGGTATACATATAGGAAAGCATCCCGGCACTTATATTTCCTGGATCGCTTGTATCAAATGCCGGCCACCAAAGACTTAGAACAGCTTCTTCAAAATATAGCATTTGTAATTTCTTTTCACTCGTATCTTCGTTTGGCAATAATTTTAAAAAATATTCCGAGACCAAAATAGTATTTCTCAATCCTAGCTTTTTGCGTTCAGCAGTTTCTTCCAGCCAGCTATCCAGTAAGAATTGAGGCACCTCAACTACATTCAAATATTGCTTGTTCGCCCGTGGTATCAGGTTTTCATAAAATGTGGTCCTATCCTTGACTAGTGTAATGATCGTATTTGCATTCTCTTCATGCAGTTTTGCACAATAAGTTGTCACATCTGTGCTCTGAGCCGCTATCTTTACATAAGGAGCAGCTATCAAAAAAGCGTCCTGGGCAGACGAACTGAAAAAAGCAAACTTCCTACCAGTTCCCTCTGATAGATATATACCTTCTCTTAAGGGTAATCCTGTAACAACTTCCATGTCCCTATCTATTTCAACAGTTATCGAAAAGGCGGCAGGCAGGTGAGAGACATTGCGCGCCGACAATATCTGGGTGGGCTCATTACTCCATCTGCTCTGATACTCAACAATGTTGTATACCGGGTTTTTACCTAAAACAGGATACCATGCATGACCAGACCGTAACAAGGTCATCGCCGGTGAAACAAAATTAATCAATCCCCTCGGCTGGGCATCATAGTCCGTAAACCACTCCCATACTTTGCCCGAATAATCCAAAGCAATTTCCATAGTGGCTCCGGCAACAAGAGGCGCATTTAGTTTCACCGCAATAAAGTCACCTTTTCTTTCCCAAGCAAGTTCTTTGCCACTACCATCGGTTACCTGCTGAACCGTATAATAATTTTTTAAAGTCAAAGGGATCTCTTGTATTTGGCTGTCACTTGTATTTTTAAAAATCAGCTTTACATCACAGTCCGCAGTGTTCAGGACTGTTTTCAATTTAATATCCATTACATAGCTAACAGGTTGCAGCCTATTTGACCTATCTGCTGCTTGTCCGGAATCAGCTACCGCACTCTTAAAAGACTCTTGATAACTTTGCTCGCGCGCTTTATACTCCAGGACGAATGGAATAGAACTAGATAAAAATGCAGCAAAGGCAGCTGTTACTAGCAGTATGTATGATAATCCCAATTTCCCCAAAGAACGCCGCTTACTATAATAATAATAGCTGACTAAAAACAACATTGCTGAAAGCCCCAGCTGCTGGCACAAAACCATTGGTATAAATCCATTCTTAGGAAAGCGCTCTGTAAGCTGTGAAGGAAATTCTGTAGCTGCCAGATTATAAGCCAAATTTATCGGTGGTAACCAATATGGCAATAAGGTATTATGATCACCATCAAGAATACTAATCAATATTAGATAAAAAGCAGTTATCAAGGTGGCTAAAAAAATATTCGAACGACAGATCGTCTCTATAAACAAAGTGACACATATTGAATTGATACTGATCAAAAAATAATTCAACCAATAGTTCCATAACAGGTCAAAAAAAGGCACCGGCGTAGGAAAAACGAACAGTACCATAGTCGCCACGACTAAAAACATCTGCATACCCAGAAGACCTAAAAGCAAAAAACTGCTCACTGCTCTCCCTAGCAGCAACTCCCAATCCTTACAGGGAAGCGTATTAACAATCTCTGCCGCGCCACTGCGCCAATCCCTGGCAATCATGCCGATATTCCAAAAGACAAAAAACATATAGAAAACCGATATGACTCTAAGCGCAAAGAATTGTTCCTCATATAAAGAGTAACATAAAAGACAATTGACTAAAACTACAAGTACCCAATAGCCCCCCCCTTTTATGCCTACTCTCATTTCCTGCAAGGCAATCGCCATTATATTATTCATCTTCCTCTTGCCTCGCCGATTCCATCAATGACATATAACCGTCTTTTGCACGAGCAGTATCTTTTATCTGCCAACTCATTCCTGTGGCCAACTTAGCAAGTCCATCCGGCTTACCTTTGAACACCAAACTTCCTTGACGTAATATAGCAAACTCCGAACAACAAGCTTCAATATCAGCAAGGATATGGGTAGAATAGACAATGGTTATCTTCCGTCCCATTTCACTGATTATATTGCGGATATTATTGCGTTCGACAGGGTCAAGTCCAGCTGTAGGTTCATCCATGATCAAAAGCTGGGGTTTGCCCAATAAAGCTTGTGCACATCCCAGCCTCTGTTTCATGCCAAAGGAATATGTGGAAATCCTTTTATTCCTAACCTCTGCAAGATTAACTAGCTCCATAGCCTCATTCACCTGTATTTTTCTTGCCCGTTTATTGGCTATCCCTTTTAGTACTGCAAAATACTCGAGCATCTCAAAACCGGTCAACCTAGCGTAAAAACCAAATTCTTGGGGCAAGTACCCCAATTGCTTACGAATTACGGCTTTCTCTGAACATAGATCTAAACCATTAACCGTTACTGTACCACCTGTAGGCTCAATCATCGTCGCCAGAATCTTTAACAAGGTACTTTTCCCTGCACCATTTTCCCCTAAGAGACCGAATACACCTGTGCCTATGCGGCAAGTAATATCGTCCAGCGCCATACAATTGTTATTATATCGTTTACTAAGGTTATTAATCCTTATCATTATCAATACCATTTCTTTCTCATTTGGAATCACCCTGGGATACTAGATAGATATACGCATCCTCCAAGGTAGGCTCCACAGAACACACTCCCGTAAGCTCCGGTCTAACATCGCTAATGATCCTTATTTCATACAACCCTTTATCAGCCCGTAAGCTACTGACGATTAATTCATTTTTTTTATCATTCCACTCACCCTCAGACAGAATAGCTCGCCAAACAAAACTCCTGGCAGTGTCTATCATTACAGAGATTGGACCTTTAAATCGTAGTTTTTCCTTATGTAACAGCATGATACTATCTGCCAAAACAGTTAATTCTGAAACGATATGGGTGCTCAATAGGACAATACGTTCAGAGGATAACTGGGAAAACAAATTGCAAAAATAAAAACGTTCTTCTGGATCAAGCCCAGATAATGGCTCATCCATAAGAAGAAGATCAGGGTCGTTTAATAACCCTTGGGCGATTCCGACCTTCTGGCGCATCCCCTTTGTCCAGTCCCGCAAGGTTTTATTATGAAAGGAAGAGATTTGGGCAATATCCATTACCTCTTCAACCTTTGCACTAGCAACTGCAGCAGGAATCCCCTTTAATTCTGCAAAATATTTCAAAAATTTTTGCGCGGTCATTTCAGGATAAATCCCAAAGTTCTGAGGCAAGTATCCCATATGGGCTTTAAACCTGACACTGTCATTAGGGAGAAACATTCCATTAAGAGATACTTGACCAGTTGTTGGCGCAATAACCCCTGCAAGGATGCGTAATAAAGTCGTTTTGCCCGCCCCATTAGGTCCAGTCAACAAATGTAATCCCTTAGGTAAAGAAAGGGAAATATCATGTATCACACAATTCTTTTTAAAACATTTTGTAATGGAAGATAGCTCTAACATATTCTTCTCCCTCTTTTATCCCTCTTGGGAGTAATCCATATTTTCGACACGCATGCAACGTAGATATATTGCAATCAGTATGAGACCTATCACTAAAAGTATCATTGGCATTCGCTGTATCAAACCATTTCCAACTAGACTGATTTGTATCAAACTTTTTCCAACATCACTTTGTTCAAAAATAACTTTCGCTACCCACATTATAAATGCCGTTCCACAACCATACATAGCGCCTAAGCGCAAAGAAACAGCCAACGCGACACCTAAGAAAAACACCATGGGTGCTAACCATGCAAGAATAGTCTTCCATAATAGCACTTTTTCATTTGTCAGCATATCAGAAAAAGAAAGGGCGATCATCCCCGTAGCAGTCAGACAAACGATAATCGTATATCCCAAGGTTACGATAATTCTTGCACCAGCCAATTGGGCTGGTGTATAAGGACAAGACGCTTCCAGCTCATTTGTACCATAAAGCTCTGCTCTATGTTCATAAAAAAGCGTCAGCAAGCCTAAAATTGGCGCTCCATTTGTTAAAAAAATCAACGAATCTCTATCACCGTTCGTTAAAAAAAGGCCTGCAAAAATGATCAAACTAGTCATCGCCATAAACCGCCAACTCAAAATAGCCAACTGGGGCTTTACCAGACGTAAGACAGAGAGTAGACTGCCATCACTGGCAGACCTTTCTATCGCTACTCTATTAACAGGTTTAAGAATTGGAACACTATCATTACTATCATTTTCCTGCAAGACTGCTTTGAGGTTATAGAGCAAGCTGCTGGTCATCGCAGCAGTAGGCTTAGGGACGTTGTATTTGGATAGTTTATTTAAAACAGCGACCATCTCTTTATCATTCTCATCCTTATCAATTTCGCTAAGAATTTCTTGATATTTATCCAAGTTCCTCGTCCCCCTCTTTAAGCAGTTTTTTAAGGTTATGTAAGCCATTAGATAACCTTGATTTAACTGTTCCTACAGGAATATTCAATACTAATGCTATTTCTTCCAGTTTCAAGTCTTCATAAAAACGAAGGACAACTACTTCACGGTGAATGTCTCCCAATTGATTGAGAACTTCGATAATCGCTTCGCGTTCATCCTGTTTCTGTAAAAATTCTTCCGGTGTATCCTCATAATCCCTAATAGTATCAGGCATCTCAAAACCAGGAATCGTTTTTTGCACATATGCGCTTTTCAAATAGTCCTTACATGTGTTTAACGCAATTGTATAAATCCACGTTTTGAAACTAAACTCTGGATTGTACTGTTTTATATTCCGGCATATTTTGATAAATACCTCTTGGGTAATATCGTTAGCACTATGGTAATTTTTACTCATCCGATAGATATATGCAAATATCTTAGAATGATAACGAGAAACAATAGTCTCCAAAGCGGCCTCGTTTCCCTGCTGCAATTGCCTTGCAAGTTCTTCATCAGAAATAATTACTGCCACCTCACTTGAAACTGTTAACTATTAACTAAACATACCCCCTAAGCCATCTCCCGATATTGCCTTATGGATATTATGCCTTTATTTAAATTCATGTTGGAATAAAAATCAAAGAACAGTTTTTGACTCACTTCCATCTCCTTATCATATACACAATACATAAATAGAAGTTTTTCTTGAAAAACAATACCATATTTCTATTGTATTTGCCATTAAAATAAAAAACTCCTGCAAGGCTACTGATCAGCTCTTTTTATTTCGCAGAAACAAAGGGACAGGGGATCTGTTTCATGCCTTCCATATCCTTGTGGACGATAACCCCGTTATGCGTGCTATCTGGCGTATATTCGTACCGACAACTTACTTTCAATATAGTGTCTTGTTTTTCTCTCGTTTCATTGCAAATTTTCACTGCGTCAATACCAAATTCCTGTCGAACCATTTGTCGAAGCTCATCATCGCTTACATTAACCTCGGAATTTCAAGACAACTATCTTCGTTCAATTGGCACTGTTCCTTAGCAATCACTATCTTCATCGTTACATATTTGATTTTTGTTAAGTGTCATAACTTCTATACAATGCTTTATCTTTCACAATAAAACCAAGAAAGTTCTCCTTCCAACTGCCATTTTATTTTCTTGATTTTTTTTAGGTACTTCGCTTTCTCAACCAAAAAGGTACTTTACGATTTTGCGTAAAGTACCTTTTCTATCATTGTACAACTCGTTATAAACGATTGCACTTGCTCCAGAGAAGAATCAATGTCCTTCAAAGATCTCGATTAAGCTTTTCACTGCCATGGTGGCGGAAATGCGCCCTTCTATCACATCTTGTTCGATTATCGGCTTTTTCTGAATTACTTCGGGATGATTCATAAATAAAGTTTGTAAATATTCTTGAACCATTGACTGTACCCAGCTTAACATTTGCGTCCGCCGTCGTCTTTCAAAAATTCCAGATGCTGCAGTTACAGTCTGAAACTTTCCAATCATCCGCCAGACATCTTCCACTCCTTCACCAGTATACGCTGAGCAAGTATGTCCTTTGGTAACCCACCCTTCTGTAGCGGGACGCAAAAAATGCAAGATGCGGTCATAGTCTACTTTCGCCATCAATGCCTTCTGCTTATTATCACCGTCTGCCTTATTGATTACAATGGCATCCGCTAATTCAATGACTCCTTTTTTCATACCTTGCAGTTCATCTCCTGCTCCAGTGATCATCAGCAAGAGGAAAAAATCAACCATAGAGCGAACTGTTACTTCGCTTTGCCCTACACCGACGGTTTCAATTAACAGTACATCATAGCCGCCAGCTTCGCACAGCAGAATCGTTTCCCGGCTTTTACGAGTTACCCCTCCCAATGTTCCGCTGGAAGGAGAAGGTCTGATAAAGGCTCTTGGGTCACGAGAGAGTTGTTCCATGCGAGTCTTATCTCCTAAAATACTGCCCTTCGTTACTGTACTGCTGGGATCAACTGCCAGCACTGCTACTTTATGCCCTTTATTACACAATTGACATCCCAGAGCCTCAATAAAAGTACTTTTCCCGGCTCCCGGGACACCAGTAATCCCTACGCGGACGGATTTACCGGTATGAGGCAGCAATTGTTTCAATATTTCCTGGGCCAGCTCCATATGAGCTGGCAAATTACTTTCAATGAGTGTGATCGCTCTGGACAGCATAACCCGATTACCGCTCAATACGCCTTGAACATATTCATCTACGGAAGGCTGACGACGAGGGGCTCGGGGCTGAAAGGACATATCTGTTTTTTCCTGGTTCTGCATACCATCATGACGGCTCTGAATCCCGCCCATAACTTCTGTGGTGAACGCCTCTCCTGCATTGGCTGGAATCCATTCCGGCTTCCACCGCTCCTTCTTCTCTTCATGGTTCATATCATTTCACTTCCTGTGAATAACGTCCTAACTCTTTTAATATTTTCTCTGCCGCTACCGGAATAATGGTTCCAGGCCCAAAAATGGCTGCGGCTCCATTTTCTCGCAAGAACTCATAATCTTGGGCCGGAATAACCCCACCGATGACAACCATAATATCTTCTCGTCCAAGCTTCTTAAGTTCTTCAATTAGCTGTGGCAGCAGCGTTTTATGTCCGGCTGCCAAAGAACTCATACCTACTACGTGAACATCATTATCAACCGCTTGCTGTGCGGTTTCTTCTGCGGTTTGGAACAAAGGTCCGATATCTACGTCAAATCCCATATCGGCAAAGGCGGTTGATATTACTTTTGCTCCTCGATCATGACCATCCTGCCCCATTTTGGCAATCATAATTCTTGGGCGGCGGCCTTCTGTTTTTTCAAACTCATCAGCCATGGCCCTTACTTTATTGATCGTTTCTTCTTCGGCAAACTCACTGCTATACACCCCGGAAATCGAACGGATAATCGCCTTATGCCGTCCGGCGACGTGCTCAATGGCATCGGAAATTTCACCTAAACTCGCTCTGGCTCTTGTTGCTTCAATGGCCAGTGCCAATACATTTCCTTCTCCTGTTTCCATGGATTTTGTAATGGCCTCCAAGGAACGTCTAACCCTATCATTATCCCGGTTGCTGCGCAGTTTTTCCAACCGCTGAATTTGAGACAAACGAACGGCAGTATTATCTACGGACAAAATATCAAGAGGATCTTCTTTTTCCAGCCGGTACCGATTGACTCCTACAATTGTTTCCCTGCCTGAGTCAATATGTGCCTGACGTCTTGCCGCTGCTTCCTCAATTCTCATTTTAGGAAGTCCTGTGTCAATCGCCTTGGACATACCTCCTAATCGTTCTACTTCCTGAATATGACTCCATGCTCTTTTAACCAACTCATTTGTCAAAGCTTCTACATAATAAGAGCCGCCCCATGGATCGAGAACTTTACAAACCATGGTCTCATCTTGAATATAAAGCTGCGTATTACGAGCGATTCGGGCAGAGAAGTCTGTGGGCAAAGCAATAGCTTCATCCAGTGCATTGGTATGCAGTGACTGTGTATGACCAAGAGCAGCTCCCATAGCTTCCATGCAAGTGCGTCCTACATTGTTAAAAGGATCTTGCTCAGTCAGGCTCCAGCCTGAAGTTTGAGAGTGAGTCCTAAGGGCCATGGATTTTGGATTTTTAGGGTTAAATTGTTTAATAATCTTAGCCCATAGCAAACGTCCTGCCCGCATTTTGGCTACTTCCATAAAATAATTCTTACCAATCGCCCAGAAAAAGGATAGCCGCGGGGCAAAGGCATCTACATCCATGCCTGCCTTTATTCCTGTTTTAATATACTCCAAACCATCGGCTAAGGTATAACCAAGTTCAATATCCGCAGTAGCTCCTGCTTCTTGCATATGGTAGCCGGAAATACTAATACTATTAAACTTCGGCATAAATTGTGAGGTATAAGAGAATATATCTGCAATGATGCGCATGGATGGCTCAGGTGGATAGATATAGGTATTACGCACCATAAATTCTTTCAAGATATCATTTTGAATGGTACCTGTTAGTAACTCCTGTTTTACCCCCTGCTCTTCTGCTGCCACAATATAAAAAGCCAATATAGGCAGCACAGCCCCATTCATCGTCATGGATACTGACATCTTATCCAAAGGGATACCTGAGAATAAAATTTCCATATCCAAGATGGAATCAACAGCAACACCGGCCTTTCCTACATCCCCCACAACACGGGGATGATCAGAATCATAACCTCTATGGGTTGCTAAATCAAAAGCAATGGATAGACCTTTTTGCCCGGCAGCTAAGTTCCGCCGATAAAAGGCATTACTTTCCTCAGCAGTGGAAAACCCTGCATATTGACGCACTGTCCATGGTCTCAGCACATACATATTAGCATAGGGTCCCCGCAAAAAGGGTGCGATTCCAGCTACATAAGGCAAATGATCGATTCCCTCAAGATCAGCTTTGGTATATAAAGGTTTGAGATTGATTTGCTCCATCGTCTTAAATTCCAGTTCATCGAGCAATTTACCACTGTTACGTTCCACTTCTTTCTGCCAGGCAGATACATCGGAAGATTCAAAGTCTTTTCGGCAAGAGATTTTAGTAAAATCTGGTTTTATTAACATTACACAATACCTCTATCTTTCTGAAGTTTGGCAAGCATTTTATAACAATTGGCTCTAACATGAATAAAATCGTCGACTCCAGCTTCTTTGTACACCAGTTGCAAATCGTCTGGCGGTAAACCTGCTAAAAATAAGGTAATCTGAGGATTGCCTTCCTTAATCAGTTTAGCCAAAGGCGGTACCAATTCCGGATAGGTAGCATCTGTTGAGCAAATGACAGCAATTGTTGCCCCGGATTCCAAAGCAGCCTTAGCCGCTTCTTCTACCGTAGCAAAACCATTGTTTTTTAACATGGTAAAAGCGCCTACCTCTAAAAAACCGCTGACAAAATCAGCTCGTGCCTTATGCTGAGGAATTTCTCCCATATTAACAAGGAATACCTCTACATTCTTGCCTGTTTTTTCAATGTAGGATTCCGTACGCTGGCGTAACTGCCGATATTGTTCGTCAGCCGAATGAATATTCATAGGGTTAATCGATGTTACATTCTGATTTTTACGAATCGCATGTGTGATATCCCCTAATGTAGCTCCGTTAAGAATAGCAGTAATGGCTGCCTCTAAAAGAGATTTTTCTGCTACCTTCTTCAAAGAGGACTTCTCCACTTCTTCTAATCTGCTTTTATATTCTACATCGTCAATATCCAGGCGATAGTCATTAATTTGGTTCTTACGCTGCTCTTTGAAAATACGAGCGTCAAAAACAGGAACCTCCAATGGTTTTTCCAGCAGATTGGGATACATATTGGTACCTAAAATGACATCTTTACGCTTGGCCAGACCATCTGCCTTACTTTTCGCTGTAACTTCTACCCGTTCTTGCGGCAAGTTTTGTTGCAAAGCTTCCACAATACCTCCGGCCGCTTCTACCTCTTGAAACAAACTCCAAGTCTTTTCGGCTACCTCACTGGTTAGTTTTTCGATATACCAAGATCCGCCTGCCGGATCAACTGGCTGCGTCAAATTACATTCCTGCTGCAGCATGATTTGTGTATTGCGGGCAATCCGATGAGAAAAATCATCCGCTGACCGCACCGCTTCATCAAAATAACCTACATGCAAACTATCCACACCGCCTACAATAGCAGAAAAGGCTTCTGTGGTTGTCCTAAGCATATTTACATAAGGATCATAGACACTTTTTGTAAAAGCAGAAGTTCGTGCATGAATGTACATCTTTTGCGCTTCTTGAGTTCCGCCGAAGGCCTCTACAATCTGCGCCCACAACATACGCCCAGCTCTGAGTTTAGCAATTTCCATAAAGAAATTAGTACCTACCGAGAAGGAAAAAACGATCTGTTTCGCGGCGACATCGACAGCAACGCCCTGCTGCTGCATCCTCTGCAAATATTCCACACCAGTGGCTAATACAAAAGCTAATTCCTGTATTGCATTTGCACCACTATTATGATAAGGATGCCCCTGTACCAGTATCGTTCTTAATTGTTTTGTATTATCGTGAGCCCAATTAGCCGTTGCTGCCATTTCATCATAGTAGGTATCTAAAGAATATGATAATTCACCTACTGTAGCCAAATATCCGATTGGATCTACACCAATGCAGCCTTTTAACTGATGATAATCTCTGCCATTGGCTTTCATTAACGCTACAAATAAACTGAGCAGCTGCAGACCGGAAGTACCCGCAAAGATCAATAATGGAGTTTTTTCTAAATCAAAACCATGAAAAGCCTGCTGTACATCATCTAAGGTTGACAAAGATATACCTTTGCCGAGATAAGCAGCATCAGCTTTGTCACCATCAATGCCATTCAAGGTCGCTTTGTCGGCGACTACATGGATGGTGGTTCCCCCTTTATTTAACTCATTCTGCAAAACTTCATGCATTTTCACAGCAAAAGGTTCAGCACACTCTTGGCTGATCTCCCATGGCTTGTCTAAGTATCCCATAGCATTGGATCCCCGTACAAAAGGAAAGCTGCCAGGCAAGGATTCACAATGAGTTAATCCTTCCAAATCCTCCATCCGATACATTGGCTGCAAATTAATACCTTCATAGGTTTTGGTGATTAGCTTTTTCTCCCAATTTGCTCCTTTTAGTGCTTTTTCTGACTCAGCCCGCCATTCTTCATAGGTGGGATAGGGAAACTCAGCAAAGAACCGTGCTGGCGGCTCTTCATGACCTGTTTCTTTATTCTCTGCATTCTGATTTGACATACTTTCACCATCCATTTCATTGTCATTCTCTAGCTTTTCATTCAATGATCCATTAAGGCTGACTGATAATTTGTACTCGATCCACACCAAAGCTGGAACGAATCAGCGGCACGAACCTGCTCTCAATGATAGATCGATACATTTCCTTCTTCGTAATAAGCAGTAACATGCCATTGCCTTTCCTTATACGAATCAAGGAATTAATATATTTTTCAAATTCTGCAGGCAGCATCTTTTCTTTTAATATATACAATCCTGCCAATAACTCCGGAGATTCTTGTTCCATTCGTTCTACCAAAGGCGTAAATGGTTCCCATTTCAGCATATCCACCGATGACCTCTACTTTCTTTTTCAGATTTTGCAGCTAAAATCTCACTGATAGCAATGTATTTTATCACCCCTTTTCGAAATAAAAAAACTCCCAGCATAGGCCGAGAGCTTAAACGCAAGTATAGAAATAGTATTAATAAAGCCTGGCTATCATAAAACAGCCAGGACGAAAAAAACGCGAATCTTGCGCGTAAATCCCCTCCCCATCTCTCGCAGGTCAATCGGTGATTGCTATATAGGCAGTTCTCCTGACTTTGAATCATTGCTTACCCATACCTTCCCAGAACTATTACTCCAGTGGCATAAAAATGGGTTTGCTCCTCATTACAGTGGCGGGACCGCGCCGGCATTGAACCGGACTTCCCTATTAAGCCCCAAAGGGCACCTATACCATCCATATGAAATTTTTGATACGTTATAATATTCACTTTATAATATCTTTAATGAATTGTCAAGTTTTATGTGCTACGCTGACCCAATTCCATACAAATCTTAAATTTGTTAAATAAAAAAATGGATCGGAGTATATAGTCAATCATATTGACCAGCCAAACACCTGCAATCCCGAAGGTAAAATAAAAACGAAGTATATAAATTCCGACTACACGGATGATCCAGATTCCAAAGATTGTGCTGTACATAGGACTTTTCGTATCACCTGATCCCTGCAGTGCTCCAGTAAGAAGCAAACTCATTGTAACAAATGGCTGTGCAAAGGCATCAATGCGAAGCCCCAGGATCACCATGTCAATTACATCCTGATTACCTGTAAACCAAGGTCCAACAACTGTGAAAAAGTGAAATACAAAACTCCTACAAAGCTCATAAAAATAACAGCAATCCACATGGTTCCATTCCATAATGATAAGCATCATTTTTATCAAGTTCCCCGGCCCCTATAGAACGGGCTATGAGTGAAGATGTTCCAATCCCCATCGCCAAAAACACAGCTATGTAAATTGCGATAATCGCATTTGTGATACCAACAACCGACACTTCATGCAAACCAATTTTAGATACAAAAAGAGTGTCAACAAACCCTACGATCGTAATTAAAAAGTTCTCAATTACAGTCGGCACCGCAAGTGTTAATACAACTTTTACTTTTTTCTTTACATTTGGATTTAGAACATTACTAAGCATATTTAGACTCCTGCGTGAGACGAATAGTAGAAAAGGCACATTACATTGGGCTTAATCCTGCCTGCTATTAAAAAAAGAATGGATTTTCTTTAATAGCTTAAGCATTGGATTGATTAGAAACGGTATAAAGGCCAATGCAATCGGAACATAGTTTGCTAAAGTTCTAACCAAGGTGCCAGAGTGAGCATATGCGATTGTCGGTATAACAAGCATTACTATCATCAGTCGAATTACTCTCATCTTCTTACCTCCTTCTAGCTATAAAATCAATATGAAAACTGTCTAATGTACCTTTTCTCAAAACATATCTTTCAATAAAATAGTTAATTTTGGTACGATCTTTTTTCTTTATTTTATCCCCCCCAGGGGGATATTGCAAGATTTTTGTTAGAATCGTGTAAGTTATTCGCCTATATATTATAATAAAACGCTTCGCGTCCTTTAAAACTAAGACCTTTTGAACCGCGAAGACGCGAAGAATAGGAAGAACACGAAGCAAACATACTCGACCTATTAACTTCGCGCCTTCGCGTTTCCGTGTTTTTGCTCCAAATCATAATAAATGCTAGCGCCTAAACATTAAAAAGGTCTGCAAAAACGAGAAGTTTTGCAGACCTTTTTAACATTTATACACTATTTACTTAGATGCAACTGATTTTTCCATATGCACAATTTGAGCATCTCCCTGTTCTTCAACGACGATGCGAAAACCCTGCTTCTCCCAAAAATGAAAGCCGCCTGGCAAAAATCGGTGTGTGTGCAGATATATGATTTCATACTCTTTTTCATAAGCAAAAGCTTCGACTTCTTTTAGCAGTCTCGATCCAATCCCTTGTCTTCTCAGTGCTTTTTCAATATAACAGCGTCCAATTTCCGCAGTAGTCTTCCCAGAATAGCGTCCTTTCAGAACGGCAATCCGGTCATTATACTCACAAATCGCAATTGTCCCGATAACAGTACCCTCAGGAGAGAAGGCAGCCCACATTTGATTGCGGACAGGTTCAATATATAACTTCGCCAGTCCCCAAACATCATCGGTAATAGCACTTTGTCCATCCTGAAAAAAGAGGTCCTGCAGCTGTCTCAATAAGAAATTTTGCACACTGGCAATATCATTGTTGTTAATCTTGCGAATCACTATATTTTGGGCGTCCATCGTAACCTTCCTTTCATGTCCTGCTGAATGTCGTTTTTCCCTGATTACAGCTTTAATAAATGGCAGGCGGCACTGTGCCCTGGCCAAAGCTCCTCAATCACCGGCTTTTCTCTTTCGCATCTTTCCATGCTCTCCGGACACCTGCTCTGAAACGGGCACCCTGGCGGCAAGTCAAGAGGGCTTGGTATCTCTCCCTCCAGCGGGCGAACCACTGTGCCCTCTTTTTTCTCCACCGGAAAAACCGCCTGCAGCAACGCCTTCGTATAAGGATGCTTCGCTTCACTAAGTACATCACCCGCAAGCACCTCTACGATATTACCGAGATACATTACGGCAATACGATGGCTTATTTGCGATACTAGTGCCAAATCATGACAGATAAAAATCATGGACAGATTCTTTTCCCGCTGTATTCTGACCAGAAGCTCAATAATTTTTTTCTGCACTGATACATCCAGTGCGCTGGTCGCCTCATCACAAACGAGGATCTCCGGTTCAAGCGCCAGCGCTCGGGCAATCCCGACACGCTGACGCTGCCCACCACTCATGTTGCCGGGGTAGCGGTCGACAAACTCTTCCGGCAGTTCAACCATACGCAAAAGTTCTTCAGCCTTTTTCCCCGCCTCACGGTCTTTTATCAAATTAAAGTTGCGCAGCGGCTCACAAAGGATATCTTTTATTTTCATCTTCGGATTAAAGGCCTGGGAGGGATCCTGAAACACCATCTGGATATGCCGACGGCTTTGCCGCATACGCTCTCCCGTAAGCCGGGTCAGATCCTCGCCCCGATAACAGATAGCCCCACTTGTCGTTGTATGGAGCTGCATGATCAGTTTTACCAGCGTGCTTTTACCGCAGCCGCTTTCGCCAACAACGCCGAGGGTTTCCCCCTCATAAAGGGATAGCGAGACATTATCACAGGCTGTCAGCATGCACTTATCAGCTACCGGAAAACGCTTTGTGACATGCTCGATTGTTAAAATCGTCTCCTTGTCAGCTGACATAGCTTTTCCCTCCAACCTGCGGTACCGCATCTAACAGTTCTTTTGTATAAATCGACTGTGGCCGGGCGATAATCTCATCCGTTCTACCGGATTCTACGATCTCGCCTGCTTGCATAACGATCAGCTTATCCGACATATAAGCTGCCACACCGATATTATGTGTAACAATAATGATTGCTGTTTTATCTTGCTGGCAAATCTCCATCATTTCTTTTACTACCTGCGCCTGGGTTGTCACATCCAGAGCAGATGTCGGCTCATCCGCCAGCAGAAGCCGCGGTTTAAAAAACATCGCCATTGCCACGCCGACACGCTGACGCATACCGCCGCTCAGTTCAAACGGATAGCTTTTCATAATGTTTTCCGGATTGGATAAGTGCATTTTCCTGAGCATATCTTCTGCGGCCTTAGCTGCTTCCTTTTTTGTCAGCGATGAGTGTTCACGAATATATTCGATAAACTGGCTGCCGATACGGTCAATGGGGTCCAGTATGCTTCCACTGTCCTGAAAAACCATCGTTGCCTTTGTTCCACAGAGGCGGCACCACTCGGCAGGGATATTTCCCAATAGATTTTTTCCTTCAAAGAGAATTTTTCCGCCGCTTACACGCCCCTCATTCGGCAGGCAGCCAAGAATCGCGCGGATAACCGTTGTTTTGCCGCTGCCGCTTTCTCCTACAATTGCAAGGACCTCGCCCTCATCAAGGGATACATTCACATTTCGGACGATTTCACGTTCCCCATAGGATACTGAAAGGTCCGATACTTCTAGCAACATTTCAGTTCTCCTTCGTGTGATATTATTTTTTAACGGGTTTAATCTTATTGGTCAGCCAATAATAATCGGACGGATACATCTGGGCACCTTCAATCGAGGTTGAACTAATAATGTTTGTTTCCGGATAGCCCAGAAATAAAGCGGCCCCGTCGTTCATAATGATCTGCTGACAATCGATGATTAGCTGGCGGCGCTGTTGACGGTCAAACGTTGTAGAAAGTTCAGCAAACTTCGCATCCAGTGCAGGATTGCTGTAACCGGAGCCGTTCTGCGGATTATCGCCGTTTGTATTCGTTTTCCAGTACCAATTTAAGAAGATCTCGGGATCGCCGGTATTGGCAGTCGTAATGTTTGAGATTAAAAGGTCATATTCCCCGTTAATCCCCATTTTATCGATTAAGTTATAGTCCACCGTCTTGATTTTCACATCGAAACCAACCTTCTTCGCATCAGACTGTACAGCCTCAGCATAAATGGGCAGTTCAGCGCGGCTGTTGTATACTACAAAATCCACCGTAAGCTTCTTGCCGTCTTTTTCTAGAATACCGTCGCCGTCAGCATCCTTCCAGCCCGCTTCGGCCAACAACTGCTTGGCACGTTCGATATTATAGCTGTTCGGATCCTTGAGCTGATCAAAACCGTAGTCCATCGACGGCGGGACTGGCGCCTTGCCTTCAATAAAGGTACCCTTCAGAATAATCTCATTGTACACTTTTCTATCACAGGCACTAATAAATGCCGCACGAACCTTCGGATCGCCCAAAACGCCTTGTTGATTAATCCGAGCTAACACGGTGCGCAGCGAGGCAATTCTGTCAACATGGAACTTCGCCGTATCGTTAAAAAGACCAATGTCACCTGCTGCAATATTGACCGCCATGTCCACCTCGCCGGACTGCAAAGCCATTGCCCGTGTATTCGGATCATCTATGGATGGAATTTCAACCGTCTCATAAGGCACTACGCCATCCCAGTAATAAGGGTTTTTCACCATAACTGCTTTATCCTTGACAAAAGTCTTGCACATATACGGACCGGTACCAATGGGTCCTTCCTTTGCAAAATTACGTGCCGGTTCAGCCGATACATCCACAATTAAAAAGAGTGGATCAGCTAAAAATCCTGGCATATTAGGTTCCGGTTTTTCCGTAAAGATGGTAAGCGTTTGGCCCTCAGCCTTCATTTCTTTATACTTAAAAAACGTGACTGCCCGTTTATTCTTGGCAAAGGCTCTTTCCAGCGATGCCTTAACAGCAGCCGCATCCAGCGGTTTGCCGTTTGAGAATTTCACGCCGTCTCTGATTTTAAATGTCCAGGTCATGTGGTCGTCGCTGATTT
Organism: Pelosinus fermentans; assembly: GCA_002434245.1. Taxonomy (GTDB): domain Bacteria; phylum Bacillota; class Negativicutes; order DSM-13327; family DSM-13327; genus Pelosinus; species Pelosinus fermentans_B. The sequence continues at coordinate 21,433 of DJJR01000033.1, forward strand.
GCCAGCTTTCAGCCAGCCACGGCTGTACATTCATTTTTTCATCAAATTTCGCCAGACTTTCCCCGATGCCATAACGCATAACAACCCAGCCAAAATAATTTTCCGTTGGTTCCAGTGAATCAGCAAAGTTGGTTACTCCGATTCTCAGAGTCTTTGTGTCAGCTTCCTTTTTATCGCTGCCGCCACACCCCGCTATCAAAGCCGCGGCTAAGCACATTATCATAAGTACCAAAGTTAACTTTCCTACTCTTTTCAAGAAATCGCATCCTTTCCCATCTGTTTTTGAATCAATTTACCCGCTGCGGATCCATGATATCGCGCAGGCTGTCTCCCCATAGATTAAAAATTGTTACTACAATCAGTATTGCAGCCCCCGGATAAAGCATCAGCCAGGGAGCTGTCTGGATATGCTGTCTTCCCTCATTGAGCATAAGACCCCATTCCGGCGTCGGCGGCTGCGCGCCAAAACCCAAAAAGGATAATCCGGCTAATTCCATGATCATTGTACCGATATCCATCGCGGCCGTCACAACAATTGTCGGCAGGATATTGGGTAAAATATGGCGCCATAGAATATGGAGCGGTCTTGACCCGCTTGTTACAGCTGCGGCAATAAAGTCACGCTGACGCAGCTTTAGCGTAAGGCTGCGCCCCAAACGGGCGTACTTAGTCCAGCTGACCGCCGCCAACGCCAAAATTGCATTGACGATATTGCCGCCCAACATGCCGGCAATAGCAATAGCTAGCACAATCCCCGGAAAAGCCAGCATCATATCGACAATGCGCATAAGTACGGTATCTATCTTTCCCCCCATGTAGCCCGCCAACACACCGATAAAAGTTCCCACTACCGTTATAACGGCAACCAGCGACAGTGTCATCATCAGTGAAGTACGCGCCCCATAAATAATACGAGACAGACAATCCCGCCCTAGCTTGTCCGTCCCGAACAGGTGCCCATCAGATGGTGCCTGCAGGGACTGCCGCATCACCGCATCATACGGATCGTAAGGAGCCAGCCATGGTGCAAAAATTGCAAAGCCGAGAATCAAAAGGACAAAAAAGGTATAAAGCCAGAACAAGAACTTATCCTTTATCAATTTTCCCATTCAGCATCCCCCTTTCTTCAGCCGCGGGTCAAGATACGTATAGGAAATATCGACCAATAAATTGATCCCCATATACAAAACTGCAATCCAGAGAACAAACCCCTGCACCAGAGGATAGTCACGCATCTCAATGGCATGTACTGCCATTTTGCCAAGTCCAGGCCAGGAAAAGACCATCTCTATGACAGCCACGCCGCCCAGAAGCCAGCCAATTTGCAGGCCTAAAAGCGTAATAAGCGGCAAGCATGCATTTGGCAGCACATGGCGCCAGAGAATTTTGTGCATGGGAAATCCTCGTATCCGTGCTCCGGTGATATATTCCTGTCCCAATTCCTCTAAAACCGCTGTTCGCACCTGCCGCGTATATTTAGCTGCCATCGCAATGGACAGCGTCAACGTGGGAAGAATCATCCTGTCGAATGATACCTCTCCGCCCGCTATCGGAAACAATCTCAGCTTCAGCCCCAAAACATACAACAAAATGAGTCCTACCCAAAAGCTCGGCATGGATACGCCCAAAAACGAAATGCCGCGAATAAGATAATCCAGCGGGCGGTTTCGATACACAGCTGATAGTATCCCGCACGGAACCGAGATCAGAAGCATTGTCACCGTCGCCGAGGCAGCGAGCACCATAGTTCCCGGCAGGCTTTGCCAGAGTCGGTCAGCTACCGGCATTTTTGCCGAATACGACATACCCATGTCTCCCTGTAAGACACCTGCAAGCCAGCGGAAATACTGTACATGAAACGGTTTGTCCAATCCCAGCTGTGCCCGCGTCTCGGCAATTGTTTCCTCTGAAACAATTGTGTCAGCTACCTCTAGCAGCATCTCTACCGGATCACCCGGTGACAGATACATCAGCGAAAAGGTGAGCAGACTCACACCGAAAAGAGTAATAAGCATCTGTATTAAACGATGTACAAGCTCTTTTCCCTTCAAATCACCCTCTCCTCTCTACAAAATAAAAAAACTCTCGGCATAAACCGAGAGTAAAACGCAAGCAGAAAACAATACGACAATTCGCATAAATCCCATCCCCATCTCTCGCAGGTCATATCGGTGATTTGTTATATAGGCAGTTCTCCTGACTCTGGATCATCACTCCCCCAAGCCTTCCCAAGATATCATCTCAGTGGCACAACATGGGTTTGCTCCTCATTACAGTGGCGGGACCGTGTCGGCATTAAACCAACTTCCCTATTAAGCCCCGAAGGGCACCTATACCAGCAATATATAATTGTAATAGTCAATCTCTTTGATACTTTACAATAGAATCCGCTCTTTGTCAACTATTGGATTTTTTTGCAATAAATAGTTAAACGGAGGAAATCCTTTAAAATCTCATGTTATTAAGCAAGATGTCATTCCATACGACATGAATTAGATGGCTAATTTTCCTTTTTCATCTTCAATAATCAATTCTCCGCCATGCTTTAACATCTTTTCACGCACATATTGAAAAACATGGATACCATCATGATCAAGATGTCCAATATTATTAATATTAACCACAATACGCCGATACCCATACTGCAAATGCTTCAGCATATTTTGCTCCAGGAAATTAAGATGCTCTACAAATACATCACCGCTTACATTCATATATACTTGTCGGTTATCAGTTGTTACCCATACAGACATCCATCTTCCTCCTTTTAAACCTTAAATAAACAAATTCACTTCATGTTTTATGAGCTAACCATCTTATTTTTCTTTTAATATTGATAATCATTATCATTTTAACAATAATTAAAACATCTGTCAAATATTTATATTATTAATCAAGATACAAGTAACCAAATCTTTTGCTGTTCATATACTAAATTAGATTCCCTTACTTATATGTTAGCCGCGGCTAACCATATTTTTTCCTATAAATGTTAGCCATGGCTAATATGAAACCATTTTGCCAAAGGAGGATTTATAATGAATACTGCATTAACAACAATTCCATTATCAACACTGGGCATAGGATCTGTATGCCAGATCGTATCCCTTAATTTACAAGGCTTACTGCGCCGCCGCATTCTAGACTTGGGTATGGTACCAGGAACGCCTGTCCAATGCATTCGCAAAAGCCCAGCAGGTGACCCTGTAGCCTATATGGTACGTGATACTCTCATTGCTTTGCGCAGTGAAGACGCCAGTCAAATTCATGTGAATCCGATGTAATCCTGGCTATAACTGTAGCCAACAAATTTAGGAGGAGAATGAGAATGAGCAATTCTACGATTGAAGAACATCAGAATTTTCTGAGTGAGCATTTTGGAATTACAACGACTCCTGGGCAATTTACGGTAGCTTTAGCTGGTAATCCTAATGTAGGAAAAAGCACTGTTTTTAATGCGCTGACCGGCTTACATCAGCACACAGGAAATTGGCCTGGAAAAACAGTTGATAATGCTCAAGGAAGTTTTACGTATCTCGATCGCTCTTTTTTAATGATCGATTTACCCGGCACTTATTCGATCTTAGCCCATACAGTAGAAGAGCAAGTTGCCAGAGACTTTATTTGTTTTGGCAAACCGGATGCAACACTGGTAGTATTAGATGCTACCTGCCTTGAACGCAATCTTAATTTGGCATTGCAAGTCATGGAAATCACACCGAAAATTATTGTTTGCGTCAATCTGATTGATGAAGCAGAAAAGAAAAATATTAAGATCGATATCTCTGCTTTACAAAAAGATTTAGGTGTACCAGTTGTTGCCACTGCTGCCCGTAATGGAAAAGGTCTCGGCACTCTGCGTCAAAAGTTATATGAAATGTCTACAGGGCTTTGCACCCCAGCTCCCAGACAAATTAACTATTCTTCTGAAGTGGAAAATGCCATTCAACAACTTCTGCCAAAAGTATCAAGATTAATCGGATCGAATCTCAACCCTCGCTGGGTAGCGCTACGATTATTAGATGGAGATCAAGCGTTTATCAACAGCATCAGTCAATATCTTGATTTTGATCTGCATCCAACACGCTTACAGGAGGTTGCTGTATGAGCGCTGCAATAAAACCTATGATCACCCTGGAGGAAATATGCACTGAGGCGGAAAAAATCCGCCTCAGTAATCCCAACTTAGGTGATACAATTGTATCTGATATTTATCAAAACGCCGAAATGATAGCAGGGCCAGCCGTAAGTAAAAATTCCACTGATTCACGCAGTTGGGATTATAAACTAGACGATGTTTTAACCTCCCGACTATTTGGTTATCCTATCATGTTTGCTTTACTTAGCGTCATCTTCTGGATTACGATTGCAGGGGCAAACGTTCCCTCTCAAATGATTGCTGACACGCTTTTTGCATTTCAGGATCAGCTTTTAATCTGGTTTGAATTAGCAGGAGCTCCCACCTGGTTAACTGGTATAGTAGTCTTAGGTATGTTTCGCGGACTCGCCTGGGTTATTGCGGTTATGCTGCCGCCTATGGCAATCTTCTTTCCCTTATTCACATTGCTGGAAGATTTAGGATATTTGCCAAGAGTAGCCTTTAATCTCGACAATATGTTTAAGAAATGCCGTGCTTGCGGCAAACAAATTCTCACCATGTGCATGGGGTTTGGCTGTAATGCTGCTGGCGTCGTTTCCTGCCGTATTATTGATTCTCCTCGTGAACGATTAATTGCTGTGCTGACTAACAACTTTGTACCATGCAATGGACGATTTCCTACCTTGATTGCGATCGCCACTATTTTCATGGGCGGTATGGTGGTATCAGAATTACAAACTGCAGTAGCTTCACTAGTAGTAACAAGCTTAGTTGTATTGGGAATTTTTGTAACCTTTGCTGTATCTTGGGCTTTATCACACACACTGCTAAAGGGAGAAGCTTCTTCGATGGTCTTAGAGCTGCCTCCTTACCGCAAACCTCAATTAGGCGCTATTTTCTATCGTTCTCTCATTGACCGCACAATCTTCGTCCTAAAACGGGCCATTATCATGGCAGCACCAGCAGGTGCCATTACGTGGATGCTTGCCAATATCTACATAGGAGAGATAAGTATCATTGGTTATTTAGCAGCTTGGCTGCAGCCCTTTGCTTACGCCATTGGCCTGGACGGTTTTATTCTTTTAGCCTTCATCCTAGGTCTGCCTGCTAATGAAATCGTTATGCCAATTCTTCTCATGTGCTATTTATCAGCTGGTCAAATGATGGAATTTGGTACTTTAGAAGAACTGCGGGATATTCTTATCAATAATAACTGGACTTGGTTAACTGCTGTCTGCACAATGCTCTTTTGCCTGCTTCACTGGCCTTGCACCACAGCCTTGCTATCCGCTTATAAAGAAACAGGCAGTAAGAAATGGACCTTTTTGACATTTCTGATTCCCACAGTCATTGCGTTCATAGTATGCTTTATAGTAGCCCAGTCAGCACGATTACTCAATTTAGTATAGACAGATGAATGATTATTGATAAAAAAAACGCTGCGCGTCCAAACATAATCGTTTTTAACACAAAGACACAAAGCCGCTTACGCGGACACGAAGAACACAAAGGAGTTTTTATTTTCCTCTGTGTTCTCCGTGGATCTTTGTGTCCTTTGTGTTTAACGTTCCTCATTGCCATTAAGTAAGGCAAAATACATGCATCTATTATAGCAATCCTTTCCGTTTTGCCTGTTCTCGCAAATTCGGTCTAAAATCAGGATGAGCAATTTCGATCATGGCAGCTGCCCTTTGCCGTAATGTCTTACCTCGCAAATTCACTGCTCCATATTCTGTAACTACGTATTGCACATCATTACGACTGGTTGAGACGGCAGCACCTTGATCCAGTTCAGCTACAATTCGAGAAACAGTTCCCTTAGCGGCTGTCGTCGGTAGTGCAATAATGGATTTGCCTCCCAGTGAACGGCTGGCGCCACGAATAAAATCGACTTGCCCTCCTATACCGCTAAATTGATTAGAACCGATCATCTCTGCATTAACCTGCCCCATTAAGTCTACTTGCAAAGCCGAATTAATGGAGATCATCGATTCATGCTTACCAATAATATATGGATCATTTACGTAATCAGCTGGATGCAGCTGCACCTGAGGGTTTTGATCTACAAAATCATAGAGCTTCCTGGTCCCCATTAAGAAAGTGGCTACGAAAACATTGGGATTCTGACTTTTTCTGCAATTGGTAATCACACCAGCATTCACCAAGTCAACTACCCCATCGGAGAACATTTCAGAATGAATTCCCAAATCTTTTTTGCCCTGTAAAAAGAGAAGTACTGCATCGGGAATTGCGCCAATTCCAAGTTGCAACGTAGCACCATCTGGCACCATTTCTGCTATTTGCTGACCAATCCTTCGTTCTACTTCACCAATCTTTGCTGGCAGCAATTCTACTATTTCTTCGTCCTGCTCCACTAAAAAATCTACATGATTTAGATGAATTTTTGCTCCTTGCGTACGAGGCAGGCGCCGGTTGACCTGAGCAATAACAATATCCGCACTTTGTGCAGCAGCTACGGTATAGTCTGCCGATATACCATAGCTGCAAAAGCCATGTTCATCCGGCGGTGTAATCTGCAGTAAGGCAACCTGTACCGGTAATATTTTTTCCTTAAACAATCGCGGAATTTCCGAGAAAAAACAAGGCGTATAATCTGCCCGTCCTTCTGCAATCGCCTGGCGTGTGGAACGCCCCACAAATAAGGCATTGTGGCGAAAACTGTTCTCCATACCCGGCTGAGCATAAGGAGAGTTTCCCATCGCTACCATATGGGTGATTTCCACATCACAAAGTTCATGATAACGCTCCGTTAAGGCGTGTACCAGTGATTGGGGCTCACCGCAGGCATGCCCCACTACCACTCGGTCACCAGATTTAACTTTTTGAGCAGCTTGAGCTGCCGAGACCAATTTATGTCTATAAGTTATTTGCCACTCTTTCATACTCATCACTCATTCCGCACGTTTATTCATCGTTAGTTCTGTCGTATCTTATTTTTTTGCATTTTGGGGAATACCTGCAATGACTTTTGCTAATTCTTTCTTTGCAGCCAAGTTCCCTTGACGGGCAATCATTACCCTTTGAGCTTGAGGTGACCCCGCACCATGCATGGATTCTGTCCGATATCCAACAGCCGCCGTTCCCAATGTTAAGTTCTCAATTAGGCGTAAGACCCGCATTCGACTTTCCATCGGGATATTTGCCACGCCTTTAAAATATTTTTCTACTACTTTGCCAATCTCCGGATGGCGCAGATCTTGTTCCGATGGCATAGTAACCATAAGACCGCCGGCAATATCTTCAGCCAATCGTGCAATTTCATAAGGAAGTCGAGTAATATTCTGTTTGCATACGTTGGCTAAAAGCAAATCAATAATATAGTTGCCAGATGCTGTCTTTTTACCTTCAGCAGAGCAGGCGATGCCGCAGGAATATAATGTTTCATTTAAATGAATCATTTCAATTAATTTATCTTTAATATGGGAAGCTTTTTCAACACCATTGTATTCTACTGCCAAGGCAGCTGCACCAATCAGCACATCTCCAACGCCAACTTTGCAGCCACCATAGCTTTGCCGATGATAGCCAGCAAAGCGTTCGACTAAACTGCCGCTAAATTCATATTCACCGCACATGAATACGTCATCCCATGGAATAAAAACCCTATCAAAAACCATCAATGCTTCGTGTCCGCCAAATTCTTTATTACCAACATCAATATCTCCGCCTTCCAATTTGCGGGTATCACAGGACTGCCGTCCATAAATATAAAAGACACCTTTTGCATCTGCAGGTGCAGCAAAGGATACAGCATAGTCAGCATCCTCCTTTCCCATTGCAATGGTTGGCATGACTAAGATCCAATGAGAGTTAATTGCACCTGTTTGATGTGCCTTTGCACCACTGACTATGATGCCATCTGCTCTTTTTTGCACTACATGAAGAAATAGATCCGGATCAGCCTGCTTGCTGGGGGAAAGGCTCCGATCTCCCTTGGGATCGGTCATGGCGCCATCAACCGTCCAGTCCTCCTCCTGCATTTTCTGCAAAAATGAATTAAAGCGATCATGATAGTTTGTTCCTAGTTTTTGATCCATTTCGAAGGTTACGCTATCGACCGCATTAATTGCATCCATGCCCACACAGCGTTGGAAGCATGCGGCTGTTTTTTGTCCTAAGAGCCTCTGCATCTTTACTTTTTTCACTAAATCTTCGGTACTTTGATGCAAGTGACAAAAACGATTGACCTTCTTACCCGTCAGATGAGAGGTTGCCGTCATCAACTCCTGATATTCTGGCAGTTGTGCGAGTTCATAGGTTTTTTTTACAGAATTTAAGGATGGTCGAATTACAGGATGATCCACAGGATTTTCTACTAATTCTCCCTGCAGGTATACTTTCAAATTCAAATTGCGCAAGCTTTCTTCATATTGCTCTGGTGTTTTCATTGCCATTTTCTAAAACCTCCTACTTTTTAAAAAGCCTTCCATTAATATAACTTAGTATAGATGTCAATCATTTGTTGTCTTGATAATGCTACATAGTTATTTCTTAAGAGCCTCTGCTGATTTTCTAATACACTATCAGCAAATCCTTCGATTTCATCGCGTTTCATGCCATATTCCTTCAAGGGTTTACGAGTCAATATCTTTTCCAATACACATTCCAGCTCATCCCAAACTCGAACTAAAGATGTTCCCAATATTTCTGCCAAATGGGTTTCCAGGCTTTCAATCTTGCCCATTGGTCTTGTCTTTTTGTAAGTCCGGAAGACTTCTGTAAAAAGCTGCTGATTTGCTTCGCCATGAGGAACGTGGTACACACCGCCCAAGGGATAGGACATGGCATGAACTGCTCCCACGCCAGTGTTGCCAAAGGCAATGCCAGCATAGGTACTTGCCAGCAAAAATGTCTCAATCATTTCATGACGCTGGTCGGGTCCCTTTTTAATCATTTGCTGATAACCACTAATGATCATTTCCATGGCCTTGCTGCTGAAGACTTCGGTCAATTGATTAGAATTAGGAGCTACAAATGACTCTACAGCGTGAATCAATGCATCCATCGAACTGGTAGCAAAGAATTGGAAGGGCAGGCTTTTCAACAATTCTGGAATCAATACAGAATAATCGGCATACAAAGCTTCTACCGCCAGCCCTTTTTTAGTATTTTGTTCCTTGATTTCCAGAATCGAAATATTGGTCATTTCACTGCCAGTACCGCAAGTAGTCGGAATGAGCACCAGCTCTTTTTCTTTTACCACTGGCACTACTCCATTGAAATAGTCTGCCGCTGATGCGCTGCCGCCTAAGGTCAATAGCTTAGCCATATCAATGACCGTTCCTCCGCCTACTGCGATAACACGTTGATATTGATGCTTACGTGCTTCACCAAACAGCATATCCATCATGATATTGGACGGCTCACCAGTACCAAAGCGTTCCTGAAATAAAATTTTCCCTGTATAATTCACATTTTTCATGCCTGCGTTGTAAATATACTCATTAGTAATCAGAAGATCACCTTCACCGATATGAAAAGCATCGGCGAATTGATCAAATCTTTGATACATCACTATTTGAGGGACAATACGAAAGGGAACCATGCAATCCTCTCCTCGTATAATAAGTTT
>DJJR01000032.1:0-32205 GCA_002434245.1 Pelosinus fermentans
AAATATATTATACGAGGAGTGTTCATCATGTTATTTGATTCTCATGCACATATTGATGATGAAAAGTTTGATATTGATCGTGAAGAAGTAATCCAAAGAGCGATCGACAATGGTGTGACAGGGATTATTAATGTTGGGGCCTCGATGGAGTCTTCAGCTCGTTCCATTGCCCTGGCAGAAAAATATGAAGGTATTTATGCTGCTGTCGGTATTCATCCTCATGATGCTAAAGATGCTTTAGATACAGATTATGAACAATTAGTCCGTTGGACAGCTCTTGATAAGGTAGTTGCCATTGGAGAGATTGGTCTGGATTATTATTATGATTTTTCACCGCGAGAGGTACAGCGTTCGGTATTTATTCATCAACTGGATGTAGCTCGTCAGACAAATATGCCTTTTATTATTCACGATCGAGATGCTCATGGTGATGTATTGGAGATTTTAAAAAAAGAAGCCAAAGGGTTAAAAGGTGTGCTGCACTGTTTTTCAGGGAGTTTGGAGATGGCAAATGAAGTCATAAAGATGGGGCTGTATGTTTCCATAGCTGGTCCTGTTACCTTTAAAAATGCAGCAAAGCTTCCGGAAATTGTGACCAAAGTTCCATTGGAATATTTATTGGTAGAAACCGATTCCCCGTATTTAACACCTCAGCCATATCGAGGCAAGCGTAACGAGCCAGCTTATGTAAAATTGGTGGCCGAGCAGGTTGCTAATTTACGTGGTATTGAGTTGGATATTTTGGCAAAAGCGACGAGTGAAAATGTAAAAAGATTATTTGGAATATCTTAAGAATAACAGAATATATTAACCTATGGGAGAGTATTTTTTAATAAAAGATATTCTCTTTATTTTTTTGTAAATTTTAAAGAAAGGACATTGTAGTTTTATTTTCTGTTTAAGGGGGCTGACGTCAGAAAATACGTTGGGTTCAAAATATTGACAAGTATGTAACGCAGGAGGTATAAAAAAGGATATTTTGGTAAATAATTTAGGGAAAGCTAGAAAAAAACTGGACAATACGAATAAGTCATGGTATAATACTCAAACGTTTGAAAAGGAGGTATTTTATGACTTATATTGAGTTGAAAAAAGTGTTTTTTCGACAAAAAATGCTACCCCTATTTCTCGCGCTGTTCACTGTTTTATTGGTGGCGACAGGGTTCATGTTTGCCAACAAAAAAGTACACATTGCCGTTGACGGCACTACCATAATGATTAGCACACTACATAGCAAACCTCAAGATGTTTTAGTACAGGCCGGAATTCATTTAGATCCGAAAGATGAATATCGTTTGTCAACAAAGAAATTAACGGATGGTAGTACCATTTCGGTATATCGTGCTGTACCTGTTACCGTAACCTATCAGGGAAAAACTGAGGTGATCGTGACAGGGAAGCCTACAGTGGGGGAATTGGCAGAAAGCTTAGGAATGAACATGGAAAATACTAAGCTGGTGCCAGAGGGGCAAAATAAAATAGAAGCCGATATGTTTATTCAAGCCATTACGCTAACCCAGAAAGAGGTTGAACGTGATGTGGTAGAGAGATTTACTGTCATGAGGCAGCCGGATTCAACCTTGGAAAAGGGAGTTGAAAGGGTAATTGAAGAAGGGCAGGATGGTGTAAAAACGATTGTTGCTCGTATTCATTATGCTGATGGTGTGGAAGTCAGTGCGGAGCAATTAAGTGAAAAAATAAAAGAGCCGCCAAAACCACAGGTTGTTCATGTAGGTACTCGTGATGTAGTTGATACATCACGTGGATCGATGCGATTCAACCGAGTAATGGCAATGGAAGCCAGTGCGTATCTGCCAACAGATGGTTCTGTTGAGGGAATAACTGCAACCGGTGTGAAGGCGCGTCGCGGTATCGTAGCCGTTGATCCCGATGTTATACCCCTGGGAACCAGAGTGTATGTCCAGGGATATGGTTTAGCTACGGCTGCTGATGTTGGTGGTGCAATTGTTGGCAATCGTATCGATTTGTGTATGGAAAATGACAGTGAAGCCTGGAGATTTGGTAGAAGATCAGTAAAAGTTTATATTCTTGACTAACAGGGGGTATACTCCCTGTTCTTTTTTTGATACTATAATATGGATACTTTTGAGTATCAGTACCTTATCAGCCCTAAATCAGTGAATACTGACGGTCTATTTTCCGCAACCTTTCGTTGTCGTCGGTCGGCATACTCCCGGTATGCTTCTCTCCTCCGCCTTGTGCTGCGAAAAATAGCCTCGCCATTATCCTACCGTTTTAAAGCTGACAAGGTACTAATAGAATGAGAGAAAGTGGTAGGAAAGATGATTAAAGAAGTAATTATTGTTGAAGGTAAAAATGACATACATGCTGTGAAAAGGGCAGTAGAGGCTGATTGTATTGCAACAGGCGGTTTTACATTGGCACCTCATAGCCTGGAGAAGATTGCCCAAGCGTATACGAAGCGTGGTATTATTATTTTGACAGATCCGGATAGTGCTGGTGAGCGAATACGCAATTTTTTAAGCCAGCGTTTTCCTGAAGCCAAGCATGCCTTTGTTCCAAAAGAAGACGCCATTGCCAAAAATGATATTGGAATTGAACAGGCATCCAGGGAAGCGATACGCGGTGCTCTTGCCAAAGTGCGGTATTTGGAATGGCAGCCAAGTGAGGAATTTATCTGGTCTGATATTATGCAGTATGGACTTAGCGGTACCCAAGATGCCTCGGCCAAACGGGCAATTGTGGGTGCCAAACTTGGTATTGGCTATGCGAATGCTAAAACCTTTTTACAGCGTCTTAACCATTACGGCGTAACCCGCACCGAATTTGAACAGGCGGTACAATAACATTGGAGGCAGTATTATGAAACAGCCGACTATAGCAAATAAAGATGTAACTTTACATATTTTAAAGCGCTTTGGAATCCGGATGAGCAAAAAGCTCGGACAGAATTTTTTAATTGATGAACATGTGGTTCAAAGTATCGTCAAGGCCGCCAATATTACCCAGGATGATGCTGTGCTGGAGATTGGCCCGGGAATCGGCACTTTAACCCAAGGATTAGCAGAAGCTGGTGCGGCTGTCACGGCTGTGGAAATCGATCGAAGATTGATCGAGGTACTGGCAAAGACACTGGAAGGTTATGAAAACATTCGAGTTGTTCATGGTGATATCTTGCGTATTGATATTGGAAAAGAAGTTGCAGCCCCCAGGTATAAAGTGGTAGCAAACTTACCCTATTACATCACAACACCAATTATTATGGGGCTGCTGGAAGCGCATATGCCTGTAGATATTCTAGTCACCATGGTGCAGAAAGAAGTTGCTCAGCGTATGGTTGCTGTCCCTGGTACAAAAGATTATGGTTCTTTATCCGTGGCAGTTCAATACTATACCAAGCCTGAGATTATGTTTGTTGTACCACCAGCTTCCTTTATTCCGCCTCCTGCTGTGGATTCAGCAGTGATTCGCTGTACTGTGAGAGAAAAACCGCCAGTAGAGGTAAATGACAGAATTTTTTTCCGCGTGGTAAAAGCCGCTTTTGCTCAGCGTCGTAAAACCTTGTCGAATACTCTTAAAACGACAGGTGTACCTGCTGAGACCTTAAAAATAATATTAGAAAAAGCTGGTATTGATGGTGGTCGTCGTGGTGAGACGTTATCCTTAGAAGAATTTGCTGCTATTGCGAATGTATGGATACAGTAAAAATAATAGCTGAAGAGCCCCTGCTTGTTTTTGCAGCAGGGGCTCTTCTCAATTTTTTATGGAGTTAAAAAATGATCTAATACATCGAAACGACGTTCATTATGGTAGCCGGTATAGGTCTTGTTTTGCCACTGACGAGTTCGAGGCGCATTTTGGAAGACGCTGATAGCCTCTAAACAATCGCCTACAATGGTTTCAATGATTTTTGCACAATGGATATGAGTTTTTAGGGATGAACCTAATTGATAATGAGGAATGGTAGTAGCCACGTCAATTTTTAGTTTATTCATTCTGGATAAAGCCATAGTTACAGGTGGAATAGCCAATTCGCGAAGTGGGATTGTGGATAAAAAACGTCGTGAAACAGCATGGGGACCGTGAGAAGGCGTTGCTAAATTTATTTTTTTATCTAAACCAAGTTCTTTATTTAGATTGAGCCTCCATTGAAAGGTGGGGTTATAACGTTCAATATGTCGTGGTGGTGCAGGATAGCAATTCGTTAGCGCCAAATCTAAATGTTTGATTAAGATCCCGTCAATGAGTTCGGTTAGGTTTTCTGCAAATGTCCCTACCATGTCGCCGTCCACAAAGGCCACTACATCGCTGCCTAGTGCTAATGCTACCTTTGCGCCGATAGCCCGAGGGATGTCAATACCTAGACGTTCGTGGAAGTAAAGAATTTGTAATTTTGGGATGCCAATTTGTAATACTTCATGCATGGTAGAATCATTGGAACCGTTTGCGACTAGAATAATGTGATCAATTTGGAGTGTACTTAAGTTTTGTAGAACTGTTGCGATACGTCCAGCTTCGTTCTTGGCTGGAACAACCACAGTGATCATGCGCCATCACCTCGAAGATTTTGAGTGCGGTGCATGTGGCTCCTAAAGGCCACAGGTGTAATACAGTATATTGAGAAAAGGTCTTTTTGGTTACCCGCCAAATGCAGAAGTTACTGAAATATATTGGAAGGTTTTTTGGGTGTGGCACTTTTTTTTTATGCTACATAGTATGTAATAAGTAAGGGGGGGATAGGGGTGGCTAATGTAGCAGTAGGGGATTTAGTAATTCGGAAATCTCATGGCGGTGATATTGTTTTTAAGGTAACTAATATTTATGAGGACAATACAGGGCAATCACATTGTACATTAAAAGGAATGCATTTGCGGTTAGTAGCAGATGCGCCGTTAAGTGATTTAGAACGAGTGGGAGCAGAACACCTGCGTAATGAAATATTGCATATGGAAAGTGTGCATAATGATACATTGAAAAGAGTCTTGATGCGTCGCAGTATGGAAAGGGAAAAAGTGAATAACATCCGAGCAGAACACGCGAAAAAGTATGAATACTTTGAATTGCCGGGTCGTGTACTGCATCTGGACGGAGACGAAGAGTATCTTGCCATGTGTTTAAAGACCTATAATCAAATGAATATTGATGCAGTTGGTCGATGTATTGAGGAATCAAAGCAGCCAGAGCATGTGATTGCTTTAGTGGATGAGTATCGTCCTGACATTTTAATTTTAACTGGTCATGATGCGTTATTAGGAGGTGGCAAAAAGGATTTCAAAGATATTAATAATTATCGTAACTCCAGATATTTTATAGAATCCGTCAAGAAGGCTAGAATTTTTGAACCATCAAGAGATGATCTGGTTATTTTTGCAGGTGCCTGCCAATCTTATTTTGAAGCCATCTTAATAGCAGGGGCTAATTTTGCCAGTGCCCCGACTCGGATTTTTATTCATGCCTATGATCCTGTATTTATTGCAGAAAAGGTTGCGTTTACTCCCATCAATCGAACAGTCGACATCAGTGATGCCATCACTGCATCTGTAACAGGCGCCGATGGCGTGGGAGGGATTGAAACCCGGGGGAAATTCAGACTAGGCTTACCAAAGACTCCTTATTAAAAATAAGTACTTATGTGAAAAAAGAAAGCCCTGTCAATGATGCTGAAAATCATTGGCAGGGCTTTCTCAATAGTCTAACTTTTTGAGGAGAACGTCCAAACACCAGAACGCGGAGGATGCAGAGTGTACATGAGGTTCGCTTATGTTTAAGGGCGCTTTTTTGATAATAACAAACAGAGCAAATAAAACGATTAACCGCAGAGACGCAGAGGACGCTGAGGGGGATTTTTAACCCTATCTATCTTTTCTCTGCGCCTTTGTGGTTCGATTGTTTTCTCTGTGTTCTCTGCGTCCTCTGTGGTTCGTTAATGTCTTTTCAGTCTTGCACTTTAAAATAGGTATCGATCATTTCTTCGGCAAGCTGCTTGGCAGCAGTAGCTTCGGCTACCAGCAGTAATACGGTTAGAAATTTTTCTACCATATCTTTATTTGCGTTGTTCTCGAAGGGATTATTGATTTTTTCGCAAACTCTATTAAAGCGATCCTCATAATCATTACAAGCATCGAAGTACTCTTCTTTTTGAAACTCTAAAAATGCTCTGTAAATATCATCAAGGGCAATAATGGATGTTTTTTCTTCCGGATGGCCTAGGGTTCTTAAAATTGGATTAAAGATGGTTTTCACATCATCTAGAGAAAGAACTTGTTTGAGGTGGTAGATTAGACTTAACAGGATAATGTGATTCTTGTCATATTTCTTTTTGTCCGAAGGATTGAGTAAACCATTCTTGGTATAGTTATTAATCATTGCTTTCGTGATTGCAACGCTGGTTTCATCTCCTTTACGGCGATGGTTCAGTTTGCTGTTTAGTAATTCTGTTACTTGGTCTGCATATTGTTTAATAGAAGGAATATCTTCCACTTTTAATTCATTATCAAGTAGTTTTGTTGCAAAACCTTCTAAAACTGATTTTGTTATTTCCATGTTATACACCTCATTTGTATTATAATATTTTCTAATGCTAGATGTCAAAATTATTATAATTATATTATATGAATATAAATACTAGGTATTGAGATACTAATAGAAAAATAGCTTAAAATGGAGAAAAAAATAGATAATTATGTTGAATTGTGACAACTACATCTAGAAATAATGCAAAATAAGTATTGTGGTTTTTAAAACTACATGATATTATATTTATATTACAATTTTAAATGGACAAAACCACGTAATGGGATTTTGACATGAAGGGGGTCAATTATGGCAATTAGTTTACAAAAGGGTCAAAAGATTGATTTGACCAAAGGCAATGCTGGACTTTCTGAATTAGTTGTTGGATTGGGCTGGGATCCAGTAGAACAGTCTGGTGGCGGCGGTTTTCTAAGTGGCTTATTTGGCGGTAAAAAGGCTGAATTTGATTGTGATGCCTCTGTTTTATTGCTGGATGCTAATGGAAAATTTACGACCAAAGAAAATGTTGTATTCTTTAATAACTTAAAAAGCCCTTGCGGCAGTGTTACTCATTTGGGGGACAATCGTACTGGCGGCGGTGATGGTGATGATGAGCAAATCTTAATCCAGTTACCAAAGGTACCAGCAAATATTCATAAAATCGTATTTGTCGTCAATATCTATGATTGTCAGAAGCGTAAACAAGATTTTGGCATGATTAAAAATGCTTTTATTAGAGTCGTGAATAAATCGGACATGCAAGAGATAACCCGTTATAATTTGACAGAAAGTTATGCTGGTAAAACAGCACTGATTGTGGGCGAAGTGTATCGCCATCAGGGAGAGTGGAAGTTTGCCGCTCTTGGCGAGAGTACCCAGGATCTTTCGATTAGTGCTGTAGTTAAGCGATATAGCTGATAATAAACAGGGGGTAATGAAATGGCAGTAAGCTTAAGTAAGGGACAGAAAGTAGATTTAACCAAAAGTAATCCTGGTTTGAAGAATATTATTGTGGGGTTAGGCTGGGACACCAATAAGTACGATGGCGGCCATGATTTTGATTTAGATGCATCTGCATTTATCCTTGGAGAAGCCGGAAAAGTGAAAGATGAAAAGGATTTTATCTTTTACAATAATCCGACAGGGGCACAAGGAGCAGTGGTACATACTGGTGACAACCGCAGCGGTGTGGGCGACGGAGATGATGAGCAAATCAAAATTGATATTTCGAAAATTCCTGCTGATGTGCAGAAACTTGCGTTTACCATTACCATTCACGATGCGGATGCCCGTAAACAAAATTTTGGACAAGTTGCCAATGCTTACGTTCGCGTACTCAATGAAGAAACAGGTGCGGAACTTATTCGCTATGATTTAGGAGAAGATTTCTCTATTGAAACGGCGATTGTATTAGCAGAAGTGTATCGCAATGGCAGTGAATGGAAATTTAATGCCATCGGCAGTGGTTTCCAAGGCGGTTTATCGGCACTTTGTACAAATTTTGGTTTAAGTGTCGCTTAATAGAATTTTAACTTATTAGGAGGTAGTTTATGGGTATCAATTTAAGTAAAGGTGAAAGAATCAATTTGTCTAAAGAAGCACCTAGTTTGAAAAAAGTTGGTGTAGGTTTGGGTTGGGATACAAACAGCACGGATACAGGAGTTGATTTTGATTTAGATGCTTCTGTCTTTATGTTGGGAGCAAATGGGAAAATACCAAGTGAAAAAAGCTTTATCTTTTATAACAACCTAACTTCTCCTGACGGTGCAGTTAAGCATACTGGCGATAATCTTACGGGTGAAGGGGATGGGGATGACGAAACTATCCTTGTAGAACTGGCCAAAGTGGATAGTGGAATTAATGAATTGGTATTTGTAGTTACCGTTCACGAAGCAGAAAAGAGAAGACAGAATTTTGGTCAGGTACGTAATGCTTTTATTCGTCTTTATGATCAAGATACGAATAAAGAAGTTGCGAAATATGAACTGGATGAAGATTTCTCCAAAGAAACTGCCATTGAGTTTGGCAAGTTATATAAAAAAGATGGACAATGGAGATTTCAAGCTGTAGGCCAAGGGTATAATTCTGGTTTGCAGGGATTTGTTGATAAGTATTTTGAAGGCTAAATAGCAGCTGCTATAAGAAGACACGGGGCGTTAGGCCGCTACCGCGGACACAAAGAATACAAAGAGGATTGGTGTCTGCTTTGTATTCTTTGTGTTTTCCATTATTTACCTTATGATGTGATAGCGGTATAATGCAATAAAGTCGAATTGAGAAATGGATAGAAAGGATTATAGATATGAGCTTTTTTGATAAAATCGACATGACGAAGAAAACTAAAATTCCAGCAGCAATTAATCTTTCCAAAAGCGGCGACTCTCATGCAATTGATCTTAATAAGAAAACCGGGGAGCTGCGAGTTAATTTGCAATGGGATTCAACAATAGAGAAAAAAGGCATGTTTTCCTTTTTGTCCAAATCCACCCTGGATCTTGATTTAGGTTGTATGTACCGTTTAAAAGACGGCAGTCAGGGTGTGATTCAGGCATTGGGTGAATTATTTGGCTCTTTGTCCTCTTCTCCTTATATCGCTTTGGATAAAGACGATCGAACAGGACAGAGTACCGATGGTGAGAACTTGCGATTCACCAAAATGGAAGCATTGGATTTTGTGATCGTCTTTGCTTACATCTATGAAGGAGCTCCTAATTGGGAATCTGCTAAAGGTGTAGTTACAGTCAAGCAGCAAAACGGTGCTGATATTATCATTCATCTGGACAATCCGGATAAAGGTAAAATCATGTGTGGATTAATAAAAATTGAAAATAAAAATCAACAATTAGTTGTGACAAAACTGGAAAAATATTTTGGCGGACATAAAGAGCTGGATAAGGCCTATGGTTTTGGCTTTAATTGGACTGCTGGCAGAAAATAGTGATGAAATGATCAAGGACAGTTGCTTTACAGTGGAGGTTTATTGTGGATTACGAGATTTTATATCCGGGTGCTTTTCCATTATTAAAGGTTCAATTAAGGCAGGGTGATTTTTTAAAAGCAGAATCGGATGCCATGGTGTCCATGTCCACAAGTATTGATGTGGAAGGTAAAATGGAAGGCGGGTTTTTAGGTGGTATTGGGCGGATGCTGGCAGGAGAAAAGTTTTTCTTTCAGACTCTTACCGCTCGGCGTGGTTCTGGTGAGGTTACCTTAGCCCCATCCATACCTGGTGATATCATAGATGTCGATTTAGATGGCAGTTATAGTTTGGTTGTACAAAAAGATGGATTTCTGGCTGGTTCTACGGGAATTGAAGTGTCCAGTAAAATGCAGAATTTAATGCAGGGGATGTTCTCGGGAGAGGGCTTTTTCACACTAAAAGTAAGTGGAAAAGGAACTGTATTTTTAAACTCCTATGGAGCGATTCATGCCATTAATCTAGAGGCGGGAGAAGAACGGATTATTGATAACAATCATCTTGTTGCCTGGCCGGATTATATGGATTACAAAATTGAAAAGGCAACATCCGGCTGGATATCTAGTTTTACGTCAGGGGAAATGCTGGTCTGCCGTTTTAAAGGACCGGGGGTAGTGTTGATTCAGACGCGAAATCCGAAGGCCTTTGGTGAGTGGGCAAAAAGCCTGATTCCTGCCAAGTAAAAAATAAAATTTGAAGGATTAAGAGGAGCATCAATAAATGATTGAATTTATTACAGGAATTGCAGGGAGCTATTCCCATTTTTTTAATATGACGGAGTTTCTCGGGGTTATTTATAATCCGATGAACTGGGCTATTATTGGCAGCCTGATTGTATTGGAAGGGCTTTTATCAGCGGATAATGCTCTAGTACTGGCAATTATGGTAAAGCATTTGCCGAAAGAGCAGCAAAAAAAGGCATTGTTTTATGGTATTCTAGGTGCATACCTCTTTCGTTTCATTGCCATTGGGGTGGGAACCTATTTAATCAAGATCTGGTGGATAAAGGCCGCTGGTGCTTTATATCTACTGTGGATGGCGATTCAGTTCTTTATGAAAAAGAATAAAGAAGATGATGAAACAGCAGTTCCCGAAGCGCCCCATGGTTTTTGGCGTACGGTATTAGCCGTTGAGATCATGGATATTGCTTTTAGTATTGACAGTGTATTGGCCGCTTTTGGGGTTAGTGATCAGGTATGGGTATTGTACCTAGGGGGGATTTTCGGGGTCATGATGATGCGAGGGGTGGCGCAGATTTTCTTGACGCTGATTGAACGTTATCCTGAACTGGAAACTACAGCGTATCTTATAATTGGTATTATTGGTGCGAAAATGATGGCATCGGTTTTTAATTATCATGTCAGCCAAGTCGTGTTTTTCTCTACGTTGATTGTCATATTCCTTGGTACTTTTGTGGTCCATCATTTACGTAAACGTACTTCATAATGCGCTACTTTAACTACCTTTCTCCTGAAGAGGAGCAAGCTATCTTTTATTTGTCACCCCAATTGATAAGGATAGATGATCAATCCTTGCTGGAGTACGCTTTGGGTGCAACCTTGTATATGCCTGCTACTCGTAAAACCATTGCACAAGATGTAATTAGCGGCAAGTTAAAAGGTTTAATGTCTATGGTTCTGTGTCTGGAAGATGCCATTGGCGACAATGAGGTATCAGAAGCAGAGGGTATGATGAAGCAGCAGATGCAGCAGCTCGCTTTATCCCTCAGCCAAGGCAGTATCACGGCAGCCGATATTCCACTTATTTTTGTGCGAATACGGGATGTAGAACAAATGTGGCGAGTGACCCATTTGTTAGGGCAAGATGCAGCTTTATTAACAGGTTTTGTTTTTCCAAAGTTTACAGCAAAGAATGGCGTTCTTTATTTTGAGGCTCTTGATAAGATTAATAAATGCCAGGCGAAGCCCATTTATGGGATGCCTATTTTGGAGTCACCAGAGATTATCTATATGGAGAGCAGGCAAAAAAGCCTGCTCGAGGTGAAGCAATTGCTGGATTCCTATCGTAAGCTAGTGCTGAATGTGCGTATTGGTGCAACGGATTTTTCCGGGCTGTTTGGTTTAAGGCGCAGCCCCGATATGACGATTTATGATATTTCCGTAATTCGCAGTTGCATTGACAATATTATTAATGTCTTTACTCGTCAAGATCGTGGTTATGTGGTGTCGGGTCCTGTTTGGGAGTTTTATTCTAGTGAGCGGGTTTTAAAACCTTTATTGCGCCACGGTCCTTTTACGGATAATTTGGGTCAAGCAGGGGAAAAGATGCGGGATGCACTTTTAGATCGTTACATGGATGGCTTACTGCATGAGATTGTTTTAGACAAAGCCAATGGATTAATCGGTAAGACAATTATTCATCCGAGTCACATCAAACCTGTACAGGCCTTATGTGTCGTTACCCATGAAGAATATATGGATGCATGCAGCATCCTGGCAGAATCTCATGGGGATGTAGGAGTTGTTTCTAGTGCCTATGGAAATAAAATGAATGAAATCAAGCCTCATACGCGCTGGGCGCAAAAAATAATGATAAAATCAAAAATATATGGGGTGTTTCATGAACAATATAACTTTACCAGCTTGCTTACCTGATGTGCATTCCTATGATATTTTGGAAAAATTAAAGGTTAAGGTACATGTTGCTTCGAATGTTTACCAAATTCCTATCGATAATTTGTTTCTTATGGCCGCGCGAAAAAATGCAAAACGCGGCTTTTTGTTTGTCAGTAAAATATTGGGAAAGCACATTCCGGTTCATCCACTGATTCCCTTACTAGGGGGTGGGGCTTTAGCATCACGCTATGCCAGTGTGATGTATCAGCAAGAGGATTTTGAGGAGCATTGTGATTTTTCTAAGGCTTTTACGAATTCATCCCTCATGACAACGACTTGGGAATATATAAAGAGCAATCCTTTGCCCCTGCCGGAAAAAACATTATTTATCGGATTTGCAGAAACGGCAACTGCTTTAGGGCATGGCGTTTTTAGTTGTTTTGCCCAGAACGCTAAGTACATTCACACGACCAGGGACAATATTTTAGGTGCCGATATGGTATTGAATTTCGCAGAAGAGCATAGCCACGCCGTGGACCACTATTGTTACGGGATTGAAAGAGAATGGTTTGCCAATGACGAAACAATCGTATTAGTCGATGATGAGATTACGACTGGTAAATCAGCCTTAAATTTCATTCGTGCCATACAGCAGCAATATCCTCGTAAGAAATATGCTGTACTCTCTCTTTTGGATTGGCGTTCAAAAACGGATAAACAAAAGTACATTGAGGTCCAAAAAGAACTGCAGATACAAATTCATACTATTTCCTTGTTATCCGGGGAAATTGCTGTAGAGGGAGAACCTATGATCGATGGGCAGGATTCTTTTTCTTATGCCGCTCAAAAACAAGGAGAGCCGATTGTAGAGAAATTGATTATCAAAGATGATTTAGGTATGGTGAAGAACTTTTCCTCGTTGAATACGAAGAGTGAGGAAAATAATATTCCTTATTTGCATGCCACAGGGCGATTTGGTATCACCAGTCAGGAGCAGAATGATATAGAGAAAGCGTATTGCAGGGTCGGCAATTGGTTAAAGCAAAAAAGACAAGGCAAAAATGCCTTGTGCCTGGGGACAGGGGAGTTTATGTATATTCCCTTTCGCATCGCAGGCTATATGGGGGAAGGGGTGAATGTTCAGTCCACCACCAGAAGTCCGATTTATCCTGTACAGCGGGAAAACTATGGAGTACAGCAGGCGATTTGTTTTGCCAATCCAGAGGATGATTCCATTGTCAATTATGTCTATAATATTCCTCCTGATCACTACGATGACGTCTTTATTTTTTTTGAAAGAGAAGTAGAGGATAACCATTTAGAATCTTTATTGCAGGCTCTAGCGCCAATTGGCGTGAGTAGGATTTATCTTGTAACCTGTGTTAGCCGCAATTTAATCAAAACGGTGATTCCTCATCCTAAACCGATTGGCAGCTACAGCTCCAGGGATGTTGTTTTCCTGCTTAAAAATATTAGTGGACTTGTTCCTGAGCTTGATAATCAAATCAGGGAGGCTGCGATACAAGGCGGCAGGCATTATTCAGAAATGCTGCCTGTAGAATATCAGCCTAAGTCTGAATATATGACGTTGTTTCAACACATGCTGCAGGAAACTGCCGAGAAGATTGCTTTGGCTGCCGGTAGTGTGGCAGAGCAGATTATTCAGCTTAAAGGGACTGGTATTGTCTTAGTATCACTGGCTCGTGCAGGGACACCCATAGGAATTTTAATTAAGCGTTATATAGAAGAGAAATTCGGTATTTCATTGCCTCATTACAGCGTTTCCATTATTCGCGATAAAGGTATTGATGAAAATGCTTTGCTCTATATCAGGCAGCAGCATCCTGATGCCACCCTACAATTTATCGATGGCTGGACTGGTAAGGGAGCCATTACGAATCAACTCATAAAAGCATGTACTATTTTTAATCAAAAATATAGAGAAACAGTAGAACCTGATTTAGCTGTTTTAGCAGATCCTGGGCATTGTGTACGTTTGTATGGGACAAGAGAAGACTTTTTGATTCCCAGCGCCTGCTTAAACGCTACTGTATCAGGGTTAGTGAGCCGTACTGTCCACGTGGCAGAGCTGATTGATAAAACTGACTTCCATGGCGCAAGGTTTTATGAAGAATGGATCAAGGAAGATGTTTCTCTGCTCTTTATTGAGACTATAGTAGACAAGTATCCTCTGATTGCCCATAAAGCCAGCCAGATGGCCCAAAAACATATTCGTAACTTACAGGTACCTACTTGGGCAGGGCTGAATACAATAAAGCAGTTGCAAGATATATTTCATCTGCCTGATATCAATCTGATCAAACCTGGCGTGGGTGAAACCACCCGAGTGTTATTACGGCGCGTTCCTTGGAAAATACTAATCGACAACAAAGAGAATCCTAATTTGCAGCATATTCTCTTATTGGCAAAAGACCGAGGTGTGGCAGTAGAAGAATTTACTGGCATGTCTTATTCTTGCTGCGGCTTGATTAAAACGATGGGAGGAGACTAATGTTATTTGCCAGTGATCTCGATCAAACACTCATCTATTCTGCCCGATCCTTTCGCTTATTGCCTGATCATAAATCGCCGGCAATGAGTGTAGTTGAAACGTATAATGGTCAGGATATCTCCTATATGACCGATGATGCAATCAAACATCTTTTGCAGCTGGCTTCGGAGGCCTCCTTCGTTCCCGTGACCACACGTACGATAGAACAATTCCGGCGCATTTCTTTATTTCGCGATGCCATTCTTCCTGCCTATGGAGTGGTAAGCAATGGGGGAAATGTACTTGTAAATGGTGTAATAGACCAGGAGTGGAATCAAAAAGTAAAAAGCAATGTGTCGCAAATGTGTTTGTGTGCCAAAGACATACTGTCTCAGTTTGGTGAGATAAGCCATGCTTCATGGGCGGGAGCTTTAAAATTGGCAGATGATTGCTTTCATTATTGTATCGTTGAGCGAGAGAATATACCAACGGAGGAGCTTGCCAGTTTTTCTTTATGGGCAAAAGCTCAAAATTGGAAAATATCATTACAGGGCAGAAAATTATATCTGGTACCGGCGGTAGTAAACAAGTGGGATGCTGTATTATATATACGAAATTTATTAGAAGAAAAGACGGTTATTGCTGCGGGCGATTCTCTATTAGATCTGTGTATGCTAGAGCAGGCTGATTACGCAATCGCGCCAAGGCATGGGGAAGTCTGGGAGAGTTATTCCAGGGGGACGCTGCCCGTTTCATCCGTTCAGTTTACAAAGCAGGCTGGTATTTTGGCTGCAGGGGAAATTTTAGATTATGTTAGTCAGTTTACTGCTTATAAAATGCAGGCCTAAGGAGATAGAAGCATAACCATTTCTGCGCTAGTAATAATACCTTCTATGCCGTATAACTCATAAATTATAGTGATGCTTCATCATATAATAAAAGGGGTGAGGTCGTGGGAGGGAAAGAAATTCATTTATGGCGATATTGGCCTTTCTGGGGATTGCATTTCGGTGTTCACCTGGCAATCGGCATAGTGACAATGGCAGCTGGTCTGATTGTAGTGGCTAAAGGTCAAGTTTTAAACGGTCTAGCACTATGTGGGGCAGCATTGTTTGCCATATTAAATGGATGGGCAGGATACAAGCAACTCTGGAAAAGCAAAAAGCGTAGAATTAATGCTACCTAAAATAAAACAAGCGGCAGATGTCGCTTGTTTTATCTTTTTACCACCCCACAGTTAAAAAAATAATAAACCGCGAAGTCGCGAAGAGATGCAAAGAACACGAAGGGGATAGGGTTCTTTGCATCTTCGCGTTTAAAATATTTTTGCAATTATAGTTATGTAAACATTACCAAGGGTGGAAAACAGGAATTATTAATAAAAAAGCGAATATATATAACCGTATCCAAGATTTGAAATATATTATGTTAACTAGAAAGAGAGGTAATTGTATTGAGACACCGTAAATTATGCAGTATGGCAACTTTGGGCTTCATGACAGTTTCCTTGATTACGACATCCTTTGGCAGCATTTTTGCTACTCCTGCTTTTGCAGCTGAACCGGAAACTGCTGCTGTGATTAAGGAAGAAAAGAGTAAGAATAATAAAGACTTGTGGGGAGGACTTTTAGCTGTTGGCGTAATTGCATTAATTGCGGGAAATCATGGCGGAAGTCATGATAATGACTCAGCCAGCAAGAATAGCAATTCGAATTCTGGAAATACTTCTGGAAATACTTCCACTACTACTCCTTCCAGTCAGAATGTCACAGCAGATCAAAAGCTGGCTGTTGAGTTACTAAATGCTGACCGAGCTAAAAATGGCTTGAGTGCTTTGAAAACGAATTCGCAGCTAACAAGTCTTGCTGGGAATTATGCCCAAGATATGATTGATCGTAATTTCTTTGCCCATAATAATCCTGAGGGTCAGACTCCTTTTGATAGAATGAAGAATGCTGGTATCAGCTACACCTATGCAGGCGAAAACTTAGCTATCAATAGTAATGTGACTGCAGCAGAAACTGCTTTTATGAACAGTTCTGGACACAGAGCAAATATTCTTAATAAGAATTACACAGATGTTGGCGTTGGTGTTCGCTATAATAACAACGGATCAGCTTATGTGGTACAAGAGTTTATTGCTAAATAAATAAAAAATGGTCCTACGGCTTAGCGGCTGTGGGACCATTTTACATATATGATACATTGTCTTTTTAGTACGAGTACAGAGAATAAAAAATATTGAACCGCGAAGGTCACGAAGAAATGCAAAGAACGCGAAGTCATATTATATATTTTTTAGGTATATTAAGCTGTTACTAGCGAGCATGACGAAGCAATCCTTTGCACCTTTGTATCCTTCGCGTCTTCGCGTTTCAAACCGCTTTACCTGTTTTAATTTGTCCTATTGTGTATGGACCGCTTAAAAACTTAGATCGAAACGCCGCATTTTGGACACATGCCGCGATGTCTGTGATAATCAAATTCATGACCACAGCAAGGACATAACTTATAAAGTCGATATTGGCATACTCGATACAGTTTGTAATATGTTTTATAGGTTTTTACACATTCTTTTTCCGTTTTACATTTCATTTTATCCATATCAGAGCACATGGTAGAATAGCAGTCATGCTCAGGGTTTTTTTTCATACAAGGTTTTTCACAGTCATCCTGATCATCATCGTCATCCATTTTGCAATAATGAGGTTTGGGTTTATAACAATCATATTTAGGATAATTCATTGAACTAAATCCTCCTTTTATTTAAAAATTTGAACATTGGGTTGCTATATTCTATGCACATCAAGGTAAAAGTGTTATGTTGCAATTTCAAAATAGTAAATTATTGATGGCGGTAGAACAAGGAATATCTTTTGCAAAATACTTTTTTGCACATAAAATATCTCACTGGCATATATATAAATAGAACATAAAAGGGGGGGGATATGTGTGGATGAGAAAGATACACGCTTAGCTGGTTATAACCAATGTACATTGGGTACTGAGACTGGTCCACAGACCATTATCGTTCGACAGGTAGTCGGTGCAGCTGAAGAGCAAAAGGTATTGGATATTCATGTAGTCGTACCAGATAGAAAACCAGCTATTGAGCAAATTGTAGATGTTTTTGTCAAAGATGTATGTATCAATTGTGTTGATGTTATTCATAATAAGGTAATTGTACGCGGGGAATTTGAAATTAAAGCGATCTATGTAGCATATTTGCCTGACCAGCCAGTGCATGCTGTTGAAATTAAACATTTCAAATGGACTCAGGATATTGAAATACCTGGCGCACGCAGAGGTATGGATGCAGATGCAAATGTTATTGTAGAATTTGTTGATTATGATGTAGATTGTCACAGCCGTGCTTACAAGTACAAATATGGTGATAACGATTGTGACGGTAGTTGCAACGACCACCACCATCACCATGATGATTGTGACGATGATTGTGACGATGATTGCGATAATCATCATGATGATTGCGATGACAATGACCACCACCATCACCATCACAGATGGACTCGAGAATTTGATGTATCTGTAGTGCTTAAAATTGTTGCCAAAGTTATGGCTGACCGTCAAGTGCAAATTGGCGGCACAAGTACTATGCCAACTCAACCAAAAGGATGAGCTTGAAAAACCTAGTTCGTTAAAAGGGGGGGAGTTTAATGAGTGATGATACAAGGCAAGATTCTGATGTAACGATTGAAAGAACAATTAATGATGAAATGATTTGCGGATGTCCAGAACCGGGTCCGGAAACTATTTCCGTAGAACAGGTTCTAGGGGCAGAAATGAAACAGAAGGTTGTCGAATTTGATATGTTTGTACCGGATCCTAAGCCTGATATTGAACAAGTTATTGATGTATATGTAAAAGACGTCGACATCGATAGTGTAGATGTTATTATGAACAAAGTAATTATTCGGGGAGATCTGGAAGTCAAAGTCATGTATGTAGCCGATTTGCCAAACCAGCCTGTTCATGCATTTGAGAGACGTCATGTACGTTTTACCCGGGATATCGAAATTGAGGGTGCTGAACCTGGCATGGATGCTAGTGCTGATGTTGTCGTTGAATATGTGGATTATGATTTTCATTGCCATCATGACAGGCGCAAAGTGCATATCACCATTGTTCTTAAATTCTGGGCACGTGTTCTTACTACTACGGAAATGGATGTATATGGATTAACACCTATACCTGGTGCTGGTCCAGTGGAATATACCAGCGCAAATGCACAAAATGGCACATATTCTTCTGGCATACTCGGAGATGATGATTATGTTTCTGCATCCCAGACAGGCGGTGGAGATGTAGATGGTACCGGTATTGACAATGTGCTTGTCACAGGACCTGGAATTACGCAGACGGCGGGAACAATGATGGGCATCAGCGGAACTGCTACGATCACAGGAAATTCTGTTAATATCCGAACCGGCCCAGGTACAAATTTCCCTGTAGTAACCAAGGTCAATACAGGGGAACGAGTAACGATTAAAGAACAGGCTTTTGGCTGGTATAAAATAGTTCTTTCCGGTGGTACGACTGGATGGGTTGCTAGCTGGTTAGTTAATACTGGCACTGGTACTGCACCGACAGCCCCCAAAGGGTAATGAGTGCGTTAAAATACCGCACAATCTGCTTGCGATCAAGTAGATTGTGCGGTGTTTGTTCTAAGTAGAGAAAGTATAAGTTTCATGGTACATAAAATATATGAGCGTTATGCAAAGAAAAATGAACCGCGAAGACGCGAAGAAGTACAAAGATACGAAGGGAATGATGAGTATCTAAAATTCTTCATAACCTTCGCGGTTCAAAACTTTTTTGCAGGTCGCCTTAGTGTTCTCTCTTTATGAAATAATTCTTAGTGTAGGAGCATATAGTGTATCATGTGCTTTTAAAAACGGATTGATTTGTCATATTTTAAAGAATGAGGGGGGAAAAGAGTGCTTACTGCTGTTGAATATCTTGGCTCAGTGGGAGTGGGAGTAACAGTACCCCGTGTATTTCGTGCGGATGATGGTAATATTTATGTCGTAAAATTACAAAATAATCCTATGGGTACGAAAGTATTGGTGAATGAATATATCGCATGCTGGTTTGGTGAACGAATGGAACTGTGTTTCCCTCCAAGTGATCTCATTCAGATCGAGGAGCAGGTCTTAAAAAAAAATAAATCGCTGCGAGCCACTGGTTTACGCGCTAAGATTCATTTTGCCAGTCAATATATACCAAGTAATAAATATGTTGTAAGGACAAATCTATCGAAGGCAAGTAATAAGAGCGCGATGGCAGGAGTGATGTTGTTTGATCATATGTTTCATAATATTGATCGAACAAAGAACCGCAAAAATCTGTTAGTGCGTTTGCAAGATTCTGCTTATGTGCTATATGCTATCGATAATTCCCATTTGTTTGTACGTGGACGATGGAATAGTAAAACGTTAGAAAAATTGGCAGAAAAAATTGTTGTAAATCGGCGTAGAGCTTATGGCTGGCTGTTGACTTATTTTTTTACTTCTGGAGATTTTAGCCCTTATGCTGCTAGAGTTAGGGAGATTAAAAATGAAGATTTAGTCCAGCTAGTAGACTCAATCCCTCAGGAATGGCTGCCTAAGATTGAGGAACGAGATGCACTTCTCAATTATATGCTTAGAAGATGTCAGATGGTGGATCAGATTGTTTTACGGTTATGCCAGTCAATTCCGGATGTAAACAGGCGTACCCACTTTTACTAAAGGGTAGATTTGCTCTACATTTTGATTATGCATGCGAATACAGCCATTTGAGACCATGGTGCCAATGAGCCAGGGACGATTTGTTCCATGAATTCCATACGAATCATAATTGAGACCTAACCAGCGAGTTCCTAAGACGCCTCCAGGATTCATGACTTTGAGTGCAATCGCATAGTTTCCCAGTGGTGTGGGAGTTGTTAGTTTACCAATACCTACCGGATATTGATATATTGGCGTATTGCCATTAAATAGTGTTAGTTGACGCGATGAGGTTGTAATTAGAATATTAGCCCTTGGCAAAGAGAAATCCGCTCTTTTGGCGGCTGGTGATAGGGGGGTAATGGTAGTGGTAGTTGCCTGATGCAAACGGCAATAGGTGAGAGGATCTACGATGCCAGTTGCGGGTAAGTTTTCTTTTTCTTGAAATAAAGTAATTCCACGAATGGTCTGGGTATCGTATTTCTGATGAATCGGTCCCTGGTAGAGATTCTTATGGAGCAACAATTGTTGTATTTCCCCAATGAGGGGATGTTCACTTTCTTCTTCAAAGGCAATAGATGCTAACCTGTGAGACAAATAGAGTGTACGAACATTCACAACATACACCTCCTGCAAGATCTTTAGTTATTATATGTAAGTAGAGTTTGGCTGGTGCCATGCATCTTTAACCAAGAACTTGCAGGAATAAAGAGGGGTACATGCAAAATAAAGAAATTGGACAAAATAATTGTATAAAATATTACTGGTATTTGCAGGCAAACACCGCTATAATATCGAATATAATAATAAATTTGATCTTTTGATGAATTATGGAGGTGCATTGCCATATGGAAGATATAAAATTAGAAAATGAATTGCAGTTGGTCACATTTAAACTGGCCAGTGAGGAATATGGGCTTCCGATTACGAAAGTTCAGGAAATTAACCGTTTATTGCCAATTACCAAATTGCCTCAGACACCTTCGTTTATGGAGGGAATTATTAATCTTAGAGGTCGTATTATCCCTGTTATCGATTTAAGAAAAAGATTTCAATTGCCGATTACGGAGCATAATGATGATACGCGTATTATCGTTGTAGAAATTAATGGACAAACAGTAGGTGTGACCGTTGATGCAGTGACAGAAGTCGTGCGGCTAAGTGCTGCAGATGTAGAGGATCCTCCTGCTTCCATCGCTGTAGATTCTCGTTATATTAATGGCGTAGGTAAGATTGACGATCGCTTAATTATTTTATTGGATAGCAATCAAGTTTTAACAGCACAAGAGGAAATTGCTGTTAAACAATTAAATGATTAGATGAGTATGCTGACGATAAAAGGAAATGCAAAAATTAATCTAACATTAGATGTTCTTTATAAGAGAGAAGATGGGTTTCACCAAGTAGAAATGATTATGCAAGCCATCGATCTTGCTGATGTGCTGCGCTTAGAAGAAAGATCATCGGGTAATATTAGTATTACAGCAACAATTGCTCGCCTGCCTTGTGATCAGAAAAATCTGGCATATCGTGCAGCAGCTCTTATAAAAGAGACTTGCCAAGTAAAAAGCGGTGTACATATTTTTATTGATAAAAAAATTCCGGTGGCTGCTGGCTTGGCGGGCGGCAGTACGGATGCTGCCAGTGTTTTATTAGGCCTAAATCGTTTATGGAAACTGGGTTTAACCATTCCTGAATTGGAATTGTTAGGAAGTAAGCTGGGGTCGGATGTGCCTTTTTGTATAAAGGGAGGAACCATGTTAGCTACAGGGCGGGGCGAAATTCTCCAGCCTCTTGCCGATATTAAGCCTTGTTTTGTAATATTGGCAAAACCTTCAGTAAGTGTTTCTACAGCCTGGGTATATCGTCAGTACCAAGGACAGAATGTGAAAGTTCATCCGAATACCGCTGGAGTAAAATCCAGTCTGGATCAGGGAGATTTAGTGGGAGTAGCTGAGGGATTGTGTAATGTCTTAGAATCTGTAACCATTCCAGTCCATCCTGAAATAAGAAAACTGAAACAAGCTATGGTGCAAAATGGAGCAATGGCTAGCTTAATGTCAGGCAGCGGTCCTACTGTTTTTGGTCTGGCAGAAGATCAGGCTAAAGCAGAATACATTGCACAGAAGCTTAAAAGTCAATGTGCTGCTGACATATTTGTTACTAAAACAGTAGGAAGAAGTGAGGGAATATAATGGAACGCCGATTATTGCCAATAAAATTAGACAGTTATCAGCCCCTCAGGGAAGTGGTCTGTGAAACCTTGCGTAATGCAATCGTTTCAGGTGTTTTGCAGCCTGGTGAGCGCTTGATGGAGATTCAAGTAGCCGAAGAGCTGGGGGTAAGTCGCACTCCTGTACGAGAAGCCATTCGTAAATTGGAACTGGAAGGATTTGTGGTCATGATACCCCGTCGTGGTACGTATGTATCCGATCTTTCTATTAAAGATATCACGGAAGTCTTTGAAGTGCGTACTTCGTTGGATATTCTAGCCGCAGGACTGGCTGCAGAGCGTATTACAGAAGAAGAACTTGAACAGATGGAACGTCTGCTGGTGGAAATTGGCGGCTATATTGAACAAAATGACATGGAAAAGATTGTAGAAGCCGATAGCCAGTTTCATGATATTTTGTATCGGGCCAGCCGCAATGAACGTCTTGTGGGTATTATCAACAATTTGCGGGAGCAGTTGACTCGTTTTCGCTCATTGTCGATGTCATATCCAGGGCGGCTCAAAGCGATGTTTGCCGAACATACTCGCATGGTCGAATCATTAGGGCAGCGCAATGTGGCTTTAGCTCAGCAGTTTGCCGGAGAACATATGGCGAATGCAGAACAAGTTTTATTAAAAAATATGCTGGAACGCGGAGCGGATTCGAGTGAAGAATAGTTTTTAGGTTTTTGGGATAGTATATAGAAGACTTGTGTTTTACCTGATAATCAAGTCTTCTGTATTTATACGCACATTCGCATGGGAGGTTTGGGTTTATGTATGATGCCATTATACTGGCTGGCGGTGAAAATAATGAACATTTGACTAAGTTTTCATCTCAGCCGTATGAGGCGATGATTGAAATAGCTGGTAAGCCTATGGTAACCTTTGTGGCAGATGCATTGGCTGCTTCCCTCCAGGTGAAACGGATTTTTATCATGGGACCAATTCCACAATTAAAAAAATGTACCTTTCCTAAAGATACTATATTACTTGAGGGAGGCCGTACCCTTATTGAAACGATTCAACTAGGGATCAAGGCTCTTGAACACGAGAATAAGGTATTAATCGTTACGGCTGATATTCCTCTTTTAACACCAGATGCCATTACTGATTTTCTTCGTCAATGTGACGAGGTCGAGGCGGATTTGTATTATCCGATTGTGAGTAAAGAGATCAATAATAAATGGTATCCGCAAAGCAAACGTACGTATGTGAGATTTAAAGATGGAACCTATACTGGCGGCAATATTTTTTTGGTGAATCCGGCAATTGTACCTCAGTGCCTGACTGTAGCTGAAAGGCTGATCAATAATCGCAAGAATCCATTTAAGCTTTGCTGCTTATTAGGATGGGGATTCGTTTTACAATTTTTACTGGGTACATTAAGTTTAACTAAAGTAAAAGAAAGAGTGGAGATCTTATTAGGTATTACCGGTTCTGTGGTTCACTCCAGCTATCCTGAGTTGGGGATTGATGTAGACAAACCCAGTGACTTAGAGTTGGTACGGACTACCTTTTCTTTCCGTATATAATATAGACCAGCAAGACTTGGCATACGCCAAGTCTTTTCTTATAAGCAAAAATAGAAAAAGGATACGTTTTTTAAGGAGAACGTTTACACAGAGGGCACAGAGATCCACAGAGCACGCAGTGGGTTGTAGTATGTTCGTATTCTATTGACCTTTTCTCTGTGTTCTTTGCGCCTCTGTGGTTCGTATAGCCCTTTTTTTATTCTTCACAGTTCAAAATATTTTTATTTTTTATAGTTTTTTAAAAAATAGTGATATAATATAAAAAAAGTACATATCTTGCAGGTATTTCACTTTTTGCGGAGAAAGTGAATGAAAATGTTAAAAAATATGATAATATTCGGTGTTTTTCATGATGGAGGATAGAAAGTAATGACTAAGGTACGGAGAGTAGAAAGAATCGTAGCCCTCACCAAAATGCTAATGGATATGCCGGGGCATTTATTTTCATTAGGGCACTTTAGTAATTTGTTTAGTACAGCAAAGTCAACTTTAAGTGAAGATATGGTAACAATAAAACAATCTATGCAGGAATTCGGCTTAGGAACAGTGCAAACCGTATCAGGAGCATCTGGTGGCGTAAAATATGTGCCATATCCTTCGGAGGAACGCATTAATCATATGTTGACGCAGATGGCAAAGCAGCTTTCTGATCCAGACAGGATCATTCCTGGAGGATTTTTGTACATGTCGGATATTTTATTCACGCCTGAATTAATGATGCAGGCTGGCGAAATTTTTAGGGCAAGATTTTCCAGTGTAACCCCTGATTATGTTATGACCGTGGAAACCAAAGGCATTCCTTTAGCATTTTCCACTGCCCGGGCTTTTGGTCTGCCGCTGGTCATTGTGCGGCAAGGGAGTAAAGTTACAGAGGGACCTTCAGTAAGTATTAACTATGTAACCGGCTCTACCAAACGGATTCAAACCATGTCTCTGCCTAGACGGGCATTGCCATCCGGCTCTAAAGTACTGGTGATTGATGATTTTATGAAAGCTGGGGGTACAGCTCAGGGAATGATTGATCTGGCAAATGAGGTGGGGGCTCAAGTGGTAGGTACCGGTGTACTCATCGCAACCATTGAACCGGAAAAGAAATTAATAGAAGATTATTTGGCATTATTGATGCTCCACGATGTTGGGCAGCATACTAAGATAATTGACATTCGACCTGTATTGTAGAAAAGAATTGTATATCCATTCATAAATTGGGGAAAACGAGTTAAAAATAAGAATGCTCTTACATATGGAGGAAAAGTGATATGCAAAAAAGTATTAGTTTGGCAGATGTTCAGCAAGCTCATCAAGCAATGTACAATGTGATTCATCATACGCCTCTGGATAAAAGTGTTACATTTAGCGGTATGGCTGGTTATGATGTATATTTAAAACTAGAAAATTTGCAAAAAACAGGGTCTTTTAAATTACGTGGTGCTTATAATAAGATCCATTCTCTAACGCCAGAGGAAAAAGCGAGGGGGGTTATTGCAGCTTCTGCAGGTAATCACGCACAAGGGGTAGCTTATGCTGCCAGAATGATGAAAACAAAGGCTACGATTGTAATGCCTGAAATCGCACCTTTAGCTAAGGTGATGGCGACTAGGGGGTATGGTGCTGAAGTTGTCTTGAGTGGAACGGTGTATGATGATGCTTTTCATAAAGCCCAAGAATTAGAAGTAGAGACGGAACAGACTTTTATTCATGCTTTTAATGATGAAGCGGTCATTGCCGGGCAAGGGACCATCGGGCTTGAAATACTCCAGGAACTCGAAGATGTTTCTGCCATCGTAGTTCCCATAGGTGGTGGAGGATTGATTGCGGGTATTGCATTAGCCGTAAAAGAATTGGCGCCCCATGTGAAAATTTATGGTGTGCAAGCTCAAGGCGCTCCGGCAATGTATATGTCGAAACATGCTCATGTGCTTAAAAGTACGCCAGATGCTTCAACAATTGCCGATGGTATTGCTGTTAAAATACCCGGCGATATTACTTTCCCTATTGTGGATCAGTATGTGGATGATATTGTTGTAGTGGATGATGAGGCGATTGCTAGTACCATTTTAATGATGTTGGAAAGAGCAAAGTTAATGGTAGAGGGTGCTGGAGCCATTGCTCTGGCTGCTATACTCAATCATAAAATTCCGGCCCATGGCAAAGTGGTTAGCGTGGTGTCTGGAGGAAATGTTGATGTCAATTTCATTTCTCGCATTATTGAACGGGGACTGGTTAAGGCTGGCCGCCGTATTAAAATTTCTACGCAAATTACAGATCGCCCGGGATTATTACAGCAATTATTAACGGTAATTGCAAATTCAAGGGCAAATGTAATTGCTGTTTTTCATGATAGGGTAGAACAGAATGTGCCAATCGGGCAGGCGATTATCGAGATTAGCTTAGAGACACGGGATGCACTGCACACGGAGCAGATTTTAACCAATTTACGTCAGCATGGGTATAGCGCTAAGATTATCTAGAATATTCATTATTATTAAACTTTATTATTTTAGGCAGGAATGTTGAAATTGATGTCGAAAATTAAAGAAGTTTGGGGGGAATGGATACAAAATTCATTACCCAATGATTAGGTGAAGATCGGATAAGTTCGGCTGCGACTGGCGGTGGCGTTAAAACTCCATCGCCAATCAAGTCTTCTTTAAGAAGGAACGAGTTTGGATGGAATGGAGGAAGGTTAATGTCTGATTTACTAGCGGTGGTTTTAGCGGCAGGTAAGGGTACACGAATGAAGTCGACCTTGCCCAAGGTGTTACATCAGATTGGTGGCAAGCCAATGGTGCAGCATGTGCTGGATGCAGCTCATATGGCTGGAGCTAAAGAAAAAGTTGTAATTGTTGGCTTTGGAGCAGAATGTGTTGAAGCAACGTTAGGAAAACAAGCAGAGTTTGTTGTACAAAAGGAACAGCTGGGAACAGGCCATGCTGTTATGCAGGCCAGGGATTTTTTGCAGGAATTTGATGGGACCGTTATGGTGTTATGTGGTGATACACCCTTGCTAAAAGGAGAAACCCTTGAAAGACTCTATGCTGAACATAAAGCCGCAAACGCATCGGCTACAGTGTTAACAGCTCACATGGAGAATCCTACGGGCTATGGACGTGTGGTTCGTGATGCCAGCGGGCGAGTCTTAAAGATTGTAGAACAAAAAGATGCCAATAGCAGGGAACTTGCTGTTAATGAAATTAATACAGGAATTTACTGTTTTGAGCGTGCTGCTTTGTTTGAAGCATTGCAGAATACCAATTGCGATAATATGCAGGGCGAGTATTACTTAACTGATGTAATTGGTATATTAGCTACATCTCATGCTAAGGTGTGGGCTGTTGGAGTAGATGATTTCCAGGAAACACTTGGAATTAATTCTCGTATGCAATTAGCTGAAGCAGAAAAGATCTTTAGAAAGCGGAAGTTAAAGGAATTGATGGATCATGGTGTTACCATCATGGATATTGACAGTACCTTTATTGACCAGGAAGTTTCTATCGGTGCTGATACTGTAATTTATCCTTTTACATGGATTGAAGGATCTACGGTGATTGGAGAAAATTGTCAGATCGGGCCAAATAGCCGTATTCAAAATAGCAAGATTGGCGATTGCGCTACCTTGCATTTTATCTATGCCCATGATTGCGAAGTGGGTGATGATGCGATAGTCGGTCCTTATGTTCACTTGCGGCCCAATACGGTGTTAGCAAAGGGTGTCAAAATTGGTAATTTTGTAGAGGTTAAGAATTCTCAAGTTGGAGTAGGGAGTAAGATTCCCCATTTAAGCTATATTGGTGATACGGATATGGGAAACAAAGTTAATATTGGATCAGGCACCATAACGGTAAATTATGATGGTAAGAACAAGAATCGCACTACGATTGAGGATGGAGCTTTTATTGGTTGTAATACCAATTTAGTAGCACCTGTGACGGTAGGGAAAGGTGCGTATGTAGCTGCGGGATCAACAATTACGAAGAATGTGCCAGCAGACGCATTAGGTGTAGCCAGATCTCGCCAAAGCAATATTGAGGGCTGGGTAACCAAGAAATAGTAACTGTTTTGCAAAAAAAATAGGTAGCATTAGAGAATCGATAATAGCCCTTTAATGCGTTTATGATAGATGTATTCTGTGACAAAAAGCATAATCAGGAGGTAACGTTTTACAATGGAAGATATGAAGAGATTGCGGATTTTTTCCGGTAATGCCAATCCAGGGTTGGCCAAGGAGATTGCTGACCATTTGGGTCTTACTATGGGGAATGCTTTTGTGGGGCATTTTAACAACGGAGAGACGCAAGTCATCATTGATGAGAGTGTGCGCGGTAAAGATGTATTTATTGTGCAACCTACTTGTAATCCTGTGAATGACAGCATGATGGAACTTTTAATTATGGTAGATGCTGCTAAACGGGCTTCTGCGCGTACAGTTACGGCGGTAATTCCTTATTATGCTTATGCGAGGCAAGATCGCAAAACCCGGGGACGTGAGCCCATTTCTGCGAAACTCATTGCGGATTTATTGACGACCGCTGGAGTGAATCGTGTCTTGACAGTGGACTTGCATGCAGGGCAGATTCAGGGATTCTTTGATATTCCTGTAGATCACATGCCGGGTGTGCCTTTATTAGCTGATTATGTTCGTTCTAAGAATTTAGATGATCTGATTGTTGTATCGCCGGATTTGGGTGGCGTTACCCGGGCGAGACAATTAGCAGATCGACTGCATGCACCGATTGCAATTATTGAAAAACGTCGTCCTATGCCTGGTGTAGCTGAGGTCATGAATTTGATCGGCAATGTAGAAGGAAGAACCGCTGTTATGATTGATGATATTGTGGATACGGCTGGATCTTTGACAGAAGGTGCTAATGCATTAATTAAATTTGGTGCAAAGGAAGTCTATGCCTGTTGTACACATGGTGTTTTAAGTGATCCTGCTGTGGCGCGCATTGAAGCATCTACGATTAAAGAACTTGTAATTACCAATACGATTCCTTTACCTCCAGAAAAAGAAAATGCAAAAATAAGGGTATTATCGATTGCGCCTCTTTTGGGTGAGGCCATTCTTAGGATTTTTGGTGAACTTCCAGTAAGTAGAATGTTTGACGAATAATCCATATTGCAAAGAAACAGGGCGCATCATGCGTCCTGCTTTTTTAATCGATTGAAAAGTGGAAGTTTCTATAAGGAGCACGTTAACCGCAGAGAGCGCAGAGGACACAGAGGTTTTTAACCCTATCTATCTTTTCTCTGTGTTCTCTGCGCCTCTGCGGTTCGTTTTTGGTTTTAAAGGATGTGAAGGGTTTTTATCTTTCAGCGTCCTTGTGGCTCAAGTAAGATATTCCAACCCGCGTTTCTTATGTTTTTTCTCTGTCTGTCATATGATATAATTCCAGTAAGGTTGGTGATGATAATGGAAGAGTGGGGAGCAAATAGGGAAATAAGCATAGAGCAGGCTGAACATACTGATATTTCAGCTATTGCAGCTATATTTACCGCCAGTTTTGATGAAAGTGTACGGCATCATTGCGGAGGGAAGCTGCCAAAACCCCAGGCCATGCAGGATGTATTTACATTAGTATATCAGGCAGAACCCCAGGCTGCATTAGTGGCTCGGACTTTATCAGGAAAAGTGGTTGGTTACTGCTTTGCCCCCACACAATTATCGAATCTATGGTTCAGGGCAATAGCAAGAGGGCATTTGCTGCGATGGGCGTGGCGCTGGCTAACAGGACAGTATGGTTTTGGCTTGCACCCTGTGAAGGTGATTGTCATAAACAAAATAGCATTTCTCTCTTCTGCTGTAACTCCAATGAAAAGGGCTAATGCTCGGATTTTATCCATTGCTGTAGCGCAGGAGGTTCGGGGGCAAGGGGTGGCGGGTAAGCTTTTAGACAAAGCAATTCAATATTTTTCCCAAAGAAAGGCAACCCTCGTGCGTTTGGAAGTGCGCCCTAATAATGCTGCTGCTCTTTCATTATATAAAAAATGGGATTTTATTCCTGCTGGTTATACAGAAGATTCTCAGGGCAAGTGGTTGATTATGTTTAAAGAAATGGAGCGTCATCATGTTTGATCTAAAAATACGCTTGATTAATATGCTGGGACTACTAACTATAATTGTAATCGTTGGTTTAGTGCTAGATTATCGTAATGTTTTAAAAAAGCCTATGCGCATGGGAATGAGCTTAGCTATACTGGGGATTACGACGGGTATTTTTTTAACTTTGAGCGCTGTACTGCCAGAAAATGATGTGTTTGGCAGAGTGTTTTCCAATACTGAAACTACGCAGAAGGTGGTAGCCCTTACTTTTGATGATGGTCCCTACCCGCCATATACAGAGCAAGTACTGGATGTGCTAAAAGAATATCATGTACCTGCTACTTTCTTTGTTGTTGGGCAAAATGTAGAAAAATATCCTGAACTGGTAAAACGTATTGCTGATGAGGGACACCAGATTGGAAATCATACCTATCATCATATTGACTTATTAAAAGCAAATCGCAAGGATATTGCAAAAGAAATCGATAATACCAATAAGGCGATTCTAGCAGCTTCAGGTGTAAAACCGCACCTTATGAGGCCGCCTCATGGCTTTCGTGACCCTGTAGTCATGGAGATGATGGCAGAGCGTAACCTGAAGGTTGTGGAGTGGTCTGTTATGAGTCGTGATTGGACCAATCCGGGAGTGGATACTATTGTGGAGCGTACCGTAAAGAAAGTGAAAAATGGTTCCATTATTCTTCTGCATGACGGAGATGGCATAACGTCTCAGGCTTCTCGTATACAAAGTGTAGAAGCGGCACGACGTATTATTCAAATTCTGTCGGCTCAAGGGTATAAATTTGTAACCGTGGATGAAATCTTAGAAAAAACGGAGGACGTGAAAGGGTGAAAATCGTAGTAGGCCTTGGTAATCCAGGGCAGCAATATAGTGCAACTCGACATAATATAGGTTTTATGGTTGTTGATGAATTGGCTCAGCGCTTAGGCATTGATAGATGGAGAAATCAGAAAGAGGCATTGATTGCTGAATATAAAGGAAATGACACCATATTACTGGTTAAGCCTCAGACATATATGAATTTGAGCGGCGTGGCTGTGGGAGAACTGGCTCGCTGGTATAAGGTTGCAGTAGAAGATATTATTATTATTTTTGATGATATGGATTTGCCTACAGGCCGCTTGCGTTTACGAATGAAAGGGGGCTCAGGAGGACATCGGGGCATTGAATCTTTGTTAACACATTTAAGTAAGGATTCTTTTCCCCGGGTTCGTGTAGGTATCGGTCGTCCTCCTGCAGGGTGGCAGGTAGTGGACTATGTTCTGAGTTCGTTTACTGCTGAAGAGCAGCCTTTATTAAAAGCAGCCATTGAAAAAGCTGCTGATGCAACGGAGAGTATCCTAGAGCAAGGCATGAATAAGGCTATGAATTTGCATAATAAGTGATTATAAA
This sequence comes from Pelosinus fermentans, assembly GCA_002434245.1. Lineage (GTDB taxonomy): Bacteria > Bacillota > Negativicutes > DSM-13327 > DSM-13327 > Pelosinus > Pelosinus fermentans_B. The sequence continues at coordinate 31,473 of DJJR01000032.1, forward strand.
AAGAACGTTTGCAAAAAAAAAGTAATGAACCGCGAAGACGCAAAGAAATACAAAGGACGCGAAGGGCATTGTGGGTATCTTCGTCTTCTATTATTCGTTTCTTCGCGGTTTATAGTTTTTCTCTTGTGCTCTTCGTGTCCGCGTAAGCGGCTTTGCGTCTTCGCGTTTCAGCCATTCTTTTTTTATTTAACGACTAATACCGGTATTTTCGAGTAGGTTACCAATTTGTGGGCGACGCTGCCTAATAATAAGGCGCCAAACCCGCCGTGTCCTCGGGTGCCGCAAATGATGATGTCTGCATTGATCTTTTGAGCATACTTGATAATCGCATCCGCAGGATTGCCTTCTAAGGTAACCACTGTAGCTGATAGATTATGCTCTGTATAAAGGGACTTAGCCGAATCTGTTAACTCGCAGATGTGAGCACGACGAGATTTTTCCAGTGCTGTCACATTCGAAGCTGTTTCAATTGCCAATAGGGCCATTGATTCAAAAATAGTGGTGATATGTGTCTGCGCTCCATTTTCTTTGGCGAAGTCAATGCTCCACCGTAATGCCTTGTTGCTGCCATCAGAACCGTCAAAGGCTAAGACTATGTTTTTGATAGACATAGCAAGACCTCCCTTATCGTAATACCTAACAATTCTTCATAGAAAAAGGAACTCCTTTTCTGTTGAAGGAAATGTTTCGGTAAAATTCAGAAATTTACAATAAATAAAAAATGACTTGAATG
>DJJR01000032.1:32340-44517 GCA_002434245.1 Pelosinus fermentans
CATTCAAGTCATTTTTTATTTTAGTAGTCTTATTTAGCAGGGCTCTTTTTTAAAAGGATAATCAGAAGAGCCGTGATAATCGTTCCAATGGCAATGGCGGCAACATACATGCCAAGATTACTTACAGCGTTTGGAATTAAGAGGACAAAAATACCGCCGTGAGGTGCGCGTAAAGCACAATTAAATAACATGGATAATGCCCCTGTAATTGCAGAACCAGCTACAAGTGCGGGAATAACCCGGAAGGGATCTGCTGCAGCAAAGGGGATAGCGCCTTCTGTAATAAATGAGATACCCATAACAGAGGCCGCTTTGCCAGCTTCTTGTTCTTCTGGCGTAAACTTGTTTTTAGCCAGAACGGTAGCTAAGGCCAGCCCTAAGGGAGGTGTCATGCCAGCAGCCATAATGGCTGCCATTGGTTCAAACACGCTGCTGCTTAATAAAGCCACGCCAAAGGCATAAGCAGCTTTATTGATAGGACCACCCATATCAAAGGCCATCATTCCGCCGAGGATAAGCCCCAGGAATCCTGCATTGGCAGAAGTCATGCCTTTTAATGTTTGAGTCATGAGATCCATAATGGCTTTGACTGGGGTGCCGATAACATAAACCATTAAAAGTCCGACCAGTAGAGTAGAGAAGAAAGGAATAATAAGTACAGGTTTTAAACCTTCCAAGCTTTTGGGAAGTTTTACATAATTTCGAATCCATAAAGCAATATAACCAGCGCAAAAACCGGCAATAATACCACCCAGGAATCCAGAACCGATTTGGGCCGCCAGCATGCCGCCGACAAGACCGGGAACCAGACCAGGACGGTCGGCGATGGAGTGGGCAATGAAACCTGCTAATAATGGTACCATGAGGGCAAAAGCAGCACCGCCGCCAATATCCATTAAAGCTGCAGCTAATGTTCCCTTTTCTTTAGCAGCATCAATACCGAAAATGAAAGATAAAGCAATAATTAAACCGCCGGCGGATACAAGAGGAATCATATAAGAAACGCCAGTCATAAGATGTTTATATGGGCCGCTGGGTTTATTCTTCTTCTCGGGTTCCTTTGACGTTGTAATGTTCTCATCGGGGTTGCTTAGTTTTTTTGCATTCATCGCATTTTCGATGAGCCCTTTCGGATTTTTAATGGCTTCTTGTACAGGAGCATTAATAATAGGTAATCCCGCGAATGGTTCTCTGTCGACTTGGGTATCTGCTGCAATAATAAGCGCATGAGCTTCTTTGATGTCTTGTGGGGTGATTTCATTTTCTACACCCACAGAGCCTCTGGTTTCTACCTTGATTTCGATTCCCATGGCTTTAGCAGCCATCTGCAGGGATTCCGCCGCCATATAGGTATGGGCAATACCTGTTGGGCATGATGTAATGGCTAATAATTTCATAATACAATCCTCCTCTATTTATATTAGGGAAAATAAAGAGTTTATAACGAAGCTATGTCCTGGTGAAAAAACTCCGCTATAAACCAGATTCTTGTTTGGTCTATTCTTTGAAGGCTGCTAGTATTTCTTCGTAAGTGGTGGCGGATAATAAACGGTCTCTGATTTCCTGATGCATGAGTTTTCGGGAGATATAGGATAATACTTTCAGGTGGACATCATTGGATTCAGCAGGGACGGCAATTAGGAAAAAGATATGGGCTAGGCTGCCATCGAGTGCTTCATAATCAATTCCCGCCTTTGAGATTCCTAGTGTTAGAGCCGCCTCTTTAACGCTGCTGTCTTTAGCATGAGGAATTGCAATTCCCATGCCGATTCCAGTAGAAAATTCCTTTTCTCGGCGAAGCACAGCTTCTTTATATTTGGCTTTATCTGAAAGCTTGCCATCTTGATTAAGAACTTCAATAAGTTCATTGATGACGTCCAATTTGTTATTGGATGTTAAATTGAATTTTACTCTTGAGGCTGATAATAATTCTTGTATATTCATAATCGATTACCTCCACTCTTCTATTTGTATTTTATGGATCAATTTATTTACGTCTGATAAAGAGGCTGCCTGGGTGCCAGGAAGTATTACGGATGCACTGGCAGCAGCAGATGCTAAGCGGATGCTGTCGGCTAGAGATAAGCTGCGTGCCTGCCCTACGCTAAAACCTGCAACAAAAGCATCGCCAGCTCCTACAGTACTGCTGACAGAGACGACAGGGGCTTTAGCTCGTAAGATTTGCTGGCAATCACCAACTAAGGAACCTTTTTCTCCCAGGGAAATTGCTACTTGAGAGATTCCCTGACGGAGCAGCTGTTTTACGGCTCCTAATATATCGTTATCAGATTCCATAGGGGCCTGCATGAGTTGGCTTAATTCCGGCAGATTTGGTTTGACTGCGAAAGGTTTGGCAGCAATACCTGCAGATAAAGCGGGACCACTGGTATCTAATATAACGTTACAATCATATTGATGCAGCATTTCGATGAAGGTTGCATAGATATCGGTAGGGACTGTTAGCGGCAGGCTGCCGGAAAGTACAAACCATTTATGGTTGACAGCCAGTTTGCGCAGAATGTCTTCGAGGTTTTTCAAGTCGGCTGTTGTTGGCATTATGCCGGGGAAGTTCAGTTCGCTCACTACATCCGTTGCAGTATCGACGATTTTAATGTTTTCGCGATTTTCTCCGGAGGTCTTTACGAAACGGTCAACAATATTTTTCTGTTTAAAATAGTCTTGGAATGTATACGCATTTTTCTTTCCAAGAAATCCTGTTACAACTACGGGATGTCCAAGGGCAGTTATAACCTTAGCTACATTAATGCCTTTGCCTCCAGGGTCCGTACGCTCCGTATCCACTCGGTTTACTTTTCCTAATGTAAAGCTAGGCAGATGCAAGGTGCGGTCAAGGGCTGGATTTAAGGTAACGGTTACAATGGGGAGCGTATTATTCAATGAGATTCACCTCCCTTATTAAGTTGGTGCTTTCAGGAATTATAACCTGAGTATAATTTCGCAGAGTTTCTAAGGTATCTTTATGAATGCTGTTATCGGTGATGATTGCAGATAATTCATCTACATTGCAAATTTTAGAAAATGTTCTTTTTTCAAATTTAGAATGATCTGCTACTAATATAATCGATTGACTGGCCGCAATCATCGCTCTTTTGGTTTCTGCCTCTGCAAGATGTTTTGTTGTGACTCCGAAGGTACAGTCGATTCCATTGGCGGCGAGAAACAATTTGTCAAAGGAAAAGAGTTTGAGCATGGAATTGGTGAGTGGGCCAATGAGAGAATTAATGGACTTTCGCCAAGTGCCACCTAATAATAGTACTTCGATATCCACCTCTTCAGCAAAAACAGAAGCTACATCCATACTGTTTGTTGCGACTGTTAATTTTTTTCCGCATAATGCGCGAGCGATTTCTCGAGTGGTTGTACCCGCATCTAATAAAATTGTTTCACCGTCTTGTACCATGTCAGCAGCTAAAGCGGCGATCGTCCTTTTTTCTTCTAAGAAAAATACTTCCCGGTCGTGAAAACTAAGCTCTGAGCCTAACTGAGATGATACGGCGCCTCCGTGGGTTCGCTGGACAAGACCTGAGTTCTCCAGTTCTTGCAAATCTCGGCGTATGGTAGCTTCAGATACGGCGAATAATGAACTAAGATCAATTACCTTAACGGGCTGCCTGGATTGAATCATTTTTATAATTTTATTACGTCTTTCTTCAGCAAACATATAGCACCCCTCAAAATAAACTGTATTTTCAGTAATGTTCGATTGATTTCATTATAAAAGTAACATTGCAAAAAGTCAATCATAAATAAACTAAAACGATCATAAACGAATAATTTATTGTAAATTTATGAGTAAATAGAATAGTTATGTAAAAATTATTGAACGCGAAGACGCGAAGAAAATAAAGGGTGGATTGGAACATAGCATAGCTCCCTTCGTGTTCTTCCTATTCTTCGTATCTTCGCGTTTCAAAATGCTTTTTAAATTTTATAACGTTTTTTCTAAAAGAACAGAAATTAGAAGTGGTTTGGAAAATATTTAAAGTGATTAACAGAAAAACAATATTGCTTAGGAGAAATTGGTATGCTATAATAATGTGGTAAAAGCTACAAGGTGCTTTAAAGTGAGGTGCAATAAATGAAAGATAAAATTCATCCAAATTATGGTGAAGCAAAAGTAATGTGTGGTTGTGGCAACACTTTTGTAACTGGTTCTATCAAAAAAGAACTGCGTATCGATGTTTGCTCAAAATGCCATCCGTTCTTTACTGGTCAGCAACGTAATATCACTGCTGGTGGACGTATTGAGAAATTCAATAAACGTTACGGTCAACAGGCCTAAAAACGGAGTAGCAGAGCAGAAATGCTCTGCTACATTTATATCTGTCATCTGTATAGAAACAATAATAAAAGGAGGGGGTACCATGAAACCGAAAGTTAGTATTGGTGGGCAAGCTGTCATTGAAGGTGTAATGATGCGCGGACCTGGTATAATTGCTACTGCGGTCAGAGAACCATCAGGTGAAATTATTGTAAAACAGGAAGCTTTTACACCTGTTAGTGATCGGTATCCCATTTTAAAAAAACCGATGCTGCGGGGTGTTGTTGCATTGGTTGAATCATTGGTGCAGGGTCTTAAGGCTTTATCCTTTTCTGCTCAGGCAGCTGGGGATGAAGGGGAGGAATTATCAAATAAGGAAATTGCCGTTACCATGATGTTTTCTTTGGGATTGGCCATTGTTTTATTTGTAATTATTCCAACGTACGCAGCCAAATATATTCATAGTGCGGTAACGGATCCGCGTTTATTAAATCTAATGGAAGGTGTGCTGCGCTTAGCCATCTTTTTAGTGTATATAATTGGGATATCCAGGATGAAGGATATTCGCCGAGTGTTTGAATATCATGGTGCGGAACATAAAACGATCCATGCTTACGAGGCAGGGGTACCATTGGATGTCGAGCACGTTAGAACCTATACTACGCTGCACCCTCGCTGCGGTACCAACTTTTTATTTATCGTAATGATCGTAAGCATTGTTATGTTTGCTTTTTTAGGCTGGCCTGATTTGTGGATTCGGATTGTATCCCGTATTATATTGATGCCACTTGTGGCAGGTCTTGCCTATGAGATTATTCGTTTTGCAGGAAAGAGTGAGGCGGCTTGGGTGGGGATTGCTATTATGCCAGGTTTATTGCTGCAAAAGTTAACAACTAGAGAACCTAGCGATGATCAATTAGAAGTTGCGATAAAAGCATTGGAAGCAGCTCGCCCCGTAGAAGAAATGTAATTTAATCATAGAGGAGAATGACCATGCTGGATAAATTGCAGGCCATTGAAGATAAACAGCTTGAATTAGAAAATTTAATTAGTGACCCTTCGGTTATTGCCAATATGGCAGAGTGGCAAAAACATACGAAAGCTCATTCTAAATTGCTTCCTATCGTGGCTAAATTTCGAGAATATAAAGAGGTACAGCAAGGTATTGCCGATGCTCTCGAAATGTTGAATGATAAGCTTGACAATGATTTTCGTCAAATGGTTACGGCAGAATTGTCAGACTTAAAAGCACGGAATGAAGTACTGAATGAAGAATTACGTATTTTATTGCTGCCTAAAGATCCAAATGATGAAAAGAGTGTAATTGTGGAAATTCGCGGCGGCGCTGGCGGTGATGAGGCGGCTTTGTTTGCTGGCGATTTATTTCGTATGTATACTCGGTATGCGGAAAATCAAGGATGGCGTACGGAGTTATTAGATGCCAATGCACCTGATTTAGGCGGTTTTAAAGAAGTCGTTTTTACCATTGATGGTGATGGCGCTTATAGTCGTTTGAAATTCGAAAGTGGCGTGCATCGTGTACAACGCGTTCCTACAACGGAATCAGGCGGGCGTATTCATACTTCTACGGTAACTGTGGCTGTATTGCCGGAAGCGGAAGAAGTAGATGTAGTAATTAATCAAAATGATTTACGAATTGATACGTACTGTGCCAGCGGCGCAGGTGGTCAGCATGTTAATAAAACGGAATCCGCAGTACGGATTGTACATTTACCTACAGGCATTGTTGTACAGTGCCAGGATGAGAAATCCCAACTGAAAAATAAGGACAAGGCTATGCGGGTGCTGCGTGCCAAGGTATTAGAAAAAGCCGAAGAAGAATCTCGGGCTGAACTGGCTGAAACGCGGAAAAGTCAGGTGGGAACAGGAGACCGCAGTGAGCGCATTCGTACCTATAATTTCCCCCAAGGCAGGGTAACGGATCATCGTATTGGATTAACTTTGCACAAGCTGGATTTTGTTCTAAATGGTGAGATTGATGAAATCATTAATGCTTTGATAGCGACAGATCAAAGTCAGCGTATGCAGCAAGGTGAATAACATGGCAAATAAGAAAGAAGTTTGGACCGTACAGGCAATTTTAAATTGGACTCGGCAGTACTTTTTGGATAAAGGTGTGGAAAATCCGCGTCTTGATGCGGAAGTACTGCTTTCCCATATCCTTGAGAAAGAAAGATTGTATTTGTATGTGCATTTCGATCAGCCTTTAGAGGATAAAGAACTGGCTGCATTTCGCGTAGCTGTGAAGCAAAGGGCTGCACGTCTGCCTGTCGCCTATATCATTGGAAGTAAGGAATTCATGGGGTTGGACTTTGAAGTTACACCTGCAGTACTGATTCCGAGGCCTGATACGGAAATTCTAGTGGAGGCTGCGATAAGCCGTCTTGCCTTAGTGGAAGAACCTTGTATTTTGGATCTTGGCACAGGCAGCGGTGCTATTTGTATCAGTATGCTGAAAAACTTGCCAGCAGCGAGAGGGACGACTGTAGATATTTCTCCAGAGGCTTTGATTGTGGCGAAAAGGAATGCTGCCAAACATCAAATCGAGGAACGGCTGACTTTTTATCAGGGGAATCTGTTTATTCCCGTTAAGGGGCAAAAATTTACAGCAATTGTATCAAATCCACCTTATATTCCCGAAGGAGATATGCCGGGACTTACTCCTGAGGTACAGCAAGAACCTAATTTAGCCTTGGCAGGCGGTGAAGATGGATTGGATTTTTATCGCCGCATTGTTCAAGACGGCAGGAACTACCTGACGGACAATGGCTTTATTGCTATGGAGGTTGGTATTGGTCAAGCTCAGCTGGTTGCTGACATGGCAAAAAAAACAGGCTATTATAAGGTCAATGACATCATAAAAGACTACGGCGGAATCGAGCGTGTTGTGGTATTGGAAGCACTGTGAAGAGCAATGAACTGGGAAAAGATTGGAGGGCGTATGCTTTTGGAGAAGAGCAGGGAGAAATTGATTGAACCGCAGAGACACAGAGCGCGCAGAGGGGTATTTTTTACCCTATCTATCTTTTTTCTGTGTTCTCTGCGCCTCTGTGGTTCGAAAAATACGCTAACGCTTTTTTATTTAAATGTTTTATTTCATAAAGGTAGGGGGTATTATGCATACTGAATATTTTGTAGTGGATAAAGATCAGCCGGATCAAGGAGTGTTAGGTCAGGCAGCGGAACTCTTAAAACAAGGCAAGTTGGTAGCTTTTCCGACAGAAACCGTTTATGGGTTAGGTGCAAATGGTCTGGATGAAAAGGCGATAGCCAATATTTATGTAGCAAAGGGAAGACCTTCAGATAATCCTTTAATTTTACATATTTCTCATATAGAAGAACTAAAACAGCTTGTTGCCCATATTCCTAATAATGCGAAAGTTTTGATGAATGCGTATTGGCCAGGGCCTCTTACCATTGTATTTCGAAGAGCTGCAATTGTGCCGGATATTGTGACTGGAGGCTTAGAGACTGTAGGGATTCGTCTGCCTGATTCTGTTGTTGCCCGTGAGCTAATCGCTTTGGCGGGTACGCCGATTGCCGCGCCTAGTGCAAACATTTCAGGAAGGCCGAGCCCGACTAATGCTCAAGCTGTATTAGTTGATCTGGAGGGCAAAATTGATGCTGTAGTGGATGCTGGCAATTGTCAGATTGGATTGGAGTCAACGGTTATCGATTGTACAACGCCAGTGCCCACCTTGCTAAGGCCGGGAGGGATTACTTTGGAAATGCTGATGGAAACGTTAGGAGAAGTGGAAATGGATCCGATTCTTAGCGGGAGTTTTGAACTTGCCCCTCGCTCACCGGGGATGAAATATACTCATTACGCTCCCGATGCACCAATGGTGTTAGTGGAAGGTGAATATCCTCAAGTGCTAGAGTTGCTTTTGAAGGAAGTTTCGGCAGCATTGGCAGAGGGGAAAAGGGTAGGAGCCTTAATTTCCGCCCAGACAGCCGACAAATTGCCCATAGGCACCATACCTTTTGTATATGGCATGCGGGAGAATGTAGAAGAGATAGCTGCAAATTTGTATCTGGCTCTACGCAATTATGATGATCATTCAGTAGATGTGATTTTTGCAGAGGGTATTTCCGAAGAGGGCTTAGGACTGGCAGTGATGAATCGCCTGCGAAAGGCTAGCGGCTACCGGATTATCAAAGGATAACATATACACTATATCCCCCACATATATATTATAAAATGGAGGTGGGGGTTGGTGACGAGTTTAGAATTATTGATGTTAAGTGCAGCCCTGGGTACAGATTTATTTTCTGTGGCTGTTCCTATTGGCATGAATCCTATGAGACGTAAGATTATTTTTCGTGCAGCAGTTGTTTTTGCTTTATTTCATATTGTTCTCATATTGACAGGTTATTATATTGGTAATTTTCTGGGAGCAGTGGTAGAACGATTCGGCAGTTACCATAGTGAATATCCTCTGCTGGTTATGGAAAATTGGGCCAGTATTTTAGGAGCATTGGTTTTAATCGGTTTGGGCATATATATGATTAGAGAAAACTTGTTTGTATCTGAACCAAATCAGAGTAAAGCTCATCCCTTGCAAGGCATCTCCTTGCTGGTATTGGCAACTAGCGTAAGCATTGATGCCTTAGCCGCAGGATTTAGTATGGGGATGATGGATGTTGATCTGGTCAGATTAAGTTTTATTTTGGGAAGCGTTATCTTCTTAATTGCCTTGTTTGGGCTGAGTTTAGGGCGTAAAGTAGGACGTTATATAGGTGGTAAGGCGGAGTGTATCGGAGGAATTGTACTTGCTTTATTAGGGATGCACATTCTATGGGCGATGCTGCATTGATAATAAAATAGCTTGGTTAGGTAGTGCAATAATATAGCAGAAAGGCAGTGGAGATGAAAATGCTGCAGATATTAATTATTTGTACGGGTAATACTTGTCGGAGCCCTATGGCAGAGGTATTGCTGAAAGACAAAATAAAAAAATACAATGTTGTGGAGCAGATTGCTGTGGCGTCTGCTGGTATCGCAGCATGGGATGAGGGACGGGCATCAAAAGGAGCACAATGTGTCATGAAACAGCGGGGAATTGATATCTTAGGTCACCGCTCCCGTCGTCTGTCAAGAGAAGATATTGTAAGGGCAGATTTGTTGCTGACCATGACGGCCAGTCATAAAGAAGCCGTGCTTTCTATCATGCCTGAGGCATGGAATAAGGTATTTACATTGGCTGAGTTTGCTGGTGAAAAGAAAGATATTTCTGATCCTTACGGCGGAGATATCGCTATTTATGAGGCCTGCGCTGTTGAAATAGAAAAGATTTTGGAAAAGTCCTGGGGAAGAATCTTGGAACTTGCAGGAAAAATGAGTTGAGTATAGAAAAAAATGACGAAGAGAGTGTTTGAAGGAATCGAACACTCTGCATGCAAAAAAAGCTGGAGGTTTATATATGTTGGTTGCAATTGGTAGTGATCATGGTGGTTTTTTGCTGAAGGAAGAGATTAAAAAATTATTAACAGAAGAAAACATTGCATTCGAAGATTTTGGGACTCATTCCATAGCGTCAGTTGATTATCCTGACATTGCAAAAAAAGTGGGAGAAGCTGTGGCTGCTGGTCAATATACTAGAGGTATTTTGATTTGTGGTACAGGCATTGGCATCAGCATTGCAGCAAATAAAATAAAAGGAATTCGGGCGGCTCTTTGTCATGATGTTTTTTCAGCAAAAATGACGAGAGAACATAACGATGCGAATGTGTTAGCAATGGGAGAAAGAGTCATCGGACCAGGATTGGCACGTATGATTGTTTCAACTTGGCTTGCAACGGATTTTATCGGTGGCCGTCATGGTGATCGAGTCGCAAAGATTTCCCAGCTAGAATCAAAATAAGCAGTCTTCGGAAAGCCTTATTTACTGATGGCAAAGATGAGCAAAACGAATGCTTCCACCTGGTGCTTAACCTATGGTGATCCTTAGTCTTTGCCGTTTCGAGCTGTATATGATTGTTTTCTGGCAGTACACAATGATCATTAGGAGGGAATGGCATGAGCAGCGAAATAGAGGAGATACGAAGCCAGACGATAAAAGCCGCTGAAGAGCTGCTGCAGACAGCAAGAGCTGCTTCGGGGCAGCTTATGGTCGTTGGTTGTAGTACGAGCGAGGTAATGGGCGCGCGAATTGGTTCATCGGGCTCTTCCGATGTGGCCCAAGCTATTTTAAGCGGCTTAATGACTGTTTGTGCAAAATTTGATGTATCTTTAGCAGTGCAGTGCTGTGAACATTTAAATAGGGCATTGGTGGTGCAAAGACCCGTTGCCGAAACCTATCGGTTAGAGCCTGTAATGGTCGTTCCTGTTCCCAAAGCGGGGGGCGCATTTGCAGCTATGGCGATGAGTTCTTTTAAATGTCCGGTGGTAGTAGAACATATTCAGGCCCATGTTGGTTTAGATATTGGCAATACTTTGATTGGTATGCACTTAAAAGCAGTAGCTGTACCAGTGCGTTTGCAGCAAAAGAATATTGGACAAGCATTCTTGACCGCAGCTCTTACTCGTCCAAAGCTGATTGGTGGTCCGCGGTCTGTCTACAAATAAAAATATGGGGGAAATAAAATGAGTGTACTTACTAATTTTGATCCAGAGATTGCCAAAGCGATTCAATTAGAAGGGCAGCGTCAGGAAAACAAGCTTGAATTGATTGCTTCTGAGAATTTTGTCAGTAAAGCAGTCATGGAAGCTCAAGGATCCGTCTTGACGAATAAATATGCTGAGGGATATCCGGGAAAACGTTATTATGGTGGCTGCGAGCACGTAGATGTGGTGGAACAGCTGGCAATTGACAGAGTGAAAGAACTTTTTGGGGTAGAACATGCAAATGTGCAGCCTCATTCCGGTGCTCAAGCCAATACTGCAGTATATTTTGCTTTTCTGCAGCCAGGTGACACTATCCTGGGTATGAATCTGGCTCATGGTGGACATTTGACTCATGGCAGTCCTGTGAACATTTCCGGCAAATGGTTCAATATTGTACCTTATGGCGTAGATGCGCAAACTCATTTAATTAATTATGATGAAGTAGCAGAACTTGCTGCGAAGCACCGCCCCAAAATGATTGTTGCAGGTGCCAGTGCTTATTCCCGGATTATTGATTTTGAACGTATAGGCAAGATTGCTCGTGAAGTAGGTGCCATGTTAATGGTGGACATGGCTCATATTGCTGGCTTGGTAGCGGCAGGGCTTCATCCGACGCCTGTAGGACATGCCGATATTATTACAACAACGACTCATAAAACCTTACGCGGGCCTCGCGGCGGCGTGATTATGTGCCGCAGTGAATTGGCTCCTAAAGTGGATAAAGCTATATTCCCGGGAATTCAGGGTGGACCTTTGATGCATATCATTGCAGCGAAAGCGGTTGCGTTTAAAGAAGCTTTATCAGAAGAGTTTAAAGTGTACCAGCAGCAGATTGTTAAAAATGCAGCGACATTAGCAGAGGGGTTAAAAAAAGAAGGGTTTACCTTAGTCTCAGGTGGTACCGATAATCATTTATTGCTAGTCGATTTACGTCCCCAGAGCATGACTGGCAAAGAGGCAGAAAAGATCCTGGATGAAGTGGGCGTTACTGTCAATAAAAATGCGATTCCTTATGATCCGGCCAGTCCCTTTATTACAAGCGGCATTCGGATTGGCACAGCAGCACTTACGACTCGCGGTATGAAAGAAGCCGATATGGAGATCGTAGCTGCTATTATTGCCATGGTGCTGAATCGTCCCACAGATGATGCTGTGAAAGCAGAAGCAGTAAAGCTAATCAGTGAATTGTGTAAGAAACATCCCCTGTATGCTTAAGATGGACAAGCAGTTTGTATAAATAGATAGAACGTAAAAAGTCGAGATTATA
>DJJR01000032.1:44682-138485 GCA_002434245.1 Pelosinus fermentans
TATAATCTCGACTTTTTACGTAAAAAATTGAAACACGAAGGCGTGGAGATGTGGAAGGTAGGAATATAACATAATCCCCCTTCGCATCTTTGCTGCTCTTCGTGTCTTCGCGGTTCAAAAAGTTTTTAGTTTTTCATCTATCTCCTGTATTTCTTTATAATTTGGTTTATGAATTAAAAGACATACAGGCATTTTTCTTATAAACGGGTTTTAGCAATGGATTGGCGAATCTTTTGCATATTGTGTGTAATCCGGTCGGGTTGTCTTAACATGGCTCCAACATAAAGCACGTCAATGATTGCTAAGTGAATTAAACGTGAGGACATTGCCTCGGATCGATAATTCACTTCTTTCGCCATACCATTTAAAGTGATATGTGATATCTGGCTTAGGGGAGATCGGATGTGACTTGTGATACCGATAATCGTTGCGCCATTTTCTTTGGCGATTTTTACAGACTCCAGAACGCTTTGATTAGAACCGGTATGAGATATCGCCATTACGACATCGCCAGGATGCAAGAGGGAAGCAGAAATTGCTTGCATATCCTGGTCGGCATAAGCTCTGACGGAAATGCCAAAGCGTGAAAAGCGATGTTCCACATCGGCAGCGATGGGGGCTGAACCTCCTGTACCGTAAACCTCAATGCGGCGAGCGGCCAAGATTGCGGTGATTGCGTTTGATAAAGATTCTGCATGGATGATTTTTAAGGTGTCATGCAATGCCTCGTTGATGTTTTGAAAAACCTTGCTGGCGACTTCGTCAATCGGATCGTTTGCATTGACTTCGTTGTATATGGATTCAAAGGGTTCGTATAAGTCGCTTGCTAAGGCTATTTTAAGACTTTGAAAACCTGGAAATCCTAATTTGTTCTTGCAGAAGCGTGAAATGGTAGCCTCGGCGCTCCCTGTAATTTCAGCCAGTTCGGTGATTGTCATATGAATGACTTCAGATGGATTGGAAATGATGTACTCTGCTAATTTTCGCTCTGTTTTAGTTAAGGATTGAAACATATTATGGATGAGTGCTAAGCATACATTTGGTTTAGGCTCTCGTGTAGTCATATTTTTCTCCTTGTGAACTCGTACTTTGTAGCTGAACATAGTATATAGAACAAGTTTTTTCGAACCAGAAAACTCTTTTTGCGGCAAGGTTTGCCTCACTATTGTATAGATGAAAAACATACATTAAATGTAAAGACGGCAGTTGACAATGTAAGTATAACAAATGACGGGGAACTATAACAAGAATTCTTTAATTGAAAATGAAAATAATATTAAAAAGGCATAGAAGATTTGTGAAAAAAGTAATGAGGCAGTGAAGGCTGTGAAGAAATACAGACGTTACGAAGGATATTATAGTTATTCTCTGTGTTCTTGGCATCATAAGGGTTTATTTTCAAGGCCAATCGGTCATGTCTCAAGAAATGAAAATAATTTTACAAATGACAAATAAAATCAAAAAAAGATACATAAATATAAATAGCAGCAGTTGAAAACAATAAATTGCTATTTTTTTTTAAAATGCTCTATACTGAAGAAATCAAGGGATAACGCCTTGTTGATCAATTATGGCTAAAGGGTTGCGATATAGTAAACACTGGAAAAATGAAATGAAATGAAAATAATTACGAATTGTATAAAAATATTGAAAATTACATTTAAAGTTATTGATTTTATTCTTTACAAATTATATAATACATATGAAAATAATTTTAAAAAGATGATAATTAATGAAAATAATTTGCGAAATAATTGAAATAAAGTTGATTTTTGTTTTCGCAGATAGTCATAAGAATTGGTCCTCGTTTTTCAAATCGAGTTAAACGAAATAGAAAGGCGGTGAGAAGGGGTTAAATAACAGAATTTTCTTTGTTTAGACGACAAAGGATAGGATTAGTCCCACGAAGGGAACAATGTTTAGTAGGATAAAAAGAGGAGGAATATTAATGTTAATCGGAGTTGCTATTGCGGCTGTTCTTTTGCTCTTGGTTATGATTACTTATTTTAAGATTAATCCTTTTGTAACCTTAATGATTGTGTCGGTATTCTTAGGAGTGGCAGCGGGGATGCCTTTTGACAAAGTCCTTGCCTCCATTCAAGCGGGCTTAGGCAATACCCTTGGTTTTATTGCAATTGTTTTAGGACTTGGCACTATGTTAGGAAAAATGTTAGAAGAATCTGGTGGAGCAGAGAGAATTGCCAAGACCTTAATTAATTTGTTTGGATTGAAAAAAGTTCACTGGGCAATGATGATTGTTGCCTTTATTGTTGGGATTCCTGTTTTTTTTCAGGTGGGTGTTGTACTTTTAATTCCTCTTGTATTTACGATTGCAAAGGAAACAGGAATTTCTTTGCTGAAAGTTGGTCTTCCGCTCGTTGCGGGGTTATCCATTGTGCATGGTTTGGTTCCCCCTCACCCTGCAGCTATGGCAGCTGTGGATATATTTAAAGCAGATGTAGGTAAAACGATTTTATATAGTATTATTGTTGGTTTACCTGCGGCAGCCCTTGCCGGACCTTTATTTGCCAGTTTTATTTCAAAACGGATGCGCAATGTTGGGGTGCCTGAAGGTTTTGCTGATCAGATTAAAGCAGGACGGGAAGATCATGAAATGCCGGGATTTGGCATTACCGTTTTCACGATATTATTACCAGTTATATTGATGCTGTTTGCGACAATTGCTGATTTGACAATGGATCGTACGTCTCAGATGTTTGCGATTTTGAAATTCATCGGCAGCCCATTTATGGCCCTCTTAATTGCGTTATTGTTTGCTTTTTATAGCTTTGGTTTTAATCGTAATTTTAACTTAACGCAAATTGGTAAATTCTGCGATCAATCGCTGCCAGCTATGGCCAGCATTTTAATGGTTATCGGCGGCGGCGGTGCATTTAATAAGGTATTGTTAGATAGTGGTATCGGTAATGAAATCGCTAAGATGGCTTCCACGATGGGGTTAAGCCCGATTATGCTGGCTTGGACGATTGCAGCTATGATTCGTGTCGCTACAGGCTCCTCTACGGTTTCGATGATGACTGCAGCTGGTATCGTAGCACCCCTTGTTGCGAATATGGGAGGCGTATCTAAAGAAATCATCGTGCTGGCTGTGGGATCAGGGGCACTGGTTCTTTCTCATGTGAATGATGCCGGATTTTGGATTGTGAAGGAATACTTCGGTATGACTGTTACTGAAACATTAAAAACGTGGACTGTGTTGGAGACGATTCTTTCTGTATCTTCATTGATATTTATATTGCTTCTATCTAAGGTAGTCTCATAGAACATAAAGGTACATGGACGTCCAGGGGTACATTATACAGCTGGACGTCCAACTATAGTGGAGAGATCAAATCATAAAGTTAAATTCAATTATCATTAAATGCTCATAAAAGAGTAATTTCGGTTCGGCTTTGTCAACTGTTGATTATTCTTATAAGACAAAGGAGGAAGTAGTATGAAAGCAGCGATATATCAAGGTATTGGAAAAATGACAGTTGAGGAGATTGAAACACCCAAGGTTCAACCTGGAACTGTTTTGATTAAAGTAAAGGCTTGTGCAATTTGCGGCGGGGATTTAAGAACCTTTCGTCATGGTCATGCGGCGATTAAACCGCCGATTGTTTTAGGACACGAAATAGCAGGAGAAATTGTAGAGGTAGCATCGGATGTTACTGCGTATTCAGTAGGTGAACGTGTCATCGTTGCACCGGGTATTGGGTGCGGAACATGCTCTTATTGCTCATCTGGCTGGCAGAATATGTGTTATACCCGTAAGACCATAGCCCATCATTATAATGGCGGCTTTGCGGAATATGTGCTTGTTCCGGCAGGCGGCGTGCGGGTGGGTAATATCAATCGTATTCCCGATGAGGTTACCTATTTGGAGGCATCTCTTGCTGAACCGTTAGCTTGCGTATTGAATGCACAAGAAGTAATGAATATTGGTTTGGGTGATTCAGTGGCGGTGATCGGAGCAGGACCAATCGGCATTATGCATGCTGAAGCGGCCAGGGCAAGAGGAGCAGGCAAGATCT
The DNA here is from genome assembly GCA_002434245.1 of Pelosinus fermentans. GTDB lineage: Bacteria > Bacillota > Negativicutes > DSM-13327 > DSM-13327 > Pelosinus > Pelosinus fermentans_B. The sequence goes on from DJJR01000032.1 coordinate 48,720, forward strand.
TTTTAATTAACCGGAGTCCCAGACGTTTGGAAGAAGCAAAGCCATTTGGCTTTGATGGATATATTGACCTGAGTTCCCAGGATGGTGCGAAGACTGTGATGGAGCTGACAGGTGGCTTGGGGGCAAATGTAGTGATTGTCACAGCAGGCACACCGGAAGCTCAAGTTTTAGGTATTAATATGGCTAGTAAAATGGGAAAAGTTTGTTTGTTTGCAGGATTGCCTAAAGATCAGCCTACGATTACAATCGATGCCAATTATGTACATTATCGGCAAATTGCTATTTATGGTGCATTTTCATCAGCGCCTCGCCATAATGCATTAGCCTTAGAATTAATTCGAAATGGTAAGGTTTCGGCTAAGAAAATTTTGACTCATTTAGTGTCATTGGATGAGATCTGCCAAGGGATGGATCTGGTTACTAATCGGGCAGGGCTGCGTGTGTCGGTCGCTCCATTCCTCGATGAACTAGAAGATGAAATCAGCGAACATTCGGAAATGATCGTTATAAAATAATCGTATATACGTGTTAAAGAAAATTGGATAGAGTCTTCTTGTTCTTACGATTTCCATGTAACATTTACTTCGACCTATGTACAAATGAATAGAAGCAGGAGGTAAAGGAATTGGCTTGTTTAATCGGCATAGACATAGGAACTACGAATTGTAAAGCTGCAGCCTATACAGAAGATGGTATGTTTAAAGCAGTAGCTAGTCGTCCGACTGTGACTCACTATTTAGAAAATAATTGGGCTGAATTTGATCCCGGACAAATTTGGGATGCAGTACAGGATATATTACGAGAAATTACTAGGCAATTGGGAGGAGAGAAGATTGACGGCATCGCAGTGGCTAGCATGGGGGCTGCTGGTGTTCTTCTCAATGAGAACGACGAATGGATCCATCGTTCCATAGCATGGTTTGATACTCGGACGGAAGGAATTGCTGCTAAGTGGCGCGAGGATTTTGGCAGTGAAGAAGTATTCAGCATTAGTGGTTTTGTACCGAATCCGATGGCGGGTATCACCAAAGTCCAATGGATTCGAAAGCAAAAGCCTGAATTGTTTAAAGGTGTGAAGCGATGGGTTTCCATGCAGGATTACATCGTGTATCGGCTTACTGGCGAGGCAGTAGTTGATTTATCGATAGCTTGCCGGACGATGGCGGTTGATCTAAAGGAGCGCTGCTGGTCTGATAAGATTCTGGACCATGCACAGATCCCGCGGGAAATATGTTCGACCATAAAACGATCGGGAGAACTGGCAGGGACTGTAACAAGCCATTCAGCCGGTTTAACAGGTATTGAGGCAGGAACTCCTGTTTTTGCTGGTGGGATGGACTATGTATGTGGCGCTTTTGCTTGTGGTTTGACGAAAAGCGGTCAAGTACTAAGTGCCATAGGGACGAGTGAGCAGATTCTTATGGTTGTTGATGAACCCACCAATGATATAAAGCATATTGATACCAACTTTACTTGTGTAAATTATGTTGTAGATGATAAGTACTATATCGCAGGGCAAGTGATTTCGTCAGGTGTAATTTTAGATTGGTTTCGCACTGAAATGACCAAGGAGGATTTGACTACCTTGCTCGATGAGGCAGAAAAGTCACCAATGGGAGCAAAGGGAGCGATACTATTGCCTCATTTTCGCGGAAAATATGCACCCGGAGCTGACCCCTTATCTAAGGGCGCATTCATTGGATTGACTACTTCTCATACAAGAGGTGATTTGGCAAGAGCGATCATAGAAGGACTCTGCTATGAATCTACAACGATTATAGAAGGAATACAAAAGATAGTAGATTATGAGATTGAGACTGTGAATGTAGTAGGTGGAGCAACAAAGTCACCTTTTTGGATGCAGATGAAAGCAGATATCTTAGGGAAGCCTGTTGTTTGTTTAAATGTACCTGAGGCTGTTACACTTGGTGCGGCAATGCTGGCTGGACTTGGTGCTGGAATATACAAAGATCCTGAAGATGCTGTACGACAGACAAGACGTGATGATACAGTGTATCTTCCAGATCCAGCAAGACATAAAGCATATCGTACCATGTTTGAAAATGTATATCAGAACATTTATCCTGCGCTTCAAGAAATACATCACAAAATCGATGCGCTAAATAAGAAGGAGGAGAAATAAATGAAATTTTTAGTAGTAGGAGATCCAATGCTGACAGCAGATACGCTGGCAAAAGCAGTACGTGATGTCTTCGGCGATGAAGCAATTGTAAAAGGGGTAGATTGGAAACCAGAGAGTGAGGAAGAATTTTGGTTCTTACGCAGTCAGGTTGAAAAATTTGGTCCTAGTGCCGGAAAACCTCCAGCAGAATTGATTGAAGCAGGCAAAGATGCCGATGTGATTATTACGCATCATACTCCGCTAAATAAAGAACTGATTGAGCAAAGCAGTGCAGCTTATATTGGAGTGTGTCGTGCTGGCACCGAAAATGCAGATGTCAATGCTGCAACGGCAAAAGGTGCTAAAGTAATGAAAACCATGGGACGCAATGCAGAGGCGGTATCCGATTTTACGATTGCACTGCTGCTGGCGGAGCTGCGTAATTTGGCAAGAGGTCATGCTGCATTGATGCAGGGAGACTGGAAAAAGAAATATGCTAATTCTGGATTTATGGGTGATGTGCGTGAAAAAACGATCGGTTTAGTAGGCTTGGGCTATATTGGACGTTTGGTTGCCCACAAATTGGCAAACTTTAATGTTCGCGTTCTGGCATATGATCCATATATCAAGGCGGAAGCGGTGCAAGGATCGGGAGTGGAATTAGTTTCCCTGGAAGAACTATGCAGGCAATCTGATTTCATTAGTATTCATGCCAGACTTAGTAAAGATACGGCAGGTCTGATTGGCAAGGAAGCGCTTTCATGGATGAAACCAACGGCGTATTTGATTAATACTGCACGAGCAGGTTTGATTGATGAAGAAGCATTAGTAGAAGCCTTGAAAAATAAGCAAATTGGTGGAGCGGCTCTGGATGTTTTTTGGACAGAACCAATCGCAAAAGAACATCCTCTGTTAACCATGGATAATGTTACTCTGACTCCTCATTTGGCTGGTGCGACAAATGACACATTTGCTCAAACTCCCTATTTATTATTACGTGAATTGAAACGTGTTTTAGATAACAAAGAAACTTCCAGTTGGATTGTTAATTAATTTGTAGAGAGGTAGCTTTATGATGTATCCTCCTGTTCGACTGATTGCTCTTGATTTGGATGGAACGTTATTAGATGAAGAGAAAAAGATTCCTGATCATGCTGTACAAATGATTGCCAGGGCCAAAGAGAAAGGGATCATTGTTACGCTGGCATCGGCAAGACCCTTTTGTTCTATGCTGCCTTATGCCCGCCAATTGCAGTTAGATGCACCGCTGATTTCTTTGAGTGGTTCCTATGTGACAAATGAAAGAGAAGAAAGAATATGGCTAAAAAGGCCGATGAATTTGCTGAAATTTAGAGATATGGTTCGCATTTTTGAAGAAGATAACTACTATGTCAAAGTGTATTTAGAAAATCAGCTTATTGTTCAGGAAGCTACCAAAGAAACTGTCAATTATTCTCGAATCTTTGGGGTGCCTTATACAGCCCTTGGTCCAAAGAAATTAAGAACATTGGATAAAGCTCCTCTGCGCATTGCATTATTTGATGATGCTGCACGGATTCAAAAAGCGCAGCAAATTTTAAAGAGGTGGTCAGATGATTTTGCTGTCATTCGGGATACCGATCATGGTTTAGAAATTGTGGAACCGACAGTCAGCAAAGGAGCTGCTTTAAAAAGAATTTGCGGGGTTTTGGGGATTCCTATGGAAAATGTGATGGCAGTTGGAAATGAAGGCAGCGATATATCTATGATTCGCGAAGCGGGTATTGGAATCGCTATGGGCAATGCCTGCGAGGAGCTAAAGCAGTGTGCTGATGATGTAACAAAAACAAATGAAGAATGTGGTGTAGGGTATGCAATACAAAAATTTGTTTTTAAAGAAGTATAGTATCTCGTCTATCGTTTTAATGCAGATGAGGTACTAAGAAGTGAGGATGATGAATATGAAACCTGTATGGATTGGTATTGATATAGGGACGACAGGAGTAAGAGCCGTGGCGTATCAAGCTGACGGGCAGTCTCTTTGTGCTGCTTCTCGGGAATATCCGCTGCATACGCCTCACCCTGGCTGGGCTGAGCAAGATTCTAATGAAATCATTGGTGCAATGGAAAGTGTCATCAGCGATGTAGTGACCTCATTAACCCAAGATGGACGCAAGGCTGAAGGGGTTTCCATCAGTTCCGTATTTCACAGTTTTCTCGCCTATGATAAAGAGGGAGAGCCGACAACAACGTTAATGACTTGGGCAGACAGTCGCAGCCAGGAGATTGTGCGGGAGATGAAAAGAATATATCCCGATTTCCTGTCCATATACCGCCGTACAGGATGTCCGCTTCATCCCATGTATCCCATGGCTAAGATTGCTTGGCTTCGCAAGGAATGTCCCGAGATATTCAAGCGTTCCTCTTACTTTGGTTCTATCAAGGATTATGCATTTCGAGTATTGACTGGACAATGGGTGGTAGATCGTTCGGTTGCCAGCGGTTCCGGTCTGTATAATCTGTTCAACTTGGAATGGGATCGGGAATTGCTTAGATATCTGTCTATTTCAGAAGAGTCGCTGCCGAGTGTTGTGTCAACAACATACAGCCAGCCCTTAAGAGGCGAGATGGCTCGCCGGACGGGTTTGCAGCCTGGAATTCCGGTAGTGATTGGTGCTGGTGACGGCGTATTGGTAAATGTAGGCATCGGTGCGGTAAAACCTGGGGATATGAGTGCCACGATTGGCACAAGCGGTGCAGTACGTATGCTGACCGATAAACCGTGTACAGATGAAAACGGACGGACTTGGTGTTACAATCTTACGGATACCGTATGGGTTGCAGGCGGAGCCATTAATAATGGTGGACTTGCGCTGCGCTGGATGCGGGATCATTTTAGTGAGGCAGAAAAAAGCGTGGCAGAAAAACTTGGCGTTGATTCCTATGACTTGATGTCCAGCTATGCAAAGAAAATAGCGCCGGGTTCAGAGGGACTTATTATGCTTCCTTTCTTTACCGGTGAGCGAGCTCCAAACTGGAATGCGGATGCCAGAGGTGTGTTATTCGGTCTTACCCTGCAGCATGATAAACGACATATGATTCGCGCCACCATGGAAGGGGTATGTTATCGAATGAACAGTATTCTGCTTGCCTTGCAGGACGTGACAGGACCAGCTCGTGAAATAAGAGTAAGCGGCAGCTTTATCAGGTCAGAATTATGGCTGCAGATTTTAGCTGACACATTGAATCAGGAAATAAATGTCCCAAATGTAAACGAAGGGGCAGCTTTTGGGGCCGCGGTATTAGGCTTCGTTTCTGCGGGAATTATAAAGGATATATCTTCCACGGCGGATTTTGTGACAATTGAAAAGACTTATAAGCCGGGAGCTTCGGCAGTTAAAAGTTATCAAGAACTATATGATATCTATAACCGTATATACTGGAATCTGCAGCAGGAATTCACGGATATTGCTGCTTTTGGTAAGAAATGATACAGCTATTACAGCCAATAATCGCTAGGGGGCATAGAGTATGGCAAAGGTATTAATTACGGCCCGTTCAGTTGCTGCTAATAAAGAAGGCAAGGCAATACTGGAAAATGCAGGGCATGAAATTATCACTCATGTTAGTGATGGTGTTAAGTCAGAGGCTGAGATGATTCGCATTATTTCCGGTATGGATGCGGTTATTGCCGGTCTGGATGAAATTACTGACAAGGTCATTGAAGCAGGAGCTCCTACATTAAAAATAATAGCCAGAAATGGTGTGGGATATAACAAAGTAGATGTAGATGCTGCTGCAAAGCTAGGTATTCCTGTAACCTTGGCACCAGGAACCAATACCATATCGGTTTGCGAATTAGTATTCGGTTTGATGTTGTCTCTGGCAAGAGTAATACCGGGTCAGGATGCCCAGGTTCGTCATGGCAGCTGGAAACGTAACTTAGGTTGTGAATTATATGGAAAAGTATTAGGGGTGCTGGGCACAGGAAATATCGGCAGTGAAGTGATAAAAAGAGCACATGCTTTTGGTATGGAGATTATAGCCTTTGATGTTTGGCAGAAGTCTGAGTTATGCGAAAATTATAATGTGAGATATCTTTCGTTAGATGAAGTAGTGGAAAAGGCTGATTTTTTAACATTACATTTACCTGTTACCCCTGATACAAAGTGCCTTATTAATGAACGTACTTTGACAGGTATGAAGAAGAATGCTTTCATCATAAATACAGCAAGAGGTGAGCTGGTAGACGAGAAAGACCTTTATACTGCATTGAAAGCAGGAACGATAGCCGGATATGGTGCGGACACTTTAACGCAAGAACCGCCGGCGCCAGACCATCCGCTGCTTACACTGCCAAATGTAGTGTTAACACCTCATTGTGGAGCATACACAGAAGATGCGGTTACGAGATGCAGCGTTACGGCCGCCCAAGAGGTTGTACGTGTTCTAGATCATCAGGAACCTAAATATGCGGTTGAAGTAAAGGCATAGAATAAAGAATTGCCCTAAAAAAATTACTTGTAACTTGTTAAGAAAAAACGACTAAGGGTTGGATCGTATACTTGGCTCAATGAGCGCTTCTGATATTATATCTGAAGCGCTCATTAAATAACTTTTGGAATATTTGTTGTGAAATGATGCTGGAGGAATTGTAAATGATAGGGCTAGAACAACTAATCAAAGCAAACAGCAGTTTTCTTTTAAAATCAGCAGCTAATGGGGATGGTCTTTCTAAGAACCCAAAACATCATATCGCTATCGTTACTTGTATGGATACCAGGCTGGTTGAACTCTTAGAGTCGGCACTTGGAATAAAAAGAGGAGAGGCCGTTGTAATTAAAACAGCCGGAACATCAACAGATGGAAATTTTGGTACTATTTTACGGAGCTTAGTTATTGCTATTTACGCCTTGGATGTGGAAGAAATTGTTGTGGTTGGTCACGAGGATTGCGGTGTGACGCAAATATCCCCAAGCATGCTGAAACAAAAGATGCAAAAGCGAGGGATTGATAACAGGTACATCCGTAAATTCGAGGAAGAAGCAATTGCTTGGCTGGACAAGGTTCACGATAGTGAGGAAGAGGTTAAGAAGCTAGTGGATGCACTGCGTAAAACGACTATTATTCCAAGAAATCTTCCTATTCACGGATTAATGATTCATCCTGATACGGGTGAAGTGTCACCTTTGTCAAATGGCTAGTATTGTTGTATTTAAAATTTGTTATGAATGATGATGTTATGCAATCAATTGTATTGTTTATTGAACAAATCGGAGGAGGCGTTAGGTTATGAAAGAAAAATATATGAAATTATTTTTTGTATTACCGCCCATATTAGTACTTGTTTTACTAATGTATATCATTTTATCCGGATTTGATGTGTATAGCATATTCTTAACGATTGGTGTTTTACTGTCTTGTTCCTTCAACTCAATACTATTGCATCGAATCATGTGTCCGTTGAAAACCGTTTCAGCACAAGCTTCCCATATGAAGGATGGAGATTTGACAGTTTCGCTGGAATGTGGAGGTAACAACGAATTAGGAGAGATTACAACATCAATTAACTCTGCATTGGAATATCTGCGTACACTCTTGGGTTTAGTTACTGATGAAGCGGCAGAAGTGTCAAGTAAGAGCGTGGAGATTGCAGCTGTCTCGGATGGGGCTAGTCGAGATATAAGGCTGATATCAATGGCAGTAGCTGAACTTGCTTCAGGTGCTCAGGAAACGGGTACTATGGCACAGAATGCTGCCAGCAAAACAGATCAAGTTTCTGAATTAGCAAAAAATACGGCAGCAGGGCTGCAATCTTTGTTGCAAATTACACAGCAAATTATGGCGTCAGTCCATCAGGGGAGCGAAGCCATCGGGCGGTCAAAAAATATTGTCAATGAAATTGCAGCAACCTCTCAGTATAATGTGCGTCTGGGTGGGGAACTTAAGGGGAAATCCCAAGAAGTAAGGGAAATTATCAAGCTTATCAATAGTATTACGGCACAAACGAATTTACTGGCATTGAATGCAGCGATTGAGGCAGCAAGAGCTGGAGAGCATGGCAGAGGGTTTGCGGTTGTCGCAGAGGAGGTTCGTGAGCTTGCCAATCGATCTCACCATGCGGCTGGTCAAATTAACGAAATTGTCGAAAGTATGCTTTCTGATATTGGACATGTAGTGGTAGCCTTTGAAACAACGCAAGAAAGTATGAACACAGGTGTAAATACAATTACGGCGGCCAATGTTAGCTTTGCAGATATAAGGTCCGATATTGAAAAATCCCGTATTAAATTACAAGAGGTAACATTGCTTGCCGATAATCAGGCAGATGCTGCTGCTGATTTGATGTCAACCGTGCACGGTGTGGCTGCAATTGCTGAGCAATCTGCTGCAGCAACACAAACGGCTGCTGCTAGCAGTGAGCAAATCACCACATCGGTTGCCCAAATCGCTAGTGGTACTCAACAGTTATCCCGTTTGGCCGGAAATTTGGAACAAGCAGTTTTTCGATTTCATTTTTCTAATACGAAAACCTTGCGCGTTGGGTTTGAAATGACCGATAAGTCTGTATGCTATGCGGGTATGGAGAGGTTTGGACAAATCTTGTATGAACGCACGCAGGGGCGCTATAGTCTGAAAATCTTTCATAGTGCTCAATTGGGGACAGGTCTTGATATGATTGAAAAGCTAAAAGAAGGAACTCTGGAAATGACATTTCCGGCTCTGCCGACGCTGGCAGGCTTAGATAAACGATTTATGGTTTTTGATTTCCCATTCTTGATTAGAGATGAGAATATAGCAGATTACATACTTCACGGACCTTTTGCCAGAAAACTGCTGGATATGCTTGATCAATACGGATTTTACGGCGTGACATTTGCTGAGTGCGGATTTCGCAATACGACCAATTCACGGCACGCGATTGTGGGATTAGAAGATTTTCGCGGACTGAAGATTAGAACCATGCAGAACGCTCTCCATGTGGATACTTGGAAGGCTTTGGGGGCAGATCCAGTACCGCTGCCTTTTGCGAATTTATACAATGCTATGCGGTTAAAAGAGGTAGATGGTCAGGAAAACCCTATTGCTACGATCTATGACGATAAATTTTTTGAAGTGCAGAAGTTCTTAACACTCACCAATCATGTGTATTCACCTTTTATACTGATGTACTCGAAGAAGCTATGGGACATTGTGCCAGCTGAAGATAAACCTATTATCGAGCAGGCTGCAAAAGAAGGTGCCTTATATACCACTGAGGTGAATCGGAAAAGGAAAAAGGATAATTTGCAAGCATTAGAAAGAAAAGGTATGTCCATAGGGCAGATTAGTTCGATGGAGACAGCTAGAATTCAGGAAATGGTTAAGCCGGTAATTGATCGATATAAAAATCAAATTGGCAAAGAGTTGGTAAACGAGCTTTTTGCAGAGATAAAACAAGCAGAAGAAAGAACAGTATACAAAAGTTAAAAATGGTCTAATACTTCGAATTTTTATTTGCTGCTTATATTTAAAATAATTACGATATTTATTCATGCTATTTTAATAATAATACAGTGGAAAACCCTTGCATTCCTTTAAAGTACAAAGGAACAGTAAGGGTTTTCTGCTATGCTGGCATATAGTCGGGTGGGATTAGCTGGTCATTAACCCGGTTGACGGAATGGGCTTCTGCCTGGCAAGCAGCGGGATGCTTTCTTTATAGGAAAAGGTGCGATACATTTTTCTATTAATAATTATGGTAAAACAGTAAAATAATCTTGCTTTTTCTCTATAAGGACTGGTATAATGGCTTAAAATGTTACACATAGGTAGCTGTCTGAAATAAGTTTGTATTTCTGTGAAGGATATTTTTCTTATTTGTTCATGATGCAGGTTCATATTTACTGAAGGAGGACTTGTATGCATTGGCATGAGAATGTTTAAACTAAGTATGATCTGATGTGTAATCGTCAATAAAAAAGGTGACCGGTAAAGAGTTGAGCATACAGCCAATTGGTCTTGGCAATAGAGTAACGTTGTTGTTTGAAGTGTAAAAAAAGTTACAACGTCGTAACGAGAAAGAGTATCTAGGGTTCCGCTGTAAAAAGGACTGGACCAAGCGATACAAATGCGCGTATGCGGATTACACCGTGAGTATAAAAGACTCTGCGGAAATTTTCTCACTGCTGAAGCCTGTGGTATACATGATTGTTTCAGCAAAGAATAGACAAATCTATTCTTATAGTGGGAATCTTTCGGTGGCTTTTTTTGTTTTTATTAAGAAATAAAATGGAGGTGGATGGAATGGGTCATCATACAATCTCAATTTTAGTACTGAATCAATCAGGGGTATTGGTACGAGTCGCTGGAATGTTTTCACGCCGGGGGTTTAATATTGAAAGTCTAGCCGTAGGCACTACGCATGTTCCGGAATACTCGCGCATTACAGCGGTCATGCAAGGGAGTAATGCGATTGTAGCCCAGGTGGTAAAGCAATTAGAAAAATTGGTAGAAGTAAGGGCCGTTGAGATCCTGCCTGTTAATACTGCGGTGGTAAGGGATATGGCGATGATAAAAGTTAAAGCAGACCAAAATAAGAAGTTAGAAGTTTTGCAGCTGGCAGAAACTTTTGGAGCTAAGGTCGTGGATATTTCAGATGAGACCTTGATGGTGGAAATAACCAGTGGGAAAACTAATACGGATGCATTAATTGATGCGTTGTCATCCTATGGAATCTTAGAGATGATTCGTACAGGGGTTGTTGGCTTGCAGCGGGGTGACTGTAGTATCTATGAAAAAGAAAAATGTGAAATTAGTGATTTATTCGATGCAACTCAAGCTAAGCTATAGGGCAAAACCACCTCTCATATTCTAAAGAGGCTATCTCTAGAAAAGTAAGAGGCTGTTTTATATAACACAAGAATATTAAAATGTAGGAGAGATGATGAAAATGAGTAAAATGTATTATGACAAAGATGCGGTAGTAGACTTAATTACAAAAAAAACGGTGGCGATTATTGGTTATGGCAGCCAAGGGCATGCCCATGCATTGAATTTGCATGATAATGGCGTAAAAGTAATTGTGGGTTTGTACGAGGGAAGTAAATCTTGGGAAAAAGCAAAAAATGATGGTCTGGAGGTTCAAGAAGTTGCTCAAGCAGTAGCCGCTGCTGATGTCGTTATGATTTTAGTTCCTGATGAAAAGCAAGCTAAAATTTACAAAGAGCAAATTGCACCGAATTTGAAAGCTGGCTCTGCCTTGGCTTTTGCTCACGGCTTTAATATTCATTTTAACCAGATTACTCCGCCTGGGGATGTAGATGTATTTATGGTGGCTCCTAAAGGTCCTGGGCATTTAGTGCGCCGTGTATTCCAAGAAGGCGGCGGAGTGCCATGTCTGAAGGCTGTATATCAAGATGCGTCAGGTCAGGCCGAAGCCTTATCCTTAGCTTATGCATGGGGTGTCGGCGGTACAAGAGCAGGAGTATTGACAACAACTTTCAAAGAAGAAACAGAAACCGATCTATTTGGTGAGCAAACGGTCCTGTGCGGTGGCACTACTGCTTTAGTTAAGGCTGGTTTTGAGACGTTGGTAGAAGCTGGTTATCAGCCTGAGATTGCTTATTTTGAATGCCTGCATGAATTGAAATTGATTGTAGACTTAATGTATGAAGGCGGCATGGCAGCTATGCGTTACTCTATCAGCGATACAGCTGAATATGGTGATTATATGGTTGGTAATCGCATTGTAACCGATGCAACAAAAGTAGAAATGAAAAAAGTCTTAACGGAAATACAAAATGGTGTATTTGCGAAAAACTGGATTTTGGAAAATCAAGCAAATCGTCCTGAATTTTCTGCAACCAGACGCCGTGAAGCAGAACATCAAATTGAAACAGTGGGTAAAGAATTGCGCGGTATGATGAGCTGGCTGAAGAAAAAATAGTAGGACAGAGGTGTTGGTATGGAACGCAGAATTAAAATTTTTGATACCACACTACGTGACGGTGAGCAGACGCCTGGCGTATGTTTGGATATGCATGAGAAACTGGAAATTGCTCGAAGTCTGGTAAGATTAAATGTGGATATTATTGAAGCGGGTTTTCCCATTGCTTCTCCAGGGGATTTTAAAGGTGTCAGTCAAATTGCAGAATGTATAAAAGGTCCTGTAATTGCAGGCTTGTCAAGAGCCAATAAAAAAGATATTGATGCCGTGGTGGAAGCTTTGAAGAAGGCTGAGCGCCCTCGGGTTCATACCTTTATAGCCACTAGTGATATTCACATGGAATATAAATTGAAAATGTCCCGGGATCAGGTATTGGCGGTGACAGAAGAATCAGTACGGTATGCGAAACAATTTATTGAGGATATTGAATTTTCCGCAGAAGATGCTTCCCGGTCAGACTGGGGTTTTCTCTGCCAGGTATATGCCAAGGCTATCGCAGCAGGTGCGACGGTTATTAATGTGCCTGATACAGTAGGGTATACGACACCTGACGAATACGGCGCCTTAATTCGTCATTTACGGGAACATGTGCCTGGTATTGATAAGGTCGATATTAGTGTTCACTGTCACAATGATTTAGGGCTGGCTGTGGCGAATTCTCTGGCTGCCGTGCAAGCTGGTGCTACCCAAGTGGAGTGCACAATCAACGGATTGGGTGAACGGGCTGGAAATGCCGCATTAGAAGAGCTGATTATGGCCTTTTATACTCGCCGGGATTACTATAATGTAACCACTAACATTGATACAAAACAAATTTATCGTGCCTCTACCCAAGTGAGTGCTTTGACAGGTGTGGATGTGCAGATTAATAAAGCGATAGTGGGTGATAATGCTTTTGCTCATGAGTCTGGCATACATCAGCACGGTGTGATGAATAACTCGCTGACCTATGAAATTATCTCTCCGGAAGTGATCGGGATGAGCCGTAATTCCATTGTGCTGGGAAAACATTCAGGCAGACATGCCTTTGAAGATCGTTTAAAGCAGCTGGATTATAATTTGGACAGTGAAACTGTTAATATACTATTTGCCAAATTTAAAGATTTGGCGGATCGCAAAAAAGTGGTGTTTGATCAGGATATAGTAGCCTTGATTATTGACAAACCTTCCGTCCATCCTGCCTGGTATCGTTTAGTTTCTTATCAAGTGGTTAGCGGCGGCAGTGCAAATGCTGCAACAGCTTCTGTGCGATTAGAGACAAGTAATGGTATCACGGAAGAGGCAAGCTGCGGTGATGGTCCGGTAGATGCAGTATTTAAGGCGATTGAACAGGCGGTAGGTTTCGCTGTGGGCTTAAAAGATTATCAATTAAAAGCCATTACTGCCGGCGAAGATGCTCTGGGAGAATCAACTGTATGGATTGAATACAATGGTGCAGTATATAATGGACGAGGCTTAAGCACGGATGTGATTGAAGCAAGTGCCAGAGCGTATATTAATGCGATCAATAAGCGATTGACAGCATCTGGTTATCCCGAGGTTCGAAAAGCCGTCGCGGAGTGATGCTGGGGAAGTAAAAATAGCAGCTGCAGGATGATCTATACTGCAGTTGATATAGCAGGTCAAGGAGAAAAATGATGAGCGAGAAACGAATTGTTGTGATCCCCGGTGATGGTATTGGGGAAGAAATAACAGCAGCAGCTGTCTGTATACTGAAAAAAGCAGCAGGAAAGAGTGGAATGCAATTACATGTTGAGCGCCATCTGGCTGGCGGTGCGGCCATTGATGCCTATGGTCTTCCTCTGCCGGATAGTACCGTCCAGGCTGCCAAGAAGGCAGATGCCATACTGCTTGGAGCAGTTGGCGGTCCTAAATGGGATGGGGTTGCTCCTGAGATTCGAGCGGAAAAAGCGATTTTAGGATTGCGCAAAGAATTAGGGCTATATGCGAACTTGAGACCTATCCGCGTAGCCGAAGCATTAATTGAATTTTCCCCTTTAAAACCAGAGGCAATTTCTGGTGTGGATATTTTATTAGTACGAGAATTAAATGGTGGTATTTATTATGGCGCAAAGAATGAAGCGGCAGTGGTAAACGGTGTGGAGCAAGCATCGGATCTAGAGATCTACAGCACTCCTGAAGTGGAGCGGATTGTAAAGCTGGCCTGCCAGGCAGCCCAATTACGGCGCAAGCAGGTAGTATCGGTAGATAAAGCCAATGTCTTGGCCTCCTCTCGCTTATGGCGTAAAACAGCGCAGGAGACTGCCGCCCAATATCCGGATGTTACCTTGAGTCACCTTTATGTCGATAATTGTGCGATGCAGTTAATTTTGGCACCAAAGCAGTTTGACGTAATTGTAACTAACAACCTGTTTGGGGATATATTAAGTGATGAAGCTGCTGTCCTCACAGGATCAATTGGCATGCTGCCGTCGGCTAGTTTGGGGGATGGTACCGGTTTATATGAACCGATCCATGGTTCGGCTCCTGACATTGCAGGTAAGGGCTTGGCCAATCCGGTAGGAACCATCCTGTCAGCAGCCATGCTTCTTCGTTATTCATTAGGTGCGGAAGAAGCAGCGGCAGCCATTGAAAAGGCCGTGGATCAAGTTTTGGTTCAAGGATATCGTACAGCGGATTTGTATAAGCCGGGTTCAACTAAAGTTTCAACGGAAGAAATAACGAGTTTGATTGAGAAACAACTTGGTTAACGTCTTCATTAGGAGGTAACTTGTATGAAGATATCTGGTGCCCAAGGGATCATAGAATGCTTATTAGAGCAAGGAGTCGATACGGTTTTCGGTTATCCGGGAGGACGTATTCTGCCTCTGTATGATGCGATATATGAAGGAAAGATACGCCACATCCTTACGGTGCATGAACAAGGGGCTATCCATGCGGCAGATGGTTATGCCCGTGCTAGCGGCAAGGTAGGAGTTTGTATTGCTACCAGTGGTCCGGGAGCTACCAACTTAGTAACCGGTCTTGCCAATGCCTATTTAGATTCAGTACCCTTAGTCGTTATTACCGGGCAGGTTTCTACCGATCTCATTGGTGCTGATGCATTCCAAGAAGTGGACATCACTGGGATTACGATGCCGATCACAAAACATAATTTTTTAGTGAAAGATGCCGCAGCCTTGCCTGAAATCATGCGATTTGCTTTTCGGATTGCCTCTTCAGGACGTCCAGGTCCCGTATTGATTGATGTACCTAGTGATATTCAAATGAATTTATTTACCTTCACTAAAGAAGATGAGCAGGAAAAAAATAAACCCAGGTTTCAATGGGAGTTATCAGAACTGGGAAGTTCGCTGATCGATAAGGCGGTAGCCGTGCTGGAAGCAGCAAAACAGCCTGTGATGATCGTTGGAGGCGGTGTGGTTTCATCTGGAGCTTATGAACAGGTTGTTGCCCTGGCTGAAAAGATGAATGTTCCTGTTGTGAGCACGCTGATGGGACTGGGATCATTTTCTTCTGAACATCCATTATTCTTAGGCTTAACAGGGATGCACGGACATAAAAGAGCCAATCTTGCAGTTCATGGTGCGGATGTGGTTATTGCTATCGGCAGCCGCTTCAATGATCGGGTAACAGGTAATAAGTTCAAATA
Source organism: Pelosinus fermentans (assembly GCA_002434245.1). Lineage (GTDB taxonomy): Bacteria > Bacillota > Negativicutes > DSM-13327 > DSM-13327 > Pelosinus > Pelosinus fermentans_B. The sequence goes on from DJJR01000032.1 coordinate 64,362, forward strand.
TGCAGAAGGAAAAACGCTCATTCACATTGATGTAGATCCTGCCGAATTGGATAAGAATGTTGCCACCCATATTCCTTTGGCGGGGGATGTGAAACAATTGGTAAGGACACTGTACGAGCGGATGGAATCTCTTAAACCCTGTCTATGGTGGAAGGTGATCCAGGAATGGAAACGGGAATTTGCAGCAAAACCGGATGGAGATGTTCTTTCAGCCCCATGGATGCTAAAGCAAGTAGCTGAAAAAACAAAGGGAAAACCATTCCTTTTTGCGACAGATGTAGGGCAGCATCAAATGTGGGCGGCTCAGAATCTTCACATAGAGACTCCCCGGTCTTGGATTACTTCTGGCGGATTAGGTACGATGGGATTTGGTCTTCCTGCCGCCATTGGTGCCCAAATCGCCATGCCGACGAAGCGGGTGATCGCTATTGTTGGTGATGGGGGCATGAAAATGACGGGCTGTGAGCTTTTTACCGCAGCCAGTCAGGGGTTGCCTTTGATTACCATTATTGTGGATAACAGTTCCTTGGGAATGGTGCGCCAATTGCAGCAGCTGTTTTATAAACAGCGGTATTCCGAGTCCTTATTGCCGGTGCCTATGGACTTTGTCTGTTTTGCAAAAGCCTTTGGCATTGAAGGTACATTGACTACGACCCAGGAAGAATTCCTGGCGGCATTTTCCGCTGCACTGGAAAACAACTGTCCCCGGGTGATTATTGTCAAAATCCCTACAGAACAGATCGTTACCCCCATGCTGAAGCCGAATTCGCCTTTGGATACATTTATGGATATATAGTAAAACAAAGAGACCTAAGCGTTATGGCTTGGTCTCTTTGTTTTATAGTATCACCAGAATGTATAAAGTTCTAAGAAAAACGTTAAACGCGAAGGCGCGAAGAAATACAAAGGGCACGAAGGGGTTTTATGGTTCATTCAAATTCTTCGTGTCCTTCCTAGTCTTCGTATCTTCGCGGTTCAAAATGTTTTATTTTTTAATACTTTCAATAAATCGTCCAATGCGTTCGAGGGCTTCTGTGATATTTTTAGTAGAAGTAGCATAGGAACAGCGGACAAAACCTTCGCCGCTTTCACCAAAGGCATCGCCTGGCACTAGGGCTACTTTCTCAGTCATGAGTAGTTGTTCGGCAAATTCTAAAGACGTTAGACCTGTCTTCTTAATAGAAGGAAAAATATAAAATGCTCCTTTGGGCTCAAAACAATCCAGGCCCATTTGGCGAAATCCATTGAAAATTAAACGACGGCGATAATTGTATTCTGATACCATATATTCTACGTTCTTTTCGCCGCTCTTTAAGGCTTCAATCGCTGCAATTTGCGCTGTAATCGGAGTACATAACATCGTATATTGATGGATTTTCGTCATGGCAGCAATGAACTCAACATTGGACACTGCATAACCAATACGCCAGCCTGTCATGGCATAGGCTTTGGAAAAACCATTTAATACGATGGTGCGATCTCGCATGCCGGGTAAACTGGAAAAACAAGTATGAGTGCCATCATAAGTTAATTTGGCGTAGATTTCATCGGAAATAACAATGAGATCATGTTTTAGTGCAAAAGCAGCAATGCCTTCTAAGTCTTCTCTGCTCATAATCGCACCGGTGGGGTTATTGGGATAACCGATGAGTAATATTTTGGTACGAGGTGTTACATATTCTTCTAATTGCTCTGCGGTAATCCGAAATTCATTTTCGACATTGGTTGGTATCGTAATGGGAGTGCCGCCTGCCAATGTGACGCAGGATTTATAAGATACATAGCAGGGCTCGGGAACAAGGACTTCATCACCGGGGCCTAAGAGAGCCCGCATGGCCAAATCAAGACCTTCGCTAACTCCGACGGTTACAAGGATTTCTTGACGGGGATCATAGGTTACCTGATAATCCTTATGTAGGGATTTTGCAATTCCTTCACGAAGCTCGAGAAGTCCATAATTGGAAGTATAGGAAGTATAGCCGCGATGCAAGCCGTGAATACAGCTTTCCCGTATATGCCATGGCGTGATAAAATCCGGCTCACCAACACCCAAGGAGATTACGCCTTTCATTTCGGCAGCGATGTCAAAGAAACGACGGATGCCTGAAGGCGGAATCGCTTTAACCGCTGGCGCTATGCGATCAGACCAATTCATGGTGAAATCACCAGCCTATGCTCTTCTTCTTCATCCTTAATGATAACACCGGCAAATTTATATTTTTTCAACATAAAATGAGTTGTAGTACTGACAACCCCGTCAATGGTAGATAATTTCGTGGAAACAAAATCGGCGACTTCTTTTAAGCTGGTTCCTTCGACAGTAACCGATAGATCGTAACCTCCTGACATTAAATATAAGCTGCGTACTTCCGAATAACGATAGATGCGTTCAGCGATAGCATCAAAGCCTACTTCACGCTGCGGGGTAATTCTTACTTCAATTACAGCAGTAACATTATCCACCCCCGCTTTTTCCCAATCAATAATGGTTTGGTATTTTATAATGACTTTTTCATCTTGATATTTTTTTATCAATGCGGCAATTTCCTCTGCAGGTTTATTTAGCATAATTGCCAATTGCTCCGGGGTTTGGGTATGGTCTCTTTCTAGACATTCTAAAAGTTCTTTCATTGAAATGTTTCCTCCTTGCTATTTTAAAGAACACTGTATTTTTTAGAATACCACATATGCTGAAAAAAAGTACATGGATTTACAAAAATAATATGATGATTCTTGAAAACAATGTGCTTATTTATGAAAAAAACAATGAACCGCGAAGGGATAGTGTCTGTCATTATTAAGAAAAGTCCTTTAAAAAGGGCATGGAGAATGCGTGGGAAAAAATAATCGAACCGCAGAGACGCAGAAGAGATTTTTAACCTTATCTATCTTTTCTCTGTGTTCTCTGCGTCTCTGCGGTTAAATCGTTCTATTTACTCTGTTCGCAACGGTCAAAGAAAACAGGGCAGAGTGTTATAGAGAAATTTTAGCCGATCTATTCTTGGTAATCTTCGCGTCTTCGCGGTTCAAAAGGTTTTATTTCTTAAAGAATGCGTTAGCATTTTGTATTCGCTAATTCTTTTTTTTCCTTTTTTATAGTATAATTGGAAAGACGTATGTATAGCATTTATGATGAATCGTTAATTAGAGGGGACATGTATGCGGAAGAACTGGGATTTATATTTTTTGGATATTGCATTTCAGGTAGCGGAGCGCAGTACTTGCTTAAGACGGCAGGTGGGCGCTGTGATCGTAAAAGATAAAAGAATCAAAGGTACTGGCTATAATGGCAGTCCAGCGGGGTTGCCTCATTGTATCGATGATGGCTGCGCTATGCTGGATGGACATTGTATACGCTGCATTCATGCGGAGCCCAATGCTCTGCTGGAATGCACTCCTGATGAAAGGCGGGAAGCTACTTTGTATTGTACCGACAGACCCTGTCCTGAGTGCCAGAAGCTGATCATTACTTCTGGTATTACAAAAGTTGTATATGGGAGAGATTATAATCCCCATACAGATTGGTTTGCACTATCTTCTATTGAAGTAGTATACATGCCAAAAGAGGAAATGTAATTTTATCCTAGGAGGAGCATTGTGATTGAGTCGATTTATCTGCCAAAGCTGAATAATCTAACTCCTACCTTAGATTCAACGCTGCTGAAGATTATGGAAGAAGCTGGTGAATTAGCTCGGGCGGTGTTGCACTTCTTGCCATATGAGAATATGCTGTCTGCTAAGGAAAATATTCCAGTAATTGCAGAAGAATTGTTAGAAGAAGTAGCAACTGAGTTATTAGATGTAGCCCAAACCTGCGTTACCATGCTGTTTGTTATGGAAGAATCCTATGGTATAGAAGTGGATGCCTTAATTGATGAACATATTGGGAAATTGACACGTAAAGGATATTTGTTTGATCATACGCTGTTATATAGTATTACAACGGTAGGTGCATTTAAGTATTTAAATTTACCCAGGCTCATTTTAGATGATGTAACTCTCCTAACGACGGTTTGCAAAATTCAAGAAGAAATCGGAGAATTTACGCAATTTTTGGGAAAACGCTCAGGGGCATCAGGTGAAAAGCCAGACTTAGAAGTGCAGGCTGCTCTGTTAGGCTGTGCTTATGAGCTGTTAGACGTGGCACAATGTTGTTTTACCATGATGTATATTTTGGCAAAAAAGTATCAAGTTAATATGGAAGAGTTATTAGCAGGGCATATAGCCAAGCTCAGACGAAAGGGCTATTGTATTTGATCGAAGCGAATAATTTCACTAAAATAGAATCCGTTTGACAAGGGTATTAGCGTGATGTAAAATGGGATTGTTGCGTAGAAATGAGGTGCTGATTATGCAAACATATATTGTGGCGTTTACGATTGCTTTAGCGGTTGCTTACTTTGCAACACCGCGGGTAAAAGATTTTGCTATAAAAGTCGGAGCATTGGATGCTCCAGATGATCGAAAAGTGCATACGAAACCCATTCCCCGAATGGGTGGATTGGCTATTTATGCAGCCTTCGTGTTGGCTGTGTTAGCAAGTATGTATGTAAGTCGTGAAGTTATGGGGCTGCTGGTAGGCGGTACGGTCATTCTAATCGTAGGTATTATTGATGACTTAAAACCATTGCCGGCAAGGGTGAAGCTGTTAGGTCAAATCATAGCAGCGGCTGTGCTGGTTATGTTCGACATTAAGATTGAGTGGCTAACCAATCCTTTTGGAGAAATGATTTATGTAGAATACTTGGCAATACCACTGACGATTTTGTGGGTGGTTGGCTTAACCAATACAGTTAACTTGATTGATGGATTAGACGGATTGGCGGCAGGAGTATCTACCATTGCGTCAGTTACGATTCTATTAGTAGCGCTGCAGCAAAATTTTTGGACTGTGGCTGTGTTAACCGCAGCGTTAGCGGGGAGCGCATTGGGCTTTTTACAGCATAATTTCAATCCTGCAAAAATATTTATGGGTGACACAGGAAGTATGTTTTTAGGATATATGTTAGCTGCGATATCCATTCTCGGTACTGTGAAAAGTGCGGCTACCATTGCCTTGATTGTACCGATTGTAGCGTTAGGTTTGCCGATTTTGGATACGGCTTTTGCAATTATTCGCCGTTACATGAGTGGACGTCCTATTTTTAAACCTGATAAAGGGCATTTGCATCATCGATTATTAGAGATGGGGCTTACGCAAAAGCAAGCTGTATTATTAATGTATGTTATGAGCGGCTGTTTAGGTTTGAGTGCTATTGCCTTAACCGAGGTGAATAAATCCTTTGGGGCGTTTATTATTGTTGCTTTGCTGGGTATTGCCTTTGTTGGTGCGAAAAAAATAGGTGTCCTAAAGGCAACGAAGTCAATTGAAAGTCACTGAGGATACATTTTGGGCCGGCATTATGCCTGCCCATTTTTATTCATTGTTCTAAATTTTATATAGCGTGTAGAAAAGCAATGAAACGCGAAGGTCACGAAGAAATGCAAGAAAACGAGAATAAGAGATATTTTATATTTGATTTGATCTTCGCATCTTAGGGTTTCAAAATGTTTTTTGCCTTTCTGAAAGATAATATAGCCTTTTCAAACAATAAAGTGGATTTAAAGGGGAGTATGTATATGTCACGTATTAAAGTCATGACTGTATTTGGGACAAGGCCAGAAGCAATTAAAATGGCTCCGGTTATTTTAGAACTCAACAAGCATCCAGAACATATAGTACCAATTGTAGCAGTTACTGCCCAACATAGAGAGATGTTAGACCAAGTACTGCAATTGTTTCACATTGTGCCAGACTATGATTTGGATATTATGTCCCAAGGACAAACCTTATTTGATATCACTTCCCGGGCTATGTACGGGCTAAATGAAGTGTTGAGTAAGGAAAAGCCTGACATTGTTTTGGTGCATGGAGATACAACCACTACTTTTGCGGGAGCGCTGGCTGCTTTTTATCATCAAACAGCTGTTGGTCATGTAGAGGCTGGTCTTAGGACCCATAATAAATATTCACCATTTCCGGAGGAAATGAATCGGAAATTAACAGGCTCTTTGACCGATATCCATTTTGCTCCAACAAAAACAGCAAAAGAAAATTTAATAAGAGAAGCAATAACAGCCGATACTGCTTTTGTTACGGGTAATACGGTAATTGATGCGCTGCTGACGACTGTGGACAAAAACTATCGATTTGCTGAGGAAGTCTTGGCGAATATTGATTATACGAAAAAGCGGGTTATTTTAGTAACGACTCATCGGCGTGAAAACTTAGGGGAGCCCATGAGACATGTTTACCAAGCCTTACGGGATATTGTGACAGAGTTTGAAGATGTGGAAGTTGTTTTTCCAGTCCATAAAAATCCTCTTGTGCGGGATGTTGTCAATAGTGAATTAGGCGGTATTGAAAGGGTGAAATTAATTGACCCTTTAGAGTATCAGCCATTCGCCAACTTATTGGCTCGTTCTTACCTTGTCCTCACTGATTCAGGCGGTGTGCAGGAAGAAGCTCCGGCATTGGGAAAACCTGTGTTGGTGCTGCGGGATAATACAGAGCGCCCAGAGGCGATTGAAGCCGGAACTGTAAAGTTAATTGGTACGGATAAGGAGCGGGTGTATCAAGAAACACGATTATTGCTGGCTGATTCGGGGGAATATGATCGTATGGCGAATGCTTGCAATCCTTATGGCGATGGACAAGCTTCCAGACGAATTGTAGAAACGATTTTATGGAAATATGGCTTTTCCCAAGAGAAACCAAGTCAATTTGGTGATTCTTGCGAAATTAGGACAAAATAAGATTGACACAGGTGAAGACTACTCCTTTTGAGTGCTAGGAACGCCTATTCGCCGGATTTGTGGCTCTGAGGCTCCCGTTAGTTTAAGAAGGGAATCTTAGAGCTGTTTATTTATGGCATTAGATTGGAATCTATTTGTATAAAAAAGACAAAAAAAGGACAAGAAAATGCCATTGTATACATAGATAATGGCAGGAGTTTCCTAGTGATTGTCGAAACTTAAACTGATAAAATAGAAAAAACTGACTCTGTAGTCAATTTTTTAGAATCATTTTATAATTCTCATAGAGGTAAATGCCATGGGGAAAGATAAAAATACATTGTTAAGTGCATTTAATACAGCGGCATCCATTGGCTTTTATTTGGTATCCTCTGTAGCAGCAGGCATATTGTTAGGCAGGTTTGTAGATGGGTATTTTTCGATTGCTCCTTGGGGAACCGTGTGGGGCATTGTGCTTGGTATGATAGCGGGAATGTGGTCCATATATAAGAAAGTGGCAGGAGGAAAATAGAAGGTAATTCGTTGCTTTCTGGATCAATATGCAAGAATATGTTATTGAAATAAAAAAAACAATCATGCAAATGATGATATGGGGCAGCTCGATCTGTGCTGCGGCTTACTTTACAGGATATTCTGGAAAAATAGCCGGATTGATGATCGGGATTTTCACAAGTGTGATTTATTTATTATTAATGAGTTATCGTGTAAAAAGAAGTTCTGAAATGCCTGTAAAACGGGCAATACTATATACGCAAATAGGTTGGCTCATACGGCTGGGTTTTATCATTGCGATGCTGCTGCTGTCTATAAAACTACCAGGAATTGATTTTCAGTCAGCTGTATTGGGCTTATTTACTCTGCAGATTGTTTTATTCTTGCAAGCTGTTGTGCTTGTTACCAAAAGCTTTTTTATAAGATCATAGTTGCATAGACGCAAAAAAAGCGTTTTAGCATATTTGTATTAAAAAGAAAGGAGGGAGGATATGGAACACGGTCATGAAATTGGAAGTCATTCCTTAGCCCATTTTGCAGGTTTAACCTTTAATATGGATACGCTAATCATGACTTGGATTACGATGGCAATTGTCATTGTACTAGCAATAGCTGCGACCAGGCGAATGGAACTTCGTCCGCGGGGCTGGCAGAACTTCTTAGAAATCGCTGTCATGTATTTACTCGAGCAAATGGAAACAAATATGGGATCGAAAGGTCAAAAATTAGCGCCGCTCATTATTACACTATTTTTGTTTTTAGTAGTAGGTAATGAACTTGGACTAATACCGGGTTTTACATCGCCGACTAATGATATTAATACGACATTGGGATTGGCATTAATGATTATTGTCATTGTTCATGTTCTGGCAATAAAAAACAAAGGGTTTACAAAGTACATCAAACATTATTTTGAGCCTTATATACCTTTTGTAGTTATTAATATTATTGAAGAGGTTGCCAAGCCAATTACATTATCATTTCGTTTATTCGGTAATATTTTGGCTGGGGAAATTCTACTGCTGGTCTTAGGTATGCTGGTACCCTATTTTGTACCTACATTATGGCTGGCTTTTAGCGTGTTTGTTGGTATTGTGCAAGCATTCATCTTTACCATGTTGTCAATATCCTATCTTTCAAACTCGATGCAAGATGGTCACTAGTAAGGCGTAAAGAACTGTTAATACAGATGTTAATCAAATAAATTAAAAGATTTTTAAGGGGGATTTTATTGTGGAACATGCAATTATCGTAGCTGCTTCCGTTTTAGGGGCAGGACTTGCCATTGGTTTGGCTGCAATTGGTGCTGGTGTAGGTAATGGTACTGTAACGTCAAAAGCAATTGAGGGGATGGCTAGACAACCAGAAGCTAAAGGTACAATTTTGGTTAATATGTTGATTTCTGTAGGTTTGATTGAAGCGATTCCAATCATTGCTGCTGTAATTGCCATTGTATTGGTATTTGCCAATCCGTTTATAAAATAAGGTTTATAAGGTTGCTGGCATGAAGCTTTCTTGCCAGTGTCTTCTTTATACCGTTCAAAGAGGAGGTGCTTTCATTGGTTGATTTTAATGGAACGCTGCTAGCGCAAATCGTAAATTTTCTGCTTCTAGTTGCTATTCTTACCAAATTTGCATATAAGCCGTTAATGCAGATTTTGGCAGAACGTCAAAAAAAGATTGCTGATGCGATTGATGCTGCAGAATCTGAAAGGCGAGAAGCTGAGCAGCTGAAGCTGGAGTATAAACAACAGTTGGTAGAAGCCCGATCTAAAGCACAAGTGATTGTGGAAAATGCTGAAAAATTGGCAGAAGAAAATAAAGAAGAAATTTTAAAATCTGCGCGAGCAGAAAGTGCTTATATTTTGCAAAAAGCACAAGAAGAAGTGGCGAGAGAACGTGAACTGGCTTTAGCACAGCTTCGAAGTGAAGTAGTAGCTTTATCTATGGCAGCTGCAACTAAAATTGTAACAGAAAAGATGGATACAGAACTAAATGCTAGGATGGTGTCTGATTTCATTGAAAAACTCGATGATCAGAAAATAGGTGGTCTGCCATGCTAGCCAATCAGTTAGCCGTGAAATATGCTCAGGCCCTTTATGAATTGACCGCTGAAAAAGATATGCTGGATATAACGGAACAAGAGCTGCGTTTAGTGGAAAGTACGATTGCTTCTTATGACGACTTATCAACATTGATTTATCATCCCCAGGTACTGGCCCAAGCAAAAAAAGAAACGATACATAAAGTTTTTGGACAAGATGTTCATGAAATTGTCCTTAACTTTTTATTGTTACTGGTGGACAAACGGCGGGAAGGCATTTTACCAACGATTATTTATGAATATGTAAATCTGGCAAATCAGGCTCGAAATATTGTAGAAGCTGAAGTAACTACAGCCTTGCCTCTAGATGAAGACCAGCATACAGCACTTGTAAATAAATTAAGTTTGGTAACTGGCAAAAAAATCGTATTAAAAATACAAATTAATAAAAGGATTATTGGAGGTATCATTGTCAAGATCGGTGATAAGCTTATCGATGGCAGTGTTGCCTGCCAATTAGCGACATTGAAAAAAGCGCTTTTAAATAATGAAGTGACGGGGATTGAGGTGACAGACTAAATATGAACATCAGGCCAGAAGAAATAACTGCGATTATTAAACAGCAGATTGAAAATTATCAAGTAGACCTTAATGTCGATGATATTGGTACTGTTATTGAGGTTGGAGATGGTATTGCTCGTATTCATGGCCTCGCCAAAGCAATGGCGGGTGAATTATTAGAATTTCCTCATGAAGTATATGGCATGGTACTGAATCTTGAAGAAGACAATGTAGGTGCGGTTTTACTAGGGGGAGAAACGTTAATCAAAGAAGGCGATACGGTACGCCGTACAGGTCGTATCATGCAGGTTCCTGTTGGCGAAGCAATGATTGGACGAGTTGTCAATGCGCTGGGGCAGCCCATTGATGGAAAAGGTCCCGTACAGACAACTGAGTTTCGTCCCGTTGAATTCTTGGCTCCCGGCATTGCAGCTCGTCAATCCGTTAAGCAGCCGCTGCAAACGGGTATCAAGGCCATTGACTCGATGGTTCCCATTGGGCGCGGACAGCGTGAACTCATTATCGGAGACCGCGGTACCGGAAAAACAGCCATTGCCGTTGACACAATTCTGAACCAAAAAGGGCAGGATGTAATCTGCATCTATGTGGCAATTGGGCAAAAAGCATCTACGGTAGCTCGTGTAGTGCATACTCTAGAAGAAAGCGGCGCTATGGCTTACTCCATTGTTGTCGTTGCCTCGGCATCAGACAGTGCACCGCTGCAGTACATAGCCCCTTATGCTGGTGTCGCTATTGGTGAGTATTTTATGTATAAAGGCGGTCATGTACTTTGCGTATATGATGATTTATCCAAACATGCCGTAGCCTATCGTGCCATGTCACTATTGCTGCGTCGTCCTCCAGGACGTGAAGCGTATCCAGGTGATGTTTTCTACTTGCATTCTCGCTTGTTAGAGCGGGCCGCCAAACTATCCGATGAATTAGGCGGCGGTTCTATTACCGCATTGCCAATCATTGAGACATTGGCAGGCGACGTGTCTGCATACATTCCTACCAATGTAATTTCCATTACGGATGGTCAGATTTTCCTGGAAAGTGAAATGTTCTACGCGGGTGTCAGACCGGCGATTAATGCTGGCTTGTCAGTATCCCGGGTAGGGGGCTCTGCCCAAATTAAAGCAATGAAACAAGTCGCAGGACGTTTGCGTCTTGATTTGGCACAGTATCGGGAATTGGCAGCCTTTGCTCAGTTTGGTTCTGATCTTGATAAAGATACGAAGGCTTCTTTAGATAGAGGACAACGTACCGTTGAAATATTAAAGCAGCCTCAGTACTCTCCGGTAGTGGTGGAAGAACAAGTCATGATTATTTATACAGCCATTAATGGCTATATTGATGATGTTCCTTTGGCGGATGTGGCTAAGTTTGAACGGGATTTTATCAAATTCTTACGATCCAATCATCCTGCTATTGGAGAAACCATCAGGGAATCCAAAGTTCTGTCTGCTGATACGGAAAATGCCCTGAAAGAAGCGATTAAAGAGTTTAAAGAAACATTTCTTACTGATGATAAAACGGCGAGGTGATATAAATGCCTAATGCACAGGATATACGCCGCCGTATAAAAAGCGTAAAAAATATTGAACAAATCACCAAGGCTATGAAAATGGTGGCGGCCGCAAGGTTGCGCAGGGCCCAAGAAAAAGCTGCTGCAAGTCTTCCTTATACACAAAAAGTACGAGAAGTGCTGGCAAGCGTAGCGAGTCATGCAAGTGATCTTTCTCATCCTTTGCTGGAAGTAAGAGAAGTCAAAAATATTGCTTACTTAGTGCTGAGCGCTGATAAGGGATTAGCAGGAGCCTATTCTTCTAATGTGATCAAAGAAGTGGTGCCCCGTATAGCAGGTAGAAAGAACAGCAGTGTGATTGCCGTTGGGCGTAAGGCAAGAGATTATTTTAAACGCCGGGGCTATCGCATTGATGAAGAATTTACCGGCTTTTCGGAAAAACCTACCCTGCAGCATGCGATTAACATCGCCAGATCTGTAGGGGAAGGGTTCAAAAATGGCAGATATGATGAGATCCATTTGGTCTACACTGTATTTCATTCTGCCATTACCCAAAAGGCTACCAGTGTAAAGCTTTTGCCTATTGAAGATGTGGCGGCAGCAGATGCCAATCCTTCAGACTACATTTTTGAGCCTTCAGCGGAGGAAGTATTGAGTCACTTAGTTCCTCAATATTTAGAAACGACAATTTATGGGGCATTGCTTCAGGCATCCGCTAGTGAACTGGGAGCTCGCATGACAGCTATGGGTTCTGCTACAGATAATGCAGAGGAATTAATTGCAAAATTGGTTCTAAATTATAATAAGATTCGTCAGGCTGCCATTACTCGGGAAATTACCGAGATCGTGGGCGGAGCCGACGCGTTGAAGTAAAAAGAAAAGGAGGGGGAACCCTTTGAGTACAGGTAAAGTGATACAGGTTATTGGACCTGTTGTTGATATTGAATTCCCTCCGGAGCAGCTACCTGCCATCTATAATTCTGTTAAAATCGCAGATACGTCTACAGACGTAGAAGTCAGTCTAACAGTAGAGGTTATGCAGCATCTTGGTGACAATCTTGTTCGCTGCGTTGCCATGTCTTCTACGGATGGTTTGACTCGCGGTATGCAGGCGATAGATACTGGCGCCCCAATTAAAATTCCTGTGGGTAAAAGTACGCTGGGCCGGGTATTTAATGTACTAGGTGATACAGTAGACAATAATGAAGCCCCGGTAGAGGCGGAAGATCATTGGCCCATTCATCGTCCAGCACCAAGTTTCGAAGAGCAAGAAACATCGACGCAGATTCTGGAAACGGGTATTAAAGTCGTAGATTTGATCGCTCCTTATTCCCGTGGTGGTAAAATTGGCTTGTTTGGCGGTGCGGGTGTAGGAAAGACCGTACTGATCATGGAGCTTATTCGCAACATTGCAACGGAACATGGCGGGTACTCTGTATTTGCGGGCGTAGGTGAACGTACCCGTGAAGGAAATGATCTTTGGGTAGAAATGCAAGAGTCTGGTGTTATCGAAAAAACCGCATTGGTATACGGACAGATGAATGAACCGCCAGGAGCTAGAATGAGGGTTGCTTTAACAGGTCTTACTATGGCAGAATATTTTCGTGATGTAGGCGGTCAGGATGTATTGTTCTTTGTCGATAATATTTTCCGCTTTATTCAAGCCGGTTCAGAAGTTTCTGCACTACTCGGACGTATGCCGTCAGCAGTAGGCTATCAGCCAACATTGGCGACAGATGTAGGGGCTTTGCAGGAACGTATTACTTCCACGAAAAAAGGTTCGATTACTTCTGTACAAGCCGTATATGTACCTGCAGATGACTTGACAGATCCAGCTCCTGCGGCAACCTTTGCCCATCTGGATGCTACGACTGTACTATCCAGACAAATCTCTGAGCTGGGTATTTATCCTGCAGTAGATCCCTTGGATTCCACATCCCGAATTGTTGATCCTAACATTATTGGGGAAGAGCATTATCTCGTTGCCAGAGGCGTACAGGAAGTACTGCAGCGCTATAAAGAGCTGCAGGATATTATCGCCATCCTGGGTATGGAAGAATTATCGGATGAAGATAAACTTACCGTATCCAGAGCACGTAAAATACAGCGTTTCTTAAGTCAGCCTTTCTTTGTGGCAGAAGCTTTCACGGGTACGCCAGGTAAATACGTGCCATTAAAAGAAACCATTCGAGGCTTCAAAGAAATTTTAAGCGGCAAATATGATGCTTTGCCGGAAAACGCCTTCTATATGGTTGGTTCCATTGATGAAGTGGTGGAAAAGGCACGGACAATGAAAGGGGAATAATAAATGGCGAAAACAATTCGGCTGGATATTGTTACCCCAGAGAAAATAGCTTTTTCTGCTGAGGTTAGTATGGTGATTGCTCGGACGACAGCTGGGGATATTGGTATTCTTCCAGGGCATGCTCCCCTGATTGCTGCATTGGCGATTTGGCCTCTTCGCATCATCACAGATGGTGAGGAGATACCAATATCCATGTGTGGTGGCTTTATTGAGGTGCAGCCTGAAAAAATTACAATATTAGCAAATTGTGCGGAGCTTCCAGAGGAAATTGATGTTGAACGAGCCGAAACGGCCAAAGCACGTGCACAGAGTCGTTTGCGTGATAGTGACTCAGACGTTGCCAGAGCGGAAGTCGCCCTCAAAAGAGCTATGGTTCGCTTGCGGGTTGCAGAGCATAAGAAACAACATAAAATGTAAATCAAATACAAAAAGCAGACTGGGTAATGAACTCAGTCTGCTTTTTGTATATCCCATCAAACAAGTGGCAAGAATAGGCATATAGAGTAAAAAGATAACCTGCTTTAAAGGATGGGAAGAATGAAAACTATTTTTAGATTGGGAATAATAATCGTATGCTTATTGCTAGTCTTATTTTCTGCCATAGAATATGCGCCTGCTGCCTCCTCAGAGCCATTATCTGCTGCCATGAAAGCAACTGGGGCACAACTGGAGGAATACAGCATAAATGCATGGGTGAAATTGCCGGAAGATCATTACAGTGATGAGGAATTGCAAAAAGTAGTAGAACAAGTTATGGAACAATTAGCAATGGACTTCAATAATGATGAGATAATTCATCAGCAAAAAAATAAAAATCGAATTGTAAAGGCAGAGCAAATTCAATCCGGCAATCACCTTGTTGTAATGGCTCAAGTTGTTCCCAACCCGAAAATCAGTGCAGGAGAAGAAGCGTATTTAGTGATCAATATGGAGTCATTGACAACAGAATATACCTCTATTATCCTCTTACAAGAAAAAATAAATAGGATTGTTAAAAAAATTGGTGATTCACCAAGGATTAGTACTTGCTTGATTGGTTGGCTTGATGGTAAACTAATGGATGGAGAGTCAGAAAGTATGTTTAAAAGTGCTTTTTTGGCAATTGATGGCGTCATTGTTGATCAACTCCAGCAAGAGCAGTATGTAAGTGTCACTGGTTTTTCATCTGCAATGCAGGAGTATCTGCAAGTTGGCGGCAAAAAAATCAATATCAATATTGCAATTCGCTATAGTCAGTATGATAATCGTACCTATGTGATTGTCGGATCACCGATTATTACTCGGGAATATTAATTTGTAAACTTGAACTTTTTCTACGATCTATTTTAGTAGTGTTTTTGGGAGGATATAACCTTATGGAGAAATTAGTTATCCGCGGAGGTAACAAATTATACGGAACCATTAAAATTAGTGGTGCTAAGAATGCAGTGCTGCCTCTGATCGCAGCGACATTACTTGGTACATCACAAAGCACTCTTGAAGGCATACCTGATTTAGAAGATGTACGTACCTTCAGCCAAGTTCTTAAGCATTTAGGAGTAGCAGTAGAGTATAATAAAGAAGAGCAGATGATGTTTGTTGACAGCGCGGTAATCAGCAATTGCGAAGCACCTTATGAATTGGTGCGCAAAATGCGTGCTTCTTTTTTGATTATGGGTCCTTTGCTGGCTCGTTACGGGCATTCTAAGATATCACTGCCCGGTGGCTGCGCCATTGGCACCCGTCCTATTGATCTGCATTTAAAAGGTTTTGAAGCATTAGGTGCTAAAATAGATATTGGTCATGGATATATTGAAGCTACAGCGCCGAATGGATTAACGGGAGCACGGATTTACCTGGATTTTCCCAGTGTAGGGGCTACAGAAAATATTATGATGGCAGCTAGTATGGCCAAAGGGCAGACAATTTTGGAAAATCCGGCTCATGAACCGGAGATTGTAGATTTAGCCAATTACTTAAATACCATGGGAGCAAATGTTCGGGGCGCAGGTACAAATGTAATCAAAATTGAAGGTGTACCTGAATTAAAAGGCAAAGTGTATGAAGTGATTCCTGATCGAATAGAAGCTGGAACCTACATGGTAGCAGCAGCTATGACAGGGGGCGACTTATATGTGGAGAATGCCTTGCCTGAACATTTAAAACCAGTGATTGCAAAATTAAAAGAAGCGGGTGCAACCATTGAAGAGGATATAAATGGTATACGCGTTAAAAGTGATGGCAAACTGCGGGCCATTGATATCAAAACCTTGCCGTATCCTGGTTTTCCTACGGACATGCAGGCTCAATTTATGGCAATGACGACAGTATCTCAAGGGACAAGCGTAGTGAGTGAAACTGTATTTGAGAATCGTTTTATGCATGTAGATGAACTAAAACGCATGGGGGCCAATATCAAAATTGATGGGCGAAGTGCAGTGGTGGAGGGCGTAGCCGCATTAACTGGCTGTCCGGTGAAAGCGACAGACCTTAGAGCCGGAGCTGCTTTAGTATTAGCAGGTTTAGTGGCCGAGGGGGAAACCGAAGTGGGGTATCTTCATCACATTGACCGTGGCTACGATGGTCTAGTAGAAAAATTATGCGGTGTTGGCGCCGATATCAAACGGGTTTGTACAGTGCTGTCTAAAAAATAAATAAATTTGAAACTGGCGGGATATGGATCTCGTCAGTTTTTTTTAGAAGAATGCTAAAACGCGAAGGTCACGAAGAATTGCAAAGGACGCGAAGGAACATTATAGATGTAGTCTTCGTGTTCTTCGTAATTTTCGCGTCTTCGCGGTTCAAAATGTTTATTCTTTTTGCTCCCAAGGATGCGTTAATGATTTGGTTGCCAGTCATACTTGCCCCAGGCTTGGCATAGGATGTAGTACTTATGTAGAGCAGGAGCAGGAGGAGGGGCATGTGTGAAGAAGGTACTAGCATGGACGGTTTTGTTGGTGCTGGTGTTGGTGATTGTTATTCCGATTCTAGTGATAGGCGGTTTTCACGGAGAGCCAAGACAGGGCGGGAGTGCTAAAATGGCAAAAGGCGATCATATCATCATCAAAGTTTATTTTCATGAACAGCAGAAAATTGTTGAAATGAAGTTAGAAGACTATTTAAAAGGTGTAGTAGCGGCAGAAATGCCTGCTGAATTTGAACTGGAAGCTTTGAAAGCCCAGACAGTAGCAGCGCGGACGTATGCTGTGAAGAATATGACGGCCTTTGGCGGCAGCGGCCTGGCAGAACAGCCTGGTGCTGATGTGAGTACCGATTACAAGCAGAGTCAGGCATGGGCAAATGAAGAGACGCTAAAGAAACGCTGGGGAAGCAACTATACAAAATTCTGGAACAAAATTAGCCAGGCAGTTGAGGAAACAAATGGTGAAGTAGCTACTTATAATGGGGAATTCATTCAGGCAGTTTATCATTCAACCAGTGGGGAAAGGACAGCAAGTGCAAAAGAGGTATGGGGGTTTGATTATCCTTACTTGCAAAGTGTACCCTGTACATGGGATCAAAAATCTCCCCGATATTATGATAAAAAAGAATTTTCTTTTGCTCAGGTAGAACAACTATTAGGTCCAGAAACGCAAGTCGTAGCTGCCATGCAGAATAATAGCAGTGGAGCTATGGCTATTTTGAATACCACGGATTCTGGGCGAGTTGGTCAAATTCGTATCGGCAGCAAAGTATTGTCTGGAGCAGAGGTAAGGGAAAAACTGGACTTGCGCTCTAATAATTTTAATGTAGAGTTAAAAGACAATAAGATCGTTGTCAATACAATCGGTTATGGGCATGGTGTGGGTTTATGCCAATATGGAGCCAATGGTATGGCGAAAGAAGGCATGGATTATCGGCAGATTATTACGAAATACTATACTGGCGTGGCTCTTAAGAGCATAAACGCCTACTAATAGGAGACTGTTTAAAAATATTTTTTATCGGACATACTGAGTATGAGGTGATAGTATGTCAAAATTAAAAATTCCTGCCTTATCTTTTATCACGCTGCATTTAAAAAAAATAAATACAAGTTTATACAGACAACGTTTTTATCGAGAACAGATCCCCTTTAAAAGCCTGTATACTGGTGCATGTTTGTTAATGCTTGCAAGTGTACTCGTAACATCTGTGTTTATAACGATACATAAGAAAGAACAGAATATTGTTGTCATTCCCCAGCAGGAGCAGGAAGAACAAGTTTCTGCTCCTGCTGGGGTATTAGCCGTAGACGAGAAAGCAGCTTTACCTCAAGAAACAGCTTCGGCATCTGCTCCAGTGAAAAAAGTCCTGCCTTCTGCAGAGGATTCAGGGCGCTTTCTAGGAGTAAAAGGTGAGATAAAAGTAAAGTTCGGCTGGTATTTGCATCCATTGTATAACGATTGGCGTTATCATACAGGAATTGATGTAATGGGACGTAAGGGACAGAGCGTATCCGCCATACAGAATGGGCAGGTAACTGAAATATATCAAGAGGCAAATAGCGGATTGACCGTAGTGGTAAAACATAATCATTACCAAGTGTACTATGGATCTCTTTTGAAGGCTGCCGTTGAGAAAGGAGACTTTATTCGGGCAGAACAAGAGATTGGCAAAATGGGCAGCTGTGATGCCGAGCCGTATGATCATTTACATTTAGCAATCAAAGAAAATGATGACTATGTAGATCCTTTACTGATAATAAGCAAAGACTAAGATTATTATGGACGTAATGTGATGCCATTTTCTAGCAGCAGCAGTTCCTAAATAACAAGCTAATAAAAAAGTAGCCTTTAAAAAGCACAGTAGTGCTTTTTTTAATTTTGTCCGCATATATATATGTTAGCAAAGCAAGGGTGAGGGGGCAGAAAGGTTATGAAGGATTATATCCGTAAAAGGGTATTGGACATTTGTCAGCACATTTTAGAGAGCAAGCATACGGTGCGTCAATCAGCCATAGTGTTTGGGGTAAGTAAAAGTACGGTGCATAAGGATATGATAGAAAGATTGCCGCTCGTGAATAAAAAAATGGCAAACCGTGTAAGGGTGATATTAGAGCAAAATAAGGCGGAACGTCATATTCGCGGTGGAGAAGCCACACGAAAAAAATATAAGGAAGCGGGAGAAAATAGCAAAAAATAAAGGATTTTTTTTATTCATGTAGAATGAGAACAAGTAAAACTATTTTTTAAGACGTTAATTAACCACAAAGGCAATGGCTATAGTTTCGTAGTCTTTGTGGTTTAAATAAAAACTAAAGAATGGACAAGTAGGAGTAGGAGAGGGGATTATTCATGTTTGGAATGTCAATGGACATTGGTGTAGATCTAGGGACTGCCAACGTTTTGGTGTACATAAAAGGTAAAGGGATTGTATTGCGGGAGCCATCAGTAGTGGCGATCGATCGTGATTCCAATACAGTATTGGCCGTAGGAGAAGAGGCACGACGAATGCTTGGACGAACTCCCGGCAACATTATTGCCATTCGGCCACTGCGAGAAGGTGTTATTGCAGATTATGATACAACGGAAACCATGCTGCGTCATTTTATCAGCAAAGTGGTTCCCAAGAACTTCTTTTTTAAACCTCGTATCATGGTTTGTATACCTTCCGGTGTCACAACAGTTGAAAAACGTGCAGTCCTGGAGGCTGCAGTGCAGGCTGGTGCTAAAAAGACGTATTTGATTGAAGAACCTTTAGCTGCAGCTCTTGGTGCAGGATTGGATATTTCAGAACCATTTGGTTCTATGGTGGTTGATATTGGCGGGGGTACGACGGATGTAGCAGTATTAAGTTTGGGCGGTATTGTAGTGAGTGAATCACTAAGGGTTGGCGGAGATAAGTTTGATGAGGCTTTAGTGCGTTATGTGAAACGCGAATATAACGTGATGATTGGTGAGCGTACTGCGGAACAGATCAAAGTGACGATTGGCACAGCATTGGTAGCAGGGCGTAATGAAAGTATGGAAATTCGCGGGCGGGATTTAGTTTCTGGTTTGCCGAAAACATTACGCATTACATCAGCTGAAACCTTCGAAGCATTGAATGAGTCTGTGTCCTTGATTGTTCAACGAGTGAAAACGGTACTGGAAATTACTCCTCCTGAATTGTCATCTGACATTATGGATCGAGGCATTGTCATGACTGGCGGTGGTTCGATGCTTTATGGTTTGGACAAGCTGATTCAGCAAGAGACTGGTATTCCTACCTATTTAGCAGAAGATCCCCTTTCCTGCGTGGCATTAGGTACAGGAAAAGCCTTAGATTCTTTAGGCTCTTTAGAAGATAGTCTGACAACATTAAAAAGAGGCAGTATCGCCTAAGCAAGGGATGTCCGTAAAATTTTTGAGAAGAAAAAAGGAGTGATTACATGATTCGCGGTTTATATACAGCTGCTTCTGGTATGCTGGCAGAGGCAGAACGTATTGATGTTACCTCCAATAATTTAGCAAATGCGAATACTGCTGGATTTAAAAAGGATGTAGCTGTTACTAAAGATTTTGCTAACATTTTAATTACTCGTGTTAATGATGGTGAGGAGGCCCCTGCTATAGGCCGTATGGGGACGGGAGTTATAGTGGATGAAGTGGTAACTACCTATACTGGCGGCTCCATAAGAACGACGGGGAATGCCTTTGACTTAGCAATTGAAGGAAGAGGTTTTTTTGCTGTGCAAACTCCTCAGGGACTGCGATATACACGTAACGGTACTTTTGCAAAAAGCATACGAAACCAATTAGTTACAAGTGATGGATATCAGGTGTTAGGTGAAAATGGCCCGATTATGATCAATGGCAACAAAATGTCGGTTGACGAAAATGGACGTGTAATCGTTGATGATGAGGTAGTAGGACAGTTAAGAATGGAAGAATTTGCTGATGAAAAACAGCTTTCCAAGGAAGGATCGAGTCTGTTTGCTGCAGCCCAAGGGGAGCAGGGGCAGCAAGCTGCTGGCCGTGTAGTACAAGGAGCTTTAGAAATGTCTAACGTGAATGTCGTTGGGGAAATGGTGAATTTGATTACTAATTATCGTTCCTATGAAATAAATGCTAAAGTAGTACGTTCTCATGATGATTTATTGGGAAAAGCTGCCAATGATATCGCAAAACTATAAAACTTTATTTTTTATTTAAGATTTTGCTTTATTGTGGCGATATTATAAGTAGGATTAGTAAGATCCTGCTATTATAATTTGGTATACATATGTGGATGGTAACTATTTATGTTTTATAATTCTGTTTGATAGCGGGTAAGGTTTTTAGCAATATATTTCATGTGATTAGGGAGGATTTTTAGACTATGATGAGATCATTATGGACTGCTGCGTCAGGAATGGTTGCCCAACAGGCGAATATTGATGTGGTTTCCAATAATTTGGCGAATGTCAATACGACAGGATTTAAAAAGAGCCGTACAGATTTTGAAGATCTAATGTATCAGACTATGAGACAGTCAGGAACAGCCACTGGTGCAGATACAATGCTGCCTACAGGGATTCAATTGGGCAGTGGTGTTCGCCAGGTAGCTACTCAAAAAATTTATACAGAAGGTAGTTTTCAATCAACAGGAAACGAATTGGATATGGCGATTGAAGGAGATGGTTTCTTTCAAATTACTATGTCTGATGGTACGATTAATTACACTCGTGATGGTGCGTTTAAACGAGACGATCAGGGACGAATTGTTACTTCGGAAGGGTACCCTCTAGAGCCTGCCATCACCATTCCTGAAAATTCCTCCAATCTTGCTGTATCATCTGATGGCCGCGTATCGGTCATACTAGCAGGTGAAACTGAGGCGCAGGAATTAGGACAGCTACAATTGGTCAAATTTGTAAATCCGGCAGGTTTAGATAGTGTTGGTCATAACTTACTAAAGGAAACTGCAGCTTCAGGTACTCCGGTTGCCAGTGATCCTGGAATAGATGGAACAGGCACCGTTATACAAAAATATTTAGAACTGTCTAATGTTCAGATTGTGGATGAGATGGTGAATATGATTGTAGCGCAAAGAGCTTATGAAATCAATTCCAAAGCCATTACGACATCTGATGAGATGCTTGAACAAGCTGCTAACTTGAAACGTTAGGTGAAAGTAATGAATAAGAAGGTATGTCTGCTTATCTTATTCCAAATTTGCTTATTGATCTCTTCAACTTTTGCTGAGGGTACTCGGGTTGTCATTGATGAGCAGGTTAGAGTGAATGGTGCAGCCATCAGCCTTGGGCAAGTTGCTAAGATCAGCGGGGATGATGAAAATATCAATCAAGAACTGCGTCAGCTAAAAATTGGTGATGCACCTGCCCCGGGCAGCAGTTTTGTATTAACCAAAGAAATCATTACTATGCGATTAGCAGCAGCGGGTATTGATTTAGCAAGTATTATGTGGAGCATACCTGATCGCGTGACTGTGATTGGCGATTCGCAGGTTATAAGTGCGCAAACATTGATTGATAAAGGAATCAATGCGATTCGGGATCAAGTAGGACCTAATGTCAAATATGATGATTTACATATACTTTATGCTGGACGTGAACAAGAGGTAACAGCACCTGTAGGGACTGTTACGCTGAACGCTTCTTTACCTTACGGAATTCGTTATAATACTCCGACTACTGTAATAATTTCTGTAAGTGTGGATGGACAAGCTGTAACCAAAGTGAGTCTGAGATTTAAGGTGAATTTATATCGTCAGGTAACGGTGGCAGCCCGTCAAGTGAATGCTCGTGAGATCTTTACTGAAGATGATTTGCGGTATGAACGGATGGATACAGGACAAATTGCAGCGGGTTTTATTACTGATAAGCATAAGATACTTGGATTAATGGCCAGACGATTAATAACTCCGGGTATGGTGATAAGCGATTCCATGGTAAATAAGCCTGTAATTGTTAAACGGGGTAATATGGTAACTCTAACTGCTTTTATTGGCACCATAGAAGTAATAACCTCGGGGCAGGCTTTGCAGGATGGCTATGAAAATCAATTGATCCGCGTTAAAAATATCAGTTCTAATAAAATTGTTTTCGGTAAGGTTATCGAAGAGAACAAGGTGCAAGTATTAACATATAAGAGTGCTTCTGCCTCTTAAAGAATAGTTGCTCTGGATGAATAAAAATTTCGTAGAGTGAGTAGAAAGTGAAGGTGTAGAACTATGTTTAACCTAACAAAAAAAAATATTGGTTTCCTGTTAGGTTTCCTGTGCCTAATGTTCTTAGCAGCAACTCCAGTCTCTGCGATGTCCTTGTGGAGTGATAGTGGGGCTAGCAGCAGCTTGTATGGTGATTATAAAGCTCGTGCTGTTGGTGATACCCTTACAATTATTATCAGTGAAAATTCTAGTGCAAATCGTGCAGGAAATGCTGCTAATTCTAAGTCCACCAACGTAAATATGAATGCTGGGACAGGGATCTTCCATGGAATTGCATCTGCTACAGCAGGTAATTCTGACAGCTTTCAGGCCAAGGGTTCTCTTGTCAATACCAATAATGTTACGGCAAGAATGACCGCTCAGGTTCTTGAGGTGAAGCCTAACGGAGACTTAATTGTTTCTGGAACACAAAGTATCAAACAAAATGGTGAAGAACAGAAGATTACGATTTCCGGAATTGTACGTCAAGCGGACATTTCAGCTGATAATACCATATTGTCTACTTACATAGGGAATGCTCAAATCAAAATAGACGGCAGTGGTCCAATTTCTAGAAAGCAGCGTCAAGGGATCGTTAGCCAGTTACTGAACTTCTTGTTTTAAAACGGAGGATATTATGCGCAGGTTAATCATCATGATAACGGTTTTATCTTGTGTTATGGCGATTGTGCCAACAGCATTGGCAGCCAGTTCAATAACACGGATAAAAGATGTAGCAAAAGTGCAAGGCGTTAGAGCCAATCAATTGGTGGGATATGGATTGGTAACGGGGCTGGCTGGTACAGGTGATTCAAATACACTTGTTCAAACCAGGCAGTCAATTGCCAATATGTTAAAGAATTTTGGGTTGACAGTAACTGATTCTCAGCTCAAATCAAAAAATGTAGCCGCGGTCATGGTTACTGCTCAATTACCAGCTTTTGTAAAGCCTGGTGATACCATTGATATGACAGTATCTTCCATGGGAGATGCGAAAAGTCTTCAAGGCGGTATTTTGCTGCAAACACCCTTGAAGGCAGCAAATGGACAAGTATATGCCGTAGGGCAGGGACCTGTTTCCACAGGTGGTTATAGTGCAAGTGGCGGTGGCAGCAGCCAGCAAAAAAACTTTCCGACTACTGGCACTACCCCTAATGGTGCAATTGTAGAACGTGAGGTACCTACCCAATTACTATCGCCCAGTGGTTCCATTACACTGGCCTTGAGTCAGCCTGACTTTACTACTGCAGCTCGAATTGGTGAGGCCATTAACAATCGGTTTGGTAATATTTCCACTACACGTGATCCTGGTACGGTAGTGGTCTCAGTTCCTAGTACTTACGATAATGATGTGGTGGGATTTGTCGCTTCTATAGAAGAACTTTATATTAATCCTGACAATATTGCCAAGATTGTTATTAATGAACGTACAGGAACTATTGTTATGGGTTCCAATGTTACGATTGATGAAGTAGCTGTAGCGCAAGGTGGACTCAGTATTCGTATTGACAGAACGACAGATGTATCGCAGCCGCCACCTTTCTCTGGTGGATCTACAGTAGTTACAAATAATACTTCTGTTGATGTGAAAGAAGATAAAGCAAATGTTATGGTATTGCCTTCTACGGCGAGTGTAGGCGATGTTGTAAATGCATTAAATGCCATTGGTGCAACACCACGGGATATTATCTCTATATTGCAGGCCATGAAGGCTGCTGGAGCCTTACATGCTGACTTGCAGATTATTTAGGCAGGTGGATACGAGTGCAGATAGCAGGAATTAGTTCATCAAGTATGATAAGTAATTTGGATTCTGTGCAGACTAAAGCTAAAGGCGATTTTGCTGCTCATTTAGCACAGGAAACAGAAAAAGCGCAGCAGGCAAAAGATGATGCGAAGTTAAAAAAGACTTGTCAGGACTTAGAGGCTGTATTTCTAAATATTATGATGACGAATATGCGTAAGACGGTGGATAAGTCCAAATTAGTAGATAGTTCTCAGGAAGAGACGATGACATCTATGCTGGACGCGGAAATGACAAAAGATATGGCAAAGGCTGGAGGTATTGGATTGGCGGATATGCTTTACCGCCAATTACGTACCCCGGATCCTGTCAGCAATAAGTCCCAGGCACCGAAATAGTGCCTGGGTTTTTCTCATCAGTAAGGAAAGTGTAAGTTTTATTAGGAGGAAATTGAACCGCAGAGAACACAGAGAGCGCAGAGGGGGTATGCTGAGGCCATGTTCTTTTACTCTGTTCTCTGTGTTCTCTGCGCCTCTGTGGTTCGTAAAGAACGTGTTAGAGTTTTTCGTATTTTTAAAAAGTACTAGTGGTTTTCTTAGGGGGGATATAACAATGAATATTTTTAAACGTGTGTGCATATTGATGATGCTGATTATTTTTTGTTCGCAGATGGTGTGGGCAGCTCCAACTAAGTCCGTGCTGGAGAAAATTCGTTACAGCCAAAGCGCAGAGCAAGTGCGTATTGTATTTGATGTAAATGAGCTGCCTGAATATACCGCTCAGCTTTCTGCCAATCAGGATCAAATTATCATTGATTTTACAAATACAGATAGCAGTAAAATGCCAATATTGCAAATAAAGGATCCTATTGTTAGTAATGTGCAAGTGATTCAGGTTCAGCCAGGTAAACAGCGAGTAACCATTGCTCTCAAAAAACCGATTGTGTCTTACAAATTGTTTAC
The DNA here is from genome assembly GCA_002434245.1 of Pelosinus fermentans. Classification (GTDB taxonomy): domain Bacteria; phylum Bacillota; class Negativicutes; order DSM-13327; family DSM-13327; genus Pelosinus; species Pelosinus fermentans_B. Next base: position 89,883 of record DJJR01000032.1, read on the forward strand.
ACTATCGAACCCCAAGAGGGTTGTAATTGATATTGTAAAAGAATTTGACCGTAAGTATGAGGAACAAATTGGAACTGGTTTAAAGTATACTTCATTATATCGTAATTCTAAGGCGGGCCCTATTTCTGCATATATGGTGGATCTAGCGCCTGGCAGTAATTATGTCATAAAGCCGGTACTATCCAATAATGCGATTGTGGATTTAGAAAAAGTACAAGCGATGGCAGAACGTAATAAAGGCATCGCTGCTGTTAACGCTTCTTATTTTGCTCTTAATGGAGAAATTTTAGGCCTGCTGAAAATGAATGGTGAAATTGTGAGTTCTCCTACAATTGGACGAACTGCTTTAGGAATCTTGCCTGATGGTAAGATCTTAATTGATCAGATTGACTATAAAGGGACGGTTACCTTACCAGATGGAGCTGCAATTGCCATTACGGGGGTGAATCATGAGCGGGGGCAGGATGATTTAATTTTATACACTAATGATTATGACAATATGACGGGCACGAATGAATATGGTACGGATTATATTGTGAGTCAAGATGTTGTTACTGCAATCGTACATGGCAATGCTGTTATTCCGCCGGGAGCAGTTGTGCTTTCAGCTCATGGCAGCAACGAAAAGGCGTTATCCAGTTTGAAAGTGGGTGACGCAGTAAAAATTAACCAGACACTTGGCTCTGTTTGGGATAAGACAATATATGCCATTGGTGCAGGTCCACGGTTGATTAAAAATAACAGTGTATTTTTAACCAGTAAAATAGAAGAATTTCCTCCGGATATAGCAGTCGGAAGAGCACCTCGTACTGCAGTCGGCGTAACGAAAGATGGGCATATTCTACTTGTTGTAGTGGATGGAAGGCAGCAGCATAGTATGGGGCTGACGCTGTTAGAATTAGCCTTATTAATGCAAGAATTTGGAGCTGTCGATGCGATGAATTTGGATGGCGGAGGCTCTAGTGAGATGGTCGTAAAAGGTAAAATTATGAATAAACCCTCTGATGGCCGCGAGAGATCAGTGGGAGATGCATTAATTATTGCCCCTAAGGATTGATAATTCATGTTAATGCTGTATAATGAAAATAAGTAAGGAGGTGGCTTACCATGCTTCATAGAAAAAGCATAGCAGTTTTGGTAATCGGTTTTGTGCTAATCGTTGGCAGCTTATTAGTTACTGCAAATAGTGTTGTAGAACAAAAAGCATCTCTGGCTGGAACCATTACAAGTAATGGCTTGGTTAAACCGGGGGATACTGTCCGTGAAGGTGACGTTTTGGTGAAAATCGACACAATAACGGGAGCGATACCAGCATCGAGAGCCACAGCCAATGGCGTTGTAAAAGAGGTATTAGTTTCACCAGGAGTTTCAGTGGCTGTTGGTGATGTAGTTGCTCGTATTGAAATCGGTAAATAAAGAAAGGATGATATATTTGGTAAAACTATGCAGGCAGTGTCGTCTGGCACTGCTTATTTTTTTATTAATGCTGCCTATGTCTTTAGTATGGGCTGCACCCGAGATCATGCCAGTAGAGAATATAAAGGTAGGTATGCAGGGAATTGGCAAAACGGTAGTTTCTGGTACTAAGCTAGAAGAATTTGGAGTAGAAGTATTAGGGATTATGAAAAATAAGGGACCATCAGGAGATTTGATTTTGGTGCGAACCTCTGGAGATGTTATTGATCGAACGGGAGGAATCGCACAAGGAATGAGCGGCAGTCCCGTCTATATCGATGGTAAGCTGGTAGGAGCGGTGGCCTATGGCTGGTCATTGACGGATCATAAAGTTGGCATGGTCACTCCGATTGGGGATATGCTGAAATTATGGGATATGCCGGACAATTATAATGCTACGATGCAGTTTATGAAGGAAGTACCAGATTTTGAGCCAATGACCACACCATTGATGGTATCTGGTTTTAGTGAACACGCTTTAACAATGCTGCAAGACAAACTTAAACCTTTTAATTTAGTACCGCAAGAAGTCGGAGAAGCTCCTTCAGATGTTGTGTTTTCTCCTCTAGAACCAGGGAGCGCCGTAGGTCTTGAGTTAGTTCGCGGTGATGTGAGTGTGGGGGCTTTGGGTACTGTTACTTATGTAGAAGATAATAAGGTTTTGGCATTTGGTCACCCCTTCTTGAAGAAAGGGAATATTGGCTACTTCATGACCAATGCCTACGTGTTTTCCACTGTTAATGGCTTAGAAAATTCATTTAAAGTGGGTACAATGGGAGAAGCCGTTGGTGTTATCAACCAGGATCGAGGAGCAGGAATTGCCGGATATCTTAGCCGATATCCTACAATTATTCCGATACGCATCATCGTGAAAGATAATGATACTGGACAAACTCAGGATGCAGCAGTGCAAGTGGTAAAAGATGAGCAACTCTCATCCATTTTATCGGCTACCACCATGTTCAATGTCATTGACAAAACCATGGATCGGGTAGGGCCGGGAACAGCTAAAGTTAGTTTTGAAATTTCTGGTCAGAATATGCCCGGAGGGATTATTACTCGAGAAAACATGTTTTACAGCCCCGTCAGTATCGGTGAATTGGCCGTAGGTGAATTTTTGGAAGCCATGACCATGCTAACGGGCAATCCGTACAATCCCGTTAATCTGATGGATGTTAAAGTCCATGTTTCTGTCAGTGAAGAGCGTCGTACCGCTACCATTGTGGAAGCTCAGACAAAGACCCCTAGTGTAAAGCCTGGGGAAAATGTTGAAATTGGCGTAAAAATAAAGCCTTTCCGCGGCGAGCCGATTCAGCGCATCGTTTCCTTTACCATTCCTAAAGATCAGCCGGAGGGGCCTCTTACTCTAGAAGTGCGTGGAGGCGGAATGGTACCTTTAATCCAGCTGTTAGCTAAGAATCAGGGGATGGATGAAGGGTTACTAATGCTCGGCAAGCCAAAACCAAAGAATCAGGAATTCGCTGATGTGGTTAAAGAATTTATGGAACGTGACCGCAATAACGAAATTGTTGTAGAAGTTCTGGATATGGCAATGGAGAATCTATTCGGTAATGCTGCATTAGGAAAAGATAAGAATAGTAGCAAGAAGCAAGAGAAAGATATAGTAGAAAATACCGTTTCTCTGAAAACGGATATTAAAGCTATAAATGCTAAGGATAAGACAAAGCAAGGAAAAGTAAAAAACAGCATTACCACAGATTACATTATTGACGGTGATACACAAGTCATAGTCAACGTGGTAAAAGACCCAGCAAAGAAATAGTAAAGAAGACTCTGATTGCGGAGGGGGATCAAACCTTCTCCCCATCGGAGTCTTCTTTATATTTTACCTATGAAGATAGAATATATAGCGTTATGGAAAAAGACGTTTGAACCGCGAAAGTTGCGAAGAAGTACGAAGAAGACGAAGGGATATTACTCTTATTCGTTGTGTTCTTCGCGTCTTCGCGTTTCAAAGTGTTTTACTTTTTCGATCCATGTTTTACTATTCCATCAATTTCCCATGCACGGGGTGCAGGGAACTTACGTTTTTTATGGAATACTTCATAATAAGACAATTTTTTAATATAATCGTAATATAAAGTTTAATGTCAATGTGAGGGATTATAATGTTGCTAGCTATAGTAGAAAGCATTGGACGGCAAGTGATTCTTTGGATGGAAAATAGCGGTCGGATTATTATCCTGGTAGGCAATACTCTGTTTCATTTGCGGGAAAAGCCTAGGATGAATCATGTACTGCATCAAATGGCGCATCTGGGTGTGGATTCTTTGCCGATCGTATTGCTGACGATTTTATTTACAGGAATGGTAATTACACTTCAGACTGCCACTGAATTTATTAAATATGGTGCTCAATCCTCTGTGGGAGGCGTTGTAGCAATTGCTATGGCACGGGAACTAGCTCCTGTTTTAACAGGGGTGGTAGTTGCAGGACGTGTAGGGGCAGCCATTACGGCAGAGATTGGTTCGATGAAGGTCACAGAACAAATTGATGCACTGCGGGTCATGGCGATTAATCCTATCAAATATTTAGTAGTACCCAGGCTGCTGGCTTGTGTGATTATGGTACCCATATTAGTCATCTTTGCTGATGTCATTGGTACAGTAGGCGGGTACTTGGTAGCCACCTTATACGCTGGTATCAGCTCTTTTACCTATATCCACTCCATTACACTTTTTACTGTAGTCAATGATATCATAGGCGGTTTGGTTAAGGCCATGTTTTTTGGCGGTATTATTGCGATTATCGGCTGTTATAAAGGCTTAACAACAGGTGAGGGTGCTGAAGGCGTGGGGCGGGCTACAACTGCATCTGTAGTTAGCTCGATTATTTTGATTTTTATTAGCAATTATTTTTTGTCTTTAGTGCTGTATCGGTAAGAGGATGGTGAGTGAATGATAAAATTAGAAAATATTAGCATGAGTTTTCATGGAAAACATATATTGCAAGGCATTGATTTGGAAGTCAAAAAAGGAGAGACTTTAGTCGTAATCGGTCCCAGCGGCTCGGGCAAAAGTACGCTGCTGCGTTTAATGGTAGGACTCTTAAAGCCTACCCAGGGAGAGGTTTGGATTAAAGGACAAGAAATTTCTCATTTATCAGAAGATAATTTAAACAAAGTTCGTATCGGCATGGGGATGGTATTTCAGTACTCCGCCTTATTTGATTCCATGACAGTAGGAGACAATGTGGCCTTTGGTCTTCGGGAACATACTGCGATGACTGAGGCTGAGATTCAGAAGATCGTCGCTCGCAATCTTCGCATGGTAGGACTGGCAGGGCAGCAAGACGTCATGCCCAATGAATTATCAGGAGGCATGAAGAAACGGGTGAGCTTAGCCAGAGCCATTGCAATCAGACCGGAAATTATGTTATATGATGAACCGACGGCTGGTTTAGACCCCATTATGTCAGGAACCATTGACCGGCTGATTATGAATGCCAAGCGTGTGTTATGTGTTACTTCTGTAGTTGTCACCCACCATATGTCCAGTGCTTTTAAAATTGCTGATCGTGTTGCGATGATCCATGGCGGACGAATTATTGAGGTGGGTACAGTGGAGCAAATCAGGCAGTCTGAAAATCCTGTGGTACAGCAATTCATTCTTGGTCTAAAATCACCTAGCGCATATGTAAGAAGGAGGTCGGAAATGAGATGAATATAAGCACGGAAGCGAAAGTCGGCTCGATGAGCCTGATTGCCTGTATGTTATTGATATATATTATGATTCATTTGAGCGGCTTTACCTTTGGCGATAAAGGGTATCCGGTGCAAGCTGTATTTAGGCAGGTAAATGGACTAAAAGAAGGCAATATAGTACGATACGCCGGCGTGGATGTTGGACGGATAATAGAAGTACGTGTCTTGCCTCAAGAAGGTGTACAAGTGACGATGGTAATGGACCCGGGAGTTAAGATTCCTGAAGGATCAAAATTTCTCATTGGTGCTGATGGGTTAATGGGAGAAAAATATATTAATATTATCCCGACAGATAACAGCTCTAGTTATTTATTACCGAATGCCAAGGTAAAAGGGGAAGAGATCCAGGGCTTGGATGAGCTCATTGCCTCATCAGATCGAGTATTGGCAGAGGTTCATGATTTAGTAAAATCCCTAAATGAGATCGTAGGGGATGACAAAGTCAAAGCTGCCATGAAAAATACCATTTTGAATGCGCAGGAAATCACAGATAATATGAATATTATGATGGGAAATCTTGCACGTATGACACAAGAAAATGGTGACATTAATGTCACAGTAAAAAATTTAAGTGCGATGTCGCGCAGCTTGCGGGAAGCTTCGGCAAGAGCAGAAGTCATGATGCAGGCAGTAGACAATGATGGAAAGACGGCAAGAGATCTGCAGGAAACCCTTGTTAATATTAAAAATACCAGCATCCGTGTAGAAAAAATGGCAGCAGCCCTAGAAGGAGTAGTAACAGATCCTGAGACTGCGCAAAACATCAAAGACACATTAAAAAATGCTCGCATGGCAAGTGAAAGAGCGAACAAGATGTTAACAAAGGTATCTTCCATTGACACGAAAGTAGGATTTGAAACATTATATAATCAGGATACTGGAAAATATAGCAGTAATGCGGATTTGAAAATTAATACCTCACCTACGGATTTTGCTATTATTGGCGTAAGTCATATTGGTGACGGCAGCAAAGGAAATTTCCAGGTTGGCAAAGGCAATGAAGAGTTTGCCGGCAGAGCTGGCGTAATCGAAAGCAAAGTAGGAGTGGGAGTAGATACCAAAATCGGCAAACAGATGTCATTATCATTGGATGTCTATGATCCTCAAGATGTACGGGTGAAATTGCGCTCTTTATATCAAGTTGCTCCAGACACATTTATTGTAGGACAGAGTGACGGGATTAATAAACAGGATGAGCAGACGTATTTCGGCGTACGAAGAAATTTTTAAAAAAACGAATCATATTCGCGGTGATCTTTGATTGACAATAACTGGACTTCGTCCTATAATTAATACAGGTTGATGATATTGACTAACTAGTCATAGCTCTTTGATGAATTGAGGGGGATTTTTTTACATGCTGAAACAAACTCATTGGAAAAAACAATTGATGGCAGCACTGACGGGTGGATTTTTGATTTTAAACACGGTAAGTGCATTCGCAGCACCGATAGAGTTATCTTTGGAAGAGAGTATTGCAAGAGCTTTGCAGAACAATCCTGCAATTAAGATAGCAGATGCAGACAGGCAGGGAGCCGAGTATGATATACGTGTAGCAAAAGGTGGAAAATTACCTACATTAAAGTTAGAACACTCTGACGGTCGTTCGAAAACATATGTAAATGATACTGCAAGTATTGGGAATCAATTTGGCAGTTCTGTTACGTTGGGAATGAACCTATATACCGGGGGAGAAGTCGAGGGGAACATAGAAAAAGCTAAGATTGGCTTAAAAGTGGCTGATTTGGATGTTGAGAAAAGTAAACAGCAAATAAAATTAGATGCTACCAATGGCTTTTTTACGATTTTGCAAACGAGAAATACCGTAAAAGTAGACCAAGAATCCGTAGATCAAATGGCAGCTCACTTAAAAAATGTAGAAGCGCAATATAATGTAGGAACCGTAGCAAAATCTGACGTACTGCGTTCTCAGGTAGAACTGGCAAATAATCAGCAAATACTAACTAAGGCGCAAAATGCTTATGAAATAGCAGTTTCCAATTTAAATAATGTAATGGGGCTGCCATTAGATACAGAAATACAAATAAAAGATGAACTGGTTCATGAGCCTTATAACTTATCCTTAGACGATAGTATTACTTATGCCATGAGCAATCGTCCGGAAGCAATCCAAGCTGATCACAATATAGAGATCGCAAAACAATCCGTCAAAATTGCAAAATCTGGTAAATTACCTACTTTGGCTGCCAGTGCCAGCCAAAGGTGGGCTGATGATGATTTTCCAGGAACGGATGAAAATGGTTGGTCAATTGGTTTAACTGCTACCTGGACTCCTTTTGATTCTGGCGTAACCAATGCTCAAATTAAGAAGTCCAACTCTGAGGTAGAAAAATCATTGCAGACAGCCAAACAAACGAAAGATGCAGTTCAATTAGAAGTACGTCAAGCGTACCTAAATATGATAGAAGCGGAAAAGCGGATTAGTACCTCTCAAGTGACAGTAGAGCAGGCAGAAGAAGATTTCAAAATTGCTCAAGTCCGCTACAGTGCTGGGGTGGGAACGAATACAGATGTAATCGATGCCCAAGTAGCCTTAACCCAAGCGAAGAATAACTACATTCAAGCAATGTATGATTTCAATACAAGTAAAGCGAACCTGACAAAAGCTATGGGAGTACCTATAGAAACTGTACAATAATAGAACGAAAAAAGAGCTGGGATCTTCCCGGCTCTTTTTGGTAAGCAGCAAAAAAAAGATAAGCTATTGGAGACGAAAAAGATAACATTTTATGAACCACAAAGGCACGATGCCGCTATGCGGCACACAAAGGAGCGCAAAAGATATATAATCCTCCCCTTTGTGTCCTTTGCGTCTTTGTGGTTCAATTCGTTTATATGTTTTAGTTACCTTATTCGACTTATTCTTCGCTTCTTCGCGGTTCAAGGTTCGTAACCAGCATTATACCATTGGAATAAATTACTGTACCAGGGATAAAATAATTTCAGCTAAAAGATAGAGGAAGCTGGCAGTGCCATGTAGAAGTATATGCTGTTATGAACGCCTTATGAGGTGGAATCAGGAGGCTGAGAATGAAAGAAAGAGTCATTGCAGTATTAGCAGTATGTATGATCCTTTTAATTGGCAGTGCCTACTGGCTGACTAAGAGCCAAACCGTTATGACGGGGGCACAAAATGCGTTAAGCATAGAATTGGCTAATGTACTAGGAAGTTTAGTCACTGTAGGGGACATTGAGGTTACCTCTTATAATCAAGTAACCATACATAATGTGACTATTTATGATAAACAGTCAGAAATTCTGGCTGCAAGTGACAAAATTATTGTTTCCTACAGTCCTTGGAGTATTTTGACTGGTTGGAATGTGGTAAAATCCATTTCCGAGCTAAGGGTAGAGGAACCCACTCTTTGGCTGGCTCAGCGAAATAATGGGCAGTGGAATATTCAAGATATCGTTATTAAAGATGATGCATCCGAGTCATCTTTATCTGCTAAAGTAAAAGTAGTGAATGGCAGGGCTGTTGTGAATGCCTATCATTCTCAATGGACTTTGGAAGAAGTAAATGGAAATTTAGATCTTGCCAATGCTCCTAGAATAAAGATGGATCTGGAAGGATTGTACAATGGTGCAGCAGTGAAAGCAAAGGGGACGATTCATAGTAAGGGACGCAGCACTCTCACTTTGCATGCAGATCAACTTATGTTAGCTGACTTTCAGATGGTAGTGCCAGAAGACGAATCGATTCAGTTAGTGGGAGGCAGCGCCAAGCAGATCGAAGCAACCATTGCCTATGAAAAAGGGGCTTTGGAGTGGGCTGGTGAAGCGCGTCTGGAAAAAACCGACATCAATCTTGATGAGATTCCCTTACGTCAGATTGATGGAGGTATTGCTTTTACCAATAAGAAGATATATATGTTTGTGGCAGGAAAAGTATTTGAGCAGCCTATTGATGTACGGGGCAGCGTAGATACGGATGCTAGTGAGCTGATTGTGGATCTAGCGGTGTCTTCTGCTGCTTTTGATCCCAGCGCAACAACCTATGATATTCCTGTTAAAGGTATAACGGCATTCAAGGCTGGTATTACGGGGGTTATCTCAAATCCTGTTGTCACAGGGGAGATCCAGATGCCAGCAGGAGAAGTAGCTGGTTACCAGGCAGCCAATGTACAGACGAAAATCAATCTGGTAAATAAGACAATTACAATTGAGCAATTGGAAGCAGACGTTTTTGATGGACATATTTCTGCATCCGGACAATTCCAGCATGAGATAGGCAGTTATCAACTTTCTCTTAATGGTCAGCATCTTAATATTCAAAAATTCCCTGAGTTAGTGCCGGATATGAGCGGCTATATTGATGCTGCTGTGGCGATAAAGGGGACGGGAGATTTAGCGGGGGCTGAAATTCAAGGAACCGTGTCCATGGGGCCTGGTGAATTTAGCAATATTCCCTTTACTTCTGTAACCAGTGGATTTTATTACCATAAGGGAAATGCTGCCGTAGACTATTTGAATATTGGGATCGGTCAAGGTATGGTAACGGCTCAGGGCACGGTGAAAGAACAAGAGCTTGCCTTGCAAATATATGGTCAAGGTATACCATTAGACCTGTTAGGCAAAGGTATAGAAGGCAAGACTGCCGGCGTCGGTCAATTTAATGGTAACGTTCATGGAACCTTATCCGCCCCTGAAATAACCGCTGATTTTATAGCATTCAATGGAGAAATTTTATACCAGCCTTTTACCCAAGCAGCAGGCAGGATTCATATAACACCGCAGCAAATAACACTGCAGGATGCTGAAATGATTCATGGTGTAACCAGGCACAAGGCCCAGGGAAGGATTGGATTATCTGGTGGGCATGAACTGAATATGTCCATTATTTCGGAGCGGGCCAGAGCAGAAACATTAGTACCATTATTAGTGCCCGGGGAGAAGCTAACAGGAAATGTAGACAACAATATGGTCATTACAGGTTCTTTGGAGAATCCTGCGGTAGCGGGTACGGTTACTTTGACAGATGGCAGTTTCCGTGGTCAGCTATTGGCAAAAGCAGCTGGTTCTTATAAAAGAGAACAAGGCATAACCACCATCCATGATGTTGTTATTCAGTCTCTCGGTACGCAGGTACAGCTTTCAGGTACGATCTCACCTAATAATGATTTGGATTTTGATATTACAGCCCAAAATATTGATTTAGAACAATTAAATAGAAACAATGATGATTTTAGCGCTGCAGGTAAGGCTAATTTTATAGGTAAACTGACAGGTACTCCTTCAGTCCCTATTTTTAGGGGGCAGCTATCTGCGGATGCTCTCAGCCTGAATGAGCAGGAGATTACAGGTGTAACCGGAACCATTGCTGTCACAGGTGATGAGGTTGAGATTCCCGTTCTTTCTTTTGCTCAAGGAAAGGGAAGATTTACTTTCTTTGGCGGTCTTGATCAAGGAACAAATGAAATTTATGGCACGTTAACGGTAGAAAATGGAGAGTTGCAGCCTATACTGGCAGCCAGTAAGGTGGGGCACAAAGAAATTATGGGGACGTTAAATGGTCGGATCATGATAAGTGGAACTCTTGGTAAACCCAATGTCCGGCTGATTGGGGATTTAAAAGCGGGCAGTGTGAAAAAATATCCAGTAGAGTCCATTGTCGTGGATGCCGCATTAGAAAATAACGTTCTGACCATTTCTGAGCTTTCGATTAAACAAGGTACAGGAGTCATGCTGGCGCGGGGGAGAGCGGATTTAAATACCAACGGACCTTTGAGCCTGGAAGTAGGCGGCAGAGGGATAGATGCTGGCTTAGTTGCCGCCTTCTTTGATACTTCCATTCAGCCTACAGGCAAACTGGATTTTGCCGCTCAAGTCTCAGGGGTGTCGGATAATCCTCATACCGCTCTATCCTTGGAGCTTGTTAACGGAGGAATCGGTGATACAACCGTTGATTCCTTATATGGATTACTGATCCTGGATAAAAATGTAATACATGTGGATCAAGTCTTACTCAAAAAAGGTCCTTATCAAGCCAGTGCCTATGGTATTATTCCTGTAGCAGCCCTTAGCTCCGAAGGCAGACGGCAGGCAAATGCTGCAGAGCAAATGAATCTGAATGTGAAACTAGACAAAGCAAATTTAAGTATTTTACCACTGCTTACAAAACAAGTTGCATGGGCAGAGGGAGCGACACAAGGCGAAATTACCATAGCTGGTACTTTAGAGCAGCCAGTCCTTAAGGGGATGATTACTGTTAATAATGGTACGCTGAAGCTGGCAGCTTTAAAAGACCCTATCCAAAAAGTGGGGGTTGCTATTGCCTTTGAAGGTGATACAATTAATGTAAACCAATTTGATGGGTATATGGGAAATGGTTCTTACCGTGCAACAGGTACTGCGAAATTAGATGGATTGAGTTTGACGGATTATAACCTGTCTTTAATTTTGGATAAGCCTATGATTCGCAGCAAATATTTTACCGGCGCTGTTGATGGGAATTTGACCATTAGCCAAGGTGGTGTGCGACCCAAATTAGCAGGTAAATTGCTTTTTGAAAATAATATCATCGACATTCCTTCCCTTCCTGATATGGAACCATCCAATCTGGACATGGATTTAGACGTTGATATACAAGTCGGAAAGAAAGTGCGCTTATACAATCCGTACCTATATGACATGTTGGCTGTTGGCAGAGTAAAAGTAGGCGGCAGTATTGCGCAGCCGGATGTTTCAGGGCGTATTGTGGCGATTCGCGGCACCGTAAGTTATCTGAGAACGCAATTTAAGGTGGAAGAGGCAAGTGTGGAGTTTCGGCAGTTTGCTTCTTTTGAACCGATTATTAAACTCAATGCTAAAGCAACCCTGCAGCAAACGGTCGTATATCTAAATGTCAATGGTCCTATGGGGGAAATGGAATTTAAATTAACGTCAGAACCAGCTATGAGTCAGCAGGAGATTCTATCCCTTCTGACGCTGCGCAGCCGTTATTTTGAAAAGCAGAATGACGGGGATACAGGGCTTGGACGAGACGAACTGATGGCGGCCCTTGATGCTGGTCTGCAAATGCGTTTTATTAGTGAAATAGAAGGAAATGTACGCAGTGCCCTGGGTTTGGATGAATTTCGTTTTGTTCGGGATACTAGTTCTAGTATTGTGAAAAAGAATAACAACAAAAACGATGAAGGCTCTACAGTCAATAAAGAAGTGTACAATCTGGAAATGAGTAAATATTTGACAGATCGGTTACTAATAAGCTATGTTATGGGTGTTGATCATAGTAAAAATGAAGTATCATTTCGTTATAGCTTAAATCGAAATATTAGTTTAACGGGCTCTATCGATGATGAAAAAGAGACATGGATTGGCGCAGAGGCTAGATATAGGTTTTAAGAAGAAGGATGATCCACATGATATTAAGTCAATATGTAAAAGAACTTAAAAAAATACAGATGCTGTCACGGGAAGAAGAAGAAGCCTTGTGGCTCCAGTATAAAGAACAGGATGATATGGACTGCCGCAGCAAGATTATCGAGCACTATCAGCCCTTAGTATTTAAGATCGCTACTGGCTGGCACCTGAATGAAGCGGCGATTATGGATATGATTCAAGAAGGGACAGTGGGACTGATTGAGGCGGTAGAGAAATTTGATCATCGAAGAGGAGTGGCTTTCAGTCTATATGCTTCCCAGCGAATACGAGGACGCATTCTCAATTATATGGAAAAAGAGGGAAAGTTTGGTGTTGCCTCTATGGATAGTCCTTTATCAGCTGGGGAAGACATTACCTTAAGAGATTTGTTAGTCGATGGGAAGGCAGGCGTCTCCAGCCAGGCCGAGCAAAACTATCTCGTAGCCCAGGTTAAAAATGCCATGGATCGCTTGCCCCATAACGAACAAGCAGTGTTAAGCGGCGTATTCTTGGAAGATTGTGAACCAAAACAATTGGCGGAAAGCTTAGATCTGAGCATATCTCATATCTATAAATTACAAAAGCAGGGTATCAGGCGTATTCGCGGCATGCTTTCCAAATTTATGCAGCATTGGTAATCGTAAAAAAGCGAGAAAAAAGGCACATATAGCATGGATTGTAATAGAAAACACGATTAATCGCTAAAAAATAAAGATTTTTCAAAGGAAATCAATGACCATAATCTGGCCTCTTTTCAGGATTGTATATATTGTTTATAATAGGGGTGTTGTATATGGCTCATTTTAGAAAAAATGTATACCAGCATTTGTCTTCTGCAAAAAAGTGGTTGACAAGGGCAGAGGAAGCTTTTGACAAAGAGCGAGATATTCGCGGTGAGCTTGATCTAATGTTAGCCCAAGCTGAACTTCAGCATGTAAAAGAAGTCAGCCGCTCTAAACATTGGCGTCACAAATATACGATGGTTCGTCATGGAGTCGCTTTGACCTGCGCTGTAGTAATGGCAGCAGGATTAGGGGGAGTCTATTGGTGGACGTCTAAGCCAGATATTGTTGTACCTGTTCCCTTGGTGCAAAAAGTAAGTGTACCAGTGGAATCTCAGATACAAAGCAGCAGTAATGATGGACAATTGCCAGCTGTCACTACAGAGGTAAAGAAAGTAGTCGTAATAACAGAAGCTGCTCCGCCAGTACAACGTGTTGCTGCACCAAATCCAATGAGTCAGGAAAAAAAAGCTGAATCTTCTCAGCAGGTGGAACCGGCGGCCATCTCGCCTGATGAAATGCAGAAATTGGTGCGGGCCGCCGGAAAAACATTACGCGGCCAGTAAGACAAAAGGAGGTAATGCATGAAAATTCAAAAAAACTATAAGCATATACTGCTTGCAGCTATCTTTAGTATCAGCCTTATATTTTCTGTTTCAGCTCCAGCCTATGCTGCTGATCCTACAGGTAAAACTGTGACTTCTATAACTGTCACTGGCAATACAACCGTACCAGAAGCGACGATCATGGAAGCAGTAAAATTGAAGCCGGGTGAAGCGCTGACAGCGGATAAAGTGAAACAAGATATGCAAGCTATCTATGAATTGGGTACTTTTTTTGATGTAGTATCCAACTTCAATGAAGTTCCTGAAGGGGTACAAGTAGTCTATACCGTGATGGAAAATCCAGTATTGCAGGAAATTATTATAAAAGGCAATACCAAGGTATCATCTGATAAGCTAAGCAGTATGCTGACAGTTAAAACAGGCAGTATTTTGAATTCCAAGGCGTTAAATGAAAATGTACGATCCATTGAAGAGTATTATCATGATCAGGGTTATATCTTGACCAAAGTAAGCGATGTTGCAATGGGAACCGGCGGTGTACTGACAATTACTATTAACGAAGGTATGCTGGAAGGCATTGAAGTAAAAGGCAATGAAAAGACACAGACCCATGTTATTACTCGTGAAATGAAATTAAAGCCGAATCAGCCATTTAACGTAAAAGATGCCAAACGCAGTATGCAAAAAGTGTATAACCTAGGCTACTTTGAAGACGTAAATATGAAACTGAACCCAGGTAAAGAGCCCAATGCCATTGTTCTGGAAACCACAGTTGTGGAACAAAAGACAGGCCGATTCTCTATTGGGGGCGGCTACAGCAAAAATGATGGTATGATTGGGATTATTGAACTTGGTGATGACAACTTCCGCGGTACGGGAGATAAAGTGAAGCTTCATTGGGAGTTTGGCGGCAGTGCCAGCAACAAGAACTATGAAGTGAGTTATACTCGCCCGTGGCTGGATGACAAGCAGACTTCACTTGGTTTTAGTTTTTATGACATGACCAATGAGTATACTGACTATGATGACGATGGTCATGAGACAGCTTCCTACGATAAAAGACGTAAAGGGTTTGATCTTACCCTTGGTCGTCCGCAAGGTGAATATATACAAAACTATATCACGTTAAAACAACGAAAAGATTCCTATGTGGAATGGGTATCGGGCGATAATTATGAAACCGATCCAGACTATATTGCAAAGGATTATCTTAAGAATAATTTTGGGACAACCCGCAGCATTAGCTTAATGCGGGTATATGATTCTCGGGATAATGTATTTAGTCCTACAGAAGGAAATCGCGTGGCTTTGACAGCGGAATTTGCCGGAAAAGCTTTAGGCGGCGATTTTAATTTTAATAAATACACTGCTGAAACAAGGAACTATCTGAAGGTAGGTCATGCACAAATCGTAGCATTACGGGGAACTGTCGGTTATGCAGATGGCAAGATGCCAGACAGCCAACGTTTTGCCGTAGGTGGCTCTGATACGCTGCGTGGTTATCGTGATGACCAGTTCAAAGGTAATAAAATGCTGGCCGCTACAGCGGAATATCGCTTCCCAATTGCCAAGAAGGTAGAGGGCGTAGCCTTTACTGATATTGGTAAAGCATGGTCAGGGGAAGGATACAAGCTGAATGACCTAGAGGCTAGTGTGGGTGTGGGGATTCGTGTTTCTACACCAATCGGTCCGATTCGTCTTGATTATGCCCAAGGCAGTCAAGGCGGCAGAAGCCACTTTAGCTTTGGCGGACAATTCTAATCCGATGTTTATCAGAGTCAGGTCAATGACCTGACTCTGATATCTATATAATGCGGCAAAAGTCTTACTTACAGGATATGGAGCATTTTCGCCGGGAGGTGCATTGTTATTCCTCTATACTGTTTCCGTCTCATTTTTATAAGCGCATTGCTCAGTTTACTATTGCTGTCAGGAGTGGTTTACGCTTCTGATGACATAGTGGAAAAAATCGATGTGACCATTGTTTCCAGTCAGATGCCTCCTGCTAAAATTGCAAAACGCATGACGGCTAGTGTGAGTACCGTAGGCGAGCAAATGATTGCAGGACGTAAGGTGAATGAAGTACAAGACAATCAGATTTCCTATGAAAAACTGATCAAGGAAATATTTGATCGCGTATTAGTAGGATATTCTGTACAGTCCGTTGATATTAGACCTGGCCCCAGCACTGTTCTTACCATTGAGATCGCTCCCTGGGGAGACGTGGTGCATGAGGTAGCTATAGCGTATGACTTTGGTACTCTTTCCCCGGATATCGTAAATCTGATAAAAAAAGATATGGGAAATGTAGATGAAAAATTAAATGATGTATTAATCGGACTGCCCATTGATGCTGTAGATTGGGCGGGAGGATTATCAAAAGTCGCAATACGTGAATTATTGGCAGATCAGCTGCCTGAATTTCATGCTAATATTGATATCATTCCAGGGGAACGCACAGTAGTAAAGCTCTCCTTATCACCATTGGGGACGACTGTGCAGGATGTTCATGTGTCACTTCGCTCTACCACCATTCCGAATGTCGTGTTAGCCGCAGTGCGTCCGACAATGAATGAGACCAGCAAGATCCTTATTGGTCTGCCTGTAGCTTTTGTGGAAAGGCACCGTGACTATTTTACCGCCAAGCTGATTGCAGAACAGCCTTTAACCAAAAAATATGGAATTACAGCAACTCCTCTGCTCAATGCCGGGGCAGATACTGAAATTGCGCTGGATGTGGAAACCGATAAATATAACATCACTCTGGAAGCTTATTTGGATATGGGGCGTGAGGAAGACAATGCTTCTGCCAGATTACATGCCGGAAAGATTGTCAGTAAACGGGACGAAGTCTTTTTGGAAGTGAATTTTATTCCCAGTTCTGTTTCCTGGGAGTTTGTGCCCGGGTGGGGACATAAAATTGGTTCCAGCATGATAGCGGGAATCAAATATAATACATCAAGCTCAGAGAATATGCTGTGGCTAAGCAAAGAACTCAGCCCAAGCTGGACAATGCGGCTGGAGAGGAATCCTCAGAATCGTAATAATGAACTAGGACTTCGCTATAAACTTCATGATTTCCTGAGTGCCGAATACATTATTACAAAAGATGATCAATGGCTGCGACTGGTTGGTCATTTGTAAAATTTAGGAATGCCTTTTCACAGCAATATCTTGAATATGTGGATATACCCTGTTATAATAAAGAGGTAAAATTTGATGCCAATAGGCAGAGAGAAGGTTTTTTATGCTGAAATTACAAAAGAAGCAAGTGAAATTTGTATCCCTAGCAATAGCAGTGATGTTTCTGTTAGGTATAGTTGGTTTGGCTGTATCACAAAGTAGTACATCCTATGCAGCGGAGTCCAATAATTCTTCTAAAATTGGTGTCGTGAATCATCAGCTGTTAATCTCACAGCACCCAGATATGGAGAAAGCACAGCAAACAATGCAGGCTGAAGTAGAACAGGCAAAAAAAGACTTTGAAGAAAAATCAGCGACAATGAACGACAAAGAAAAGCAAGATTACTATGCACAAGTTCAACAACGCTTGACCTTAAAAGAACAAGAGTTAATTAATCCAGTATTTGAAAAGGTAGATGCGGCTATCAAAGCAGTTGCAGATGCTAAAGGATTATCGGTAGTTATGGATAAAGGCAATGTCGTTTACGGCGGCCAGGACATTACGGCTGAA
This sequence comes from Pelosinus fermentans, assembly GCA_002434245.1. GTDB lineage: Bacteria > Bacillota > Negativicutes > DSM-13327 > DSM-13327 > Pelosinus > Pelosinus fermentans_B. The sequence continues at coordinate 107,487 of DJJR01000032.1, forward strand.
GTTGGCAAAAAAATTAGCGGCAAGTAATTAAAAAATGCAGTATGGCCGAGCAGGTTTCACCAGCTCGGCCCTTTATTAGAAAGAGGGTGATGGGGTGTCAAATCATAAGTTTCTTATCATGATACTGGCTTTAATGATGCTTGTTGCCGGATGTAGTACCAAAAAAGTGCAAGACACTAAGGAACCTCAGCCCCTAGTAGGTATTGTTGATATGAAAAAGGCCGTACAGTCACATCCTAAATATAAAGAAGTGCTGGCTTTAGAACAAGAAGTAAGAAGCATCTCGGCTCAGGCTCAGGCCCAGCAGGCTGCTATGGCGCAAAGCGCCCAGAAAACGTTGAGTCTGCCAGAAACATCCCAAGGAGATTTGGCGGAGTTAAACAAGGCTCTTCAACAAGAATTTACGGAAAAGATGTCCTTAAAGGAACAAGAAATCAACACGAGGCTTGCAGCAAAAGAAAATAGCATTCATCAGACTCTGTCAGATGAATTTAAAGTTTATACCGATGGAATTGATAAAGAATATCAACCACAAATTTTTAATTTACAGCTTAAATTAAAAACCGTGCAGCTAACAAAGGAAGAAGCTGCTTCACTGCAAGAACAATTAGAAACATTGCAAACCCAGCGTGCCGAAAAAATCGCTGAGAAGCAAAAACAGCTGAATGGGCAAATGACAGAAAAAATGGCTCCTGATAAGGCTGCTGCACAGCAGGAATTAGAAGCTTATAGTAAGCAGGTTAACCAAGAGATTTCTCAAAAAGCTGCTGCTAAGCAAGATGAAATCGTAAAACGGAATATGCAAACCTTCTCCTTGCCGGGGAATACGGCACAAGAGTCTGGCAATAGCCAGCAGCAGGCAATGATGAAGCAGCAAGAACTAAAAGCATTGCAGGACTGGGTTATTCAAGATGTCAACGATAAAACAGGTAAAGTTGCAATTGAGTCAGGTCTAGAAGCGGTGTTGACCAATGTGACTGTGAATGTGAGTGGTGTGGATATAACCACTGCTGTTATTGCAGAGTGTAATAAATAGTAAAGTTGTATATAATAATACTGTTTCACGGAAATAGTAAAGTATTTCTTGAGACAGTATTGATTTCGCAAAAAAATTGAAGCAAAGGAATGGGAGGACTTACAATGAAACAAGGAAGAAAATTAGCATTATTGTTCTTATTAGTATTTACAGCTGCTCTTTTAGGCGGTTGTAATTCAAGCGGTAATGTGGGTGTAATTGATGTAAATAAGGTAATGACAGAAAGTCCTAAGGTAAAGCAATTTCAGGAACAATTGAATGTCAAGGGCAAAGAACTGAGTGATCAATTGGAAAAAGATAAAGCATCCCTAAGTGCAGCTGATTTTCAAAAGAAACAAGAGACACTTTATGCAGAATTCATGAAAGTGAAGCAAGAGATGGAAGGACAAATTGACAGCAGCATTAAAGAAACCTTAGATGGTATTGCTAAAGAGAAAAAATTAGGTGTGATTTTATATAAGAATGGTGTAGCCCAAGGCGGTACAGATATTACAGATGATGTGATTAAAAAGCTACAATAAGAATTGATAGCAATTCAGGAGGATTTCTCATTGAAGAAGACATTAAGAGAAATTGCTGACTTGGTAAATGGTGTGTTACTAGGTGATGGTGACATTGAAATAACGGGTGTAACAAATCTGGAAGATGCAGGTACAGCAGATATTTCCTTTGCTGTACCGCCTCATTTGGAAAAAGCGGCACGGTCTAGTGCCGCTGCCGTTATTATTCCTATGACTGCCACAGAATTTAGTAAGCCTGCCATTCAGGTAGAAAGTCCAAGAGCAGCATTTACAGAATTACTAAAAGTATATGCGCCTAAAGTCATGATTGAACCTGGTGTTCATCCTACGGCTGTGCTGGGAAAGAATGTTACTCTTGGTGAAAATGTGGCGATTATGGCCTATGCAGTAATTGATGATCATGTAAAAATCGGGAATCATACAATCATTTATTCCCATACTTACATAGGGAAAGAAGCTGTCCTTGGCAGTGAATGCATCCTATATCCAAATGTGACAGTGCGGGAGCGTTGTCATATTGGCAGTCGGTCCATACTTCACAGCGGTGCGGTAGTTGGCAGTGATGGTTTTGGCTTTGTTACAATCGGCGGCCGTCACCAAAAAGTTCCTCAAATAGGCAATGTGATCATTGAAGATGATGTAGAAATAGGAGCAAATACGACAATTGATCGGGCGACTACAGGCAGTACAGTTGTTAAGCAAGGGACTAAAATTGATAATTTGGTGCATTTGGCTCATAATGTTGTTGTCGGTGAAAATTGTTTCTTTGTGGCACAGACAGGTATTGCGGGCAGTGTCAAAATTGGCAATAACGTTACCTTTGCCGGACAAGCAGGCTGCGCTGGTCATATAACCATTGGCGATAATTCCGTCTTTGCGGCTAAAGCAGGAGTGATTGGTAATGTACCTGCTGGTTCCTTCTATTCCGGATTTCCAGCCAGACCCCACAAGGAATGGCTGCGAGGAGAAGCCAGCTCCAATAAAGTCCCTGATTTACTTAAGAAAGTCAAAGACCTGGAAAAGCGCTTAGCCGCTATGGAAAGTAAATCATAAAAAGAGAATCAAACCCAAAAGAGAACGCAGAGAACACCCTACAGTGTACTCTGCGTTCTCTGTGGTTCCAAGATCCGAAGCCCACCTTGCACTGTGTGCTACCGAGAAAATTCTAGCTATGCGAGAATTTTAGGAGAATGTTGAACGCAGAGGACACAGAGTTCACAGAGAGCACAGAGGTTTTTAAACCCTAATTATCTTTTCTCAGCGTTCTCTGCGCCTCTGCGGTTCGGTTCACTTTATATGTTTTAAGAATGAGGAGCGTTTTCTTACTATGTTCCCTCATCTTTAAAAGGGCAATTATTACCTAAGCAGTTTTGGCAGGATTGTAGGCAGTTATGAAGAATATAGGTATATTGGACGAAAAGTAATTGATCTTAAGGAGGATCCTCGTGAAAAGAGTTTTATTTGGAATTAGTTGTGCATTAGTATTAGCATCTGCACCTGTTTTTGCAGCACCATCTGTGAATGGATCTACCGGTTTGATTAATAATCCATCTTCAGATGTACTGCGGGAAGGTGAATTCTCCTTAGGTTATTATCACCTGAAAGATGGTGGTGTAGGTATATTTAATACGAATATATTGCCTAAGTTAGAAATTGGTGTGGCAGGATTTCGTTATGATGAGCAGGATAATGAAAATTATGTAAATGCCAAGTTTAGCATCCTATCAGAAAGTGTACTGAACCCAGGGTTAGCAGTGGGGATAGAAGACATAGCCAATACTCGTGAGCGTTCGGCATACGCTGTAGCAAGCAAGGCACTGCCTTTTGGATTTCGGATGCATGTAGGCGCAGGTAATGGACGATTTGACGGCGTGTTTGCTGGTATTGAAAAAACCCTTAATCCGATTAGCGTCGTAACAGGGAATAATGTTTTCCCTGCGACAACATTGATTGCTGAATATGATGGCAAGCATATGAATTATGGCGCGCGTATGGCCATTGTACCGGGGCTGAAACTGGATGCAGGCTGGCGCGATCATGACGGATATGTTGGTGTGAGTTATACCTATTAATGGTTGTTGGGAAAAGTCAGGTGAGGAGGAGCATACATGCTATATAAATTTGTGAAAATGATGAGTAGTATTATTAGTATGCTGCCTCGGGCTGTATGCCAAAGTATCGGAAATGCACTAGGCGAAGTGTGCTGGGTATTAGTGCCGCGTAAACGAAAACGCATGGCAATTGAAAACATTATGTGCAGTTTATCTCTTGAGCAAAAACAGGCGTATCAGATTGCAAAACAAAGTACAACACGATTTGGTAAGATGTTTATGGAAGTGTTGCGTATGCCTATGATCAATAAAGATAATATAAAGCAATATGTGACGATTGATCATCCTGAATATTTAACAGAGGCGCTGTCACATGGAAAAGGCGCAATCGTGGCAACAGCTCACAGCGGAAACTGGGAGATGCTGGGGGCTTCCTTAGCCATGTATGGTTTTCCTTTGGTAGCCGTGGTACAAAAGCAAACCAACGGGGATATGGATAAGTTCATAAATGAGAATCGTACGAAAGCCGGTATGCATGTAACTTATAAAACCGGTGTACGGGAAATGGTTAAAATGCTGGGGGAAGGCCAGATCATTGGTCTCTTAATGGATCAGGATGCCCATCGTGATGGTGTTCTCGTTGAATTCTTTGGACGCTTAGCCTCAACGCCTCCTGGGGCTGCAGCCTTAGCCCGCATGAAAGGCGCTCCCATTATTCCGGCATTCATTACGGCAAACCCAGACGGCACTCATAAAGTAATATTACATCCTCCTGAGTGGGTAGAAAAAACAAATAATCGGGAAGAAGATCTTTTTCTTATGACACAAAAATTGACAAACATTATTGAACAGCATGTGCGAACTATCTCCCATGAATGGTTCTGGCTGCACAATCGGTGGAAAAGCACACCGAAAATAAGTAAATAAAGACAAAGCAAACTTTGCTTCGTTCCTGGTAACCGACATCCGTGTCACCAGAAACATAGCAAAGTTTTTTTATGTGACAAATAAGGTAAAAACACGTCGAACCGCGAAGAGGCGAAGAAATGCCAAGGGCACGAAGAAACATTATGGTCACTTCGTGAGCTTTGCATACTTCGCGTCTTCGCGGTTCAAAACGTTTTTCTCTCTGTGCTCTCTGCGCCTCTGCGGTTAAATCGTTCTATTTGCTCTGGTTTGTCATTATCAAAAAAGCACGTCGAACCGCGAAGAGGCGAAGAAATGCCAAGGGCACGAAGAAACATTATGGTCACTTCGTGAGCTTTGCATACTTCGTGTCTTCGCGGTTCAAAACGTTTTTCTCTCTGTGCTCTCTGCGCCTCTGCGGTTCAAAAAGCAGTTCTTTTTTTCACTTCCAGTATATACATTATTGCAAAATAGTATATACGTATTTAGTTTTTTTGATATACGTGATATAATTAACCCTTGAAGGGAAGGGGTGAATACGTCATGTCTACTAGTCCGGCCAAAAGAAAAATCATGAATCTAAGAAAGGATTCATTTTATTATGATGTCATCACCCTCGTGGTAATTAGTATCGTGATTGGTTCGCTGCTTGCTACTTCTATATCTATGGCAGCTAATTCCTATTTTTCCAAAACCTTAGCGAGTTTTGTAGGTGACTATGGTGAATATGATATTCTTATTCAATCCCGGGAGGAAATGAAAGAAGATACCGCAACCCATATTCAAAAAATTATTGAAGGAGTTTTTCCGGGAGCAAGAATGAAAGAAGGGCCGACGATTACAGGTAAAACTTCTTTCTTTATTGCTATACCTGAAGAATATAGAACCAAGCAAACCTATGAAGAATTAGGAAAGACCTTTGGTGGTATCCCGGGTGGTGCAGGAGTTGGTGTTCTAACAGAACCAAGACTGACGATTCGCGGTGTGCCCGAAGGCGCAAGAACCATGATGATGGATGTTATCACACAAATTGACGGTGTACGCTTCGCTTTCCATGATGGTTCATCCATTGGTGTGGTGTTATCATCTCTTGATAAATCTAGTATGGTAACAGAGGAAATTAAAAAAGTTTTAAATCAATACCAAGTAATTGAAATCAGCTTTCCTGTAGGCAGTGAACCCCAAAATCCGATTCGCATGGGGGAGTCTATCGGAGAGGCTATGAAAAGTCAATTAAAGCTGGAATACGCCAAAAATGTATCCATTGACGGCAAAAATGATGATATGACCTATATGGTTAGTACGATGATGGAGCTAAAGCGATTTTTAGTAGCCTATGCTTCTCAAGTGACGATCACGCCAAATGGAAGTGGAAAGTTAGTAAAAGGTGATACCATTGCATTTGCAGGTACTGGCCCGGCCTTGACCCTTGGCAGTCCTGTAGATAAAGGAAATGTAATGGTGCAAATTACAGCTGTCCACACGGACGGCAAAGGGGAAGGGACGATTACCCAAGGAGATGCAGCTCTTCTTACGAATAATCAAGGATATCGGGTAACTAATGGTGTGATTAGTGATTATGTTGGTACAGCTGCGTATCAGAATCCAAGACAGCAGCTGGGGACAGCGCTAACTGAAACCACCAAAATTGTAGATCAGATTCCAGGATTTGCTCAGGATAGTCAAAACTTAAACAAAATTGCTACCCTTACCTTGGACAATTACAGCAATAGCATTACTGCCATGGAGCAAACCCTAACGAGTTTGAAAGCAGCAGGGACAACCATTCAAACGGCTACCAGCGGTCTTGCCAATATTGATACTACATCCGTACAAAATCAGATCGATAGTTCTTCCAGATCCATGGGAGGGCTCATTAATACCTTACAGGTGCTAAAACTAGTAGATAGCAGCGTTGGTGGGACAGTGGACAATCTAGTTGCCTCTCAGAGAAACTTAAGTACTTTAAAATCAGGATTAGCAGCACTCGATACCGTTGCTGCCGATGCGCGTCAGGCTAAAGGATCGATTGACAATATTGTAGCCAATGGAAACAATACCATTGGAACCTTACGTGCATTTGACGTGGATGGTACTAAGAAAAATATGAATAGCATTAATAACCGCTTAAATCAGCTTGGACAGCTGGATACACCTCTAGTAAGCGGGCAATTGCAATATTTGGCAGTTTCTGTGCCGAACCTTAAAGATGAAGAAATTACTCGTTCCGTATCTGTGTTAGATAAGTTTATTGCTGGACAAGCAATTCCAGGAGAGCGGATTCAAATCCTAACTACCAGCAATATCAGCACAGATGCAGTAGCACCTATTGTATATACGCAGGTAGGTCATCAAAATGTGTCTTTATATTCTACTGATCTTGGGATTATTGAACCCAATGCACGTGGTGAGCTGTATAGTGTATTAAATGAAGTGAGAGCGGTTCTGTCTGGAATGACCGCAATTATTGTCACGATACTCTTTTTGGCCCTGGATCATACAGCCATTATGACCGTTATACGCTGCAGCAGAATCAACAAAAGACAACCGGTGAAAGGCTGGCGTGGGTTACTGCGTTCAGCAGCAGCTATTTTTACGGGTGCTGAACGCATCTATGGTATGGTAATCGGTGCTGTATTATTAACCAGTATATTTGTCCTAGGGAGAAGCGGAATTCCTTATTTACCATGGATTGCTGTACCTTTTGTAGGTGCATTCATTGGACTGATCGTTGCTTGTTATACGGAAAAAATTAGTCCAATGTCAAATGATGAAATGATGGCAGGTCAATCATTAGGATTGTCTATCGATGAGATCATGCGAGAGATTGTCATCCCCAGCGGCCGCCCCGGTTTACTACAAAAGCTAAACCAGCGAAAAATGAAATTCAAATAGAGACATATTAAGTGAAAGAGAGCCGTTAAACACAGAGGGCACAGAGATCCACAGAGAACGCAGAGATTGGTTTTTGGAGTCCCTTCCGTCTTTGTTGTTTTTCTACTATCTTTTCTCTGTGTTCTCTGTGCCTCTGCGGTTCGGTAATATTTAATGTATTTTAAGGATATGCTAGGATTTTTCTTATTAGTAGTTGGAAATACAATATTTTATACTGAAAGGGGGTGATTCTATGCTTACGATTGAAAATCTGTATAAAAGCTTTGGGAAGCTGGTGGCCGTGAATGATTTCAATTTGCATGTGAAAGAAGGAGAGACAGCAGTTCTTATGGGACCATCTGGTTGTGGAAAATCAACGATGATTCGTATGATCAATCGCCTGATTGAGCCTGATAGTGGGAAAATTTGTGTTTCCGGTACGGAAATAACAAAACTCGACCTAGAAGAGTTACGCCGGGTTCGCAAGCGCATCGGTTTTGTCTTTCAGCAATTTAATTTAATTGGGCGTTTAACCGCAGTAGAAAATATTATGCTGGGATTAGTAATGGATGGCATATCGCGGGAGGCGGCATATGATAAAGCGATGGAGGCATTAGAAAAGGTTGGACTGGAAAAGCGTGCCCAGCACAAATCTGCTGAAATGTCAGGGGGACAGCAGCAGCGGGTAGGTATAGCAAGAGCATTGGCTTTTGAACCTGAACTCATGCTATGGGATGAACCCACAGCTTCTCTTGATCCTATTTTAGTTAGGGAAGTTCTAGTCATCATGGAAGAACTGGCAAAATACCGAGCGAGCAGCATGTTGGTTGTAACTCATGAAATATCCTTTGCCATACACGTTGCTGATCGTATTATATTGATGGATAAGGGCAGTATTGTAGAAGAAGGAATGCCAGAAGCCGTATTTGGCAGCCCGGAATCCCATATCGGCCAGCAGTACAAAGAACTCATTGAGTATCAGCAAATGACCAATGCCCGAACCCTAAACAGCAAAAATATTGCATAGAAGTATTAAAAGAAATTGAACCGCAGACAACACAAAGCATTGCGTGGGAAAAAAGAGAAACGAACCGCAGAGATGCAGAGAGCACAGAGAATGGATAGATAGGGTAAAAAATGCCCCTCAGCGTCCTCTGCGCCTCTGCGGTTAATCATTCTTTTCTTTTCGTATCTTACCAAATACAAAATAATTTTTAAAATAATTCTTGCAGGGAGAAGAAATATTCTATAGAATGTATAAAGGTTATTATATCAGGAGGATATCATGCAGCAAACAACAATAGCAAAAGCTATAACATACACGGGTATCGGATTACACTCGGGTCAAGACGTGACGATTACGATCAAACCGGCGCCTCCTGATACGGGAATTGTATTTGTAAGGATCGATTTGCCAGGAAGACCACAAGTGGCAGCAACGGCTAACAATGTTACGAATGCCATGCGAGCGACTACATTAGAGAAAGGCTTGGCAAAGGTTTTTACGGTGGAACATCTGCTAGCAGCTTTTTTTGCCATGGAAGTGGATAACTGTCTAGTAGAAATTAATGCGGTAGAGCCTCCCGTAGGAGATGGCAGCTCCCTGCCTTTTGTTCAGATGATTCAAGAGGCTGGTGTGATAGAGCAAAATGCTTCTCGTCGGTTCGTTGCCGTTACAGAAGCCCAAACAGTGAGAGTGAATGACAAGTTTATTACAATATTGCCTTATGATGGATTTAGAGTCACTTTTACCTCAATTAATTCTCATCCCATGTTAGGTGTGCAATTTGGTGATTATGAAATTACAAGAGATAGTTTTATTTCTGAGATTGCATCAGCGCGGACGATTGGTTTTATGCATGAGGTAGAGCAGCTTAAGTCCCAAGGCCTCGCTTTAGGCGGCAGCTTGGAAAATGCAGTGGTATACGATGATGTAAAGGCTCTCACGCCTCTGCGGTTCCAGGATGAGCTGGTTCGTCATAAGATTTTAGATATTATTGGCGATTTGGCATTAGCAGGTCGTATTAGAGGTCATGTTATTGCCGTAAAGTCAAGCCATGCATTAAATACCGCATTGGCAAAAAAAATAGTGGACCATATTTTGGTAAGGAGCTGAATACACATGTTGTCTGCAACTGAAATACAAGAAATCATTCCTCATCGGTATCCATTTTTATTAGTGGACCGTATTCTTGAACTTGATCCTATGAAACGGGCGGTAGGCATTAAGAATGTCACTATGAATGAAGAATTCTTCCAAGGACATTTTCCAGGAAAACCCATTATGCCTGGTGTATTACTATTAGAGGCTATGGCACAAGTGGGCGGCGTGGCAATGTTATACGCGGAGGAATATCGTGGGAATCTGGCATATTTTGTTGGTATGGACCGCGTTAAATTCAGAAAACCCGTAGTTCCTGGTGATCAAGTGCGAATGGTCGCAGAAATTATTAAAATACGCAGCAGCATGGGGAAAATATGGGCGCAAGCTTTTGTTGATGATCAATTGGTGGCAGAGGGAGAATTTTTATTCGCATTATCTGCCAGATAATGAAAAAAGAAGTAAAATAGTGATAATCAGAATTATCAGTGAGATAATACCGAAAAAAAGGCTATAAACGGTAAAAATTGGCGTAAAATTGTCTGCCATGTTTAGACTGGTCAGTCGGATTATAAGTATAGTAGCATGTAATAAAAATGTATTTAGTCTAGTAAGGAGTTGATGAGCAGATGAAGCCGGAAAAGGTTGTCGTACCTCTGCGTAAAATACATGAGACAGCAGTCGTTCATCCCAATGCTCGTATCGGCAAGGATGTTGAAATTGGCCCATATGCAGTGGTTGGTGAGAATGTAGTAATTGGTGATGGGACTAAAATTAGTGCCCATGCTATTATAGATGGCTGGACCAGTATTGGAAAGAATTGTGTAATATTCCCGAGTGCATCCATTGGTTCAGATCCCCAAGATTTAAAATTTGCTGGTGAAAAAAGCTATGTTTTTATTGGCGATAATACCAGAATAAGAGAATTCGCTACGGTAAATCGCGCTACTGGTGAAGGTGAGGAAACTCGAATTGGCCATGATTGCTTACTAATGGCTTATACCCACGTAGCTCATAACTGTATCGTTGGGAATAACGTGATTATGTCTAATGCAGCGACATTGGCTGGTCATGTGGTTGTAGAAGACCGAGCTGTTATTGGTGGTTTAACTGGAGTTCACCAATTTGTAAAGATTGGCATGAATGCAATGGTAGGCGGTGCATCCAAAGTGGTGCAGGATATCCCTCCTTTTGTGATTGCAGATGGACATCCAGCCCGCGTATCAGGACTCAATAATGTGGGGATGGCTCGCTCTGGTATCAGTCGCGAAGCCCGCAACAATATCAAAAAGGCATATAAAACATTATATCGTTCCGGACTGCCGCTAGCGCAAGCGATTGAAGTCATGGAACAAGAATTAGAATCCTATCCTGAAGTGGAACATTTCCTGCGTTTTCTGCGTAATGTAGAGCGGGGTGTCTGTCGCGGTCGTCGGGACGGAGAATAGGAGTTTAACAAATGAAAATAATAGGTTTATTAGCTGGTGTTGGAAGATTGCCAGTAGAATTTGCCCGTGCCGCTCGCGGCATGGGCTTTACCGTGATTGCTGTCTGTGTGGTGCCTGGTACAGATGAAGAATTAGATCAGGTGGCAAATAAAACCCACCATATTAGCGTTGGACAATTACAAGCCATTATTACTACCCTTAAAGAAGAAGGCGTCACAGAAGTTACTATGATTGGCAAAGTCACTAAAGAATTAATGTTCTCAGGTGCAGTTGCTCTTGACAGCCGGATACAAAAGCTGCTGGCAAGTCTTACTGATAATAGTGATGATACCATTATGTTAGCTTTTGTTCGTGAACTGGCAATGGAAGGGCTGGGCATCTTAGATCAAACCGCTTTGATTCGCTCATTGATGCCTGGACCTGGTGTGCTGACGGAGCGGAAGCCAACACAAGAAGAACAGGCTGACCTGGATTTTGGTTTTACTATGGCCAAAGAGATTGGCAGATTGGATATTGGTCAGACGGTAGTGGTGAAGAACTGTGCCGTTATGGCTGTAGAAGCCATTGAAGGCACAGATGCGTGTATTCGCCGCGGTGGTGAATTAGGTCGAGGCGATGTACGAGTAGTAAAAGTTGCCAAGCCGAATCAGGACATGCGTTTTGATGTACCAACTGTTGGACCGAATACCTTAGAATCCATGTTTGCGGCAGGAGCAACAGCTCTCGCCATGGAAGCAGGCAAAACTCTTCTGGTAGATCGCCAAACCGTTCTAAAAATAGCCAACAATCATGGCATAACAATTCTAGTAATGTGATAAAATAAGAGAGAATAAAAAGACGGCTTGAATACACAGAGAATAGAAAGACAGTTTAACCAAAGAAAAGTTGGTTAGAAGAACGATTTAACGCAGAGAACACAGAGATCCACAGAGTGCACAGAGGAGAGATTCAAAATAGGATAACTATAAACCCCTCTCTGTGTCCTCTGCGCCTCTGCGGTTCAAAAATTTCTTCATCCCCTTTGTGTCTTCGCGTTTAAATGTTTTTCGAAGGCTTTACTAATCAATTTTTGATCTACTATTTGTTGGAGGCTTTGTATGTGTAAAATCATGATTTCAGTAGGAGAAGCATCAGGTGATTTGCATGGGGCCAGTGTTGCTCATGCGTTAAAAGCCATACAACCTAACATCAAAATGTTTGGCATGGGCGGCAAGGCGATGGCAGAGGCTGGTGTGGATATTGTCTATGACATTGCCGATTTAGGTGTTATCGGCTTTGTGGAAGTCATAAAAAACCTGCCGAGATTATTTAAGCTGCGCGATGACCTGGGCAAACTCATGGAACAGGAGAAACCTGATGCCCTAGTCATTATTGATTATGCTGACTTTAATATGCGATTGGCTAAAGTTGCCAAAGAAAAAGGTATTCCTGTAATATCTTATATTAGTCCTTCCGTCTGGGCATGGAGGAAAGGCAGAGCAAAAGAAGTCGCCAAAATTGTAGAAAAAGTGGCGGCTATTTTTCCATTTGAAGCGGAGGTTTATAAAGAGGCTGGAGCGAATGTTACTTTTGTAGGACATCCATTGCTTGATATTGTCAAACCAACTATGTCAAAGCCAGAGGCTTATCAATACTTTGAAGCTGATTCCGGGAAGCCAGTTGTCCTGTTATTACCAGGCAGCCGTCAGCAGGAAATCGTCAGTTTATTACCTGTCATGCTTGCCGCCGGGGAGAAAATAGCAGAAAAGGTACCAGAATGTCAATTTTTTCTGCCAGTGGCTTCGACAATTTCCCGGGAAATGCTGCATAGTATGATCAAACAATATAAAATAAACGTTGTTTTAACGGAAAAGAACACGTATGATTTGATGAATATTGGCAATGTAGCGATTGCGGCTTCCGGTACAGTTACCCTAGAGGCAGCTTTATTGAACCTGCCTTCCGTAATTATATACAAATTGGCAGCCTTTACCTATCTTTTGGGTAAGTTATTAGTGAAAATTCCATACATCAGCCTGCCTAACATTATTGCGGGACGTAAGGTAGTACCAGAATTATTGCAATCTGCAGTAACAGCAGATAATATTGCTAATGAAACAATACCTATATTATTGGATTCCCGTTTGCATGAGAACATGCTGCAAGACTTGGCTGAGGTAAAACGCAAGCTGGGTGAGGCTGGTGCTGTTGAGCGTGTTGCAAAGGAAATTTTAACCGTAGCTGAAGGTCAAGGGTTAAGTGGAGGACAAAGATGACAACCTATATGCGTCTGTTACAATATATAAGACCTTACTTACCGCGAATGTTTGTAGCCGTTTTTTGTATCATTTTAGCGGCAAGTGCCACTTTATATGTGCCTTGGATATTGCGAGATGTAATTGATGAGGTGCTGACAACAAAAGACATGTCAATGCTCAATACGATTACAATTGGCATTGTGATTGTATATTTTCTGCGAGGCATTTTTTTCTTCGGACAAACCTATCTCATGTCCTATATTGGACAGAAAATTATTATAGATATTCGTGGAGACGTGTACAAGCATATGCAGCGCCTGTCTTTATCGTATTTTGAAAAGCGTCAGACAGGTAAAGTGATGAGTTATATTACGAATGATGTAGCTGCAGTACAGGGTGCTTTGGTGGAGAGTATGATTGAACTGCTCACCGAAGGGATGACCTTAATTGGTTCATTGGGAGCGATGTTTTATCTTCACTGGAAACTATCTTTTTTGACCTTGGTGACGTTGCCCTTAGTGGGGCAGGCAATTAAGATTTTTGGCAAAAAATTACGAACCTCCAGCAGGAATGTGCAGGAAAGGACGGCCGACATTACCTCTTTTTTACAGGAAAGTATTTCCTCGGTACGAATCATTAAATCCTTTGCCAGAGAAGACTATGAAATAGACCGTTTCCAAAAGGAAAATAGTCATAATTTTAGAGCGCAAATGAAGAACTCTCAAATTATGGCGACTCTAACTCCCGTCATTGAATTTTTGGCGGCCATTGGCGTTACCTTAATTATATGGTACGGAGGAAAAGAAGTTATTGACAATAACTTGACAGCTGGTTCGCTGATTGCCTTTTTAATGTATGCAATCAATTTGACCAATCCCCTGAAACGCTTAAGTCGTGTATACGGCAATATTCAAAAGGCATTATCGGCTGCAGATCGAGTATTTGAAGTGCTTGATACCAAGCCCGAAATCGAAGATATGCCAGGTGCCATTGCATTGCCAACCATAGAAGGATATGTGGCATTAAATAATGTGACTTTTGAATATAAAAAAGGTGAACCTGCCTTACGTCAAGTGAATCTTAAGATCACTCCAGGTCAGGTAGTGGCGATTGTAGGACCAAGCGGTGCAGGAAAAACCACCATTGCCAATTTGATACCAAGGTTTTATGATACGACTGATGGCAATATTACCATTGACGGTATTGATATAAAGACAGTGACCTTACAATCCCTGCGAGAACAAATTGGCATTGTTCCCCAGGAGACGATTTTGTTTAATGGCAGTGCATATGATAATATTTTATATGGGAAATTAGATGCTGATTATGACGAAGTGATGAATGCTGCTAAAGCGGCCAACGCTCATGAGTTTATTAGCAATATGCCTGAGGGTTATGATACGCAAATTGGCGAGCGTGGCTCAAAACTATCCGGTGGTCAAAGGCAGCGCATTTCCATTGCCAGAGCGATTTTGAAAAACCCCCGGGTGCTGATCTTGGATGAAGCCACATCAGCATTAGATACAGAAAGTGAGAAATTAGTGCAAGAGGCGGTGGATCAATTAATGATCGGGCGGACATCTTTTGTGATTGCCCATCGTTTGTCTACTGTACAGCGTGCCGATTTAATTGTAGTCATGGAAAAGGGAAAAATTGCTGAGCAGGGGACTCATGCAGAACTTTTGGCAGCAGATGGCTTATACAGTAAGTTATATCAAGTTCAGTTTGAAAAACGGTAAAGAGGAACGATGAAAAAGAGGTATTAACATGCATTTTCTTTACAATTTATTAGTTACATTGCTTGTTGTGCTGGCTGCTCCAGTATTCCTCTTCCGTTTTATTCGTGAAGAAGGATTTGGCCGGCGCTTACGGCAAAGTTTTGGTTTTATACCAGAAGAAGAGCTGGCACCGGTGCTGCAAAAGGATTGCATTTGGCTGCATGCAGCATCAGTAGGTGAGATTGTTGCAGCAAGCCCCATTATAAAAGAGATTAGTCATGAACTTCCTGATAAGCCCATATTAATATCTGTAGTGACTTCCAGCGGGTATGACATGGCCAAAAGAATTATTAAAGATGCAGATAGCATTGTCTTCTTCCCTTTGGATCTGCCCTATCTTAGCCATAGTGTGGTGAAACGGGTTCGGCCCAGTGTGTTCTTATTGGTGGAAACGGAATTGTGGCCTAACTTTTTAAAGGCTGCAAGACATTTTTCTATTCCTGTTATGATGGTGAATGGCAGAATCAGCGATAAAAGTGTGGAACGATATCATTATATGCGCAGTATGCTAAAAAGTATGTTGAATACTGTGGAGAAATTCTGCATGCAATCTACCATTGATGCCCAGTATATTATTCGTTTGGGGGCAGATGTACAGCGTGTTGTTGTTACGGGTAACACCAAATTTGATCAAACGTATACCAATGTTACCCCGGAAGAACAGCAAACCCTGCGTCAGGGAATGGGTATTGAAGAATCGGTTCCTGTTTTGGTGGCGGGAAGTACCCATCCCGGAGAAGAAGAAATGTTACTTACTGCTTTTCAAAAAGTGCGGGAATCCTACCCCAGTGCAAAGCTTTTAATTGCACCACGGGATATTATACGCAGTGAAGAAATTGTTAACTTAGCTGAAACCTATGGTTTTAAAGGAATACTCAGGACTAAATTTTCTCAGCAGTCCCGTGAGCAGCATGATATTATTGTGCTGGATACCATTGGAGAGTTGGGAAAGATATATAGCATTGGTATCACGATTTACGTAGGAGGCAGCCTTGTGCCGCGAGGGGGTCACAACATTCTGGAACCTGCAGCCCATGGCAAACCGATTTTGGTTGGTCCTCATATGTTTAATTTCAAAGAAACCTATGCATTATTTTCTGGCAGGCAGGCATGTGTGACAGTATATGATGCTGAAACGTTGGGGACAACGTTTTTAGAGCTTTTAAATAATGAAGAATTACGGTTAAAAATGTCTCAAGAAACATTGACGATTATTGAAGAAAATCGTGGAGCTTCGCGCAAAAGTGTGATGTATCTAAAAGAGTTATTGGGACGAATAAATTGAACAAAGGCGGAACAAGTATGCGCCAACGTGAAGAAATACAACTTTATTTATATCGATTAGTACATGGTGAAGAACCAGGCATTCTTACAGATTTTCTGCTGGGTGTACTGCATATTTTCTCTATTATTTATGGCTGGGCTGTGCTTTGTAAGCTAGCCTTATATAAGTATGGATTTTTAAGGCAGCACAAGCTGAATTGCCATGTGATTAGTCTGGGAAATATTACAGTAGGCGGAACTGGTAAAACTCCTACTGCTCAGCGATTGGCTACGATCATTCGGGACATGGGGTATCGAGTCGTCATTTTAAACCGCGGCTATCGGGCTGGGTGGAGAGGGCAGATTGGTTTAGTGTCAGATGGGGAAAAAATCTATATGTCGGCAGCGGAAGCTGGGGATGAGGCTTATTTGTTAGCAAAAAGCCTGCCTAAGGTTTCAGTAGTAATCGGGAGCAATCGCATTATTACAGGGGAATATGCTGTGAATGAGCTAAAGGCAGATGTTATTATCTTAGATGATGGATTTCAGCATTGGCAATTGGCACGTGATTTGGATATTGTATTAATTGATTCTCTCAACATGTTTGGCAATCAATTTATGCTGCCGAGGGGTACCCTGCGAGAGCCTTTGTCAAATTTGTCCCGGGCACAAATCTTTTTACTGACAAAAATTGATCAGTCAAGCCTTGAGGCGAGGGAAATGATTTATAGTACCTTGGATCAATACAATAAAAAGGCTTTAGTTGTGGAAAGTATTCATAAACCCCGGTGTTTCGTGGAAGTTGAAGAATGGTATAAAGGAACAATAGGGCGTAAGAACGAGCCGTTAGAAAGTGTCCGGGGTAAAAAGGTACTGGCTTTTTCGGCTATCGGCAACCCCTCTTCCTTTGAACAGACCATTTTGGATCTTGGCGTATCTGATGTATGCGGCGTAAGATATGCTGATCATCATGACTATACGATGGCAGAAATGCAGTATATTATGCAAAAGGCTGTAGATGAAAAGGTATATGCCTTACTTACCACAGAAAAAGACGCAGTAAAGATTCCTGCAGAATTTATTCACTCCGATCGTCCATTGCCGTTATATGTCCTGAGCATAGCTGTATTCTTTACAGAAGGCTATGAAGATCTGATGAATTTAATTAAAAAAGTAGAGAAAAAGAAAGAGAAAGCCGAAGAGTGATTTACCACAGAGGACGCAGAGAATCACAGAGCGCACAGAGGAAAAATTTTATTGTCCCCCTCTGCGTTCTCTGCGCCTCTGCGGTTCGATACTATTTTTAGTACTGCTAGATAAGGGAGGTTTATTCTATGAATATAGTATGTGTCATTCCAGCACGGTATTCATCTACTCGGCTTCCTGGTAAGCCTTTGGCGGATATAGCTGGTAAGCCAATGATACAACATGTATATGAAAGGGCTGCTCTGGCAAAGCGCCCTCAGCGTGTGATTGTGGCAACTGACCATCCGTTAGTAGTAGAAGCAGTTAAAAAATTTGGCGGTGAGGTTTTACTAACATCTGCGGATCATCCTACGGGTACCGATCGACTGGCTGAAGTTGCAGAGCAATGCCCCGATGTGGATTTAATTATTAATGTCCAGGGGGACGAGCCTATGATCGAGCCAGAGGTGATTGATCAATTAGCCAGCGTTTTTGATAACCAGCCGGATCTCAATATGGCTACGTTAATGACGCAAATGGATAAAAGTGAGTACCAGGTTCCAGGTGCCGTAAAAGTAATCACAGATTTACAAGGTTATGCCTTATATTTCTCTCGTTCCCTGATTCCCTTTCCTCGCGTGGAAGTCGGTTTGCCAGTCTTTAAGCATATCGGAATCTATGCGTATCGGCGGGAATTTCTGCTGAAATATGCAAAATTAGCTCCAACCCCTTTAGAAAAGACGGAATCATTAGAACAATTACGAGCCCTGGAACATGGCTATCGCATAAAAGTAATCGAAACCAATTTCAAATCCATTGGCGTAGATACCGTAGAAGATTTGGAAAAAGTAAATTTGCTATTAAAGAATTAGAATTGTAGGGTAAACGAAATTATAACCTGGGAAAAAAACGCTGAATCCCGAAGACACGAAGAAATGCAAAGGACGCGAAGAGGTATTATATGCCTTTTCTTCGCATCTTCGCGTTTCAATATTTTTTGATTTGTATTTCAAATTTGTTAATTAACATTAAGCAGGAGGTTTTCTATGAATACAGTTAATATTGGTTCTATTACAGTGGGGGCAAAAAATCCTATTGCTTTGATTGCCGGGCCTTGTGTGATTGAAGGAGTAGAGCGTACTTTAAAAATTGGTAAAGCGATCAAGGAGATTACCGATAGACTGGGTATTCCATATATCTTTAAAGCATCCTTTGATAAAGCCAATCGCTCCTCTTATTCCTCTTTCCGCGGGCCAGGTCTTACAGAAGGCTTAGCAATACTGAGCCACATCAAAAAAGAACTGGGTGTTCCTGTCGTAAGTGATATTCATTCCAGTGAGCAAGTAAATCCTGCAGCAGAAGTATTGGATATCTTACAAATTCCAGCTTTCTTATGCCGTCAGACAGATTTACTAAATGATGCTGCAAAGACAGGGAAAGTCATTAATGTGAAAAAAGGACAATTCTTAGCACCAAACGATATGAAAAATGTAGTTGCCAAAATTCGCGAGGCAGGCAATGAGAATATTCTTCTTACAGAGCGAGGTGCAAGCTTCGGCTATAATAACCTGGTTGCCGATATGCGCTCCTTGCCTATTATGCGTTCCTTTGGTTATCCGATTGTTTTTGATGCGACTCATAGTGTGCAATTACCTGGAGGGGCAGGAACGACTTCAAGCGGACAGCGGGAATTTGTACCCTATCTGACCCGGGCAGCTGTAGCAGTAGGCGTTGATGTTTTATTTATGGAAGTTCATGATAATCCCGCCGAGGCATTATCCGATGGACCTAATATGCTATACATTGAACAATTAGAAGACTTATTAAAAGATGTACAAGCTCTTGATCATGTGGTTAGGAAGCATAAGTAATAGCATTGACCACAAACAATGCGGGAAGCAAAGGAAGCTAAACTACTATCGCGGTACACAAAGAGCACAAAGGGGATGGCTAATCTTTGTGCCCTTTGTGTTTCAATTTTTAAAAATTCAAGGAGGTATTACCATGATTATTGAACAAGCAAAAGAAGTATTGGCAATTGAGGCTGCAGCGATTGAGAGTCTGATTCCTCGAATCAATGGTCAATTTACAGCAGCGGTGACAATGATTTTAGAATGTTCAGGAAGAGTGATTGTTACGGGCATGGGAAAATCCGGTCATATTGGCAGAAAGATTGCTGCAACCTTTGCCAGTACAGGAACCCCTGCTTACTTTCTTCATCCTGCAGAAGGAATTCATGGAGATTTGGGGATGGTCACACCGAACGATATTGTACTGGCTTTATCAAATAGTGGTGAAACTGCCGAAGTAGTCAGCATCTTTCCTGCTATTAAGCGAATCGGTGCCAGTATTATTGTCATGTGTGGCTGCGAAGATTCTACAATGGGCAAAAATGCGGATGTATTCTTAGATACAGCTGTGGAAAGAGAAGCATGTCCATTAGGGCTAGCGCCAACGGCCAGTGCCATTGCAACATTGGCTATGGGGGATGCCTTGGCTATCGCTTTATTATCGGAACGCAAATTTACTCCAGAAGACTTTGCGGTCTTTCATCCAGGAGGATCATTAGGCCGTAAATTACTCTTAACAGTGGAAAATGTAATGCATGCAGGAGAAGACAATCCTGTTGTTACGCTGGATAAAACAGTGAAGGAAGCCTTGTTTGTGATTACCGGCAAGGGGCTTGGTGCGACAAATGTTGTAGATCAGCAAGGTCATTTAGTGGGAATTATTACCGATGGAGATATTCGCAGAGGATTGGAACATGGTCACGAATTCTTGGATAAAAAGGTAGATAGTATCATGACTAAAAATCCTCGTACCATTACAGCCAATAAGTTAGCGGCCCAAGCTCTTTCCGTTATGGAAAAAAATCATCCTCGCCCCATTACAGTGCTGCCAGTGGTGGATGAAGAGAATAAAACGATTGGTATTATTCACCTTACTGACTTATTACGTCAAGGAGTGGTATAATGGGTATAGAAGCCCGTGCTAAAAAGACTAAGCTTCTGGTGCTGGACGTAGATGGTGTACTGACAGATGGACATATTATCTTTGGCAGAGATGGCGAATTGATGAAGAATTTTCATTCTCATGATGGATTAGGCATTGCACTTGCACATCAAGCAGGCATGAAAACGGCTATCATCACGGGACGGGAAAGTCAAATCGTTCATTTGCGCAGTGTTGAACTAAAAATTAAGGATGTACACCAGGGAGCCAGGGATAAGGTAGAAGCGCTTTCTGTTTTGCTAACGAAATACAGCTTGCGCCCGGAGGAAGCAGCCTATGTAGGAGATGATTTGCTGGATCTGTCCATCATGAGACAAGTTGGCTTAGCCTGCGCAGTAGCCAATGCTGTACCGGAAGTCAAACAACATGCTCACTTCATAACCACCAAACAAGGCGGCCAAGGAGCCGTGAGAGAAGTCGTAGAATTCATTCTAAAAACCCAAGGCAAATGGGACGACATCATCAACACCTACTTGCAAGGCGGCAGAATAGAAACAAAACAATAGATGGATACCTAGTAAAGCCCGGAAACGCGAAGTTGCGAAGAGGTATGAAGAACACGAAGTCGTGTTTAATGAGATTCCTTTGCGTGCTTCGTTTCCGCGAAAGCGGCTTTGCGTCTTCGCGGTTCAAAATGCGTTATTTTTACCCTATCTTTTCTCGGTGTTCTCTGCGTCTCTGTGGTTCGATTATATTTTACTATAAATTCCCTTCTATGAGAGGGGTGCCCGTAGGGCGGGGTGTGTTCATCCCCTACGAAAGGAGGTCGCCAATGTCTAACGCTTGGCAGTACTATTTACTAAAAGTTTTGAGTTTTTTAATCTGTTTATTACCGTATAAAGGTGTTTTATGGCTAGGGAAGATTCTGGGCAAACTATATTATCGTATTGCTGCACGGCAGAGGCGGCGAGCTTTACTGCAGATACAAGAGTCGCTGAGAATTTCCTTAGATGATGCTCAAAAGCATATTGACAGCTTGTTTGTTAAATTGGGGCAAACCTTTGTCGAGATGCTGTATATGCCTGCTCTTACGTTAGATAATTTGCATCAATATATTACGATAGAAAATCGTCATTTTCTTGCTGAAGCAGTAGAGCAAGGACGAGGTGTAGTTTTGCTTACGGCTCATGTGGGGAATTGGGAATGGCTGGGAGCTTCTTTGGCAATGGATGGTTTTCCATTGGCCGCTGTGATTAAGCGTCAGCCCAATGACCAGCATACCAGGATTTTAAATGAATACCGTGAAATGACGGGGATTGAAATTTTTGCCCGGGGTACTACCGAATTAGTCAGCGCGGCAAGAGCCCTGAAAAAAGGCAAAATTCTTGGATTTTTAGCGGATCAGGATGCAGGGACTACGGGCTTATTCATCGAATTTCTCGGTAAAATGTCTTCTACTCCAGTCGGGCCGACAGTATTTGCCAAAAAATTTAAGGCTCCCGTTGTACCGGTTTTTATGGTTCGTAAACCCGAAGGCGGTCATCGAGTTATCATTCATGAACCGTTTTATTATGAAGATACAGGTAATGAAGTAGAAGATAACTATAAAATTACAGTTAAGATGACGAAGATTATTGAAAAGACCATTCGAGAATATCCTGATGAATGGCTATGGTTTCAAAAACGCTGGAATACAGCTTATTCTGAAGATAATGTGAAATATGAGCAACGTATATCCCCGGAAAGGATCGGTAAACAGGCATGAAAAAGAAAGCAGGATTGATTCTTGCCTGTATTATAATAGCAGCAAGTGGTTTGTACTACTTTTTAAAAGATGAACCTCTTGCCCAAACTCCTCCGGAGCAGCCAAAAGATCAGCAGACTTCGAAACTCGCTTATGTGGGAAATTCGATTGTGGAGCAAAAGGATGGAAAACCCTTGTGGGAACTAAAGGCTGAGTTCATTGAAATCGATGTGGATACAAAAAATGTACAACTAAAAAACCTGGTAGGAACCTTTTATCAGGAAAAAGGCGGTAAAATTGAAATCACAGCCCCAGAGGCATTTATGGACAGTAAAACTAAGGACATTACCATGTCTGTAAAAGTGCAGGCGACAGC
This sequence comes from Pelosinus fermentans, assembly GCA_002434245.1. Lineage (GTDB taxonomy): Bacteria > Bacillota > Negativicutes > DSM-13327 > DSM-13327 > Pelosinus > Pelosinus fermentans_B. The sequence continues at coordinate 129,959 of DJJR01000032.1, forward strand.
AAGTGACGGCACAACGTTTACTGCCAATGAGGCTCGTTGGTCGAGTACAGAACAAAAAGTATATGGTTCTGGTAATGTCATTCTTACGAAAGACGATACGGTGCTTACAGGGGATAAAATAGAGAGTGATTCCAATATGGAGAAAATAAAAGTCTTTGGCAATGCTAAGGTAGTAAAAGGAGGAGTGGCCAGATGAAGTCTAAAATAGTGCATATAACTCTTGGGTTTGTACTCTCCCTTAGCGTAATTTCCTACAGTTATGCGGCTTCTAATAAACCCGTAGAACTGTCGGCGGATACTATCGAATATGATTCAGTAAAAGGCGTTATGACAGCCCAGGGGAATGTCCGCATGGTGCAGGAAAATGCTGTCATGACGGGTACTAATGCAGAATATAACAGCAAAACCAAAGAAGCTCATGTATATGGCGGCGTTAAGGTTGTGCAAGAAGATGCCACACTGTTAGCCGAAGAAGTCAAATCCTATGATAATAATCATCTCGTTGCTATCGGTAACCCCATATTAACCAAAGGGAGCAGTCGATTGGACGGTCCTCAAATTGATTATTACTCAGACAAGCAGTATGCTATCGTTAACGGCTGGGCACGTTTGCAAACAGAAGACAGCATCCTGACAGCGAATCAAATCGAATCCTTCTTTGGTGAAGATCGTGCCGTTGCTCAGGGAGATGTGCACATTGTTAGTGATGTACGCAAGCTGGATGCCGTAGCAGATCATGCCGTATATTACGGCAGTAAAGAGCAGCAGGGCAAAACGGTCTTAACAGGTAATGCCAGAGCAGTACAAGAGGGTAATGTACTAACCGGAAACACCTTAACCCTATTCATGGACAATAAAGTCATAGACGTCCAAGGCCGCAGCAAACTAGTTATAACGCCTCAGTAAAGTGTATAAGTCTATAGACTTATGAAAAAGTGATCTAAACGCGAAGGGCGCGAAGAAATGCAAAGAACACGAAGGATTATTATGGATAATGACTATTTCATATTCTGTCCGGTCTTCGAATCTTCGCGCCTTCGCGGTTCAAAATTTTTTATCTTTATTCTATCGTTTCGCTGTGTTCTCTGCGTCTCTGCGGTTCAAACTCTCAAGAAATATCTTAGCTTTATAGCAAGGAGTTTTCATATGTATATTGAAACATTTAATTTAGTAAAAACCTATAAAGACCGCAATGTGGTAGATGGTGTCAGTCTTAGAGTCAATCAGGGCGAGGTCGTTGGTTTATTAGGACCAAATGGTGCTGGTAAAACCACTACATTCTATATGATTGTTGGTCTAGAACGCCCCGATGATGGTATGATTGTCATTAATGATCAAGATGTAACGGATATGCCCATGTACCGTCGTTCTAACTTTGGTGTTGGATATCTCCCTCAAGAAGCATCTGTATTTCGTAAACTTACAGTAGAAGATAATATTATGGCAATTCTAGAAACGACTAAACTTACTGCTTCTGAGCGTAAGGAAAAGGCAGAAAGTCTGCTGGATGAATTTAATATTAATCATGTTGCAAAGCGAAAGGGCTCCCAGCTATCAGGAGGAGAGCGTCGCCGTGTGGAGATTGCTCGCTGCTTGACTACGGACCCAGCTTTCATTTTATTGGATGAACCTTTTGCTGGGGTTGACCCCATCGCTGTAGCCGATATTCAGCAGATTATCGGCTATTTAAAACAACGAGGAATTGGTGTGCTCATTACGGATCACAATGTACGGGAAACATTAAGTATTGTCGATCGTGCATATATTTTAAATGAGGGACAGATTTTGATTCACGGTGATGCCACCACCATTGCAAATAGTGAAATTGCTAAGAAATTCTACCTTGGAGAGAATTTCAGTTTAAAATAGTAGGGAGAATTGTATGCGCATACTTGATAAATATATAATCAAAGAACTACTAGGTCCTTTTATCTTTGGTATTGCTGCCTTTTCCAGCATTTTTATCGGCACAAGTACTTTGATGAGAATTGCCCAGTATGTAACTCAATATGGTGCATCTTTGAGTTCGGTAACCAAATTATTCATTTACAGCCTGCCGAGTATTGTTGTTTTGACCTTTCCCATGTCGATGCTGCTGGCAGCATTGTTAGCTTTTGGCCGACTCTCAGGTTCTAGTGAAATTACCGCGATGCGTTCCGGAGGTATTAGCTTTTATCGCTTATCCGCTCCTGTGTTTGTGATCGCTTTTTTCGTCAGTATCTTTGCGGTCTTTTTCTCGGAAACGGTAGTTCCTCAATCCAATTCTGCTTATAGTTATATAGTGCGTTATGAAATTCAAAAAAATACGGCACCCAAGTCCCAGGAACATATTATTATTAAGGATGTCAAAGGCGATATGTTAGAAAGACTAACTTACGCCCGTAAGTTTGAAGAAGAGACCAATACCATGTATGCAGTAGCGATGCAGGAATTTGAGAATGGCACCTTAGTACGGGTAGAAAATGCAGAAAAAGCCGTATGGCAGGATAATCGCTGGGTTATGATGAATGGGATTATTCATGATTTGACAACTGAGGGAAACCTTGAGCGTACCATGCACTTTGAACAGCAGATTATGCCAATGGCAAAAGCGCCAACTGCCATTTCACGGGAACAGAAAAAACCAGATGAAATGACCATTAAAGAATTAAAACAGCATATTAAAGTATTAGAAAGAGAATATGTTAACGCCAAAAAATATGAGATGGAATTGCAGCAGCGAATAGCAATTCCTGTAGCCAGTTTTGTTTTTGCCTTAATTGGTACACCACTGGGGCTGCAACCTAACCGCTCCAGTTCCTCCATTGGCTTTGGGATTAGTATTATTATCATCTTTGTATACTATGCGATTATGACAGTTTTCACAGCATTGGGACAAGGCGGCGCCCTTCCTGTGGTGCTGGCTGCCTGGATACCCAACATCGTCGGCATCATCGCCGGTGCCCTCCTGGTACGCAAAGCCTCACGGTAGAGGGTTGAACGAACCGCAGAGACGCAGAGAACACAGAGAAAAATAGGGATATTATAATCCCCTCTTGAGAGGGGTGGCACGTAGTGGCGGGGTGTGTTCCTGAAATTTTCGAACCCAATTCCTCAGCGCTCTCTGCGCCTCTGCGGTTCAAAATTCCTTCGTATTCTTCGTTCTTCCCAAGATTTCGCATCTTCGTGTTTCAAAATAGTTTTTCTCAGAAAGGAGGTACACACATCATGTATGGTTTTACACTCATTGCCGTTTTAGCCATTACAGGCGGAGCGATTGCCTATATTGGTGATAAATTGGGTACAAAAGTTGGCAAGAAGAAATTGAGTATTTTTGGTCTGCGCCCCAAGCATACCTCTATCGTTGTTACGATTATTACCGGAATTCTGATTACTGGGTCTACCATTGGTGTATTATCGTTAGTATCCAAGGATGTGCGTACCGCTCTTTTTGGTATGGAAGCTTTAGCAGAAAAACTGTCTACTTTATCCCAGGAAGTAGCCAGTAAAAATATTGAATTGGATACCAGTCGTGTTGCCCTTGAATCTAAGAATGCAGAATATGCCGCCCTGACTCTCAAAGTAAAAGATACGGCAGAGCGTTTGCGGGCTATTAGCAGTGAGCTGACAGAGGTAATTGCCCAACGTGACCGTACTGCCTTAGAATTAGAGCAAGCAAAGGGAGATTTAGAAACTTCTAAGCAAGCCTTAACGACTTTGCAGGAAACCAAAAATCAGCTGGATCTGCGTGTACAATCACTGAACCAGTCCAAGGTTACCTTGGAAAAGGACGTGGATCGCTTAAATCAATTAACAACCAAGCTAGGGGAAGGCATTCAGGTTGTGCGGGAAGGTTCTATTATCTATCGGGCAGGTGAAATTCTATCTACCTTTACCCTTCCCGGTGGTGAAACTAAAGCGGATACTGAATTAGCATTAAAAGAAGCCATTTTCACAACCAACCAAGGTATTATTGAGAAATTGGGGATTGAAAATAAAAACCTGGGAATCTTGTGGATTGCCCAGGAAGAGTTTGATAAAGTGGTAGCTGCCTTAGAGAAACACCCAGAAGATGTGATTGTTCGTATCTCAGCAGGGGGCAATACCGTATATGGTGAACCAGTTATTGGTCAAATTGGGCTTTTCCCAAATCGGCTGATTTATGCTCAGGACGAGAACATTTACATGTCTATTATCGAAAGCGGCTCTAAAGAGGAGCATCCAGAACAAAGTGTTATGGCTTTTTTACAAAAAGTGAATGCCTCAGCAGTCGAAAAGGGGATATTGCCAGATCCTATTCAAGGGACAGTAGGGGCTATCAATGGTGCTGATTTTTATGATGCGGTCAACAAAGTAAAACGATATAGCGGTAAAGTAATGATTACGGCAACAGCCAAAAATGATATATACACAGCTGGTCCACTAAAGATTGAACTGCATGTTCAAGAAGTCTCTAAGTAAGGTCAGAACGATTTTACAGAAAGTACCAGAGGAGAATCCTGCTTTAAAAGCAGGATTCTTTTTTCTTTTGGCGAAATAGATAACTATAAAGTTTATGTAAACAAAATATATTTTTTATCATTCAATGACTAAATAGTCATGCGTTGTAGATAAAGGAAATTACCAATATTTACACATGGGTATTAAGCAGGAATAAAAAAAGATATATAGAATTATGTAAACTAGAACCTGTTAAAAGCGACAGGGGCATGAAAGGGATAGATGATGCAAGGATGATCGTTCTTATGAGGAAACGTGGAAACTCATGAAGCACTCCTTGATTCAAAAGCTCTTATCATGTTGGTGGTAGCACCCGCGAAAAAAACAACATTTTAAGGGGGATTTTCCAAATGAACAAGAAACTTTTAAAAGTAGCAGTGACTACTGCACTGGCTGCCAGCATGGCAGTACCAGCATTCGCAAATCCATTTTCCGATGTACCTGCAAAACACTGGTCATATGATGCAGTAAACAAATTGGCTCAAGCTGGTGTGGTTGAAGGCTATGGCGATGGTACTTTCAGAGGAGACAAAACCGTTACTCGTTACGAAATGGCACAAATCGTAGCAAATGCTATGACTAAATCCCTGAATGCAGACCAAAAAGCAACTGTAGATGAATTATCCAAAGAATTTGCTACTGAATTGAACACATTGGGTGTAAAAGTAGAAGGCATGCAAGATCAACTTGACAAAATGGTGAAAATTTCTGGTGATGCTCGCGTACGTTATACAAATGTAGAAGATGAAAACGACAAAACAGATCTTCGTACTCGTGTTTCCTTTGATGGCAACATCAATGAAGACGTTAAGTACAATGCTCGCTTAAGCGGAACCTTCCAACCTAACGAAAACAACCAAACAGTTGGAATTAAATTAGACACTGCTAACGTTTCTTTCAATGCTCTTGGTGCTGATGCTACTGTGGGTCGTCAAGATGTTCTTTTAGGTTCAGGTATTATGTTTGACGACAAAATGACTGGTCTTGGATTGCAAGCTGGCGGTTTGAAATTGTATGCAGGTAATAATACTGGCATGAATGATTTGGATTCAGAACGCATGTATGCTGCTGAATACGGTGCTAACATTTTTGGTGCAAAAGTAACTGCTGATTACCTGAAAAATGGCGATGAGAAAGCATACGGAATTAATGGTTCAGCTCCTATTACAAGTGGCGTAACTGCTCTTGCAGACTACGTTAAAAACGATTCCAATGATGCTGACGCTACTGCTTTTGGTGTGAAGCTTAACAAACTTGGATTGACTGTTCTTCACAGAGATGCAGATGCAGGCGTTTACAACGCTTACTCTAGTGCAGATGTAATTGCTCTTCCTACCGATCAAGCAATCAAGGGTATGGAATATCAATTTGACAAATCACTTACTAAGAATGCTGACTTAAAAGTTAAATACCAAGATTTCGATAACATGAATGCACGTACTTCTGCAGCTGTTAACGTAAAATTCTAAAACGACTCTTTGCAAAAGCACCCTTCGGGGTGCTTTTGTTTGTCTTGTTATTCTTCGCATCTTCGCGGTGAAAATGTTTTATTTTTTAGATCTCATCAATATTTTTCTCAAGAAAAGTGAAAAAAATAGTTAAAAGAAGCAGGATATTAAAATTCTATGTAGAATGATAATCAATATCGAATTACATAATGTATTTGATAAGAGTGATGATATTTCTAAAAAGTGCGGAGTTGAGGAAACTTGGACACTCAAGACCAGCTTTTTAGATTTCACTCAGGGTAAGAAAAAAATAAACCTTAAGGAGAAATCGAACATGAACAAGAAAATGGTAGCTTCCCTTGCAGCAGCAATGGTACTTGGCGTAGCCGGTACATCATTTGCTGCATCCAATCCCTTCGTAGATGTCCCTGCAAAACACTGGTCTTATGACGCAGTAGCAAAACTGGCTAATGCTGGTATCGTTGACGGTTATGGCGACGGCACTTTTAGAGGAGACAAAACCATCAGCCGTTATGAAATGGCGCAAATTATTGCAAAAGGACTGGCTCATTCTGACAAAGCAAACGCTGAACAAAAAGCTTCTCTTGACAAATTATCCGTAGAATTTGCGGAAGAATTGGAAGGACTTAATGTTCGCGTAACGAAATTGGAGAAAAATTCTTCCACTATAAAAGTTTCTGGCGAAGCTCGTCTGCAATATGAGGATTTTTCCGATACCGCTAATGGCTTAGAACTTCGTACTCGTATACATCTTGATGGCACGATTAATGATCAATGGTCCTACTATGGACGTTTGCAATCAGAGAACAATCTTCGTGGTGAAAGCGGCGATGATAAAGTGACCATGGATAATGCGTATGTCAAAGGTCAATTATTTGGTACGACTGCTACGATCGGTCGTTTTGATTACATACCGAACAATGGATTGATGATTGATAGTACATTAAATGGTGTAAACCTTGAAGTGGGCAATGTACTAAAAGCAAATGTATTCTATGGCAAAGATAATAATAAAGATACCTGGGGCGCAGATGAAGATACTGCTACCAAACATTTAGAAGTGACAGGCTTAACATTGAATTATGATGCATCAGCAGCTACCGCACTAACAGGTGGTTACTATCAGTTTAAGAACAAAGATAATGATGCCCTTAATAATGGAACCTATTTTGGCTCAAACGATGATACCCGCAAAGTATGGGAAGCTGGCTTTAATACAAAATTCAGCAAAAACTGGGCATTGAATACATCCTATGGTCAATCTGATGCAGATACGGAAGATAAAGCATACTATGCTGAATTTGCATATAAAGGTGCTGATCAAGCCGAGGTTGGTTCCTATGGCGCATGGGTGAACTACCGTCACTTAGAAGCCAATGCAGCTCCTAGCACCACCTTTGATGGCCCATATGCATTCGATTCCCAAGCGAATGGTGGCAAAGGATACGAGGTGGGAGTAAGCTATACCCCAGTTTTGAATGCCGTTCTTACCGTTAAATATGCTAATTTGAAACCAACCACAGATGGTAGTGGCTCCGACAAGTCAAAATACTATCTAGCACAAGCAGAATTCTTCTTCTAAAATATCATTCCAAAACCGTTGGCTCTATGCCAGCGGTTTTTCTTATAAGGTAAGAATTAGTAAGTTTAGGGGAACGTTAAACGCAGAGGACACAGAGTGGCGCAGAGAGCACAGAGGTTTTAACTTTAGTTATCCTTTTCTCAGTGTTCTCTGCGCCTCTGTGGTTCGGTGATGTTTTATGTTTTAAAAAAATTTCATAGCCTTTGCGTCTTCGCGGTTCAAAATGTTTTTAAATCCTCAAAGGAATCCAACCTATCCAAATAGAAGAGTAGTCCTATTACATATAAATTCCCTCCCTATAGAGGGGGCTGATGATTATCATAATAAATTCCCCTCTAGAGAGGGGTGCCGGAAAGGCGGGGTGTGTCGTGACCACGGAACAAACGATTATCAGCATCGACCCAGGACGGGAAAAATGCGGCATTGCTGCAGTTCATCCAGAAAAGGGCGTATTACAAAAAAATATTATATCAACTCAAGAATTACCTTCTATCATTAAAGAGTGGCTTAGCAAGTACCAGACGAAAACAGTGATAATGGGAAATGGCACTTCCAGTAAAGATGCCAAGAATCTGTTAGAAAAGATCCTGATAAATGGACAATCTCTTGAAGTGAATTTAGTAGATGAATACCGAACTACCGATGAAGGTCGCCGCCGCTATTGGCTGGAAAATCCCCCTCAGGGCTTTCGGCGACTGATTCCAGTGACCATGCAAACACCACCTCAACCTGTTGATGATTATGTCGCTGTAATACTGGCAGAACGCTATTTGGAAATTGTTAATAAATGATTAACTAGAAATTAACAATCCGTTAACGAGAATACGAAGGAAAATGATATATATTGTGGAGAATATACTAACAAGCAAGGTAAGATCTAACAGTATTAAGATACTAAAAAGAGGAGATTGAGGAAACATGGAAACTCAATTAGAAACCCTTCTTAGGCTTATTATGTGAGATTACCGAGCAAATAAAAAAACCTAAGGAGAGATTT
>DJJR01000070.1:0-2386 GCA_002434245.1 Pelosinus fermentans
ACATTAGCCTTGTATTTTTAGGAGGTCTGCATGCCCAATAACGCTACTATTTTTCCAAAGTCTGAGGTAATAGCCTATCTATTTCAATTGATAGTCGATTATAATCTCTCAACCGCCAAACATTCTTGTAGAGTTGAGAAACTTGCAGTTGGATTTGCAGTAAGGCTTGGTCTTTCATTTCAGATCATCCAACTAATGTCAGCGGCGGCTTTACTTCATGACATAGGAAAGATAATAATTCCTAAAAAAATTCTGAATAAACCAGAAAAACTAACAGAACATGAATTTGAGATTATAAAGCAGCATCCTAAAAATGGATATCATCTACTAAAAAAGATAGATCCATTGTACCAATTAGAAAATTTAGCAGAAGCTATTCTTTTTCATCATGAAAGATATGATGGTACTGGATATCCCTGCGGAAAGGCAGGTGATGAAATACCTTTGGCAGCAAGAATATTATCTATTGCAGATGTGTATGAGGCCATTACTTCAAATCGAGTCTATCATAAAGCAATGACTCAAAAGGAAGCAAAAAAAATTATCGATGAAGGAAAGGATCATCATTTTGATCCTTATTTAGTAGATGTCTTTTTGCGGATAAGGAATTGAAAATAGTTGGCGAACCAAAATAAATTTGAGAAGGAGCAAGGAAGTTGAAAATTTTTGATAATATGAAAGTTGTGTTTAAATTAGGTGTTTTAATTATTATATCTTTAGTATCTTTAGGCGTTAGTGGTTATACAGGATATTATTTCCTTCAGGAATCTAACATTGATATGAATAGTATGTATAAGGAGCGCTTGATTCCAGTTAAAATATTAAATGAGACTCGTGCAGAAGTTCGAAAAGGCGATGCTGCAACTTTGGAATTAATGCTGGCAACGAATGACAATAAGAATCAGGAATTAAGAAAAATTTTGGTTGAGGTAACAGAAAAGACAAATACAAATCTTGCAGAAATTGAAAAATCGAATTTGGATGCAAAAAGTAGTGAGCTGTTAAATCAAATAAAAACAACAATGCAAAAATACCGTGAAGCCAGAAAACAAACATCTGAATTGTCTATGCAAAATAAAAATGCGGAAGCCTATGTCTTATATGTTGCGAGTGTAGATCCGCTAGCAAATGAACTTTTACAACAATTATACAACCTTTCTGATTATTATAGTAGTTTGTCAGAACAAATGAATAATGAAAATCAGCTATCTTTCAAAAAGGCGACTCAGATTACGATTGGTATTATGGTGTTATCACTCATCATATTAGGCGTAAGCGGATTATATATTACAAGAATTATAACGAAGCCTTTAAATGAGATGGTATTAATTTGCGGAGAATTAGCAGCTGGTGATTTTCGCGATAAACCTCGCACCTTTGTGAGAGAAGATGAGATTGGACAACTATCAGATGCTTTGTTTAAAATTCAGGGTAGTCTTCGTTCTCTTATGAAGCAGGTCAATGTATCTGTGGAGCAAGTGGCAGCTTCCTCAGAAGAATTGACAGCTAGTGCAGATCAATCTGCTCAAGCGTCAAATCAGATTGCCGGATCGATTACGGATGTGGCACAAGGAATGGAAGAACAGATGGCTGCTGCTGATGATACATCTGCTGTAATGCAGCAGATGTCCGCCAGCGTTCAGCAAATTGCTGCGAATGCGAATGAAGTATCGGAGCAATCAGCGATGGCAGCTGATAAGGCAAATGAAGGCAATATATCGGTAGATAAAGCGGTAAAGCAAATGGTATACATAGAAAAAACGGTTAGTACTTCTGCAGAAGTCGTAGCGAAACTTGGTGAGCGGTCAATTGAAATAGGACAAATCGTAGATACGATTTCCGGTATTGCCGGTCAAACCAATTTGCTTGCTCTAAATGCTGCTATTGAAGCTGCCCGTGCGGGAGAACAAGGGCGAGGCTTTGCTGTTGTAGCAGAGGAAGTACGAAAGTTAGCTGAACAATCTCAGGATGCGGCTAAACAAATAGCTACCCTTATTAGTGAGATTCAAGGAGATACGAATAAGGCGGTGGTTGCCATGGGGGAAGGCACTAGAGAAGTAAAATTAGGAACGGAAATTGTTAATACTTCTGGCATGGCTTTCCAAGAAATTGCGAAGTTGGTTACTCATGTGTCTTCTCAGATTAAGGAGATCTCTTCGGCAATTGAGCAGATGGCCATTGGCAGTCAGCAAATTGTAAGCTCTGTAAAACGTATGGATGATTTGAGTAAGAAAGCATCTGGAGAAGCTCAGGCAGTATCAGCTGCAACAGAGGAACAATCCGCATCTATGGAAGAAATCGCATCCTCTAGTCAGGCGTTGGCTAAATTAGCAATGGATTTGCAGGGAGAAGTTAACAAGTTCCAAATATAATAAGATAACAAAAG
>DJJR01000070.1:2535-35969 GCA_002434245.1 Pelosinus fermentans
CTTTTGTTATCTTATTATATTACTTTTGATGACCTGCTTTGTAGGATCTGTCTAGGACTTGAATGACATGAAGAGCATCTTGATTCATGTTGTTTTGGAATAAACCATCTGTCAAATGCATTCGGCAAGTTCCACAACTGGTTACTACGGTATCAGCATTAGTAGATGCAATGTCCGCAATTTTCTTATCATTAATTTTACGGGAAAGTTCGTAGTTACCCAAGCTAAAGGAACCTCCTGAACCGCAGCAGCGATCAGGTGCTTTCATTTCGACAAAGTGTAAGCCAGGGATCGATTTTAGAACTTCCCGAGGCTGTTTCGTGACTTTAATGCCTCGTGCCATGTGGCATGGATCATGCATTGTCACAGTAGCATTTACCGGACCTAGCTTTGTTTTATCAATTTTTACAACATCAATGAGAAACTCACTAATTTCATAGGTTTTCTTAGCAAGTTTTTCCGTCATAGCACTCATTTTTGGATCATCGTGAAAAAGATGAGGAAATTCAATGCGGAAAGCTTCTGTACAGGAACCGCAAGCGGAAACAATGTAATCAAAGTTGTAGCTGTCAAAGGTTTCGATATTGTGTTTGGCTAGTATTTTAGCAGAATCTACGTCGCCTGACATATACACTGGTGTGCCGCAGCAATGCTGCATACTAGGCATGGTTACTTCTATATTATTTTCTTTTAAAACATTGATGACGGATTGTCCAACATCAGTATAGATATAGTTGATTGTACAGCCAGTGAAAAATCCAACTCGCATTGTAGGTCGGTCAACTTTGATTACTTCAGGATATTGGCTTCTAAGGGGAGTGGAGGCAAAAGGAGCTGTTACCCTTTTATAGTCCATTCCTGGCATTGGAAAACGAGCTAAGGCTGCCATTTTACCAGGGATTTTCTTAAAAGATAATGGACCAAAGATACCTGCCATTCGTAGAGAAAAGTCAAATAGATGTCTATTTTTTAAGAGGGCAAAAACTTTTTTCTTAATAGGGTGCAGACCACGTGCTTTTACAGCAGCCTGGCGTCCGCGTAAAATTAATTCATCAGCTGGTACGCCACAAGGGCATTTGGCAGTACAAGCTTTGCACGAAACGCATTTGGACATAGCGGCATCAAAGGCAGCAGAAAGGGGAATTGAGCCTTTAAGGACTCCTTCCATTAATGATAATTTACCACGTGCTACCGCAGCTTCCTTACCAACTTCTTTATATACAGGGCAGACTTCCATGCAGTTGCCGCATTTCATACAATTGGCAAGAGCATCTTGAAGGTCAGACAATAAAGCTTTGTCTTGTTCATTTATATCCTTAGCTGTTATTTTTTCAGTCATATTAACACTCTCCCACTAATTTTCCTGGGTTTAAAATCAAGTTAGGATCAAGTGCGCGCTTGATTGATCTCATCGCATTCATGGTTACTAGGCCATGTTGCTGTTCCATCCATGGTAGTTTGCCGAGACCAATGCCATGTTCGCCACTTAATGTACCGCCTAGAGCAATTGCCGCTTTAAACATTTCATCCATAGCTTGGTAAACTCGTTCCATTTCTTCTGGAATACGTATGTCACACACAATTGTAGGATGCATATTACCATCGCCAGCATGACCGAAGGTACCGATTGTCACATTATGTTTTTTTGCAATGCTGCTTACTTCACGAAGGAAATCAGGTACTTTATTACGAGGTACAGTTGCATCTTCTACATAGGTGGTAGGACGAAGTTTAGCCAAAGCTGGCAAAGCAGCACGACGAGCAGCCCATAACTTATCGCGTTCAGCATCATCTTTAGCGATTTGTACCAAATCAGCATGATTTGCTTTAAGAGCTTCCATAACTTTTTCAGCTTCTTTTTCTACAACAATGGGGTTGCCATCGACTTCAATTAAAAGTACTGCTTCTGCATCTAGTGGCAGACCTACTTTAGCATAATCTTCTACGGTACGAATGGTAGCGTTATCCATAATTTCTAGAGTGGCAGGGATGATTTTTGCTGCAATAATAGAGGAAACTGCTTTGCCAGCATTATCAAGATCTTTAAAGATTGCCATCATAGCTTTTCTGGCTTCAGGTGCAGGGACCAGTTTGGAAATAATTTTAGTGATGACACATAAGGTGCCTTCTGATCCAGTAAAGAGTTTGGTCATATCATAACCAGAAACATCTTTAACATTTTTTCCGCCTGTATTCATAATATCCCCGTTTGCTAAGACAACTTCTAAACCCATAACATAATGTTTAGAAACGCCGTATTTTAGACCACGCAAACCGCCTGCATTTTCTGCTACCGTGCCGCCTAAGGTTGCAGTTGCCACAGTACCAGGATCAGGAGGATAAATAAGACCTAATGAAGCTATTTCTTTATTTAAGTCAGCCACAATAACACCTGGTTCTACTACAGCTACTAGGTTTTCTAAATCAACTTCTAAAATTTTATTTAGGCGAGTCATTAATAATACAATGCCGCCTTTTGTAGGAACACAGCCTGCGCTAAGGTTAGTGCCTGATCCTCTGGTATATACTGGAATGTGATTTTCGTTAGCCAGTTTTAAAATTTTAGAAGTTTCTGCAGTATTAGCTGGTGATACAACTGCATCTGGCATGTGAGCATGACCAGGTGTTGCATCATAGGAGTAACAGTATAAGTCCTCGGCACTTGTCAATACATTTTCTTCTCCAACAATCTCTTTCAACGCATTGATGTGGTGTTTTTCCATTTTTAATAACCCCTTTATCTTTTTATTGGAACATTGATGATAAGATATAATACCTTTATTGTAACATGTTTGAAAAATACAAACTATTTGTATTTTCACTTAAATATGAAAAAAAGTAAATAAGGCATATACAGTAAAATCCTGTAGAGTTATATCCTACGCTCCTGTAGGGTTATATCCTACAGGATAATGGCAGATTAAATTGTTATTAATTTATATTGAATTGCATAATTCACTAAATCAGATTTCTTATGGATATTTAATTTATTCATGATACGTGAACGATAGGTGTCAATGGTTTTAGGACTAAGAGAAAGAGTATTGGCAATTTCGCTGTTCGTGTGTCCAAGAGCCAGAAAGCGAAGCACTTCACGCTCACGTACACTGAGCACTTTATATGGATGCTGCAGATCATACGTATCAGAGTCGGTATAAAGTAAATTATTCAATAAGGATTGGGAGAGTTTTTCACTTAAATAACGTTTACCTTTATGGATCTTAATAATACTTTCGATTAATTCTGTATCTGCTGACTTTTTTAAGACATAGCTATTGGCTCCGGAACGCATGACTTCCTTAATATATTCTTCATCATCGTACATACTTAAAACCAGAATCGGACATGTTAGTCCTCGGGAGCGAATTTCTTTAATACAATCAATACCATTCATATCTGGCATTGACAAGTCAAGTATTAGAACATCAGGAACAAGAGATTTGACCAAGGAGATCGCTTCAATTCCATTTTCTGCTTCTCCTACTACTTCAAATTGAGGATCACTATTGAGTAGAGACTTTAATCCTGAACGTAAAACAGCGTGATCATCAGCTAAAATAATACGGATCTTATTTATAATGACACCCCCTATTTTAAAGTATAGAAGTTCTTGCTTATACTGTAACATATAAAAAAAAACACGTAAACCCAATTACATGATTGATTGATCAAAGGGTAATTGGTTAAAGCGATTGCAGGCAAAAGTATGTTGCTTGGAGGAACGTGAATACCATATTGCATACAATCCGGTTATAAGTGTTATTGTCCGCGGAGAGTAAACATGTTAATATGATAATAGATGAGCCGGTGAGTATATTCAAGAGTTTTAAGTTATATGCATCTTGAAGGAGATGAAATTTTAAATGAATATTTTTGATGTAATTGGTCCAGTCATGATTGGTCCTTCCAGCTCCCATACAGCTGGCGCAGTTCGTTTAGGAAATTTAGCATTAGCAATTTTAGGGGAAGGCGTGAAAGAGGCAATGATTGGCTTGCATGGTTCTTTTGCTCAAACGTATCGAGGGCATGGTACCGATTTGGCTCTGTCAGCAGGTCTGCAGGGATGGGCAACGGATGATAGCCGTATTCCTAAATCTTTCGATTCAGCAAAAGAGGCAGAAATTGAAATCTCTTTTAAAACTATTAATCTAGGTGATCTGTCTCATCCTAATTCTGTTCGGTTCTGGATGACGGGTGTGAATGGAAATAAGTGCACAGTAACGGGGGCCTCGATTGGTGGGGGCCGTGTTGTGGTTACGAATATAGATGATTTTCCTGTAGAATTTAGTGGTGACTTCCCAGCCATTTTGACAATGCACCGCGATCGTCCTGGTGCCATTGCCTTAGTTACAAGTATTTTATCTACACAAGGTGTGAATGTTGCGCAGATGAAGGTATTTCGTAAACAAAAAGGTGGTTTAGCGGCTATGATTGTTGAGACTGATCAACCAATTGACGATGCAGCATTTGAGGTCATTGGAAAGTTGCCTCATATACAATCGGTGCGCCGTATTCAGTTAGTATAAGATGGTAAAGTGATGAGGTGAAAAAAGTATGGAAGAAAAGCTATCTCTGAAAGAATGGATTGATCTAGCAGAAACAAAAAATAAAAGTTTTGGTGATTTCTGTATAGAATTCCAAGCAAAAGAGTTAGAGATGGACAAAAAAGTCTTATTAGAGCGTATGGAGGAAATGCTGCATGTAATGGAGCAGTCGGTTGTGATTGGCCTTACAGGTATTACTTCTATGGGAGGACTGGTTGGTGGCAATGGAAAAAAAGTAGAGACTTACAGGGCCGATTCCGCTGAGAAGAGTGTTGTAGGCGGTGTGATGTCTAAAGCCATAATGATTGCTTTGGCTGTAGGAGAAGCGAATGCGTCCATGGGGCGTATTGTGGCTGCTCCTACGGCAGGCGCCAGCGGTACCTTGCCGGCTGTTTTATTTTCCTTGTCTGAAGCTCGTGGTTCTTCTATGGACGAGCTTGGGAAAGCTTTGATAGTAGCAGGTGCTATTGGCATGGTGATTGCCTCCAGAGCTTCTTTGTCGGGCGCGGCTGGTGGCTGTCAAGCTGAGTGCGGCTCGGCTGCCGCTATGGCAGCTGGTGCAGCTGTAGAACTATACGGAGGCAGCCCTGAGCAAGTTGGGCAGGCAGTCGCGATTACCTTAAAAAATATGTTGGGATTAGTTTGTGATCCAGTAGCCGGATTAGTGGAGGTACCTTGTGTAAAACGTAATGCAGGGGCCGCTGCTCAAGCGATGGTAGCTGCTGAAATGGCATTAGCTGGAATTTGCAGTGTCATACCTGTTGATGAAGTGATTGATGCTATGGCTGCAGTTGGGAATGCAATGTCTTGTACCTTGAAAGAAACCGCTCAAGGCGGGCTGGCTGTATCACCTACAGGAATTCTTCTAGCCAATAAGCTATTTGCCAAAGTGGAATCATAATACATACGATCTATATATGCTGCGGATGTTGTAATTTGAAATTTATTAAAAGTAATTTTTAACCTAAATTACAGGAGTTTTTTTCTTCACAACGAAAATAAATAAGATATTAAAGTCAAAAATTAAAGGAGAATGAATATGAAGGCTGTAGTTAATACTGATTTTGCTCCCCAAGCGATTGGACCTTATTCACAGGCAATTAAGGCCAATGGATTTTTATTTGTTTCGGGACAGATACCTTTAGAGCCGATGACAGGACAGATTGTTTATGGTGGAATTGAATCACAAACCTATCAGGTACTAAACAATCTTAAAGCAATTTTAGAAAAAGAAGGATTGCGCTTTGAACATGTAGTAAAAACAAGCGTATTTTTAAAAGACATGGAAGATTTTGCTGCCATGAATAAAGTTTACGCAGAGTATTTTAAAACAGAGCCGCCAGCACGAGCTTGTGTGCAAGTTGGCAGACTGCCCCGTGATGTAAGTGTGGAAATTGAAGTAATTGCCGTTTACGAAAAGTAAAAAAATACAGTCTCAAACCCTTTCGGTTTTGAGGCTGTATTTTTTAAAAATTGTATATTTAGTAGATTGAGAAATGATCTAAATGTTATACTATAAGTGATAATCATTTTCTTTTCTTTTGTTTTTTAGGTTCTGGAGGTTGTGACTTTTGTTTTAAACCGCACCACACAAAAAAGATACTGCCAATAATGATTATGACAAGGCTGGTTAACTGAGCAGATTTTAAGCCTAGAAGCAGTGTTGTGCTATAGTCACCTCGCAAAAATTCTAAGAAAAAACGAGCAATAGAGTATAAAATGGCATAGAGAATAAACACTTGACCTTTAGCATGGTTGGTAGTGCGAAAGAGTAGTAATAAGACGAAAATGATAATGTCAATTTGTCCTTCCCAAATTTCAGCTGGCCAAAGAGGCTGATCTCCATAGACTTGATAAGCCAAAGTTGTTGCGGGATAGATAATACCAAAAGGACCACCCGTAGGATGTCCAAAAGCATCGCCATTTAATAAATTTGCCATGCGCCCAATGGATTGCCCCATGATGATGGCTGGTGCTACAATATCAGCAAAGGCCCAGGTATCAATGTTATGACGTTTCGTATAAATATATCCAGCAAGAAAACCGAAAAGGATGCCGCCTTGTATCGCCATACCACCTTGCCAAACGAAAGGGATTTCTAATAGATGATGCTGGTAATAATCCCAATCAAAGAAAAAGACATCCCATAAGCGGGCACCCACAATTCCAGATAAACCGCCATAAATTCCTATATCCACAACATGTTCATGCCAGCGGCCATCTTGTTTTGCTAAAAAATATGCTGTGCCTGTTGCAAGAATAATGCTTAAGCTAAGTATTAAGCCATAAGCCCGAATTGGGAAGTCGCCGATAAAAAAAAGATATTGGTGCATAAAGTCCTCCTAATGTGGTTCTATTTTGTACATTCAGCTTGTGTCTATAGTATAACAAAATTTGGTTATTAAACACATCATAAGATAATATTAATGAGATGAGGCAGATGCGATGAGAAAAAAACTGTTTATTACGTTGCTGGTACTTTTAGTCTTTGCAGGAGTTTGGTACGTTGGGTTCTTCGAGAAAGAGCCAACACCACAACCACAGGCACCAGATGAAAAGATTGATGTAAAAGTGGGAAAGAATTCACCATCGTTTACTCTTAACAGCTTGGCAGGCAACCAAGTTACTGTTGGGAAAACCGGCAGGATTACTGTCATAAATTTCTGGGCTACCTGGTGCCCGCCTTGTTTAGAAGAAATGCCTGAATTAGAGAAGTTTGCTAAGAAAAATCAGCAAAAGGTACAATTTTATGCTGTTAACTTGCAGGAATCTCAAGAAAATGTAAAGGGTTTTATGAATAAGCATAATTATACCATGCCCGTCCTATTAGATAAAGACGGCATGGTTGCTAAACAATTTCAAATTACTGCAATCCCCACTACGATTATAGTGGATAAAAACGGTATTATCAAACATCGGCAATCTGGGGCGATGACCATGAATCAGTTAGATGGCATCATAAACAGTTTGTAGGGGATGACATGGATTATAATGAAGTTACTTTAGTAACAGCTTTTATTGCTGGTACCATTTCTTTCTTATCTCCTTGCGTACTGCCTTTGCTGCCTACGTATATAGCTTTTCTGACAGGAGCAGAATCTGGGAATTTGCAGGGGGATAATCTTGTTAACACATGGCCGTTTTTGCTGCGCATAAGTTGTTTTCTAAGTGGACTTAGCTTAGTATTTATAATGATGGGTGCTACGGCTTCTTATTTTGGACAGCTGTTTCTGGATTATCAAGACGCGATTCGCCAAATCGGTGCAATCTTCATGGTGATTATGGGAATTCATTTATTGGGGATTGTAAAGTTAGAATGGTTAGAGCGGGAATATCGCCCGTTATTACAACATACCTTCCAGGGGCCGATTGGCGCATTTATTCTGGGAGTGGCTTTTACGGCAGGCTGGACTCCCTGCACGGGTCCAATCCTAGCTTCTATTTTAGTATATGCGAGTACCACTATCACTCTTACTCAGGGGGCCTTCTTGCTGTTTGTCTATTCATTAGGATTTTCAGTACCTTTTTTATTAATGGCTTTGTTCTTTAAAAACTATTTTTTCCGGATCAAATTCGTTATGAAATGGCTGCCGTATTTACAGGGACTATCAGGTGTAATGCTTATTATCATTGGTATAATGCTTTACTTCAATCTAATTCAAAGGGTACTGGGCATCTTTTTGGGATTTGAAGGATTTCAATCGTAGAACAAAGTACTAGAGCAGTTATTTAGTGGAAGGAATATTTACAAGAAGGTAGAAAAGATACACATAGATAGCGGTAATTGAATAAGGGAAACGGAGTTATTATTCTAGGAGGTGGTTTGGTGAAAAATAGTATTTTAATCGTTGATGATCTGACTTTCAATCGGAAGCAGATTAAAGCAGTATTAAAAGATATGCAGCAGATTGAATTCTATGATGCGGAAGATGGATTTCAGGCGATTAAAGAAGTTGAAGATAATGATATTGATTTGATTATATTAGATTTAATGATGCCAGGAAAAGATGGATTTGATGTACTTAGAGAATTAAAAGCTGATGATAAATATAAAGATATTCCAATTATTGTCTATTCAGGAATGGATAATATAGATAGCGTAAATCAAGCATTAGAATTAGGTGCTTATGATTATTTTTCCAAACCCCTGACATTGGAGCAAATCCAATTTGTCGTTCCGGTAAAAGTTAAAAATGCATTGGACAGTTATGTTCAGCGCAAAGCGTTACTGCGTATGCATGAAAAGATGAAGTTAGAATTAATGCTGGCAAATGTTTTGCAGCAAACATTAATAACAAGCTCAACAAAAGGACCACTGGCTGATATGTATGGTAAGTATCTTTCTTGTGATGGAATTGGTGGAAACTTTTATGAGTGTGTACAATCTGAAGAAAGTATCTGGTTCATTATGGCTGATGTATCAAGCCATGGGGTAGCGGCAGCCATGATTGCCTCGATGATAAAAGTGGATTTTACGAATTCTATTAAGTACTTATCATGTCCAGCAGAAGTTTTGCGTCATATGAATGATACTTTCTATTCTATGATGCAAGGGGATTATTCTTTCACTGCTGTTGTGGGTAAAAGGCAAGGAAATGTTCTTGCATTCGCTAATGCTGGTCATAGCCATCCTATGGTTTATACACATGAAACAAATCACGTACATGTACTCTATTCAAAGGATAAGCCTGTCGGCCTTGTGGAGAAGGCAGAATATAATTCCCATAAGATTAAAATTAGTACAGAAGATATTATTTTTCTTTATACAGATGGATTATTTAATACCCGGGAACAATATGATATGGAAATGAATTATCAGGATTTAAGCGGTTGTTTTATGAACTATAAGCATATCATTGAAGAGAACCCGGAAGAGTTCTTTAATGTCGTGTTACGGTTATTTGCAGGAATTACGGATGAAAAAGTAATTGATGATGTTTCCTTGATGTTGATTAAAATCCATTAGCTTGTGGATGAGTCGTATTTTAGAATTACCAGACACAAGTAATAAAGTGAATTGTAAAATAACTTAGCATTTTGTTAAGTTATTTTTATTTATAAAAAAGTTATCGGAAAAAACTGAAAAATACGGCAATGGAAAAGGAATTTACCAAAAAATAGCGAATACAGTATTTGACTTAATAAAACGTTTAAAAAAGTATTGTGATCATCCATAGAGAGACGATTTATTTTCCTTAAGAGATATACAGCGTATTCTCGTTCTTTGCTTGTAACCATATAGACCTGTTTTACGAGAACACAATCTATTCATTAGGAGGGGTTAGTCATGAATATTCTTCAATTTAAGGATAGATTTCACAAAGAATATGGAAGTAGTAGCAATCAGCCAAAGCATTGCTTTTTCTCACCTGGCAGAGTGAACTTAATTGGTGAGCACATTGATTATAATGGTGGTTATGTATTTCCAGCAGCCTTATCGTTAGGGATTTATGGTGCACTGCGTTTTCGTTCAGACAACCTAATTCAGCTGAAATCCACAAATACATCGCTGGAGGTTTCTGTTGATCTAAAAAAGTCCATTGCATTTAATGAAGAAGACCGTTGGACTAATTATCCTAAAGGCGTAATTAAGCAATTACTGGATGATGGATATTCGCTAAAAGGGTGTGATATTCTGGTTTCAGGTAACCTTCCTGATGGAGCAGGCCTTTCTTCTTCTGCAGCTCTCCTAGTGCTAATAGCCTTTATGTTGCGTTATGCTGGCGGAGAAACTACTATAGATAAGGTTGAATTGGCGAAGTTCTGCCAACAGGTAGAAAATCGATTTATGGGAGTTAATTGTGGAATTATGGATCAATTTTCAGTGGCGATGGGAAAGCAAGACCACGCTATATTACTGGATTGTGATACTCTACAATATAAATATACTCCTTTTGTATTAGGAGAATATAGTTTAGTTATTATGAATACCAATAAGAAACGAGAATTAGCAGATTCAAAATATAATCAACGCCGAAGCGAATGCGAAACAGTTTTAGGGATTATACGAGAGCATCGTCAAGTAATGAGTCTTTGCCAAGTATCTTTTAAAGATGTAGAAAAATATGTGAAAGATGATGTATTGCAGCGTAGGGCGCGTCATGTCATTTCGGAAAACCGTCGAGTCTTATTAGCCGTTGAGCTTCTAAGCCAAGGGGATATTATAGGTTTTGCGAATCTTATGACTCAGTCTCATATATCTTTAAAGAATGATTATGAAGTAACGGGTTTAGAATTAGATGCAATAGTTGAATGTGCTCTTAAGAGGGCTGGGTGTATTGGTGCACGCATGACAGGAGCTGGATTTGGCGGTTGTGCTATTGCATTGGTTGCAACTGATCAATTAAAAGAATTCACAGTGACAGTAAAACAGGAATATGAACAAAAGACAGGTTTGAAACCGGACTTTTATGTGGCAAGAATTTCAGATGGTGTAAAAGCCATTGACTGCTCAAGGTAGAATTGGATATTGATAGTGACTACGCAAAGGATTCTCAATATTCTTAATTGCGAAAAAAATATTGCCGGTGATAAGAGCAGGAAGTTGCATAAATGTTAAATCAGGGGAGTGTTGGCATAGAATCTGAAATGATTTAAACATTGTGCTACACTCTTGTATCATAAGAAATTTAATGGTGTGCGCCACTAAAGGGTAGGGGATAGAGTGGAAAATATTATAGCAAATAGTTTTAAATTAGGAAGCAGTAATGATGCATTAACGCTGAATGTAATTCGACGCCAGGGGCCCATATCCAGGGTGGAAATTTCCAAAATGACAGGTTTAACTCCGCCGACGGTTACTAATATTACAACAAAGTTACTAGAATTAGGTTTGATAGCGGAAGATCGAATTGGGGAGTCCAGTGGCGGGCGTCGTCCATTATTATTAAAAATTAATAGTCTTTTGGCCACTGTTATTATTGTATATATTCGCTCTGAAAGAATGATCGGATATGTGATAGATCCTGAGTTTCAATGTCAATTAGAAGACAGTAGAAATATAAAAGGAAAAAAAGAAGATGAAATTTTAAAGATGTTGCTGGATATTATTAGTGATTGTCGTAAAAGAGCTGTTGTTCCTGTGCTTGCCGTAGGAGTTGTGGTTCGCGGTCCAGTGAGAAGAAAAGATGGAATTGCTGTATTTGTGCCTAATATTGGCTGGCGGAATACACCCTTAAAAGGGATTATTGAGGAACATATTGGCTTACCTGCCTTTATTGAAAATGATGTGAAAGCATTAAGCAATGGTGAATATTATTATGGTTCAGTAAAAGATGCCGAAAGTATGATTTTATTAAAAGTTAGTCATGGTATTGGCGGCGGTATTATCTTTAATGGCAGTCTTTATCGCGGTGTCAATGATAGTGCCGGTGAAGTGGGTCATACGACAATTGACATTGCAGGTCCTATATGCAGTTGTGGGAATTACGGGTGTTTAGAAGCCTTAGCTTCAGAGAATGCGTTGGTTGATGCAGTAGCGAAAGCGATTAAGGAAGGGCAAAGCTCTATTATTTACGACATGGTAAAGGGCGAGTTGAAAGATTTGGCTCCCGAGGTTATTTATGAGGCCGCAGATACTGGTGATGAGTTAGCGATTCGTATGTTAGGACAGGTAGCAAGATATTTGGGCATTGGCATTGCGAATCTTGTTAATACTTTTAATCCTGAAATTCTTATAATTGGCGGAGGTATAGTGAGAGGACGTCAATATATTGAAGATATAGTTAGACAAACTGTTGAAGATCGATCTTTTGAAAGTTCTAGCAATGTTTTAGAAATTAGTTTTTTAACTACGACAACAGAAAATACACTAAAAGGTGCAGCTGATATTGTATTTGCTGAAATCACAGAATCAATATGGCTGGGTCAGCGGTAATTTCTAATGGTGGCACTATTATAAGACCAAGAGTATGTATTCTGGGTTTTATAATCTGTAATATCCACACTAAATTATTGGAGGAGGGTTAAACTATGAAAAAAAACTGGAAGGGACTTATGATGGCAACGCTCTTAGCTGGGGCATTGGTAGCTGGATGTTCGAGCTCAACGCCACCTGCAGCAGATGCAGACAAAGGTGGTAAAAATTTAATTGGTGTCGCAATCTATAAATTTGATGACACATTTATGAGTGGTGTACGAAGTGCCATCTCCAAGGCTGCTGAAGGCAAGGCCCAATTGGAAATCGTTGACAGTCAGAACTCCCAGCCAACTCAGAACGATAAAGTTGATTTATTTATTAACAAAAAAGCAAAAGCTCTTGCCATTAATCCGGTTGATCGCAATGCGGCAGGTGTAATTATTGATAAAGCAAAAGCTGCAAATATTCCTGTAGTATTCTTAAACCGTGAACCTTTGCCAGAAGATATGAAAAAGTGGGATAAGGTATACTATGTGGGAGCCAAGGCTGAGCAATCCGGAATTATGGAAGGTCAATTAGTAGTAGACTACTTTAAAGCTCATCCTACCAAAGATGGGGTTATCCGTTATGTTATGTTAAAAGGTGAGCCAGGTCATCAAGACGCTGAAATGCGTACGAAATTTGCTATTAAAGCAATTGAAGATGCAGGTTTAAAAGTTGAAAAAGTAGCTGAAGATACTGCCATGTGGGATCGTGTAAAAGGTCAGGAAAAAATGGCGGCTTTCCTAGCAGCTCATGGGGACAAAATTGATGTTGTTCTTGCAAATAATGATGATATGGCTTTAGGCGCTATCGAAGCATTAAAAGCTAAGGGGTATTTTAAAGATGGTAAATTCATGCCTGTAGTTGGTGTTGATGCTACTGCTCCTGCATTAAAGGCTTTGGAAGAAGGTACACTTTATGGTACCGTTTTAAATGATGCTAATAATCAGGGCAAAGCTACTTTTAATCTTACTGATGTATTGGCTCAAGGTCAGACTCCTAGTAAGGAAAACACTGGTTATACGATTACAGATGGCAAGTATGTCTGGATTGATTATAAGAAGATTACGAAAGAAAACATGAACGAAGCTAAGTAAATTTCTTTTTTGGGATCAAAATTTTTAAAATGGCAAGGGTTAAATTTATCTCGCATCGTACCCTTGCCATTTTGATTACTAAGGGATAGTAAAATGCCTTTGAGAGAAAGAGAGGCGCTCAATAATGACAGAACTTGAATTTTTACTTGAAATGAATAACATCTCTAAAGAATTTCCGGGTGTTAAAGCTCTTGACGACGTAACACTTAAGGTTAGGCCTGGTACTGTACACGCTCTCATGGGAGAAAACGGTGCAGGCAAATCAACGCTAATGAAATGCCTTTTTGGGATTTATAAACAAGATGCTGGTGAAATTATCCTAAATCAGCGAAAACTAGAAATACATAATTCTAAAGATGCATTGAATTATGGTATATCCATGATTCATCAGGAATTGCATCCTGTTCCTCATCGAGATGTGATGGAAAATGTATGGTTAGGACGTTTTCCTATGACTGGTTTTGGTCCTTTTCAATTTGTAGACCATAAAAAAATGTATGCTGATACTACTGCTTTATTTCAACAATTGGAAATTGATATTAATCCTAATGCGCTGGTAAAAACTCTATCAGTATCGAAAGTGCAGTCTATTGAAATTGCTAAAGCTGTATCCTTTAATGCGAAAATCATTGTGATGGATGAACCAACATCTTCGTTGACTGGTAATGAGGTGGAACAGTTATTTAAAATTATACGTGACTTACGAAAAAGAGGAGTTTCGATCATTTATATATCTCATAAAATGGAAGAAATTCTCCAAATATCAGATGACGTTACGATTATGCGGGATGGTAAATATATTGGTACCTGGAATGCTTCAGAGCTGACTACTGACTTAATTATTTCTAAGATGGTTGGACGTGATCTTACCCAGCGCTTTCCAGAGCGCAGTAATGTACCTGGTGAAGTGGTGTTGCGGGTAGAAAATCTTACGTCACCTAATCCCCGGTCCTTTAAAAAAATCACCTTTGACCTGCGAAAAGGCGAAGTACTTGGAATCAGCGGACTTGTAGGTGCCCAACGTACGGAGCTGGTAGAAGCAATTTTTGGATTGCGTACTATAGCAGAAGGCAAATTCATTTTGAATGGAAAAGAGGTTAAAATTAAGTCGCCGGCAGATGCCAAGAAATATAAAATTGCTTTACTTACGGAAGAACGACGTGTTACGGGAATCTTTCCGGTTTTACCGATCGTGGAAAATACAGCGATTGCTGATCTGAATGCGTATCAAACTTCGTATTTCTTTCTAAACGAAAAAAAGATGAAAGAAGATACAGCAAAGAGTATTGAAAAACTTAGAATAAAAACACCTTCGATCAAGGAGCTGATAAAGAATCTGTCCGGGGGGAATCAGCAAAAAGTTTTAATCGGACGATGGTTGCTTACTGATCCGGATATATTGCTGCTTGATGAGCCAACCCGTGGTATTGACGTTGGTGCAAAATTTGAAATTTACACGATTATTACAGAGCTTGCCAAGCAAGGGAAAAGTATCATTATGATATCTTCTGAAATGCCTGAAATCTTAGGAATGTCGGATCGAATCATGGTAATGTGTGAAGGACGACTTACGGGCATATTGGATCAAAAGAATGCTACTGAGCGAGAAATCATGCGCCATGCAACCTTATATTTGGCGTGAAAAAGGAGGTTTAAAAATGAACTTTGATACGAAAAAATTGAATGAATTCTTTTTGCAATATGCAATCTATGGTGTCCTAATCGTTCTTATCATAGCAATTGCCATCTATAATTCAAATTTTTTATCAATTAATACCCTGCGTGATATTTTAATGCAGTCTTCCACTCGGGTAATCATTGCTCTTGGTGCTGGATTTGTATTGATAACAGCAGGTGTTGACCTTTCTGCCGGACGTGTTGTAGGTTTGGCTGCTGTATTATCCGGTTCTATGCTGCAAATCGCAGATTACTCGCGACGGTTTTTCCCAAACCTGCCTGATTTGCCAATCTGGATTCCAATTCTTGTGGCTGTTATTGGTGGTCTGATTGTAGGTATACTCAATGGATGGATTGTGGCTAAATTTAGTGTACCACCGTTTATTGCAACATTGGGTACTTATGTTATGGTTTATGGCGTAAATTCGATTTACTTTGATATGAAGCCTAATGAATCACAGCCAATTGGTGGTCTACGGCCTGACTTTACAATCATCGGTTCGGGATCAATCGGTACTGGTCCCTATTCGATTCCCTATATAGTACTGATAGCCCTGATCGTATCGTTTGTAGTTTGGGTAATCTTTAATAAAACAAAACTAGGTAAAAATATGTATGCTATTGGCGGTAATATCAATGCTGCAAAAGTTTCAGGAATTAATGTTGGTCTTAATTTGATTATGATCTATGCAATTGCCGGGGCGCTTTATGGTTTTGCTGGTGTATTGGAGGCTGCAAGAACAGGTGGCGCGACTAACAATTATGGTAACATGTATGAATTAGATGCAATTGCTGCTTGTGTCGTAGGTGGTGTTTCTACAACCGGCGGTATTGGCACAGTGCCAGGTATACTGGTAGGAGTTGTAATTTTTACTGTTATTAACTATGGTTTAACCTTTGTTGGAATGAACCCTTATTGGCAGCTTATTATAAAAGGTCTCATTATTGTCTCAGCGGTTGCAGTAGATATTCGAAAATATATTTCCAAAACCTAAGAAAAACGCTCTGCGTCCTTTAAAAAGAAGACCTTTTGAACTGCGAAGATATGAAGAATAGGAAGAACATGAAGTAAATTATAAATGTTTGTCAATAAAAAACAAAGTGACTACCGATTGGCAGCCACTTTGTTTTTTATTGATTGTATTTACATGTGTTACAGTTTATATCAAAAGGGATTAAAGGAAAAAAGGCTGGAAGTAGAATTAACATAAAGAACTTTCTGCTTACGTTTTTTTGTTACTGGTGTGTGTCTAGCATAGTTATACAACAGCTCAGTTGTTATTTCAGGATAGAGTGTACCGTCAGGTCTTTGGATATGATCTTCTGCCATCCATTTTTTTATATCTGATATGGTAAATTGGGTAGGTAACATTTCAGCATCAACTGCTAATTTCATATCCTCAATCAGAGATGCTTCACATAATACAAGAGACTCTGCTTTTTTGTCCTGATTTAATTCCATAACACGAATTCTCCTTTCTAGTAAGGGTTCTTTTATTAATAAATGATACGAATACTGCCATCTTTATATATTTCTATATCATTATAGCTATCAAATATTCTTTTTGCTGTATCGCTGCCTACGGTGCTAAGTTCAATGTTGCCATAGATAATTTCATGATAATGATTGAAAGTCCCTAAGTTGTTAATTGCCATATAACAATGAGCATTATTTCGATAGCCTGTAGGTGCTAGTTTCACGCCATGTTTTTGTAGCCATTCAACGGTTGCCTCGTGATTTGGAAGGCTTTTGGTTAGGTGGGCAATAGCATGGCGGTCTGTACCGACATGTCCTGCTTTAAAATGATCCAGACATTCTTGGCAAATACCTTTTGTACCGACAAAAGTGACTGCTACAGGTTTATCCTCATAGCAATAAAAACAGGTACCATTATTATGACGATGCCATTTATAAATATCTTCATACGTTTTTTTCCTGCGAAAGGTCATGAGTTCAAATCTCCTATGTATTTTATAGTATAAACCCTAATGGCGCAGGTGCAATGTTCTCGCCAATATTCACAAGTATAGGGATGATGCTGTACTAGTATACCTGTTTATCTTCATCTTGTATACACGAGTTTTTGTAAGAAAGCAGCGTGATTCGGACTATTCACGAGTATCGTCTAGTATGATACCCATTCTAAAAAAAATATAGGGTAGGAGATGAGGTATGCAGGATACTTCTGTCCTATTTGGCGAATAGTACAAGAAATGATGATATGAATCCTCATTGTATTCATTCAAACTTCTTCTTTCATTATTTTACATTGTTATTTGAAGATAGTAAACATGCTAGTTAAAATTTGCAGGTGTGATTATAAAGAAGCAGAAAGCCACTTTTTAAGGAGGAAATTAGTTTTGTTAATACCATGGGAAATTGTAGCCGAGGATAGTGAAGAGGCACGTAACCTTGTAGAAAAATTATTGGAGGTTGCGGCTAGCGATCCTCTTATTTTGAGTGAAATCATGCGGGGAGTATTGCACGAAGATCCTTGTATTCAGATGCAAGCTGCATCTATGGTAGAAAAGGTGACACGTGTTCGTCCTTTATTTTTGACGCCTTATAGAAGGATATTACTCAATGAAATCTCGAAGATCAAACAGCCTGGAGTACGCAGGCAAGTTGCAGTGCTCTATGGGCGCATGATGTGGGATGAATGGGAAATGAAACAAGTGGTTGCTTTGCTTAGCCAATGGATTGAGACACAAGAAGATGAAGATAGTGTTAAGAATTCCATTGAGTCTCTTCATAAGCTGGCTATGCAAAAGGAATGGATCCTTCCTAAATTTAGGGAGTGCCTGGTAAAGACTGCAGAACATGGCAATCCTGGCATCAGTAATGTAGCAAATGAATTTCTTCATCGCACGTAGCGGCTTCTATTTCTAGCAGTCGATGGAAGTCTTAAAGCAGTTTAGTTCTTTAGATAAAAAAATTGACTATTGGAAAGTTTTATGTTAAAGTAGAACCAAAAATTAGTATTGTGTGGCTGATCAGGAGACTGAAGGCAAAGAAAATGAATTATTTTCTTTGCCTTCAGTCTTTTTCAAATCAGAAAGATTTGATCCAAGCAGTATGTTTCTTGTATTTGCATTATAGATTGGCTGGTGGGTTAAAGAACTTTTAATATGGAGGATACGTGATGAGTTACTTTTTGCAGAAAGAACCGCCAAGGCGAGAACAGCGCTTAAATGCATGTATTGCTAGCGGTGGAAATTTGTCGGATATGACGAATCGGAAAATGAGATGTTGTGTACCAGATGGAGAGAGGACATTTACCCAAAATAATATCTGCTTATTGCTGCCAGCTTTAGGGATGATGAATAGTATACCGAATAGTGTTGTGCTGATGCATGGAGCAGTGGGGTGTGGATCTTCCTCTCATGGTGGAAATGTAGGAGTTCGAGCTGGAAATAATCACCGCTGGGGTGTGATTAAAGATGGTACATGGCTTTCGACGGCTTTAAATGAGAGCGATGTAATCTGTGGGGGCGAAGAGAAATTAGAAGCTGCTATTCGTGAAATTGATGAACATTATAAGCCGATGATTGTCTTTGTTGTAACTGGCTGTGTACCAGGGATTATCGGTGATGACGTTGATGGTGTTGTTCAACGTATCCAACCGGAGATCGCTGCTAATATTCTTCCAGTACATTGTGAAGGATTTAAAACAAAGATATGGGCTACAGCCTATGATGCGGTGTACCATGCTATCGGCAGGGTCATGCTGCAGGATACATCTGAAAACTTAGCTTTGAAAAAGCCGGAAAAGGCTACCGTAAACCTTATGAATGTTTCTTCTATGGGGCGGGTAGATGAACTTGAATTGGAACGGTTACTGCATACTTTAGGATTAGAGGTTAATATCTTTCCCGTATTTTCTAAACCTGAGAAAATGTATGCCATGACCCATGCAGATCTTTCGATTAGCACATGTCCCACTCATGATGATTACTTATTAAAACATTTGCAAGAGAAATATGGGATTCCTTTTGTGTTAAAACATATGCCGATCGGTATTGGCAATACGAGTGAATGGCTAAGAAATGTAGCTGCCTTTTTTCAACTAGAAAATCAGGTAGAAAAAATCATTGAAGAAGAAGAAGCAGAGTTAGAAACAGCACTGCAAGAATTTAAAGCATTTTTTAAAGGCAAAAAAGTTTTTGTTAGCGCTGGTGAATTTCGGGCATTGGCTACGGCTATCTTATTAGCAGAACTTGGCTTTGAAGTAGTAGCTGTCCGATCCTTTCATCATGATGAATTTGCTGATTCTGAATATGAGAAATTAAGTAAGATTACGGCAAAGGATTTCCCTTTAAATATTGCAAACTGCCAGCCTTTTGAAGAAGCAAATCTCATACGCCGTGTAAAGCCCGATCTTTTTCTTGGGCATATGAATGGCAATTCTACAGCCGCAAAATTGGGGATTGCAACGAATGTAATTTATAATGTCGGACTGCAGTTCGTTGGTTATCAGGGAGCCTATCAGCTAGCCCGCCGTTTATACAGGCAACTAACCAACCCGGGATTTAATCAAAATATTAGTAAATGGGTACAGCTTCCCTATTCTGAAGATTGGTATCAACAAGATCCATTTGCACATATCAAACAATCGGAAGGGGAAGTCTAATGAAACATTTTATTGAAAGACCACGATTTACTTGTGCCTTAGGAGGTGCCATCGCGACAGTTACGGCTTTGCCGCGAGCAATACATATATTACATGCTCCTCCTGGTTGTGCTGGGAACACGGCTTGGACGCAGATGGGAGGATGTGGACTTCAGGTAGGCGGATATTGTGGCGGTATTAGTATACCTGGGACGAATGTTCAAGAAAGAGAAGTTGTTTTTGGTGGCTCAGATCGACTTCAAGAACAGATTCAAAATACGCTGAAAGTAATGGATGCTGACTTGTATGTCGTCTTAACGAGCTGTGTGACAGAGATTATTGGTGATGATGTGGATTCTGTCATAGCTCCTTTTCAAAATGATGAAACCCAAATTATCTCTGCTGAGACAGGGGGCTTTAAGGGCAATTCATACCTAGGATATGAAATTGTTCTTGAAAGTATTTTAAAAAATTATGTAACTCGTGGTGAAGCAACTGTTAAAGGCAGGGTCAATCTATGGGGTATTGCTCCATCTTTTGATGTCTTTTGGCGAGGTAATTTAGAAGGGCTACGCCAGCTTTTAAGCAGATTGGGACTGGAAGTAAACACATTCTTTACGATGGATGATCATCTTGATGGAATTCGTCATGCAAGCAGTGCCCAGCTCAATATCGTGGTTTCCGATGTATTTGGCTGGCAAGCTGCTAAGATCAGCCAGGAAGTACATGGAATTCCCTATGTAGTGAGCCCCCTGCCGATTGGACCTAGTGCGAGTGATTTGTTTCTGCGAAGGGTTGGTGAAGCGTTAGGTCTAAGTGAGGAATTGATTGAAGCGGTTATTACTACTGAAAATCAACGCTATTATAAACTGCTTGAACCCCTAACTGATTGCTACAATGATATGGATTTGCAGCGATATGCAGCTGTAGTGGGAGACTCTAATTATGCAACGGCCATTACTGCCTTTCTTGAAAATGATTTCGGATGGCTGCCACAGGTAATCGTCATTACGGATACATTAATGGAGGAGCAACAAGAGCGCATAGTGAATCGATTATCGAGTCTGAAATCAGGACGTATACCTAAAATTATTTTCAAAGGTGATTTGACAGATATTGCAAAAAGTATTAAAGAACATTGGGAAGGCAGCCAAACGCGATATGGAAAATATGTAAATGCATTATCACCTGCATTTGTTGTTGGCAGCTCATTAGATCGCCCATTGGCACAAGAGTTAGGTGCTGCTCATTTAAGTATCAGTTTTCCTGTATCCAATAGAGCCGTAATTGACCGAGGTTATACTGGCTACCAGGGCGGTTTGCGGCTGATCGAGGATCTGATTAGTGCCATTATCGTAAATCGTTAAATTCTTTTTCTCCAGCTGCACTCGTAGCTCATAGTGCTGATTAGGTGAAACCTAAAGGCAAAGAAGTTTCCTTTCAGGAACGTTCTTTGCCTTTTTTATTTTATGTAATATAACAAAATCGCACTTAAAATTAGGAGGGATCTGTATGCCGACATACCTTAAAAAGGAACCTAATTCTACCGAATCTCAGCCAATTCAAGTTTTAGAAATTATTAATTATTTTTTACACACTGCTTATAGTGGATTTTTGATCGTATCAGTACAAGATGGATATGTTGTTAAAATGGAGAAAACAGAAAGATTTACGATTACAGCCAAGAGCCGCCAGGGAAATTATGTGAAAATTGAGAAGCCTAAAGAGAAACATCCTCTTTGCGTACGGATATTAACAGAACTGCAAGATATTCGTTATGGTCAGCTGATCATTCGTTTAGATAGTGGGCAAGTGGATCATTTGGAGAAAACAGAAAAAAGACGCATTCATGAATTTGAAGGGACTGATGGAGCGGGCATATAAAGAAGGCTTGCTGGATAGACATGAGAGCTGCTTTAGGAGGTTAGGATTAAAATGTCTAATTATAAAAAAGTAACATCGAATATAATTGTTAAATTACAGATTATTGTTGGTGTAGAGCATGTATTATCAGGATCGGCAATTTTGGATCATTATGCTTATATGCGGGTACAAGGAAAGATATCTTACGTTACCCTGAAATCGTGGCCTGCCAGGAAGCTCCCAAGAAGTGGCTGAAATAATGAAATTAGCGAATAAACATTTAATACCGGTTACGCCTAGAGGGGGAGGAAGCGGTCTTGCGGGAGGTGCTGTGGCGTTAAAGGGGGGCATCCTCCTTGATTTAGTTCGTATGAATCGCATTATTCATGTAGATATTGCAGCAAAATATATGATCGTGGAAGCTGCTGTTCGAACTTTAGATATTCAAAATGAAGCGAAAAGACATGGTCTATTATATGCTGGAGATCCTTGCAGCAGCGACGATTGTGTAATTGCAGGAAATGTTGCTACTAATGCTGGAGGAAATAAAGCGGTTAAGTACGGCGTGACCGCTGATCAAATCTACGAGTTGGAGATCGTGACTCCGCAAGGGAAAATTCTTACTCTGGGAGGGCGGTTGAAAAAGAACTCTACTGGATACAGCTTAATTAAACTGATTGCCGGATCAGAAGGGACGCTGGGTATTATTACTAAAATTACACTTAAATTACAAAAACTTGCTCCTTTATTGCCAAACTTCTTAGCGATATTCCCAAATCTAGCTGCAGCTGTTACTCTGGTGGAAGCATTACTAGCAGAAAAAAATGCATTGGAGATGTTTTGCTAATTCAGTTAGAGGCTCAAAACCAAGAAGATGTAAGATTCAAGGAACTATACTTAAGAACTTTGCAGTTTACACAATTGTCTGGATATCAGGTCAATAGAAGGAGAAGCTATCTGGCGGGGGCGCAGACAGTGGGGGAAGGCACTTGAAGTAGATGAGCCTATAGGAGCATCAGAAGATCTAGTTGTGCCAGTAGATCTTATTACCCCGTTTATTCAAAACTTAGAATCATTAGCCACTTCTTTTCAATTTGACTTTCGGATAGCAGGGCATGCTGGTGATGGCAATCTGCATTTGCGTATTTTGCCTGGGACAGTGCCGATAGAGGAATGGGAGAATAAGCTTAAGGAATTCAGAGAGGTGTTGTACGCTGTTACCTATTCTCTTGGTGGGCGATTATCAGGAGAACATGGAATCGGTTTTAAACGCAAGTATTTTTTGCGTTCCGTAATACAGCCAGAAGAGCTTGAACTTATGAAGAATTTAAAGAAGGCCTTTGATCCTAATTTTATACTAAATTCAGGAAAAATATTTGATATTGATGCTAGTTAAATAAACAGTAAAAGTAAATGAGGTGATACAATGAAAAATCCTTGCTTTAGCAATATTCCCCTTCATATTTTAGAACAGACACAAAAACATCCCTGCTATTCTGTAGAAGTGCATCAACAGTTTGCTGTGATGCATTTGCCAGTTGCACCGACGTGTAATATGCAGTGCAATTATTGTAATCGCAGCTTTGATTGCATCAATGAAAACCGCCCTGGCGTAACGAGCGAAAGCTTAACTCCTGCTCTTGCTGTCGCAAACTATCGTAGCGTAAAAGGCAAAATCGCAGAACTTGGCGTGGTAGGCATTGCAGGTCCGGGAGATGCCTTAGCGGACTGGCAGCAGACAAAAGAAACCATAGAAAAAATACAAAAAATAGATCCGGACATTGTATTTTGTTTATCTACAAATGGTTTATTATTAGCAAAATATGCATCAGAGATTATTCAGTTGGGAATTCATCATGTAACCGTTACCATAAATGCCGTGAACCCTCAGATCGGTGCGCAAATTTATAAATTTATACTCTACGAAGGGCAGAAATATGAAGGATTAGAAGCAGCGCAGCTGCTTTATGAACAGCAGTTAGCAGGTATTGAGTATCTGGTTGCTCATGGTGTATTGATAAAGATCAATATTGTCATGTTAAAAGGCATTAACGATCAGCATATCCCAGATGTAGTAAAAAAAATGAAAGAGCTGGGGGTTTTCATTATTAATATTATTCCGCTTATTCCTGCTACTGGAAGCCGCTTTGCAGAAAATTTTCAAGTGAGCGAACAAGAAATTAACGAAATGAGAAAACGTTGCCAATTAGACCGGCAGCAGGTGCGAGATTGCGAACAGTGCAGAGTTGATAAGGTAGGGTGATTTGAAAAATGACTCATTAATAAATTTGTAATCTAGTAGAAATTTTAAGGATGGTGAGTATTAATGTCGATCAATTTAAACATTTCTGAAGTTGCTATTCGGGAAAATCGCTTAGGGTCGGTGACGGGATACCAAGGGTCTATCAAAGAACTTGCTGCGCAAGCATCGAGTTGCTCTTTAAAGAATAAGGAAAGATGCTTTAGCCAGTCCAGCGCTTGCAGCTCCGGTTGTGCGCAAGGGTATCTTTCGAGAATTGTAGATGCTGCTATTGTTGTTCATGCGCCAATCGGTTGTGCGGCAGATAGTGTTTACAGTAATACACAAAATAAATGGGGCGAAAAGGTTAGAAACTGGAAACATAGAAATATCAATGTGATTAACACGAACATGGTAGAGGAAGATACTGTGTTCGGTGCCGTAGCTAAACTTAAAGAGGCTATACGAGAAGCATATCGGCGGTTTAATCCCAAGGCGATTTTTGTGACAACTTCTTGTGTGTCAGGAATTATAGGGGAAGACATTACGAGTGTCCTTGATGAATTAGAAGAGGAAATTCCTATTCCCTTAGCGCCGGTGTTTTGTGAAGGATTTAAATCTAAGATATGGGCATCTGGTTTTGATGCGGCGTTTCATGCAATCTTGACGAAAATTGTAAAACCCCCTCAGCGAAGGACAAACAAAGTCAATATGATCAATTTTAGCGGCAGTGCCCGAAAACAAATTGTTGAAACTCTTGCACGATTTGACTTGGAGCCTGTATTTGTGGCACCATACAGTACGGTGGAAGAACTATCAAAGATGTCCGAGTCTGCTGCAACCATCAGTATTTGTGGAACATTAGGCAGTTATATCGGCAATGGATTGGAAGAA
Organism: Pelosinus fermentans; assembly: GCA_002434245.1. Classification (GTDB taxonomy): domain Bacteria; phylum Bacillota; class Negativicutes; order DSM-13327; family DSM-13327; genus Pelosinus; species Pelosinus fermentans_B. Next base: position 27,360 of record DJJR01000070.1, read on the forward strand.
CATTATGGAGTTCCTTATGTAAAAACCTTGCAGCCTCATGGAATTGTAGGAATGGATAGTTGGTTGCGGGGATTGGGTGCAGTAACTGGCAAGGAGCAAGAAGTAGAGGCTTATATTCGGGAAGAAAAAGAGAAGATTGCTTCTGATCTAGCAGAAATCAGGGAAAAACTCCAGGGACATACAGCCGTTGTTGGCATGGGACCTAGCTTTGGTCATAATTATATTAGAACCATTCAAGAACTTGGGATAAAAGTGATATGGGGGGCCACATGGCATTTTGATCCTCAGTATGATAATGGGAAAACTCCGGCGTCTACAGAACTATTGGCAAGTCAGGAAGTCGATATACCTGTTAGTGTGGGGGATCAGCAAAATTATGAATTACTTAATTTATTGAATCGACTAAAACCTGATTTATATGTAGCACGTCATGGCGGCTCTACGGTATGGGCAACAAAATTGGGAATACCTTCCGTAATGGTTGCTGACGAGTTTAGTGCTTTTGGTTACCACGGACTCATTGATTTTGGTTATCGGCTCAGTGACGCTCTTACAAATCGCAGTCTTGCCAAAAATTTATCCTCGCGAGTAAAAATGCCTTATACAGATTGGTGGATGGCACAAGATAGCTTTATATTCTTAGAAAATGAGGTGGTATAATGAGCCAGTATTCAGAACAAGTACGACATGTATGTTCTCTTGGTGCGCTGCAGTCTGTACTGGCTATTGACAGAGCTGTTCCCATACTTCATGCAGGGCCTGGCTGCGGGCAAAAACTCTGGGGAGCCCTAGGATTTCAAAATGGATGCCAAGGATCTGGCTATGTTGGCGGGCATTCAGTGCCGTGTACCAATATTGGTGAGAAAGAAGTCATTTTTGGCGGTGATGATCGACTGAAAGAGATTGTTGGCAATTCACTTAAGATCATTGATGCTGATTTATTTGTTATATTAACAGGTTGTACCTCTGATATTGTTGGCGATGATACAGGGGAAGTAGCTCGTCGATTCCAAGAGCAAGGCAAACCCGTTATTTATGCCGAAACGGGTGGTTTTAAGGGAACAAATCTATTTGGGCATGAACTGGTAGTGGATGCTATTATTGACCAATATTTAAAACCTGCAAATACCGTGGAACCTGGTCTTATTAACATTTGGTCTGTTGTGCCTTATCAGGACCCTTTTTGGGTTGGGAATTTAAAAGAAATAGAAAGTCTGATTGCCCAGTTGGGGCTGACACCCAATGTTATCTTTGGACCAGGTCCAGAAAAAGGATTGGAAGCTCTTGGAAAAGTACCGAAAGCACAATTAAATGTATTGATTTCTCCCTGGGTCGGGCTAAAGAATGTTCAGCATTTGGAGGAAAAATTTAACACGCCTTACTTACATTACCCCGTATTACCCATAGGACCGACAGAGACGGCTAAATTTTTAAGAACCGTAGGACAAAATGCGGGAGTAGAAGAAAAAAGAATTGAAAAAGTGATCCAGAAGAATGAAGCGGAGTATTATTATTACATTGAACGATCAGCAGATGTTCTACTGGAGACTCGGCTGCTTCCTAGACGTTTTATAACGATTGCAGATAGTTTTTATGCACTGGGAATTTCCAAATTCTTAATCAATGATTTAGGACTTCTTCCTGAAAAACAATATATAACCGATGGTGTTTCCGAAGAATATCAAGACAGTATAACTGCCCAGTTTAAAAATTTTGCAGACGGGATTACTGCAGATGTAGTTTTTAACAGCGATGGCGGCTCCATACATGAAGATATTCGAAAAATGAAGTTTCGCAGCAGACCATTGATTTTAGGAAGTGCATGGGATCGAGTACTTTCGGATGAAGTGAATGGATATCAGTTATCCGTTTCCATGCCAGTAAGCGACCGTTTGGCTTTGAATCGTTCTTATGTTGGCTATCAAGGCGCACTGCGTTTAGTTGAAGATATCTATTCTATCGTTTTGTCAGATTTCCAGTAAGAAGACTCTTGACAAGAAAATTAATTGCTGTATAATGAAATAAATGTTATTATATTCTAGCTGATCAGAGAAGCTGAAGGCTAAAGTATTTTGCTGTTAGCAGAATACTTTAGCTTTTTTATTTTTTAAATTAGGTATTAGCTAGAAAAATAATAAGGAAATTTAATCTATAATGAAGTTGACTGATCGGCAGACCATGCCGAAGGCAAAGATAGTTCTTTCTGTATAGAAAAGAATTTTCTTTGCTTTTTTTAATAAGTTAGAAAATAGTATTTTCTAACTTATTGATGCGAACCATTTGCAGATAGTAATGATTATGGAGGCAAGTATATGAGCAATTTTATCGACAGACCACGTTATTTATGTACTATGGGAGGGGCGGTTTCAACGCTAAAAGCACTGCCGAGAGCGATCTCGATTATTCATGCAGCCGCTGGCTGCGGCGGTAATATCGGCAATGCATTAAACGGCGCTGCTGGCTACTTGGGAAGCGGATATTGTGCTGGTCTAGCATTACCCAGTTCCAATGTTTATGAAAGAGATATTGTATTTGGTGGTGAAGAGCGATTAGAAGAGCAAATTGCCAGTACATTAGAAATTGTTGATGGAGATCTGTATTTTGTTGTTACAGGGTGTATGGTGGATATTATCGGCGATGATGCAGTGTCCGTAGCCAGACGATTTAATCAGCAGGGAAAACCGGTTTTTGCAGCTGAAACAGGGGGATTTAAAGGAAATGCATACAATGGATATGATATTGTTCTGAGCACATTATTTAGAGAATTTGTGGAAAAAAAACCAGTAAAAAATAAAAAGATTGTAAACTTATTCGGTTTGGTTCCTATCCAAGATGTATTTTGGAAGGGAAACTTAAATGTATTAAAGGATTTAATTCAAAAATTAGGATACAAAGTAAATACCTTTTTTGGTGAAGGAGAAACCATTGAAAATTTAAAACAAGCTGGTGAAGCTCATTTTAATATTGTGGTATCTGACGTCTATGGAGTTAAATCGGCGAAAATATTTGAAGAAGTTCATGACGTGCCCTATATTGTTGCAAACTTGCCGATTGGTCCTGCTGGTACAAAAGAGTTCTTAGAGACAGTAGGCAAAGCGCTAGGGGTTGATGAGCTGCTGGTTTCAAATGTAATAGCAGAAGAAAAAGCCCGTTATTACAGCTATGTAGAACGGTTGGCTGATGTATACAATGATTTGGATTTTCAGCGTTATAGCGTAGTGGTTGCAGATGCAAATTATGCTCCAGCACTAACAAGATTTATTGCTGATGATTTAGGATGGCTGCCGGAATTAGTTGTAATTACAGATATTCTTTCCGAAGATGAGGAAAAGCTGGTCGCAGAGAAATTTACTGCGTTTTCATCCGGTGTCACTCCCAAAGTGGTGTTTGATACGGATACTTCCAATGTAAGCAAACATTTTAATAAAGCATGGCCGCGTAATAATAATAATCGCTATTTTAATGCTTTTAGTCCAGCATTTGTTTTTGGCAGCAGCTTGGACAGAGAATTTGCCGATAGCCTAGGAGCTGCTCATTTAAGTGTATCCTATCCCATATCCAACCGGGTTGTTTTGGATCGTGCCTATTTAGGCTATAGCGGATCCTTACGTTTAATTGAAGATGTCATAGGATTATTAGTAGGAAGCAGATAAGAGGAGGATTTTTATATGGATTATATTAAAGAAAAAGCACCACCTGTGCGGGAAGAACGATTGCGGGCTTGTAATGCATATGGTGGCTCTTGTGGAAATTTAGTAGAGAAGTCTAAAAAAGGATGCCTGAATGGGATTAAAAGAAAGTTTTCCCAAACCCAAGGGTGTCAACTGAATCTAAGCTTGGCAATTATCAATACCATTCGAGATGCTGTCGTCATTGTTCATGGTCCTGTTGGCTGCGGCGGTGCTAGCCTGGCCCAGGCCGGTGTGAATAAGGGGTTTCAAAAACTACGGGATAGCAGTGCCCGAGGACTTCTATGGGTGAATACAAATATGGGGGAAAACGAGGTTGTCCAAGGGGGAGAGTCTAGGCTAAGAGAAGCTATATTGCATGCAGAAAAGGAGTTTCGCCCCAGTGCGATTATCATTGTAAATAGCTGCGTACCAGCGATTATTGGTGATGACATTGATGGAGTTGTTGAGCAGGCACAAAAGGAAGTCAAAGCCAAAATCGTCCCTGTTCATTGCGAAGGATTTAAGACCAAGATCATGGCCAGTGCTTATGATGCTGTCTATCATGGCATACTTCGTAACTTAGTTCCTCACGAGAAAATCGTTCAGGATGAAAAAAGTGAATTAGAAGCATTGCAAGAAAAGTACCGCACAAGTCGCACAGTTAATGTATTGAATGTATCTTCTATGAGTCGTATTGATGAGTATGAATTAGTCCGTTTATTGAAAGCAATTGACTTGGAATTAAATATTCTTCCTTGTTATGCTCATCCAAATGATTTTCAAAAAGCCACTGAAGCTGCTTTAAATGTAAGCATTTGTGCTACTCATGATGATTATTTTGTAGAGCACTTAAAAGAAAAATATGATATTCCTTTTATTCTTCGTACGATTCCCATTGGTGTTAAATATACCAATCGATGGATTTTAGATATTGCTAAATTCTTTGGAGCTGAAGAGGCTGCTCAGCGTTTTATTGATCAAGAAGTAAAACAGCTAGAAGAAGCCATTGCTCCCTTTAGAGATATATTCAAAGGGAAGAGAGTATTAATTGGCGGTGGTGAAATTCGCGTTGTTGCCAATGCAGAACTATTACATTATTTGGGGTTTGAGATTATCGGACTAAGAGCATATCATTATGATCAATTTGCCGATGAAATGCTCGGTGAACAGGATATTATTACACAAATTCCTTTTAATGTTGCAACAGGTCAACCTTTTGAACAGGCAAATCTAAATCACAATTTAAAGCCGGACTTATATGTTGGTCATGTGAATACGAATGTGTGGGCTGCCAAACAAGGAATTCCAGTAATACCTTTGTTTCACCAAAGTCAACTATTCTTAGGCTACACTGGAATTTACGAATTTGCCAGACGTTTAGCCAGAATACTGCGGAATCCTTCTTTTAATCGCAATTTAAAAGATAATGTTCATCTTCCTTACTTTGAAGAGTGGTATGACAAGGATGCCTTTTCCTATATTGATGAAAGCGAGCTGCAGGCCTAAAAAAAAAGGAGTGGTATATATGTCCAAAATTGCAAATAGCGTAACAGATTTAATCGGTCAGACACCTTTGCTAAAGTTGAATCGAGTGGCAGAGGGAACGGCAGCTGAAGTTGTCGTGAAACTTGAATTATTCAATCCAGGCGGCAGTATCAAAGATCGTATCGGTTTTAGTATGATCAAAGATGCAGAAGAAAAAGGCCTAATAAAAAAAGATACTGTAATCATTGAACCAACCAGTGGTAATACAGGGATTGCTTTGGCCCTTATTGCAGCAGCCAGAGGATATCGTTTAATCTTAACCATGCCAGAAACAATGAGTACAGAAAGACGCAGCTTACTTAAGGTTTACGGTGCTGAATTGGTACTGACACCGGGCGCTGAGGGAATGAAAGGTGCTGTACGTAAAGCAGAAGAATTAGCAGCTCAAATTCCAAATTCTTTTGTACCTCAGCAATTTAATAATCCTGCAAATCCTGAAATTCATCGAGCTACAACCGCAGAAGAAATTTGGGAGGATACGAATGGAAAAGTTGATATTGTCGTGGGAGGCGTGGGTACTGGTGGTACAATCACTGGTGTAGGTGAAAATCTAAAAAAACGGAATCCCAATATTAAAATTGTGGCTGTAGAGCCTTTTGATTCTCCTGTTCTTTCGGGAGGCCAGCCGGGACCTCATAAAATTCAAGGGATTGGTGCTGGATTTTTACCGAATGTATTGAATCTGGATATTGTAGATGAGATCTATAAAGTCAAGAATGAAGAAGCGTTAGAAATTGCTCAGCGATTAGCAAGAGAAGAAGGAATTCTCGTAGGCATTTCATCAGGAGCAAGTGCTTTTGCAGCGCTGCAGATTGCCAGTCGTCAGGAAAACCAAGGTAAGCTGATCGTTGCTGTACTCCCGGATACAGGTGAAAGATATATTAGTACGGCTCTGTTTGAGGATAATTAATACTAAGAATGAATAAGAATCAGTGGTCAAGTTTCTAATTATGGGAACTTGGCTTTTGGTTTAGATTATGGAGATTACATCATTGTTGGTAAAGTGAGTTGAATACAAATGATAAGGATTCAAGAATTAAGCAAGATGTATATAACACCCAGTTCCAAAACCGTTGCACTGGAAAATGTAAATCTGCAAATTCAGCAGGGGGATATCTTTGGTATTATCGGCTTTAGTGGCGCAGGAAAATCAACTCTAATTCGCTGCTTAAATCGTTTAGAAGAACCTGATTCCGGAAAAATAATGATTGCGGGTCAAGATATTACTGCTATGAATAAAAAAGAATTACAATTGGCAAGAAGAAAGATCGGGATGATTTTTCAGCAATTCAACTTATTAGATGCGAAAACAGTATTTGAAAATGTAGCTTTTCCGTTACAGGTTTCGAATTACCCTAAAAAACAAATTAAAACTCGAGTAGAAGAGATTCTGGAGCTGGTTGGTTTAGCGAATAAGTCCAAGGCATATCCATTGCAGCTCAGCGGAGGACAAAAGCAAAGAGTCGGTATTGCACGTGCTCTTTCTAATGAACCGAGTGTGCTGCTTAGTGATGAAGCTACTTCGGCCCTTGATCCTCAAACAACCTATTCCATTTTAGAATTATTAAAAGATATCAATCAAAAATTAGGGTTAACCATTGTTTTAATTACCCATGAATTAGACGTCTTAAAACATATTTGCAATCATATGGCTGTTATTGAGCATGGAAAAATAGTTGAAACAGGAGTAGTGGAAAAGTTCTTTTTAAATCCTGAAAGTGATACTGCTAAACGCTTTATTAGCATTCTTCAAGGGTTCCAAGAAAAAAGAGTATATAAGGAGGGAGAGGGCATTTGAATGATGATGTATTAGACCTATTGTTTACTGGTCTTGGCGAAACTCTTTATATGGTATTATTATCGACTCTTATTGCCTTGATTCTTGGATTGCCCTTGGGAATTATATTAGTTGCTACTGAAAAGGGGAACATTCTTGAATCGCCTAGAATTAATAAAGTATTAGGTACCATTATTAATGTGGTACGATCCTTTCCTTCTATTATTTTAATTGTTGTGCTGCTTCCTTTGGCTCGATTTATTGTGGGGACGACATTGGGGGCAACAGCAGCTATTGTTCCCTTATCCATTGGTGCAGCGCCTTTTATTGCAAGAATTATTGAGAATAGCCTTAAGGAAGTCAGCTTTGGTAAAGTTGAAGCTGCGATGGCTATCGGAGCAAATCCTTTCACCATTATTACAAAAGTATTAATTCCAGAAGCTTTGCCATCTCTTATCCGTGGTCTAACGATTGCTGTTATCGGAATTACTGGCATGACGGCGGTTGCAGGAGCGATTGGTGCAGGAGGTCTGGGGAGTCTTGCTATACGATTTGGGTATATGAGATACCGAGATGATATTATGCTGGCCACCATTGTAACGCTAGTTATTCTTGTTCAAGGTGTGCAATTTGCTGGAGATTATTTGGCTACCTGCATTAATCGGAAACGATACAAATTTGATTAAAGAGGCAGCGTTCAGTAAATTCAGTCCCCATACGATATGGATTTTTTGCAGGGTATCTGCTTTCGCCTTTTTTGGCTGGGGATCTTTGGTGTATGGCTAAAGGAGGACGGGGATTTGCAGTTATCTATGCCCTGTTGGAGTGCTGCAAAGTGGCAAAAGTAGATGACCAGGAGTCGTGATAAGGAGATTTGCAAGTATGAAAGTAAAACAGGTTTTTTCAGCATATAATTTTCAAGAAAGAAATTCTTTGTGTAATCGATATTGCTCAGTATGCGGTGAAAAATGTGTGAAAAAAGAAGCGGGTGGAAGAGAAAGAGATAGTTGCCCTGCATGTGGCTTTGTTCATTATGAAAATCCTTCGCCAGCGGTATCCGTCTTGTTGGTAAAGGATGAAAAAGTACTTTTAGGCAAACGAGCTCATGGCAGCTTTAAAGAAGGGTTATGGTGTTTGCCTTGTGGATTTATTGAATTTGATGAAGATTTTCTAACAGCTGCAAGACGGGAAGTTCAGGAAGAAACAGGTCTTATCAGTGAGATCGAATCAATTATTAGCGTAATGTCTAATTATTTAACTCCTAATTTACATACCGTAGTAGTTGTTTTATTAGCTCATGTTATTGGTGGTGAACTTTCAATTGCATATAGCAAATCAAAATCGTATATAATGATTGTTAGGTATAATCTATATCTGAAGAAGTAAAATAAAAAGCAAAGATCTATTGACAGAATGTATATAGTCGTTTATAATTCGAAAAAAGAGATAGTACTTTTAAACGATAATAACAAGAACTTGCTGACTGGATAAACTAGAGGCAGATTTTTTCACTTTGAAAACTTCTGCCTCTAATTTTATTTTTATTTTCAATGCGCGAGGTAAAAACCCCCGACTTCCAGTCGGGTAGCTTCCAGCAAAAAAAGAAAGAAATGGGGA
>DJJR01000067.1:0-54456 GCA_002434245.1 Pelosinus fermentans
AAAAAGGAACCGCAGAGACGCAGAGAACACAGAGAAAAGATAGATAGGGTTAAAAATCCCCTCAGCGTCCTCTGCGTTTCTGCGGTTAAATCGTTCTATTTGCTCTGTTGTCATTGACTGACGCAATTGCGGCCATTTTCTTTAGCTCGATACAAAGCTTTATCTGCTAATTTAATGACTTCATCAGGGCTGATTTCTTTATGATTAGAGTCTGCTGCGCCGATGCTGACGGTAACACTTAGCTTTTTATTGGTGTTTTTTTTGCGTTTACTATCCTGGCGCAATACAAAATTACTTTTTGCGATTTCCTCTCGCAGCACTTCTAAATAAGGGATTGCTTCACTGAGGCTTTTGCCAGGGAATAATACTGTAAATTCCTCACCGCCGTATCGAAAGGTTTTGCCACCTTTAAAGTTCTTCATAACCTTACCAATTAAGCGAAGGACATCATCACCTGCATCATGTCCATAGGTGTCATTAAACTTTTTGAAAAAGTCGACATCGACCATTGCAATGGTATAGTGGCTGCCAAGTTTCAGCATGTCTTCGTTTAGGGAGCGGCGTGAGGGTAAATCTGTAAGTTCGTCTAAATAGGCTTTAGCATAATAGTCTTGAATCACAGACACGATGATCATTAATCCGGCAACAGTATAAAAGAAGGGAATTGCAATCTGGGCGGCATGAAAATGATGGGCAAATGCGACTGCTGCTAAGACGCCAAAAATAGTGGTTCTAAAGTGGATAGTATTTCTTCGGCGCTTGGCCAATAGTAAAATGCCTGACAGCAAAAAAGCAGCTAGAGCAGCATCAGGAATGGGTGTCTCCGGCATAAAAGAAAAAGCAAACAGTTTTTTACCGATTTCATTGAAAAGCTCTCTATCTCCTGATAACACCAAACCCATAACAAACACCACTTGAAGAAAAATGAATAAAAAGCATCTTTTTCCCCAGCTTGATAAAATTCCTCGCTCTGACCAAGAGGCAAAAAAAAGCAAATTTAAAGGAAGCAGCAAACTAACTGTTAAGTAAATACCATGCAGGGCAAAAACATGATCTAAATGTGTGGGAATTGGAATGGACATTCCTAATTGACTTAAAAATAGAATCAATAAGATAAAAAATGCACGGCTGCGATTAAAACAGGAGGTAATTGCAATTCCGAAAAGAAGTATCATATAAGAGATGGTAGGTATGGCAGAGAGAAAGGAACCTGGCAGATCATCAAGATGAAAGAATGCGATTCCGGCGATCAGTATAATTCCCAATGGGGTGGTGCGAATCGCAGACAGTATTCTGGCAGCAACAGTACTACTGTTTATTTGAGGCCAAATAGCCTTATTCACTTTATCATTTTTACGAACTCTTTTTTTGTAGGCTTTTGGCATGAGTTTCCTCCTAGGTAGACTAGATTTAGGCAGAATGTCAAAAATAGTATTATAATGACTTAATATAGTTCGATAATAAAAAAGAATCTTCCTTCTACCTTTTGGTATAGAAGGAGACATCTTGAAGTGTTTTTCTCATAAAAAAATATATATTCCATTCTCAAAGAATATATATAAAGTATGATGAGTTTATACTATCCGGGGGTGAATCATGTTTTCGATTATTTCATTTACAGGTCCTAGTGGATCAGGGAAAACAACGATACAAAAATATGTGGGTGCTGCCCCTATTATTACTTTTACCTCGAGAAAACCAAGAAAGAGCGAAGTTGACGGTGTGCATTATCATTTTACTACACGTGAAAAAATACTTGGGATGAAAGAGAAGGGGGAGTTGCTGGAAGTTACTGAATATAGCGGAAATCTGTATGCATCCAATCTGAAGACTATCCATGAAGTAGTAGAAAACCAGCAAACGAGGTCAATTGTAGTCGATGTTCATGGTGCCAGACAATTGAAAAAGCGCTTTAATGAAAAGGTTTTATTAGTGGGAGTTTTTGCTTCGAAAGATGAATGCAGGCAAAGAATATATAGTCGGAGTGACAGCAATATTGAGAAAAGATTATATTCCTATGACGAAGACGTCAAGGGGATGTTAGAAATCTGTAATGTAGTAATTATTAATTCCGATGAAAACTGGCTGAAGAATAAAAAAATACTTGATTTCTGGCGTAAAAATTTTGTTGAAATCAGCTAATACCGATCCAGCTACATGTGATAAAGGGGAGTGAGAAGCTTGCGTTTGCGCATGCCTTGTAGTGACCGCATTGGGTTAGTTCGCGATATTAGCATCATTCTGGAAGAACGCCAAATTAACATCGTAACCATTGAAGTGGAGCAAGGGGCTGTATTCTTAGAGTGCCAGAGTATGCTTCAAAAGGACGCGAAAGAACTGATTGAGGCACTCGAAAGGGTAGATGATGTACATAGTGTGGAGATAACCCGCTTTATGCCTTCAAAAGAACGGGTGGAACAGCTTGATGCTGTCTTAACTTCCGTCCGGGATGGAATTTTAGTAGTGAATTGTGATGGCAGTATTATTCAATGTAATGCTGCCGCTGCCCGCATCCTAAAGATTTCTCCAGGAACAATGATTGGACAATCCATAGAGAATTCCTCCTGGAATGCATTGGTGGCAGAGACGTTAAAAACGGGCTGCTCTTATAAAGATCAAGAAATGTTTATTGAATGCATCAGCAGCTATTGTGTGATTAGTACCGTTCCTCTTAAGGATACGAATCATGAGGTAATTGGTGTCGTAATAGTGCTCCGTGATATTGGGGATGTCAGAGAACTGGTAAAAAAGATGACAGCATCCCTGCCTGTGGATTTTGGTGATATTACCTGTGACAGCATGGTCATGAAAGAACTGATTCTGCAGTCCCGCAGATATGCATTAAGTGACTCCACTGTTTTGATACGGGGAGAGACGGGAACTGGCAAGGAGCTTTTTGCAAGGGCACTGCATAGCGGCTCTGGAAGATCTCAAGGCACTTTCGTGCCGATTAATTGTGCTGCCATTCCAGAAACATTAATGGAGAGTGAACTATTTGGCTATGAGGAAGGAGCTTTTACGGGAGCAGTCAAAGGGGGAAAGCCAGGACTTTTTGAATTATCCAATGGCGGTACTCTATTTTTAGATGAAATAGGAGAAATGTCAGTGCATTTGCAGGTGAAATTATTGCGGGTACTTCAGGAACGGCGGGTACGACGTTTGGGCAGTTCTCGTGAAGTCGCGGTAGATGTACGTGTCATTACGGCTACCAACCGCAATTTGGAGGATATGGTAGTTCGTGGAGCATTCCGGGAAGATTTGTATTACCGTTTAAATGTAATTCCTCTTACGATTCCTCCGTTGCGGGAGCGCCCAGAGGATATTGGTTTGTTAGCTGAGTATTTTTTACAGCGTTTTGCGGATAAAATGCGTCGTCCAGTGAATGGTTTTAGTAAAGAGGCGTTAGAACGGCTGGAGCAGTATAACTGGCCTGGCAATGTACGGGAACTGGAGAATGTGATTGAGCGGGCAGTAAATCTGGTAGAGGGTTCTAAGGTTCGTCCGGAACACATCTGTCTGGGGAGAATTGCAGCGACAGCCAATCCCTTATCAACCATACAATTTGAGACCTATCAGAGTTTGAAAGAACGCCTGGCTGAGGCGGAACGCGCTATTTTAAAGGAAACGCTAAGACGATATCGTTCTTCCCGGCGGGTTGGTTCTGTCTTGGATTTATCTCATACGGCGGTATTAAAGAAGCTGCGCAAATATAATTTAGCCAATGATTAAATCATGTAACATTCCCTTTGCATTTAACACAGACTGGAGAAACAAACGGAAACTTTTTGCACTATTGGAAACTTTCTTACAATAAAAGATTGCCAAATCATAGAATCTTGAGTGTGCCACTCCAAGTACCATCGTGCTTTGGAACTTGGCACACTTTTTGCATCTAATTATAGTGGGATTACCGCTATTTTAGAGTAAGAAAGAGCAAAGATGCAGATGAGGTATTACTAAAAAAATGAAATGATTTCAAGGGGGATGATTGGATTATGGAACGTAAATTTATGGCAGAACCGTACAAGACCAAGATGGTGGAAACCATTCGAATGACGACTCGAAAAGAACGAGAAGCGGCAATTGAACGCGCCGGATATAATACATTCTTATTAAATTCCAAGGAATGTTATATTGATTTATTGACTGACAGCGGCACTAATGCAATGAGTGATAATCAATGGGCTGGCATGATGCTTGGAGATGAGGCCTATGCCGGCAGTGTTAATTTTTTTGAATTAGAAAAAACAGTTCGTGAAGTGTATGGTTTTAACTATGTGGTACCTACTCACCAAGGGCGGGGTGCAGAAAATATTTTATCGCAAATAGCAATTAAACCTGGTGATTATGTCCCTGGAAATATGTATTTTACCACTACTCGTGCTCATCAAGAATTAAATGGTGCTAGCTTTGTGGATGTGATTGTCGATGCAGCTCATGATTCCCAGAATGAAGATCCTTTCAAAGGCAATGTGGATCTGAAGAAACTGCAAGATTTAATCGATCGGGTAGGCGGTGACAAAATTCCTTACATCTGCGTAGCGGTAACGGTAAACCTGGCAGGCGGTCAGCCGGTTAGTATGGAAAACATTCGTGCAGTACGAGAGATTACCAAAAAACATGGCATAAAAATCATGTTTGACGCTACTCGCTGTATCGAAAATTCGTACTTTATTAAAGAAAGAGAAGAGGCGTACAAAGATAAATCCATCGGAGAAATTGTAAAAGAAATGTTCAGCTATGGTGATGGAGCTACCATGAGCGGTAAAAAAGACTGCTTAGTAAACATTGGCGGATTCTTGGCACTAAATGATGAAGAACTATTTCAAAAAGCTACGCAGCTAGTTGTACTATTCGAAGGAATGCCCAGTTATGGCGGTCTGGCTGGTCGGGATATGGAAGCAATGGCTCGCGGCATACGCGAATCAATCGATTATTACTATATTAAACACCGTGTAGAACAAGTGCGCTATTTAGGTGAAAAATTGGATCAGGCTGGCGTACCCATTGTAAAGCCAATTGGCGGTCATGCAGTATTTCTTGACGCGAAACGATTTTTACCCCATATTCCTCAGGAGCAATTTCCGGCTCAGGCCTTGGCTGCTCAGCTTTACATTCTTTCAGGAGTACGCTCTATGGAACGCGGGATTATATCAGCAGGGCGGGATGCTAAAACAGGGAATCATTACTATCCCAAATTAGAACTCGTGCGCTTAACCATTCCTCGCCGTGTGTATAGCTACGCTCATATGGATGTAGTCGCGGATTCTGTAATTGAACTGTATCAAAATCGTAATCAAATTGCTGGATTAGAGATGATTTATGAACCGCCGGTATTGCGTTTCTTTACAGCCCGCTTTAAACCCCTTTCATAATAAAAAGGAATTAGTCGAGTCATTTTATAGCTCTATTTGAAAAGGTATTACTTTTCCAAATAGAGCTAACTTTAGGATGGAAAGAAATGCAGGAAAGGATCAATAAACCTGGAAGTTATATCTCTAGAAGAATTTTATTTAGTAGGAGGATGACCAATGGATATTTTTCGTACGAAAAGTATTACGATCATGGAGCACGAAGCCAAGACACATTCTCTTAAAAAGACCATGGGAGCCTTAGATATTATATTAATTGGAATTGGTGTAATTATTGGTACAGGGATTTTTGTCTTAACTGGCGTAGCAGCTGCTAAATATGCTGGACCTGGTATTATGCTATCCTTTGTTTTATCGGGGATTACTTGTGCTTTTGTATGTCTTGCTTATGCGGAACTTGCTTCCATGGTTCCTATTGCCGGCAGCGCCTATACTTACACCTATACGGCTTTAGGTGAAGGTATTGCCTGGCTGGTTGGCTGGAATCTGGTATTGGAGTATTCTGTAGGAGCCAGTGCTGTTGCCGGTGGGTGGTCAGCTTATACCGTTGGGCTGCTCAAATCAGGGGGAATTGAGATACCCCTGGCATTAACAGCGGTTCCGGCAGATGGAGGTATTGTGAATTTGCCCGCCGTTTTAGTCACGTTGTTTATGACGTTTTTATTAGTGCTTGGGGTTAAAGAAAGTGTAACAGTAAATCGGGTATTGGTAGCTATAAAACTGGGTGCGATTTTTATATTTTTGCTAATGGCTGGTCCTAAGGTGGATGCTGCGAATTGGACGCCGTTTATGCCTTTTGGTTTTGCTGGTGTTTCTGCAGGGGCGGCAGTTATATTCTTTGCCTATCTTGGTGTTGATTCGATTGCTACTGCTGCCGAAGAAACCCGTAATCCTAAGCGGGATATGCCTATTGGGATTATAGGATCCTTAGCCGTATGTACTGTTTTATACATTGCTGTAGCTGCCGTCATGACAGGAGTCGTGCCCTATTATCAATTAAATAATGCAGAACCGGTAGCTTATGTTCTGCGAACTCTTGGCTATAATTTTGGTTCGGCATTAGTTGGTACGGGTGCAATCTGTGGACTTTCTACGGTATTATTAGTTATGATGTATGCACAAACCAGGGTATTTTTCACCATGTCTCGGGATGGACTCATCCCATCGGCTCTTGGAAAAATTCATGAGAAATACCGGACTCCTCATGTAATCACCATCATAGTGGGTGTTGGTGTTGCCCTCATCAGCGGTTTCACCCCGATTGGCATTGTTGCTGAGATGTGCAGCATTGGTACTTTGTTTGCCTTTGTCATAGCCACGATTGGAGTCGTTGTTCTTCGTAAAACCAAGCCGGATATGGAACGTCCCTTCCGCTGTCCTGCAGTAAATATTGTTGTTACATTAGCAGTACTTTGTTGTTTTTATATCATGTATAATTTGGCCTTTGCAACTTGGATTCGGTTTTTTATCTGGAGTGCGATTGGTTTAGTCATTTATGGGATGTATGGTTATTCTCATAGTAACTTGCATGAGAATAACAAACCAAATCAAAAGTAAATAGAGTGATTTTATTGTTTGCTTGTGGAGTGATTATGTCGCATTTTTCAATGCAGATAATAATTTAATCAATATCGTATAAGCTCAGTTTTGCAATAGGCAGAACTGAGCTTTATGTTTGGTGGCAGCAGTCTTTTAGTAGCTCTTTTCCTATCATTTGCATACACTGTCATAGTACTGAATTTAGAGGGGGAAGTTTCATGTTTGAACTGACTTCTTTACATTGGATTTTCACTAGTTTTATCCTCTTGATTATCCTTACTATGGCAATGCGCAGAGATACAAGTTTGATTTGCATTATTGGGATATTCTTAATGGGCTATGTGGCAACAGGAACATTAAATCAAGCTGTGATTGGGATATTTAATAGCTTTGTGTATGCAATCAATGAACTGTCAGGTACGATTTTGATTATTTCTCTCATCGTAGCAATGAGCAAAGCCCTGCTTCATGCAGGGGTCAACGAAATTATGGTAGAACCTTTTGCAAGGATCATTCGCACTCCTGGTATGGCATATTGGATCATCGGATTGTTCATGATGATTATTTCCTTCTTTTTTTGGCCTTCACCAGCAGCAGCACTTATGGGTGCTGTATTGCTGCCAGTCAGTCGCCGCGTAGGCTTACCAGCTATGGGGGTTGCAGTTGCTATGAACTTGTTTGGGCATGGAATTGCTTTATCCGGGGATTTAGTGATTCAAGGTGCACCAAAATTGACAGCTGCAGCAGCAGGTATTCCAGTACAGGAGGTAGTAAATGCAAGTATCCCCTTGTTGATTGTAATGGGAGTGGTAACGGTAAGTTCTGCTTATTGGTTATTGAAAAGAGATATGGCTCTTGGGAAGTTAACAGTAGAAAACGAAACGGTTGTAGTAAGTGATCGCAATGAGCAGGAAGACCTGCCAGTTCATTCTTCCCTTTCTGCTAAAACGAAAGGATGGATTGCAGCTATGGTGCCGATCCTCTTTGGTTTGGATGTGGCTGCACTCTATGCTTTTAATTTACGAGGATCAGATGCAACGGCTTTGATTGGCGGAACCTCTATATTCATTATGATTATCATATCTCTTGTAGCGCATCGCAATAACGGTATTGAAAAAACGACTGCCTATTTGCTAGAGGGATTGAAGTTTGGCATCACGGTTTTTGGGCCGATTATTCCGATTGCTGCATTTTTCTACTTAGGTGATAGC
Organism: Pelosinus fermentans; assembly: GCA_002434245.1. Lineage (GTDB taxonomy): Bacteria > Bacillota > Negativicutes > DSM-13327 > DSM-13327 > Pelosinus > Pelosinus fermentans_B. The sequence continues at coordinate 8,123 of DJJR01000067.1, forward strand.
GGCTTTACTTCTATCTTTGGCAAAATAGTGCCTTTAGGATCACAAGGATTAGTCAATGATTTAGGTTTGGCTATGGCTCAAATGGTTTCGATCAGTCCGGCAATTGGGGCATTTACGATCATGATTGTGGGGATTATAACAGGTCTCGATGGTTCTGGTTTTTCGGGGATATCCCTTGTTGGATCCCTAGCGAAACTTTTTTCAGTTTCCATTGGTTCAGGTATAGGAACGTTGACTGCATTAGGGCAAATTGCCGCCATTTTCACTGGCGGGGGAACCTTAATTCCTTGGAGTGTAATTGCCGCTGCGGCCATTTGTAATGTGAGTCCTTTCGAATTAGCACGGCGTAATCTGCTGCCAGTAATGATTGGCCTCTTTGCAACAACGATCGTTGCCATCTTCTTAATTTGATTTTTCCTCTGCAAAAGATTCTAGGAAAAAACGATATTTTACGAACCACAAAGGCACAATGCCGCGACTCGCGGCACACAAAGGAGAACACAAAAAATATAAATATCTTGTTTAGAAGGAACGTTGAACACAGAGTTAGCAGAGAGCACAGAGGTTTTTAGCCCTAATTATATCTTTTCTCAGTGTTCTCTGCGCCTCTGCGGTTCCTTTTTAACCCCCGATTGTTTCATATTCTTCGCGTCTTTGCGGTTCAAACGGTTTTATCCCTCTTCTGCGATTGGAAATGAAACCAAATATATGATATAGTTTTCTATAGCATTATGTCAGCAGCGTTAGGAGGGATTGTTATCGATAGCCAAGACCAATCAAAAGATATTAGCAGAATGGTGCAAAAAGATAAAGTCGAGCAGGCTTTATTAGTGGGGCTGCATGGAGCACCTGAATTAAAATATGATGAAAAAGTACAGTATTTGGGGGAATTTAGAGAACGAATTATAAAGAAATTAACCACAGCCCAAGTACGAGAAAAGGGGATTTATTCCGAAATCCTTCAGGCTCTTGAAGACCCAAGAGCGGACAAGCTGATTATCAACGGAAGCATAAACTATCGGGTTATTGAAAAATATAAATCTTTGGCAGCGCGTTGCAAGAAAATTAGTACTGTGCGCAGCGACCCTAGTTTCCAGGGGGATACAGGACTCATCGTGATCAGTGATGAGGCTGTAGATATACAGGATATTGAAGTAGAAGACAGGAGCAGCCGGTTAAGACGTTTGGGAATACCGCTAGCGCTCATTGAGGCTGCTGGACAAAAGGTATGTAAGGACTGTATGGAGCAAATTGCCGAAGCAGATGAATATGAAAAAATTAATTACCGGCAGCTGACATGGATAGACCGCTTAACTGGTGATACCTGTCCAGGCCATAAATAAGATAGCAATGTAAATGGAACTCCCGTCATTTTGATGAAGGGTTCTATTTATATTAAAATTGTTATTTTTTTCACACAAAAGGATTGTTTTTACATTGGGGGTACGCTATACTAGCAATATACATAAACTGAAAAATCAGAAAAGGCGGGGATGTACATGTGGGGGAAAGAAATTGATTTAGCACAAATTGTTGAAATTCGTACTAAAACAACCGTATATTTTGGTATTGGCGCCATTGCTAAAATGACCGACATTGCAAAAACTTTATCTGAAAAAGGAATTAGTAAGGTGATTGTGGTTACTGGCAGGGGATCTCACATCAAATCTGGTGCTTGGGAGCATGTGAAAAAAGCATTGGATGCCGTCAGTATCCTGCCAGTGCTGTATAGTAAAGTCACATCCAATCCAACCGTTGATCAAGTTGACGAAGCGGCAAGTGCAGCACTGGAATTTGGAGCGCAAGCTGTTATCGCCATTGGCGGCGGAAGCCCCATTGACGCAGGAAAGAGTGTGGCTGCTTTAGTAGCGAATCCAGGTAAAACCGCACGAGAGTTGTATGAATATACTTTTTTGCCAGAAAAGGCAGTACCGATTATTGCCATTAATTTGACACATGGGACTGGAACGGAAGCCAATCGCTTTGCTGTTGTCAGTATACCGGAGAAAGAGTATAAGCCGGTCCTTGCCTATGAATGCTTATATCCCCTATACTCCATTGATGATCCGGCACTTATGACTACTTTGCCGCCAGAGCAGACTGCCTATGTATCCATTGATGCTGTAAATCATGCTATTGAAGCCGCTACCACGAAGCTGGGGAATATATATGCTGTAACGCTGGCTCGCGAAGTCATCTCACTTGTTACCCATTACTTGCCATTGGCTCAAGAAGATCCAAAGAATTTGGAAGCCCGCTATTATTTATTATATGCTTCGATGATTGCAGGAGCTTCTTTTGATAATGGATTGCTGCACTTTACTCATGCCATGGAGCATCCTCTTAGCGGTATCAAAGCTGATTTGCCTCATGGGTCGGGCTTGTCAGTATTATTGCCTGCAGTAGTAAAACATATCTATCCGGCTAAAGCCGCCATTTTGGCGAATATCTTGGCACCTATTGTGCCTGGCTTAAAAGGGGAAGCAACAGAAGCAGAGGCAGCATATCTTGGTTTAAAACAGTGGCTTAAGAAACATGGCATGAAGCAAAGCTTACGAGAAGAAGGCTTTGTTGACAGTGATGTAGCCCGATTGACAGATCTTGCTTTTGAAACTCCTAGTTTGGAACTGCTTTTAAGTATGGCGCCAATTGAGGCGAGTCGGGAAACCGTTGCTGCCATTTATCTGGATTCGTTATAAGAAAGAATTGAATCGAAATTTTCATTATGGTAAATTTGCATCCTATCGATTCGAAAATGTAATAAATATAAATTATAGACTTGTGCATAGTAAAATAAAGTGTTATTATATAAGCAGTTACTAATATGAATGTTATAAAATTCCATATGTTGAGATAGGTGCCCCAAGGGGCTTAATAGGGAAGTCCGGTCCAATGCCGGCGCGGTCCCGCCACTGTAATGAGGAGTGAACCCAAGGTATACCACTGAGACAACTGTCTTGGGAAGGTTTGGGTAAGCAATGATCCAGAGCCAGGAGAACTGCCTATTTGACAATCACCGTTTTTTACCCACGAGAGATGGGGAGGGGATTAAGTGCACAGCAAATGTTGTATTGTACTTATATCCTAGCGCAATTTTTCGCTAGGATTTTCTATAAGTATAGCTATGATGCTCTTAATTGTTTCTCCCGACCAGCAGTGGTCGGGAGATTTTTACTTGTTATGTGACTGTTTCGTATCTGGGTACGGAATAGCTAACATATGATCCAAACTTTCATTATCCTTTGCTATGTTGTGAGTTGTCTTGGGAAGGGCAGCTAAGTTCCGTGAAAACGGAACTTTTTTTTTATTATATCAGATAGTATTGGAGTAAAAATACTGAAACGCGAAGACTCGAAGATGTACAAAGAACACGAAGGGACATTATGTTGATTTTGTGTTATGCAATTCCTCATAATGAAAAACATCCCGATTGGACTGTTCTTGCACAGCGGCTAAATAGGTTTTATAGCCGCCGCTTACATTTTTTACGTTGGTATAGCCATTTTGAATTAATATTCGATAAGCTACATATCCTCTTTGCCCTACCTGGCAAAAGAGGATTATTTCTTTATCCTTAGGTATTTCCTGTATTCTATTTCGTAGTTCATCCAGAGGAATATTTATAGCTCCTTCGATCGTACCCAGGGAAAATTCCTGAGGTGTGCGCACATCAATCAGCAGGGAGGTTGTTTTATCTAAATTGCTGATTTCATGCCAATGGATAATTTCATGTTCCCGTTTTAATATATTCGAGGCAACATAACCTGCCATATTAACGGGATCTTTTGCTGATGAATAAGGAGGGGCATAGGATAGTTCAAGGGCTTCTAAATCATGAACCGTCATTTCAGCACGAATGGCGGTAGCAATTACATCGATTCTTTTTTCCACCCCTGTATAGCCGATTGCTTGTGCACCGAAGATGGTCCCGTCCGTTGGTGAGAAAAGAATTTTTAAAGAGATGGGAGTAGCTCCACGATAGTAACCGGCATGAGATAAGGAATGAGTATACGACTTTTCATAATGGATATTTAAATTTTTTAATGTTTTTTCATTATTTCCTGTAGAGGATACGGTTAGGTCAAATATTTTTAAGACAGAAGTCCCTTGGGTACCCCGATATTCATCCTTAATTCCGCAAATGATATTTGCTGCAATTCTTCCTTGTTTATTCGCAGGGCCCGCCAGGGGAATGAGCGTCGGCTTGCCATTAACGAAATCAATGACTTCAATGGCATCTCCCACAGCATAAATATCAGGATTTGAAGTTCTTAAGCTTTTATCTACCTGAATTCCGCCTCTCTCTCCTAGTACTAGATTTGCTGTTTTTGCTAGTGTCGTATCAGGCGTTACACCAAGACCGAGCAGAATCATATCTGCTTTTAATTCTGTTTTCTCATTTAGAGAAATGATAGAATAGTGTTTTTTATGCCGAATCGCAGTTACACCATCTTCTAAATAGACTTCCATGCCTTTTTCTTTTAGGTATTGATGTACTAAGGCTGCCATTTCAAAGTCAAGAGGTCCCATTACTTGGTTGCCTAGTTCCACCAAGGTCACTTTAATACCTCTTTCAATCAGATTCTCTGCTAATTCAATGCCGATGAATCCTCCGCCAACAACAATGGCTCTCTTGGGCTTGCGATGATCAATAAAATCTTTTATTGCGTAGGTATCAGGAATATTTCGCAATGTGAAAACGTTATCACCATCTAAACCGGGGATAGACGGTTTGATAGGAGTAGCACCTGGAGAAAGTATCAATGTATCATAGGACTCTTTGTAACAAGTTCCGTTCTTGAGATCATGAATGTTGAGCTCTTTTTTCTCGGCATCAATTGCTATGACTTCGCTAAAAACCCGCACATCGATATTAAAGCGCAGTTTCATTGCTTCAGGTGTTTGTACGACAAGCTGTTCCTTTTTTCGAATGATTTCTCCGACATAATAAGGTAAGCCACAATTGGCGAAGGAGATATATTCACCTTTTTCGAATAAAACAATATTCATGTGTTCATTTAAACGTCTTAGGCGGGTTGCTGCACTAGCTCCGCCGGCAACCCCACCAATAATGACTACTTTCATCTTCGTCAGCTCCTCTTAGATATCTGTATAGTTATATACTAAAAGATGAAGATTTTAATTACAAGATAGAGGAATTTATAAAAAATAGTACTGAAAAAGTTCAGGACTTTTAAAAGGATGAAGTATTAATGAAGGAGTTTTTTCAAATAATAGCTAATAAGAGAGTAAGATTTATAGTAGCAGTATGATATAGAATGCGTGAACAACTTATTTATCGATTAGTAGTTATTCATTTTCAGTTATAGATAGTATTGGAAGATCTATCATTTTTATTAAAGAAGAGGAGGAAGAATATGCGTTTGGAAAAAGAAAAGTCTCAATTTTTGATGGTGGATGTGCAAGAAAAACTGTTTCCTTATATTGTTGGCGGTGAGCTTATAGCTAAAAAAATAACGACTCTCATAGAAGGACTAAAAGCATTAGAGGTTCCGATCATGGCTGCTCAGCAATATCCAAAAGGATTGGGAGATACCATTGAACAATTGCGTCCATATTTTTCAGAATACCATGACAAAACCACATTCAGTTGCTGCGGCAATGAAGCATTAGTCAAGGAACTTCATGAGCGGGATAGTAAAAATGTTATCATTGCAGGGATTGAAGCTCATATTTGTGTACTGCAAACAGTAATTGATTTGAAAGAGCTTGGTTTTCAGCCGATTGTGTGTGCAGATGCTGTGGGGTCTCGTGCCAGAATTGATTATGAAATCGCATTAGAGCGAATGAAACATGAAGGTGCTATTCTTACTACCGTAGAATCCATTTTATTTGAGCTTTGTTATCAAGCTGGCTCTGATGCATTTAGGACGATTTCGCGGCTAGTAAAGTAATCGATTATGAAAGAAAAATGCCTATTTCCCAGTATTGGGGAGATAGGTATTTTTTTATTTAAGCACATGAGACTGCAGATAAGACAAAAAGGTTTCTGTGGCGATAGATAAGGTTCTTTTCTTATCATAGATAATACCGACAGTTCTTGTGGGCATGGGCGGTGATACTGGGATTTCAATGAGGGTTCCTTCTGCGAGATCGTTCTCAACAAAGTTTCGGATGGCAACGGTAATGCCCAGCCCGATTTTGGCAAATTCAATGAGAAAATCCATCGTATTGATTTCGACTTCAGGTTTGATAAAAATATTATTTTCCAATAAAAATTGATCTACATATCGTCTTGTTATATTGTCTGACTCTAGGAGCATAAAGATACCTTTTGAAAAAATCTCATTAGGTGCTACGATCTGCAATGAGTCTAAATACTCTTTCTCCGCAACAAAGATATCCTGGATATCTGCTAATTTAACAAAGGTATAAGGACTGATGTTAAAGGGGCGGCTGACAATGCCGAAATCAATCATTCCTTGATCTATATTTTTAAGGGTATCAAAGGTTGTGTTATTAATGATCTTTATTTTTATTTCAGGATATTGTTTCATAAACGGCTTCAGATGTGATAAAAGAAAATATTTGCATAATACGGTGCTGACACCAATGGTAATCATACCTTGCTTTTTGCTCTTAAGTTCGGTTAGTACATTTTCTCCATCAGCAATGATATGAAGTGCTTTTTGAATGTATTCATAAAAGATTCTCCCTTCGGCAGTAAGAGTAACTCCTTTGGAGCCTCGGGAAAATAATTTGACATCTAAGAGGGTTTCGAGTTTTTTTATGGATTTACTTACCGCTGGCTGGCTTATATATAAGGATTCTGCCGCGTGAGAAATATTTTTGTAGAAGGCTACTGTATGAAAAATTTTATAAAGCTCTAAATCTTCATGCATGATATAACTCCTCGTTATAGTAAGTATAATTAATATGTATTATTATTATATCATATTAAATTTTATAATATAATGATAGAGCGTATTCAAAGAGTGCGCAACCATAGTACAAAGACTCTAATAGAAAGTCTGGAAAGAGAGATGATAAACGTGATTACAGGGAAGGTATGGAAGTTTGGGAATGATGTGGATACGGATCAAATCATTCCATCTCAGTATTTGCTGCTGCCTAATGTAGAGGAAATGAAGCAGTATACGTTTGAGCCTTTGGATGAAACCTTTGCTTCGACCGTGTGTCCGGGTGACATTATTGTAGGGGGCGAAAACTTTGGTTCCGGTTCATCCCGAGAGCAAGCTCCTTTAGTATTAAAAGCTCTGGGTATCAGCGCAGTAGTAGCGAAATCATTTGCCAGAATCTTCTTTAGAAATGCAATCAATATTGGGCTGCCGGTTGTGATTTGCAAAGAGGTGTATGATGCAGTTGAACAAAACGACACATTGGAAATTGATGTTCTAAAAGGTACGATTAAGAATGTTACAGAGGATCAGAATTTTACATCGACAAAGCTTCCTGCACATGTAATGAATATTTTAGAAGCAGGCGGTTTAATTGGTTTCTTAAATAAAAAGTAAAGGGGGTACAATAATGGGAATGACAATGGGAGAGAAAATCTTGGCCAGAGCCAGCGGTAAGGATCTTGTGAAACCAGGAGAGATCATTACAGCAAAAGTTGACTTATGCATGAGCAATGATGGTACAACCCATTTGAATATTGATATATTTGAAAATCAGCTGAAAGCAGAAAAGGTATTTGATCCTAAAAAAGTGATTTTTATTGTGGATCATAATGTGCCTTCAGAGAGTGCAAAGACCGCTCAGGTGCATAAAAAAATGCGAATATTTGCGCAAAAACATGATATTCCCTTTTATGAAGGCACAGGAGTGTGCCATCAAATTATGATAGAAGATTTCGTTGTACCAGGACAGCTGGTTATTGCTGCTGATTCTCATACCTGTTCTTATGGTGGTCTGGGTGCCTTTGGAACAGGGGTAGGCTGTACGGATTTTACTTCCGTCATGCATACAGGGGAAATTTGGCTGATGGTTCCGGAAACGTTAAAGTTTGAAATTGAGGGCAGTTTCAAAGCAGGAGTATATGCCAGGGATCTGATTTTGAAGATCATTGGTGATATTGGGGCTAATGGAGCAAATTATAGAATTATGGAATTTGGCGGTCCCGCAGTGAAGAGATTTACTGTTGATGATCGGGTAGTGCTGTGTAATATGGCCGTAGAAGCAGGAGCAAAAACAGGTCTTGTTGAGCCGGATCAAACTGCGATTGACTATGTTGAAGCCCGAGGGCGTCATGACATGAATCTATTTACAAGCGATGAAGATGCAGTATATGAAAAAACATATCAATATAACCTTGATGAATTGGAGCCGATGATTGCCATTCCTCATTGTGTTGATGATGTAGTCGGTGTAACCCAGATTGGGGAAGTGAAAATCGATCAAGGCTTTATCGGTTCCTGTAATAATGGCAGGATTGAGGAATTGCGTGCTGCAGCGCAAATTTTGCAGGGAAAGAAAATTGATCCTTATGTGAAACTACTGATTTCACCTGCTTCAAAGGCAGTATTTTTAGAGGCGTTAGCAGAGGGATTGATTGATATTTTTGTAGAAAGCGGCGCCATGGTGCTGAATCCCAATTGCAGTGTTTGCTGGGGAAGCTGCCAGGGCGTAATTGGTGAAGGGGAAACCCTGATATCTACAGGGACCAGAAACTTCAAGGGCAGAGCAGGTCATCCAAACTCGAGCGTATATCTTGCTTCTGCGGCAACGGTAGCCGCTTCTGCTCTTACAGGAAAAATAACGGATCCTAGGGGGTTTGCGGTATGAAAGAAGCTTTCAAAGGACGAGTGTGGAAACTTGGGGATGACATAGATACGGATATTATTATTCCGACGCAGTTTCTTGCCTTAAAAACCGTGGAAGACATGAAAAAATATGCATTTAACCCGCTAAGACCGGAGTTGGCAGCGCAGATCCAGCCAGGAGATATAATTGTAGCAGGTAAAAATTTTGGCTGCGGCTCGTCTCGGGAGCAGGCTCCTGAGATATTGGCAGCTTTGAAGATCAGCTGCATTATTGCCAAGTCCTATGCCAGAATTTTTTACCGCAATGCATTTAATAATGGCTTATTGCTGCTTGAAAATAATGAGCTGTATGATTATTGCAGTGAAGGGGATCATGTCTCTGTTCAGTTAGAAAGCAGCCAAGTTCTGCTAGGGGAAAAATCCTTTGAGGTGGCATCCATTCCAACGGATTTATTGCAGATGGTAGAAGCGGGAGGATTAGTTCCTTTTATGAGAAAGCGCAATGGCAAATAGTTTTGCTGGAAAGGAAGTGCAGTATGGGTTATACGCTGACTGAAAAAATAATCATGAGAAATACGAAAAGAAGTTCCGTTACAGCCGGAGAATTGCTCAATGTGAATGTGGATAGGGTTATGGTTCATGATATCTTTGCTCCCTTTGTTGTTGAGAAATTCAGAGAGATGGGTTTTGAAAAAGTTTGGAATCCGGATAAAATTGTATTTGTCTATGATCACTTAGTCCCTACTAGTTTTATTGAAGATTTTCGTCATCATAAAATAGCCGATGCCTTTGCCGCGGAGCAGCACATAAAGGCGGTTCATCGGGCAGATGGAGTCTGTCATCAATTAATGCCTGAGTTACGCTATGTAGTTCCCGGTCAGGTAGTTTTTGGTACGGATTCTCATACTACGACCTATGGTGCTATTGGTTCCTTCTCAACAGGAATTGGCTATACGGAAATGGCAGCAATTTTTGGTACGGGAGAATTGTGGATTAAGGTTCCGCCAACTCTTAAGTTTATCATTAACGGCGAACTGCCACAGGGGGTTTATTCCAAAGATATAATCCTTAGAATTCTTGGTGATATTGGTGCCGATGGAGGTACGTATAAAGCGCTGGAATTTGGCGGTTCTACCATCAAAGGATTGAGCATATCTTCCAGAATGACTCTTTCCAATATGGCGGTAGAAGCGGGAGCTAAGGTTGGGGTTATCGAGCCTGATGAGAAGACCTTTGCTTTTAGCGGTGTCGAGGGCAGTCAATTCCAAGATCTTAAGAGTGATCCAGATGCCAACTATGAAAAAGTATTTTACTATGATGCCTCCACTTTTAAGCCTGTGGTTGCATGTCCATCCAATGTGGATAATATCAGTGATGTAGAAGCACTGTTAGGAACCAAAATTGATCAAGGTTTTATCGGTTCCTGTACCAATGGCAGGTTTGAAGATTTAGAAGTAGCTGCCAAGATCTTAAAAGGGCGCAAAATTGCTCCCTTTACAAAATTAATTGTTACGCCTGCAAGCCGGAGTATTTATGCAGAAGCTGCAAAGGCAGGTATTATTGGAATCTTGGTGGAAGCCGGAGCGATTATGAATCCGCCAGCTTGTGGTTTATGCTGTGGCAGGAGCGGTGGGATTGTATCGGATGGGGAGCGGGTAATCGCCACTAACAATCGTAATTTCTTAGGCAGAATGGGTAGTCCGAAGTCGGAAATATTTCTCGCCTCTCCGGCAACCGTTGCTGCAGCGGCTTTAGAAGGTAAGATTGTTGATCCAAGGAAGTATTTATAATTCATAAAAATAATAAAAGCCACCTTCAGTATGAAGGTGGCACGGTGTAGTGAACAAGCCAGATACGAAAAATTCTTATTTTCGATCTGGTAATATATGCTATAATAAACGTACAGATTGTCTAGGAGTGGGTAGCCATTCCCTTGTAGAAAGGGGGTGGTATGATGATATCAATGTTTGAAGCAATGTATCTCATGATAGCATTCGCAACACTCGTTGTTTTGATCATAAATAGGAAATAACCGCTTCCTAGGCTAAGGTCAGCGGTTATTTCTTGATAGCTCTTACTTTAGGCTAACCCTTCGGTTAGACAATCTGCAGGGCTGGCGTGTGTCGAGCACGTCAGTCCTTTTCTTATATTATACCCATAGAAATAAAAATATGCAACTGCTCAGGAAAAATCCTGTCTGGGTTCATTTTACTTTAAAAGCAATATCTTTTACGACTTCACCGGCAATGATTAATCCGGCGACTGATGGTACAAAGGAGATGCTGCCGGGAATTTGGCGGCGGATGGTGCATTTTCGGGTAGTGCCAGAGGGGCAGATACAACCAGTTGCACAATTAGAGCCTTCTGTTTCGATTGGGGTTACAGGCAATTCTTTGGAGTAGACTACCTTTAAGGAATGCACGCCGCGTTTTTTAAGTTCTTTACGCATGACTTTTGCCAAAGGACATACGGATGTTTTATAAATATCGGCTACTTCGAATTTCGTAGGATCAAGCTTATTGCCTGCCCCCATGCAGCTGATAATAGGAATATGTTTAGCCTTGGCTTTTTCGATTAGATCAATTTTTCCCGTTACCGTGTCAATGGCGTCTACAATGTAATCGTAGTCGTCAAAAATTAACTCAGCAGCAGTATCTGGCATATAAAATTTTTGAAAGATCGTAACTTCTGCATCCGGGTTAATCTCTAAGATGCGATCTTTCATTACTTCGACTTTCGCTTTCCCCACGGTTTTTCTAGTCGCAAGCAATTGGCGGTTAATATTTGTAAGACACACGCAGTCATCATCAATCAATACCAGCTTGCCTACACCAGCACGGACCAGACCTTCCACGGTATAAGAGCCTACACCGCCAATACCGAAGACAGCTACTTTACTTTGTTTCAATTTTTCTAAGGCTTCTGCCCCGATTAATAATTCGGTTCTAGAGAACTGATGCAGCATATTGTCACCCTTTTTTCATATTAATATTTAGGAATCAGCTGGGAAAAGTAAACGTTTATTAAAAAACGTTTTAACTCAAACCAAATCTTATCAAAAATACTTAAAAAATTCAACTAAATATAATCTGCTTTTATTTAAATGCAAAAATCTGTGAAGAAAAGGCTTCTTTATGGTATGCTGACAAGGAAATGTGAGTGTTTGTGTGGAATATACACAATGATTTAAATGTCTCTTTATCCTTATATTGGATGGAGGAATTAGACATTCATTTGTCGCTGTAAATTCAGGAGGTAGAAAGTAATGTTGATTGATTTAACACTTAAGATGAGTAAATCTGATTTTATCACAGATGATCCATCAAGAAAATTAGGACATTTTGGTACTCATTGTGATGTTATGAATAAGGAATTTCTGTTGGAAAATATTAAAAGAGTGGGTAAAATTATTGATATTAGTACTATAAGAGACAGGGAAGTCAATATTACGGATATCAATATTGAAATTGAAAAAAATGATTTTGTAATATTTAAAACAGATCATTTGAAAATAAATGGATATGGAGCAAAAGAGTATCAAGTAAAAAGTGCAGAACTATCCGATTCAGTCATTGATTTTTTAATTGAGAAAAAAGTAAGCTTGATTGGGGTAGATGCCCCAGGATTGCAGAAAGCTTCCAAACATGGGGAAGTAGATCAGCATTGTGCAGATCATAATATTTTCGTTATCGAGAATTTGTGCAATATTGATACTCTTTATGAAAAGGTAAAAAATAACAGCTTTACGGTCTATTGCTTTCCTTTAAATCTTTTGGATTCAACAGGTTTATCCTGCAGAGTTATAGCAGAGTTTTAACTCGGCAGCAAGTAATGAATAAAATAGAAGATGTGAATTTCAAACTCCTGCAAGTGACTATTGATACCTTGCAGGAGTTTGTATTTTTATAGTAAATAGAACAATATAAGAGCCCTTGCAAGATATAGGAAACTCAAATTTCAATATGGAATCCATCAATTGTACAATAAAGGAGATAGTTATGAAGAATACGAAAGACCTTCAAACTGGACAATTTAGCAATACTCCTATTATTATCTTATTAGTCCTCATGTATGTAATTGTGGCCATGAGCGATAATTTTAAAGGTATTTTTGTACCTTTTTTCAAAGATGATTTTGGTATTAGTAATACGCAGATTGGCTATGTCCTGACAGCGGGTTTTTTGGCCTATGCAGTGTTCCAGTATGTTGGTGGTATTTTTATTGAGAAGGTAGGCTATAAGAAAGTCATAGCCTTTGGTTTCATAGTAGGAATGGCCTCTTTGATTCTTTTAATTACTTGCAAGACATATATCATATTACTCATTGGACTATTTGGCTTAAATGTTGGTATGGCTATGTTTAATGTTGGGGTCAATACATTAGGACCGGTATTGACCGTCGCTTCAACCGCCGTCCTCATGAATTTTGTGAATTTCTCCTATGGTGCCAGTAATACAGCAATACAAAAAATTGCGGGGAATCTGCTATCCAAAGGAATACCATGGACTCAATTCTACGTCTTTATGCTGCTGTTCTGCGGCGCCCTATTAATCTATTTACTAATCATTAAAATACCGTATACTCCCACTAGTGAAAAAGTGCAGTATCAAAAAAAGGATTTATTTAGAAATAAAGTGTTGTATCTGTATATTATTGCTTTAGGTTTTTATCTGGCCTCAGAATATGGCATTGGGAACTGGTTTGTGAATTATATGGGAGAAGAATTTAACTTAGATGCAGATAATAGGGCATTTTATGCCGCATTGTTCTTTGGTCTGGAAACTGTGGGCAGATTGTTTGGCGGATTTATTGTAGATCGGTTAGGAGCTTTTAAAAGCATGCTGCTGTTTGGCTGTGCAGCGTCTTTTTTATCTACCGTTGGGATTCTATTAGGAGAGGCAGGATTACTTATATTTTCTGCAGCAGGTTTATTTTATTCTATCATTTATCCCACGATCATCACTACGGCCCATGGAGTATTTAAAGAAGCGGCATCCTATGTTACCGGTTTGATGTTAATGTGCGGCACGTTAATTGCAATGGTTGTCAATATGCTGATGGGAATAGGGAATGATACCATTGGTGTGCATTATTCGTATTATAGTATCGCTATCTGCATAGCCATCACTACCATCGCTGTTGCAGTGATAAAGAGAAAGGTAGGTGGTTTTGAAGGGAAGGAAAGGGCAGGATGATGAATGGAGTACAATTTTACCGTGATGAAGAGTTGCCGTATTTTGAATTAAAGTTATGTGATACCAGCCAGCTTTCCTATAGAAAGCACGCTCACGAGGAATATTCATTAGGTATTGTAGATAAAGGAACAAGTTCATTTTGGTATGAAGGTAAGTGGGAAGAAGTAAAGCCGCAAACGATTGTTTTCATTCCACCAAATTTAGTACATTCTTGCAATCCACAACAGGAGGATCAATGGAAATATAAAATGCTGTTTATTAATACAGCATGGATACATTGTTTCATGGATAGTAAAGATAAATTTCTTTTCCGAAATCCAATTGTTGAGGCAATCTCTGATCCGGAAATATTTAAAATGACCAGTAAAATGATGGAGACTTTAATGGAACATGCAAGTCCTCTAGAAAAGGAAGACAGCATCATTGCTCTTTTTGATAAAATAGTCTTTCATGCAGACCAGGCAAAAAATATAAAAATCAAAGAAGAGCTTCCTAAGTTAAAAGTCGTTAAAGAATATTTGCATAATAATTTTTGTGAAAGAATTACATTGGATGATTTAGAGCAAGTTTCAGGGATCAATAAATTTCATCTAATTCGTCTCTTTAAAGAGGAATTTGGCATACCTCCCCATATGTATCAAACCTTATTACGAATCAATTATGCGAAAAGACAACTTCGCAAGCATAGGCAAATCACTGAGGTAGCATTAGAAGCAGGATTTTATGACCAAAGTCATTTCCATAAAGTTTTTAAAAGCCATACTGGGATTACTCCAGAAAAGTATGAAAAAATATAATCTAAAATCATTACACGAGGTGAAGTACGTGTTTGCAATTGTAATTCTCTTATGAATGATCGGTGTATAGTGAAGTTGGCAGTTGACACAAAATATGAATTGATGTACGATAACAGAAATATAAGTTAAGTAAGCTGATTGGAAAACCAAAGGCTTCGCCACTTTTTGAAAAAGAATTGGCGAGGTCTTTTTTACGTCAGCTAGGAAGTATGACAATCTGAGAAATATTAAATCCTCCTTTGTGTCCTTCGTGTACGCGTAAGCGTATTTGCGCCTTCGCGTTTCAAATTTTTTTCTTTACCTCTCTGTCAATTGTGAATGGTCATTTAATGCTTTTTAAAGAGATTTTTCTTGATAATGACAGAGAATGAAGTCATTTTACTAAAAACAAAAATATAAAGGAAGGTGCTAAAAAATGGATCAGGAAAAAATTGCTTTTCGGACAAAATGTGTTCACACAGGAAATGGTATTGATAAAGAAACAGGAAGTATCAGACGTCCTATTACCATGGCAAACAGTTACAGACTTCCAGAAGATGCATCCACTTTGAATTGGAGTGACCCCAATCAGCTTGTTTATACGAGAAATACTTCTGCAAATCAGATTTATCTGCAGGAAAAGTTAGCCGCTTTGGAAGGCGGAGAAGATTGTGTAGTACTGGGAACTGGCGTTGCGGCACTAGCAGGAGTCTTTTTTACATTCTTAGATCAAAATGCACATATTATTTGTTCAAATGTTTCCTATGTAGCTGTGTATCGACTTTTGCATGAGTATTTTCCAGATAAATATGGAGTGGAAGTGACGTTGCTCGATACTGCGAATTTGGATGAAATCAAAAAAGCAGTACGCCCAAATACAAAGATGATTCATATTGAAACCCCTGGCAATCCTACGACAAGAGTCAGCGATATTGCTGAAATCGCAAAGATCGCTAAAGCTGCCGGTGCTTTACTTACGGTAGATAGTACTTTTGCCTCTCCTTTCTTGCAGCGTCCTCTTGAATTGGGAGCTGATCTTGTTATACATAGTTTAACCAAGTATATCAATGGTCACGGTGATGCTATGGGGGGAGCCGTCATTGGAGGAAAGGAACTGATTGATAAAATAAAACGCCAAGCTATGGTGAATTTGGGAGGAGCGATCAGTCCTTTTAATGCATGGCTAATTATGCGTGGTGTTGTGACATTGCCATTACGTATGAAACAGCATAGTGAAAGTGCCTTAAAAATCGCCCATTTTCTGGAGGAACATCCCGCAATTGCATTTGTTGCCTATCCTGGTCTTGCAAGCCATCCTCAGCATGAAATTGCAAAAAAACAAATGACGATGTTTTCCGGCGTGATATCATTTGGCCTTAAAGGCGATGTAAATATTCATAATAAATTTGTGAACTCCCTCAACTTGATTGTTCCGGCTGTATCCATTGGTCATGACGAAAGTCTTATTGTTTATACAGGGCCGACAGATGAAAGAAATCATTTCTACCCAGAAGAATTTAAGAATGGACATCTTCGTTTTAGCGTCGGCCTGGAAGATGCTGATGATATTATTCATGACTTGCAGCAGGCATTGAAAAAAGCAGGGTTAGCATAACGTTAAAAAAGCAATGAACCGCGAAGAGAAGGTTGGAATCGCCTTCATATTTTTTCGGTCATTGCTTTTTTTATATTCTCTGCGCTTTCGCCTGGTTATGTCTTAAGATGTGCAGTGTTTTTTTTACAGCATCAGCATATTTATAGTTTTATAAGTGAAAAACATAAGAATTTTTGAACCACAAAAGCACAATGCCGCTGCTGCGGCACACAAAGGAGTACACGAAAAATATAAAAAGCCCCTTTGTGTCCTTTGCGTTTTTGTGGTTCGATTGTTTTATATGTTTTTAAAGAACGTTACTTACTAGTAAGATTCATTTTAAGGTATCCTTTTGGGTAGTATCTGACTAAAAAGTGCATACTATCTTTTTGAAGAAAATAATATACAATGAAATGGTGAAGTATAGTAAAGAAAATACAAAATGGAGGTAGTTTCATGAAGGTATTAGCATTGAATGGCAGCCCCAGAAAAGGATGGAATACTGAAATTCTATTAGAGCAGGCCCTAGAGGGGGCAGCATCTCAAGGTGCAGATACAGAGCTTATCCATCTGTACGACCTAAACTTTAAAGGCTGTATAAGCTGTTTCGCCTGTAAATTAAAAGGTGGTAAGAGTTATGGAAAGTGTGCGTATCAAGATGAGTTGACACCGGTTTTAGAAAAAGCAGCCGAAGTCGATGCAATTATTCTTGGTTCACCTGTCTATCTAGGAGCAGCTACTGGTGAAATGAGATCCTTTCTAGAGCGATTCGTTTTTCCCTTTCTAGTCTATGATCTGAATTACTCCAGCCTTTTTCCCAAGAAGATACCGACAGGTTTCATTTATACAATGAATGTGGATGAAAAACGGCTGCAGGATATGGGATACGAACAGCATTTTGGCAATACCCAAATGGCATTAGCCAGAACCTTTGGGAGCTCAGAATCGTTGTTAGTTACGGATACCTATCAATTTAGTGATTATTCCAAGTATGTGGTAACCTCATTTAATCCAGTGGAAAAAGCGAAACGAAGGGAAGAAGTGTTTCCCATAGATTGCAGTAAGGCATTTGATATGGGGGTCCGTTTTGCAGGAGGAAAGTCTGATGGGATTAATTGAAGTTAACCAAGCGCGCTGTACCCGATGTGGAATTTGTACTAAGGTATGTCCTACTAGGGTATTAGCTATGAGTGAAAATGGACCGGAAGCAATTGCTCCTGAGGTCTGTATTTCCTGCGGACATTGTGTAGCTGTATGCCCCCATCAAGCGCTTGATAATAAGAAAGCACCTCTCAATAAGCAGATTGCGTTAGCGGAATTTCCAGTGTTGCCTGCACAAAATGCTCAATTATTTCTTAGATCCCGGCGATCCATTCGTACATACAAAGAAAGATCTGTGCCCCGCGAGCAATTATTGCAGTTAATTGAAATCGCCCGTTTTGCGCCGACTGCCAGCAATGGTCAGGGTGTATCTTATATAATTATAGAGAATAAAGAGTTAATTGAGAAGTTGATAGAAGTAGTAATTGAATGGATGGAGAGTCAAATTTCTGTACACTGGAGTTTTCTTCTTCATGTGAAAGCATATAGAGAAGATAAGAAAGACACAATCTTTCGAGGAGCTCCCCACATCATTTTGGCAACTGCCAATAAAGATTTTTCCCGCGGGCGTGAGAATACTGTTTTTGCTTTAACGTACCTGGAATTGTATGCAACGACCTTGGGCCTCGGATCTTGCTGGGCTGGACTGTTTGAAATATGTGCATTTTCAGGCTATAAACCTTTACTGGAATTGCTGAACATACCAGAAGGAAAAGAAATAACCGGCACCGTGATGGTTGGCTATCCACAATATAAGTACCAAAGACTGGTAGATCGCAATCCCTTAGATGTCACTTGGCTATGACATAGGGATGGAATAAGGCAATTAGTATTATAATTGGGGAAATATGCGAACCACGAAGATCGTTTTTAAGTATAGTTTCTAGTGGAAAATAGAGGAAAGAATGGTGTAACCGAAGAGGCGCAGAGTACGTTGAGGGAATTTTATTTTATAAACCTACCTATCTTTTCTCTGCGTTCTCTGCGCCTCTTCGGTTAAAAAAATGCCTATCGCTATTCTTACAATTTTGTAAGTAAGATGCAGCAAGTTGTAGGTATGATTAACGGATTAGCCATTTACAATGGTACCGCCATTGACGTGAAGGATTTGTCCTGACATATAGCTTGAGTCAGCGGAAGCGAGAAATACATAAGAGGGGGCTACTTCCGCGGGCTGACCTGCACGTTTCATTGGGGTATTTTGCCCGAACTGTGCTACATGTTGATCGTTAAAGGAAGCAGGTATCAAAGGTGTCCAAATGGGACCGGGGGCTACGGCATTGACACGGATGCCTTGTCCTATTAAAGATTGAGATAAGGAACGGGTAAAAGAAACAATAGCACCTTTTGTTGCAGAGTAGTCAATTAATTGTTCATTTCCTTCATAGGCAGTGACTGAGGCAGTATTAATAATGGCACTGCCATATTTTAAATGTGGCAGTGCGGCTTTACTAAGGTAGAAATAAGAAAAAATATTAGTCCGAAAGGTTCTTTCCAGCTGTAAGGCGGAAATATTCTGAAGGCTTGTCTGTACATGCTGCTCAGCTGCATTATTGACGAGTATGTCTAATTGGCCGAATTCTTTTACTGTTTCTGCGACGACTTGCTGACAGAAGGTTTCATTGCCAACGTCGCCGGCAATTATTAAACAGCGTTTTCCTGTTTCTTCTACCAGGTTTTTTGTCTCGCCTGCGTCAGCATGCTCATTAAGATAGGAGATAACCACATTGGCGCCCTCTTTGGCAAAGGCTAATGCTACAGCGCGACCGATGCCGCTGTCTCCGCCGCTGATTAAAGCTACTTTATTTTCCAGTTTACTGCTGGATCGGTAGTTATCACTAATGGAAATGGGGCGGGGATTCATTTGTGATTCAATTCCCGGCTGCTGGTCCTGATGTTGTGGTGGGAAGCTTTGCTGATTCATGTTTACACCTCTTCAAAGATAATGATGCTATAGTTTTCCCCAATCGATACTTTGTAATACTGTATATTATCTTATTATTGTGGTTTTAACTGCAAAGAGTCTGCAACTAAGCTCTTAGTTGCAGACTCTTAAAATTAATAATTCTTTTAGTTTTAAAATCACCAGAAACTTCCAGGTATTAGTTTTTTTCATTGCGCTCATAATATGTAGTGTAAAGGGTTCGTAATGGTTGAGCCAAGACTGGTATCGGATCTTAATCGGTTCGGTATTGGTCGGCCAAAGAGTATTGTCGGGTCGAGAGGTTCGGCAGTAGTCGGCGGGCAGATCGTTATATGTCTTGTAAGGCTGTACGGCAGCCCAACTGTTGTCGTGTGGTCGAAAGGGATGTATAGCGGTCGAGCTAAGACTGCCATGGGTTCTGAAATGATAAGGGTCGGCCGTTGTCGGGAGATTGCGACCGGTTCGGTAGGTATCTGTGGCAGTCGAGCAAAGGTCAGTATCGGTTGTGTAATGCTTGTGGGTAGTCGAAAGATTGCGTATAGGTATGTAATGATCGGTATTGGCTGTAGCGTAGATCATTACGGGCTCTTTTTAAGGCTAACGGATTGATCCGTTAGCTTTTTCATTTATTCCTTATTCTTCATAACCTTCGCCTCTTCGCATTTCAAAATGCTTTTTCCCTCATAGTGCAGCTTGCTTAGCTCTAGTATGTAGTTCCAGTGTTCTTCACTTACAGGCATGACGGAAAGACGTGATTGACGTACGAGTTCCCATTCTTGAAAGAGAGCATTACTTTTTATTTCTTTTAATGTTACTGGCCTGTCCAAGGGATAACGTGGTTTAACATCGACTACGATGAAACGTTCATCAGTCTCATTTGGATCAGGATAAAAAGTTGAGATGACTTCAGCCACTCCGATAATTGCTTTTTCTTTTCCAGTATGATAAATAAAGACAAGGTCGCCTAATTCCATTTGCTTCATATGCTTTAATGCTGCAAAGTTTTTTACACCATTCCAGCGGTCCTGCCCCAATTTCTCAAGATCACCATAGCTGAAACTTTCCGGTTCTGTTTTTGCAAGCCAATAAGCCATAGTATCACTCCTTATTTGATTGATCTAGTGCATGTCTTTATTATATAGTATTTACCATTTTAGCAGAAATATAAATCTAATCTTATTATGAGAGCAGAAAGAAAGTATTTTGTAAAAAAGATAAACCGCGAAGGTGCGAAGAACTATGAAGCGCACGAAAAATAATATAGTACATTTCTTGGTAATCTTCTCAGCTTCGCGGTTCAAAAATTAAAAAGCGGATATCCTAAAATATTGAATTAACTTATCAGGTGGGAAATACTCCAGCTCCAATTAAGTCTTTTTTATTTGTAGTTTATTGTATCCTTTTTCACCATAGGGTTGTAGATTGGTTAACCATTTATCTTCTAAGGCTAAAATCGTCTTTTGGCAATCTTCTTCTAAAACTGCTTCTGGTTTTAGAACCTCAAGGACTTCACAAGTAAAAGCAGCAGAACCATATTGGTGCCAGTCCTCTTGCATGTCCTTAATAGGATGGGAAGATGCATTTAATTGAAAACGGTGTCTATTGAGGATTCCAGGTAAATTCATACTGCTGCCGACAAAGACTTTACCACTAATCGTATTTTTGATTTGGTAAACTCCCATAGGAAGAGGCGTTTGCTTATATGTCAGTTTAAGTTCTTTTTTTCTATCCAAGATAATCAACTCCTTTTTTAGTTTAAAATGATTGTTTAATTACAATGTAACCCAGTAGGAACTGCCATCCTGAGTTCGTGCCATAAATCCATAATCGATAAGAAGACGGCGCAAAAGCACATAATCTTCATATAAAGGTTTTAGTATGGCGCTTACTTCTTTTTCGGTATAATGCTGATTGACAGTAAATTTCTTAAGAATATGCCGCAGGATAGCTACTCGTTTTTTTTCTTTGAGAGGAAAGGAATCTAAAGGACCGTTAAGCCCTTGTTTAAAATAACTGTTTAAAATACTTTCGTTCTCCTGCTCTGTAATTGCAAAGCGCTCATCCACTTGCTTGGCATTACGCGGAATATCAATAAAACTTTGTTTCTTTGGTGTTTGTTCTCCTAGCAGCTCCATAATTGCTAAAAATATTTTGGCTTGTTTCTGCTTTTCCCGTAAGGAAAAACGATGATTGCGGATGGTTGATGTACTGCCTGTTCCCAGTACTCTTGCTACATCATTATCACTATTTCCCTCATAGAAAAGCTCAAGAATTAGCTTTTGATGATCAGTCAATCCGGTTAATTTTTTATCTAGATTAAGCAAAAAGTGAAAAGATGAATGATGGTATTTGGCAATATGAATTTCAATATATTTTTTTGCTTCATATAGAATATTATTCTCAGGATAGATGATGCCATTTTGGATATTTTCGCCGCAGATGAGGCATGTAAATTCATCGGTATTTTCATTGTACAAATACCCTTGTTTGATTTCATTTTGCGTTGCATGCCAAAATAAATCTGGAATGTTGTTCATATTATAGACACCTCTTAAAATTATCTAGTTATTATATAGATATTATAATTTTTATCTTGTTTATAGTCAAGACATAATTGTGATTTGTTTAGATTTTCCATAGACCTAGTAAAATAGTGTCTATAAAAGCAGCATGTCCTTATGGTGAGAAATAATCGTTAGGGATAGACCTCCGGCAGGATTTTGCATTATAATGTAAAATAAAAAGAAATATAGTCTTTATAGTTAATGATTTAGATTAGAATACATAGAAAAGAGGGGATAATGGATATGAAAAAACTTTTGATTTGGCTTAATCAATGGAGCGTTTCTTATATTGATCTTGGATTGTTAGTATTTCGTTTGGTACTAGGTGGTATGTTTATGTGGCATGGATATCCTAAGATTGCTGGCGGAGTTGAAAAATGGGCTGCTCTGGGGAAATCGATGGAGGTATTTGGCATTGCATTTGCTCCAGCTTTTTGGGGCTTTATGTCTGCATTTGCAGAATTCTTTGGAGGATTGTTTTTTGCCATTGGATTTTTATATCGTCCCATGTCTTTATTGTTAGCGATCAATATGCTTGTTGCTTTTTCTACTCAGATGTTGAGTGACAAAGGATTAATGAAGGCTTCTCAATCCTTTGAAAATGGAGGAAGTTTCTTTGCAGCATTCTTTGTTGGACCAGGCAGATATAGTTTGGATGAGTTAATAGGATTGAATGAAGCAAAGAAATCTCGATTTGCTAAATTTGAATAAAAAAACTAAAAAGTTGTTATCCTAAGAATTCTAAATCCTATTGAATTTGCCAGTCAATTGCGTGCTTCTATTTATAAACTTATTTCGATGGACAGAAAGGAATAGGCGTCATAGATGAATTCTTATATTCTGATATTGGGTGTATTGTTATTGGTTTATGCTGCAGGTAATTATTATATAGGGTTACGCTTTTTTCAATCTTTCCGCAGCATAATAGAACCTTATACGGTGTTTTATTGGAGCGGATATGCTTTTTTAGCAATTTCTAAATTGGTGGGAAGAATCGGGAGAAGAAAATTTCCGGGCTTTGCGAATGATATTATTATTATTATTGGGGATTACTGGCTTGCGGCAGCGTATTACTTTTTTCTATTCTGGATACTGATCGACTTTGGAAATTTTCTAAGCGATGTATTGTTTCATAGGCCGATCATCCAAGGGCCATCGTTAGGTTTGATTATGCTGACGTTAGTTGGATTGCTTTTGGTTTACGGGAGATGGAATGCTTGTAGTCCTCGTGTTCAGCATTATGATGTGGTGATTCCAAAGGATGTGCGTAATTTATCAAGTATTCATGCAGTTATGGTGTCTGATGTACATCTTGGTACGATTGTCGACAATACTCGCCTTAATAAAATGGTCAACACAATTAACGAACTAAATCCTGATATTGTATTTCTGGTAGGAGATACCATTGATGAAGATGTACAGCGTTTTATCAAGAAAAAAATGTCAGAAGGCTTAAAAAAATTGAATTCCCAATATGGTGTATTTGCAGTCCTTGGAAATCATGAATATCTCGGAAGCGACAGCCAGATTGCAATAGAGCAATTAAAACAGTCTGGTGTCAGCGTACTGCGTGATGAATACCAGTTGGTGAATAATCAGTTTTATATCGTTGGACGGGATGATCCTACATCAGTTAAGGTAAGGGGACAGCAGCGGCTGGATCTGTCTGCGGTAATGCAGGGTATTGATACAAATCTGCCTATTATTTTACTTGATCATCAACCCTTCAAATTGACTGAAGGACAGCTTAATGGTGTCGATCTGCAGTTATCCGGGCATACTCATCATGGACAGTTTTTTCCTAATCAGTATATAACCAAGCGCATGTTTGAAATTGACTGGGGTTATTTGAAAAAAGATCGTTATCAGGTAATTGTCTCTTGCGGTTTTGGTACATGGGGACCGCCTATACGAATTGGTAATTGTCCAGAAATTATTGACTTGATGATTCATTTTGATAAAGAAGCATAAAAAGCAACAAAGCGTAGACTGCTGGTGAGGATTCTTTGCCAGCGGTCTATTTTGTATTTTTGATGATTGTACATGTAAGCTTTTAAATCCCATTGCTTGACAATAGGATAATTATTATTAAATAAAAAAAAAAATTAATAAAATTTTAAAATTAAGAAGGAATAAACAAAATAATGTTGAATAGTTTTAATAAAGAAAGGAGAACATAGATCTAACTAAATATCTATAATGATGCCCTACGAAATGGGTTACTAAAAAAAGGAGGAATATATTCAATGACAACCAAAAGAAATGAGGATAATGTGCCAGATTGCAGTACAGCAGGTAAGGGATTTGCTCGGACGGAAAATAGTAATATCGCTTCAGAGAGTTGTGGATTACCACCTAGAGGATATGGTAATACTGATTTTGGCAAACAGGATGAAGCCAAAGAGGAGGCCAAACAAGAAGATAATAGCCAACTAGATTGCAGTACAGCAGGTAAAGGATTTGCTCGAACAGAAGATAGTAATATTGCTTCAGAGAGTTGCGGATTACCACCTAGAGGATATGGTAATACTGATTTTGGCAAACAGGATGAAGCTAGAGAGGAAGCCATTACAAGAAGATAATAGTAAAAGAGACTGCAGTACAGCAGGTAAGGGATTTGCTCGGACAGAAAATAGCAATATTGCTCCAGAAAATTGTGCTTTCCCAACTAGAGGATACGCCACGACTGATTTCGGCAAGAAAAAGTAATGTAATGAGTCAAAGTAAAAATTGTTAATAGCTTTTAAATAAGGGATATAAAATTATTCATATTATCATCTATAGAATTTAATTTCATCATATATAAATTATTGATTATGAAAAATCCTTGATTGAATAAAGTTAATTAGAAGAAAAGATTACAAAAGCTATTGACAAAATGTAAAATTAATAATAATATCTATTTAATAATAATTATCGTTAATAAAAGGAGTGGTTACATGCCAGCTAAAGTTGGTCAAAAAGCCCCGCCTTTCACTATGTCTACTACAGAGGATATAGAAACATTGGAGCATGTTGTAAAGCTTGAAGATTATCAAGGAAAATGGCTGGTTCTTTTCTTTTATCCCTTAGATTTTACATTCGTTTGCCCAACAGAAATCAAAGGATTTAATTCTAAGTTAGAGGAATTCAAGAAGATTAATGCAGAAATCCTTGGTGTTAGTACTGACAGTGTATATTCACATCGTGCATGGATCAGAGCTTCAAGAGAAGAAGGCGGATTAGGTGAACTTAGCTATCCACTTGCTTCTGATATTACAAAACAAGTATCCAGAGATTATGATGTTTTAATTGAAGAACAAGGTGTGTCTCTGCGAGGTTTGTTTATCATTGATCCAGAAGGTATAATTCGTTATCAAATCGTTAGCGATTTAAATGTAGGACGCAGTGTGGATGAAATATTGCGAGTATTAAAAGCTTTCCAAACTGGCGGATTATGCCCAATCGATTGGCAGCCCGGTGAAAAAACATTATAATTTACATAAATGATTCACAGAGCAAATTGCTCTGTTTGAACATAAAAATAAGCAGAAAAACATATATATGTTTTTCTGCTTATTTTTTATGGCTCAACACCAAATGTCCACTTGACGCTATTGTCATTGCCGCGCTCCGCTCGCAACGGCCATGAAATAAATCACAGGAGTGTCAGAAAAGACATCTGATGCTTTTTTTAAGGGACTTTTTTGATAATGACGAACAGAGCAAATAGAACGATTTAACCGCAGAGACGCAGAGGACGCTGAGGAGATTTTTAACCCTATCTTTTCTCTGTGTTCTCTGCGTCTCTGCGGTTCGATTATTTTTTTCCACGCATTTTCTATACCCTTTTTAAAGGGCTTTTCTTGATAATGACAAAGGATGCAGATGAAGTGAAACTTCATCTGCATATAGCCAGCTTTATCGTATGAAATTTGTAAATACCTTTTCTTCTTGAGGAAGAGGTGGTATTTGCGTTTTCCCAGCAGCTAGTGTTTTCATAAGCCAAGCCATATTTTTGCCTAGAACTCTAAGAATTTGCTGGCCTTCATGATCATCTTTGACTTCAGCGGGTGCTGTGCCATGGATTACATTCCAGTAGTTAGAGGCTGGCATGATCATTTCAGCATAGTTAATATAATGATTTAGAGCATCGAAAGTTGCTACCCCGCCGGAACGGCGGACTGCCGCGAGGGTTGCTCCGACTTTGTGGCGGAGTAATCCTCCATTTACGCTTGTTACATAAAATACACGATCTAAAAAGGATTTCATAGTGCCTGCAATACCTGAAAAATGTACAGGAGATCCCAGCAATATACCGTCTGCCTCTTTGATTTTCTGGATAGAGTCATTAACTTCATCATTTGGAATAACACAGCGTTCATTCAGGTTCTTAGCACAGCCTCCACAGGCTAAGCATCCTCTGATGATTTTATTGCCAATATGGATGATTTCAAACTCAATTCCCTCAGCTAGTAATGCTTCCCCTACTTGTTCTAATGAATGATATGTATTACCCTTGCTGTTTGGACTTCCATTAATAGCGATGACTTTCATTAGTTCCTCCTTCTTGTATCGCCTTTGTACTTGAAGCCAGGCGACCAGTATTTATTTGGTTCAGTCTATAGTAATTCAACGCAAATGACAAGAGCGCACTTTTTGGTAGGGTGCTTACTAAAAAGTAAGCTCACTATAAAATAAATGAATTGCTAAATGGCTGGAGCGACCTGTGCTGGTGTTGCCTTATAAAAATTGAATATATATGTCAGTTGCTTTTTTGGCAGGCAGACGATAAAATTTATATTATAAGTTGAAAGGCAAAGGTGGTAACGATTGAAGAACTCTTTTCATATAAAAATCGTTTTTAGTATGATCATGCTGGTGCTGTTGGCGGTCTTAAGCGGCTGTACTGGCTCTGAAAAGCATAAGGAAGTCAGTAATCAAACAATAGAGGAAAGTCGTGTCAAAGAAGATAAGATTATTATGGATGAATTTAATGCATTACTGCAAAAAGATAATAGTGAAGTAAAAGGCGTATTCGAATTTGTTAATAAAAAGATAGCTGCTGTTACACCGCAAAGTGCATCAATTATGCTCAATGCCCTTGAAAATAAGCAACAAGCTGCATTGATTAAAATGAAAGACACTTACGAGGCTGATGCAATACAGCAAAAACTGGTAAAGGAGTTTAAAGGAGATCTTACAGACAGCTCTTTACAGGGTATACAAGATCGGGATACAAAAGAATTATTGCTGAAGACGAAAAGTAATGGCTTTAAAGTGGAGACAGCAGAAGGTTTCTATTTTCCTGTTCTTGATTATTCCCGATATAAGCAGTATTACTCGAATGTTACGCCAGATATTGCTGCTTATATCGACATCATGGCTGTTGAATCGGATATCACTCCTGTCAAAGATGTCGGACTTATGATTGGCTGGGACGAAATTATTAAACGCGGCATAAGTCAGGAAAAGTTTGTACAAGAGCATCACAATTCTCCTAAAGCAGCTGATGTAAAGAAACTACTTAAAAATTACCTTGTTTTTGCTCTATATGGAACAAATAATACACCTTTATTTCAATATGAGGATAAGCAAATGGCTCCAGCAGCTAAAGAAATATATTCACACTCTACATGGAGTGGCAGCGGCAGCTTTTCTAAGATTATGGCAGAGTATACAGTACTTGTAAAAAATAATAACCATAATTTAACTCAAGAAGTTGACGAATATAGAAAAAAAGTAATTCAAGACTTTTAGGACAGAAGGATAAGTGAAATAAGTTTAAACTCATTGATGGAAATCAGATCAATAAGGGATTGTAATCAAGGCAAAACTTGATTACAATCCCTTAAATTATTTACCTTGATATTATATTTTTACCTCTTTTATTCTATCTTTAAAAGTGATTAAAATGATATAAAGCAATGATTTCTAATGATTATAATTTGATGATATACTGTGGGCAATAAGAAGTTCATAGGATATGACAATAATGAAGTGGGGGAAAGTATGGTAAAAATCTGCACAGCGAAAGAGGCGGTAGAAACTATTTCAGAAGGGATGTCAATTATGATTGGCGGTTTTCTCAATGTAGGTGCGCCAGAGAATTTGATACAGGCTTTAGTTGAAAAAGGTGTTAAGAATTTAACGATTATTTCCAATGATACAGGGTTTGCAGGTAAAGGGATTGGAAAATTGCAAGATCATAAACAAGTTGCCAAAGTTTATACTTCTTATGTAGGAGGACATCCGGCATATGGTCAGTGTATGGACTCAGGCGAAGTTGAGGTTGTTCTAGTACCCCAGGGAACGCTGGCAGAGCAAATCCGTGCGGCTGGAGCAGGCTTAGGGGGAGTATTAACCCCTACAGGTGTGGGAACAATAGCTGCTCAAGGGAAGCAGGAAGTGGTTATTCATGATAAGACTTATCTTATGGAACTGGCCTTGTCCGCTGATGTGGCATTCATTAAAGCACATCAGGCTGATACTAGCGGGAATTTAGTCTACCGCCGTTGTGCCAGGAATTTTAATCCCATTATGGCGACAGCGGCCAAGATTGTGATTGCAGAGGTGGAAGAATTTGTTCCTGTAGGAGCCATTGATCCTGATCAGGTGATAACACCCGGTATTTTTGTGGATTTTATAGTCAAAGGGGACATCGAGTATGGCAGGAACGGATAAGCGCATTCAGGTGGCTCGGCGAGTTGCTCAAGAACTTAAGAATGGTGAAGTGGTCAACTTAGGTATTGGTTTGCCTACTTTAGTTGCTAATTATCTGCCTCAGGGAATTGCTATTATTCTTCATTCAGAGAATGGTTTTTTAGGTATTGGTGCAGAACCAGAGTGTGGAAAAGAAGATAAAGACTTGGTCAATGCCGGGGGGAAATCCGTTAGCATCTTACCCAATGGCAGTTGCTTTGACAGTGCCATGTCTTTTGCGATTATACGTGGGGGGCATGTGGATGTAACCGTACTTGGTGCATTAGAAGTAGATGAAAAAGGAAACTTAGCAAATTGGATGGTACCAGGCAAAAAGGTTACAGGAATGGGGGGAGCCATGGATTTAGTTACAGGTGCAAGAAAAGTAATAATTGCCATGGAACATGTAAATAAAGATGGCTCACCCAAAATTGTCAAGGAATGTACAATGCCTTTAACAGCAAAGGGAGAAGTCGATTTAATCGTAACCGACATGGCAGTCATTGCAGTTCAGTCAGATGGACTGCATCTGCTGGAAATTAGTGAAGGTACTACGATAGAAGAAGTATTGTCTTCAACAGGTGCGAGACTGATTTTACCAAAAAAAAATTTTCCTATTTAGATAAACACCCCTATTCCAAATTAGAAGAATAGGGGTGTTTCAAATTTTATGCATCGCCTTTTTCGACAACAAATACTTTTACGTCTTTCATGCCAAAATCCTGGGCTTTGTCTACGGAGGTTTTGGCAATATCAATACGATTACCCTTAATCGCTCCGCCAGTATCCTCTGCTACGGCGTATTCACCATGTCCATTGGGATACTGAATGTAGAGACGCGATCCTAATGGAATTACATCTGGGTCAACGGCAACTACACCAGGACGTATTTGTGTGCCCAAATAGGTTTTATCACCCCATTGATCATTGTCATGAGCTCCTGGCGCATAAGCAGTGGCAGTGATATCCAAGACATCTTCATACTTGCTGGGTGTTTTGGAGGATGTGTCTTTGGACTTGCTGTCTTTAGATTTTTGCTGATCACTTTGATTTGGAGTTGATTTCTCCGTATGCTTGGAAGTATTAGTATCTTTGGCTTGTTCGGTAACAGCTGGCGGATCTGCATTGGATGGATCGGCTGAAGCATGCGCAACAGGTGCTGCAAGTCCTGGCAGCATGGCTCCAGACAATATAGCGGCGCCAGCCACGGCAGCTGCAGCTATATTTTTGAATTTTTTCTGAAACCGCGAAATTGTGCGATGACGCTTGTTTTTATGATTCATCTTAGTATCCTCCTTTAATGAGGTTATTATAATATAGTGTTTGCGAAAAAAAATGTAATAACCCTGTGATTTTTTGTATTTTTCATCGTCTAAGGGGTATACTTGCTACCAGATGAATATCGAGATTTAGAGAAGTAAAGCACCTCTTTCTTTATAACGAGTGATTAAAAATTCAGAATCTACACTTTGAATTCCATCAATGGATTGCAGCTTGCGCATATAGTGATTCCCTTGTTCTTGGTTATCAAAGAGGGCATGTACATGTAAGTGGGGGTGACCACTCATCTGATATACATTTGTTATTTCCTGGTCAGCAAAGAGTTTTTCGGCAATGGAGTCGATCTTAGACCATTCTACGTTGATGTTAAAATACATGGAGACCATTTTCCCAGCTTTAAGAGGGTTGACTACAATGGTAAAACGATCAATAATTCCATGATCGATTAATTGGTTAATGCGTTCTCTAACAGCCGCACGCGTTAAATTCAAAAGACGACCGAGTTCTGCGTTGCTCAGACGTCCATTTTCTGATAAAAATTTAAGGATTTTTCGATCCACTTCATCTAGATTTTTAAATTGCATAGTGCATCTTCCTTTCAAACACTAATTTTTTTATTACAACGTAAGAAAAAACATATAAATATTGATCGAATGTATATATTATATTATACTTGTGTTAGAGATTAAAAGAAACGATATTTTATTTCTATTTATAGTCTAGGTATTATTTTATTATTGGGGTGAGAAATGTGACGATTGTAGCTATTAAGATACTGCTTGTTTCTATTTCGGCAGGTGTACTTGGCTCTATCTTAGGTCTTGGCGGCGGGATTATTGTGACACCTGCTTTGACATTATTATTTGGAGTGGATATTCAACATGCCATTGGAGCAAGTCTTATCTCTGTTATTGCTACCTCCAGCGGTGCAGCAGTTGCATACATCAAGGATGGAATAACAAATATTCGAGTGGGCATGTTTTTAGAAATAGCGACAACAGTAGGAGCTATTACAGGGGCTTTAATTGCAGGTTTAATTTCGCCAAATCTTTTGTATATCATTTTTGGTCTGTTATTGTTGTATTCTGCTCTGGCTATGCTTAAGAAAACCAAAGAAGAATTGCCTGAAGAAGTACCTCTGCATAATGTAGCAAAGACGTTAAAGCTGCAAGGGGAGTATTATGATAAAGCGCTAAAGAAAAATGTTTCCTATAATGTGGATAATGTTTACAGCGGTTTCGGCGTGATGTATGGAGCTGGCATTATATCTGGACTGCTGGGTATCGGAAGCGGCAGTTTTAAAGTAATGGCAATGGATGTTTTTATGAAGCTTCCTTTAAAAGTCTCCAGTGCAACGAGTAATTTCATGATGGGTGTTACTGGGGCTGCCAGTGCGGGAATTTATTTGTATAGAGGCGATATAAGTCCCATTATATCGGCACCGGTGGCGATTGGTGTATTGATAGGAGCTACTATTGGAGCAAAGATTATGCAGCGTTTAAAAAGTAAAACCATTCGTAAACTATTTATTCCGGTTCTCATGTATGTAGCCATACAAATGATGGCACAGGGATTGGGGGTTAAATTGTGAGTGAAATGATGAATAAAGATACGCAGGGGCCTTCTAAAGAGCCTAATGAAGTTGAAATTTTTGTTAGTAAGTCTTTGCGTTTTGGTGTGCTGTTAAGTGGTGCGGTTATTTTGATAGGGTTAGTCCTCTTTTTAAGCAGCGGGGAAGGTGGCTATCCGGGAGATTCTTATCCGACACGGCTTAGAGATATTTTTGCAGGCGCTTTTGATAGGAAACCTTTCGGAATTATCTTAGCAGGTTTAGTTTTATTGATTTGCACGCCTATTATGCGTGTGGGAATTTCCGCATTAGTATTCTTAAAAGAAAAAGATTGGCTGTATGTTGGTATATCAACGGTAGTTTTTTTAATCTTAGTTAGTGGATTTTTCTTTGGCAAATAGAAAAATGAAGTAGATTTGGAGGTCTTTTTATGAATCGAGTATTTGAGGTTCAAGAAAAAATTTTGGATAAAATTGCAGAATTTGAAAGTGCAGATGTACAAAGAGATATAACGTTAAGCTGGGAGAGAATACATTTGGCAAGCTGTGCAGCAGTGGGACGAATTCTTGCCTTGAAGCGCGGCGCTGATCCTGAATTGAGTGCCATAGCCTGTTCAATACATGATTATGGTCGTATCATCACAGGAAAGCAGCGGGATCATGCTATGGCAGGCTATGAGCCTCTCAAACTATTTCTTAAAGAAAGCGGCTGCTTTACTATAGAAGAGGTTGAATTACTAGCAACAGCTGCAAAAAATCATAGCAGCAAAAAAGAAGTAGGGAGCCCCATTGAGGAAATCGTCAAAGACGCAGATGTCTTTGACTGCTATCAGTATGGTATGCCCCTGGATCGAGAAGAACAAAGAGCTCGATTAAAGACTATCCTAGAGGAAATAAGTCATTGATGTAAAAAAACGTGAAACGCGAAGATGCGAAGATTTGAAGACTATGAAGGATAAGTAATACACATACCACCTTCGTGTTCTTCGTATATCTTCGCATCTTCGCGTTTCAACAGGTTTTATTTTTATAACAGCACTGCTTTCTAGTAGATTTGTATCACAAGGTAAGAGGTGAATAGGATCATCGAAAGCAGCATTGCGTAGTCTTGCAGGGCGAGGGTGACATTATTCTTAAAACTTCGTGTTTTTCGGCTGCCAAAACCGCGCAATTCTAAGCTGAGTGCCATTGTCT
Source organism: Pelosinus fermentans (assembly GCA_002434245.1). Taxonomy (GTDB): domain Bacteria; phylum Bacillota; class Negativicutes; order DSM-13327; family DSM-13327; genus Pelosinus; species Pelosinus fermentans_B. The sequence goes on from DJJR01000067.1 coordinate 40,746, forward strand.
CTGATTTGGTAACCGCCTTAAGAACAAGAGGTTTGATAACCGCCATATAGGAGAAAAAACGCTGCAGTACATTGCCTTGGGGGGAATAACCCCGGCAAGCTTGGGCTTCTTGGATCGCTTTGCTCTCTGCTAAAAAATCGGGAATGAATCGCAGTGCTGCGGTTAGCATAAATGCATATTCATAAGGAATGTGGCATTGCAAAACTAAAGCTGCCGACAAGTCCTGCATTCTTGTGGTCGCCAATAAAATGAAGAAGACGAGAGTCATGGCAATCATCTTGCTGGCAGTAATGGCGGCAAGCAGTATATCATGATTGATAGCGTACTGCATACCAGCTAATATGGCAGCAAAGATAAATAAGCTGGCAATCCCCTTATAAACACTTGAACCAACTTTGGCAATAGCCAGAAGAATCAATTGGCAAACAATCAGTGCTGTTAAAGCAGGAAGGGATTGTAATACAATGGACCATATGGTGACAAAGATTGTCAATGCTAATTTAGTGATGGGGGCTATTTTCTGCATGGTCATCATTCCTCCTTAAAAGAGTTGCAATTTGATTGCCTAGCTGTGTGATAGAAGTCGTTTGTGATATTTGGAAAGAAGCAAGCTGGCGGGAAATTTTTAGAGCAGCGGGTTCGATTAGTCCCCAGTCTGTTAGTTGGTTCGTGTCATGGAACAATTCAGCTACAGTACCATCGAATACTTTTTGCCCTTTTTTCATAACGATAGCCCTTTGGGCACAGGAAGACAAGAATTCCATATCATGAGTGACTAACAATATCGTAGTACCTTGATGATGCAGTTTTAATAACAATTGCAGCAATTGCTCACGTTCCCTGGCATCCTGACCGCTCGTAGGTTCATCCAGAATCAGTATTTTAGGCTGCATAGCCAAAGCGGAGGCGATGGTAAGACGTTGCTTTTGTCCTTTGGACAAGGAGAGAGGATACGCAGCAGCTAAATGAGAAAGTCCAGTGACTTCCAGTGCCTGGGTAACGGAAGTCTGGATTTGTTCTGGAGTACAGCCTATTTGCTTGGGACCGTAGGCTACTTCTTCTGCTACCGTATCATGAAAGATCTGACGGTCGGGATTTTGAAAAACATAACCAATGTAATGTGCCATTTTGGCGGGAGTTGCGGTTGCTAAACTATTACCTTGAAAGAAAAGCTCACCTTTTATTGGTTTTTTTAATGTCATCATCAGACGGGTCAGAGTGGTTTTACCGCTGCCGTTGCGTCCAACGATGGCCAAAAATTCTCCTGGATTTACCCTTAAAGAAACATCCTGAATGTCGTGAGATTGTGCTTTATAGGAGAAGTAAACATTTTTTAGTTCAAGCATTTTTGCGAGCCTCCTCCTCTAGCACTTTGCCCAACTGTGTGATGGCTTCTTCCTCTGTATGCCAGGGGGGGAATTGCCTTGTCGTGAGCTCTTCTATCATAAGCTTTAGCTGCCATAGGGGAGGTATCGCTTCTGCAAAAATTTGTTTTTTTGCCATGAAGCTCAGTACATTTTCAGGAGTATCATTCAAAATCAATTGACCATTTTCTAACAGAATAAATTGATCTGCATAGGGAAGAACAGTGGCAATGTCATGTTCGACTACCAGTATTGTGATACCATGCTCTTGATTTAAGTCACTGAGGAGCTTATATAATGAGTGAGTTCCTTCAGGGTCCAGGGCGGAAGTTGGTTCGTCCAGAACGAGTATTTTTGGATTGGTTGCCAGAACGCTGGCAAGGACCAGACGTTGTTTCTGTCCTCCGGATAAATCCGTAACGGCTTGTTTTTCATAGCCTGTCAAACCGACTTTGGCGAGTACCTCTTCGACTCTCTGTGTAATCTCTTCGGGAGCAATCCCTAAGTTTTCAAGACTGAAAGCAACTTCTTCTTCTACAGTCATGGTCACTAATTGCGTTTCATAGTCTTGTAAAACAGTACCGACTGTAAGTGCCAATTGCTGCATAGACGATTCTTGTGTATGAATTCCAGTGACGTAAACTTTTCCAGCAGAACTGCCGCCAAAGTAGTGAGGAACGGCTCCTGCTACTGCTAGACAAAGTGTTGTTTTTCCTGCCCCGCTTGGACCTAATATAACAGAAAAGGATCCTTTTTCAATGGATATCGTTATGTTGTCAAGAACCTTTTTAGGATGATTGTAGGCGTAACTGAAGTTTTGCAGGGCTATGGCTGGCATTATTGATCACCTTTCAAGTCAAATAATTTTTTGGCTGGGATATAGAGGATTTGTGTAATGGCCGCATTGGCAGCAGCTACTGTAAACACGACAGGTATCATAGCGTATAGATACACAGACAAAGGTAGAGAAAGTACGACTTTGAGTATGGTGATGAAGGTCATACCGCTGGCTATGGTGCTGATAAATCCTGTTACGGCAGGCTTAATGTTGAGCTTGCCTAATGTCATATTAAAAGTGTGGCAGACGAGCAATGTACATATAATAGCACCGATGGGCTCACTCAATAGGTTGCCATAAGGAAAAGCAGACTTCGAAGTTGGGATATTAATGGCTGCAGCAACCAGGCCGATACCGAAAGATTGTTTAAGGGTAGGTTTGGTTAAATTAATAGCAATACAATACATGGCAATGGTCCAGTTGGGAGTTACGCCGCCAATATTTGGACTGACTAAATGCAAAATGGCACCAATCGCCAAAAGTAAGGTTGTAATCGTAACCCAGCGATAGCGACCGCCTTTATTTTTATCATGGATGGTTAATTCTGATTCATTTTTTTCTAATTCCATCGTAATCGCACTCCTTCATTTTAAAATAAAAACCTCGTCTCTATACATGCATGTGCATATATAGGGACGAGGAGTTAACTCGCGGTGCCACCCTGATTAGCTTTTGAAAAAAGCTCAGCTTTACAAGATACAGGACAAAATACAATCCGATATCTGCTTCCTGATAACGGCGGAAGAATCCCGACAGCGCCTACCCCGTACATTACGGATCAGACTGTATCTCCCAGGCCCATTCCACATACCGAGTAGTGCCAAACTTCCACTGTCATTGGCTCGCTGTAACCCTTTGCGTATTGTGTACTCTTCCTGTTCATCGATAATGAATATGCATTTTAACGTATTGTAACAGATAATACAGGTATCTGTCAATGAAAAACCTGTTAAAAACGAAATTTATTTACGACTTCTTGCAGGTTCTGCGCCATTTCACCCAAAATCTGACTGGAAGAAGCGATTTCTTCCATGGATGCTGATTGTTCCTGGGTAGCTGCTGAGACCGTTTGTGTTTCTTCAGAAGTTTTTTTACTTAAAGCATCAATTTCTTTTACCGATAATACGATGACTTGGCTGCCATCGGCGATCTGCTGTATGGCTGATGAAATATCCTTGATCTGTGTTGATACTTCAAGTATGAGTTGGGCAATTTCCTGGAAGGACTTTCCTGCCACATCTACAACATCGGCTCCTATTTTTACCTCGTTAGTACCCTTAGTCATGGCAATCACAGCTTCTGTAGTATCACCTTGAATTTCTCCAATTAGCTGGGCTATTTTTTTAGCGGCTTCTTGAGACTGTTCAGCTAATTTTCTTACTTCTTCGGCAACTACAGCAAATCCTCGGCCTTGTTCACCGGCTCTGGCCGCTTCTATGGCTGCATTTAACGCCAGTAGGTTCGTCTGTCCTGCAATACCGGATATAGTACTGACAATTTGTCCAATTTCTTTAGATTGTTCTCCCAATTTCGTGATGACTTGGGCTGAGGTATTTACGGTTTTTTCGATTTGTGCCATTTGGTTAATGGCTTTTTCTATCGATTCGCCACCCTTGATCGCGGTCTCAGAGGCTTGAGAGGATTTTCCGGCTACAATCGTAGCGTTGTTGGCAATTTGTTGAATGCCGACAGACATTTGTTGTACGGCAACCGTTGTTTCAGTGAAAGTCGTTAACTGCATCTGGGCACCCTGGGCCATATCGGAAATGGAAACCGCTATTTGGCCAGCAGCTTGCGTGGAATGAGAGGCACTTGCTGTGAGCTGCTGGGAAGAGGTCATGACTTGATCGGCTGCATGGGCAACTCTTTCAATTACAAGACGCAGATTGCTTTTCATTTGATTAAAGGAAACCGCTAACTGGCCTAGTTCATCGGAAGATTGTATTTTAATATCATCTACTGCGAGGTTGCCGAGAGTAATTTCTGAGGCAGCCTGTGCAACCAGTTTTGCAGGCATGGAGATTCCCCGGCTGATATAGATGCTAATGCCAATGGCAATTGCTGCAACGAAAAGGCTAACGAGAACTAGCAGCAGTTGTACTTCACTAGCTTTTTGCGTACTATGTTCTTCTTGCTCTCTTACATATCCTTTTACTAATAATATAAGCTCTTTGGTTGCTGCTATGGAATTCTCAGATGGTTTTCCTGCCTGCTGCATGTAGATACCAACCTGTTCAAGATTGTTGGCACGTTTTGCTTCGATGGATTTTACTGCAATAGTATCAAAGGCCAGCTTTTCTTTCTTTAACCTTTCTAAGACCTCCTGTGAATTTTGAAAGAACAATGCAGCTTGGAGTTTGTTGATCTTATCATCGCCATATTTGCGATAGTTATCAAAGGTGGCTACGTCAGCCAAGTCACCTGTGAAATTAAAACGACGCATAGCCACAGCCTCATTTGATACGTCTATGGCAAGTTCCTCAACCAACTCAAGCTGATAGAGACTATCTCTCATGATTTCTTTTGAAGTTGAATTTAATTCACCCACTTGAAAATAAGTAAATGCACTCATAATAAATACTAAAGCGATGACCACCATAAATCCACTTAAAATTTTTATTCTGATTGTCATAATGAGAGCGCCTCCTTTTATAAAAAAAATAAAGTTACATATTCAGTTTAGAAAAAGACATTTATATATAAAAAAAGCTGGCAGTTGAGCCAGCTTTAATAAGCATGTACTTTGCTGTCGCAGCATTGCGACAAAATGTTTTGTATTAAATTGTACTGTACTATAACCATTATAATAACATAAATAGGAAATAGTCAATCTTATTCGTAGTAAATCATGTTAAATTATGCTAAAAATATAATATTGTTGCAGAGATATCTTAAAATTTTAGGATTGAGGCATACTATTAGGAATTGGAATTGTAAAGTTAGGTACTTTTGGACAGACTAAAATCGATGATTTTTGGTGTGAAAGGGGTTAGTTTATGCGCATCCGCTTGGGGTATGTAGCCATAGCTTTAGGCATTTCTCAAGGATCTCCCAATAAAACAACTACTGTTCTTAATTTAACTAAAATTAAGGACAAAAAGGATCAGCTTAGTAAACTCAGACGCTTGGCAGAAGAAAATTTAGCTACGCAGCTGCGTGTGATGCGTTATAATGCAGCTCATCACATTCAAGTATTTCGGATTACTTCGCAGCTAATCCCTCTAGCGACTCATCCCGTTGCTTTTGGGTGGGATTATTGTGAGGATTTTCGCTCAGAATTGCTTGCAATTGGTGATATTGTAAAAAGGCATGAATTACGGGTTAGTGCTCATCCGGATCATTTTACGATTTTGAATAGTCCACTTGAACATGTAGTAGAAGCGGCCCTTGCAGATTTGCGGTATCATGTGAATCTTTTTGAGGCTATGGAATTGGGAGCCGAAGCTAAATTAGTGCTGCACGTAGGGGGATTATATAAAGACAAAGCGCAGTCAATCGAACGTTTTAAGGTAATATTTCAGCAGCTTCCTGATACTATTCGGGAACGGATTATTATTGAAAATGATGATAAATCCTATACTGCCAAGGATGTACTCACTCTTTGCCAGGAGATAAAAACACCTATGGTATTAGATGTACATCATGATCATTGCTGCAATGAAGGAATACATCTTGAAGATATTCTGCCAGAAATATTTGCAACTTGGGGAAGCCAGATACCTAAAATTCATTTTTCCAGTGCAAGAGAAAGTGCAAATAAAAGAGCACATGCGGATCATATTGCTGTGGATGAATTTTTAATATTTTTAAACATAGCGAAGAAGTGCAACCGTGATTTTGATGTTATGATAGAAGCAAAAGAAAAGGATTTGGCACTATTTTCCTTAATGGAAAAGTTAAAGGAAATTTCTGGAGTAAAGGTTATCAACGAAGCTGAGATAGAATATTAGCTTCAAGTTTTTTTCTTTGTATTTGATTTGAAAATCCTTTGACATGTTGTCGAATAAGATGATATTATGGTGAAGAATTACAGAATATTATGCTTTTACAAACAATGAAATAATAATGAAATAGGTGCCCTACGGGGCTTAATAGGGAAGTTCGGTGCAATGCCGACGCGGTCCCGCCACTGTAATAGGGAGCAAAGCCATATGTGCCACTGGGGGAAGATCCTGGGAAGGCTGGCAGAGCAATGATCTAGAGCCAGGAGAACTGCCTATTTGACAATCACCGTTACACCCACGAGCGATGGGGAGGCGATTAAGTATCTAACATTGTAACCTATTTCTTCCCGGCGCAGTGCTGGGATTGTTATGGATATAAAAGATAGTACTTATGTCTGTCTCCTGCTTTTGTGGGAGGCATTTTTTTGTTCAGCAAAGCATAATTAAGGAGGTGTTTTCAGGAGAATCAACAAGTACATATATGGAGATAGGTGCCCTACGGGGCTTAATAGGGAAGTCGGTATGATGCCGACGCGGTCCCGCCACTGTGATGGAGAGTGAGCCAAGTTGTACCACTGAGAATCAATTCTTGGGAAGGTTTGGCAAGCAATGACCCAAAGCCAGAAGAACTGCCTATCTAACAGTCACCGTTTTACCCACGAGCGATGGGGAGGGGATTTATAGGCATCTTTTTATTTAGATTGCTCTTTTAGTCTGCCCTCCCCATGCAACCCGAATTTATACTATATAAATAGCAGCATGAGGAGCGAAAGTATTTTGAAGAGAAATGTAACTAACAAGATGATTGCAGCGTTAGCCTTAGGATTGATGGTCATGCCCTGTGTACAAGCTGAAGAGGATAAGAGTTTTGAGTTTGATCCAATGATTGTAACGGCTTTGCGAGGAGAAAGCAAAGAGCTGGATACCCCTGCAAATGTAACGGTAAAATCCGGAGATGAACTGCGAGCCACTGGAGCAAAGACTGTCATTGATGCATTGCAATTTGTGGAAGGTATTAATATTTACTCCCAAAATCCATACGGACAGTCCGCAGGGAGAATGAGCAGCGAGCTCGTTATGAGAGGTATAAAAAAAGGTACGCTGATCATGGTAGATGGTGCTCCGATTAATATGAATGGTATGTTCCAGCTTGATAATATTCTGTTGGAGAATGTAGAAAAGATAGAGGTTGTTAGAGGACCGGGATCCGTTATGTATGGCAGTGATGCTTTTGGCGGCGTTATTAATATTATGACTAAAAAGCAAGTCAATAATTCCATTACCGTTTCCGCAGGCAAAAAAGGTCAGCATAATTATAATCTTAATCTCCAATCAGGAAAATTAGCATTTAGCAGTTCATTTGTTGATACAGGAGAAGTGAATAATCTTACTAAAACTGTGGATTCTAACCCTGCTAAATCAACATATGACAATTTTCTTGGAGGCGAAAAGCAGAGTTTTAATGCTACTTATCAATTTAATGATAAAATGACATTATATTATACCCATACCGAAGATGAATTGAATAAAGAAAGAAAAAGCTTAATGACAAATAAGGTGACTAGTTTATATAATGATCAGGAAAATCTGGATCGAATTAATTTTCAGTATAACGATAAGGATTGGAAAGCCATGCTTTATGGTTCATTCCGCGATCTCGATTACACTACTAAAACAGTCAGCACAGGAGCCTATGCTTCCAATATCAATTTAAAATCATCAAAATATGGACTGGATGCCAATAAATCATGGGATGATCAGGAAATACACTACTTAGCAGGTATTACACTAGAACAGGAAAAATATAAAACAATAGATTTTATAAAACCAGAAAATTCAAAGGGAACCTATGAGCGAACAGTCACGTCTCTTTATACCCAAGGAACTAAGGATTTTAATGAAAATAAAAAACTGATTTTAGGTATTAGGGGACAACATGCCAGAACAGAGAGCGGTGATGAGTACAATCAATTTTTACCCCAAATACAATACAATCAAAAGTTGAGGCAGGATAGTTCCTGGTTTGTCAATGCCGGAAAAGCTTTTCGATTGCCGACTCTTACTGAATTGCATACAGGTACAACCAGTAACTTTACATCTAATTCTAATTTAAAGCCAGAAAGTGGATGGACGTATGAGACTGGCTGGAAAAAAGAAAGTCAAATTGGCACACTAAAAACGACTATCTTTATGATGAATATTGACAACCATATTGATACTGATTCTTCAAAGATGTTTCAAAATTTTAGCAAATTTAAAAATGAAGGAATCGAGGTCAGCTGGCAACAAAGGTTATCAGATAAATATAGTTATACTGTTGGCGGAGTTTATGGTAATCCACGGGAAAAGGATGCAACAGGTGAGTGGATTCGAGCATATAGCCGCATTCAGGGAAATCTCACACTTCGCTATACCTTGGACAAGCTGACAGCTAATTTAGCGGCTAACTATACTGCTGATCGATCCAATAAGGCACCAAATGCTCTGCCAGTCAGTCTGATGGTTAATTACCAGTTGAAACCTGAAACTGCTGTATTTGCTACCATAAGAAATGTGTTAAATCGTAATGATGTAACGACAAATAGTAGTAGTTACTATTATGCATCACCGCGAACTGTTGAGTTTGGTGTAAAGCATTCATTCTAGAAGATAAAGTAAAAATAACTAACGAATTGATCTAAAAATAGAACCCACCTGAATGTTGCGCTGCCTTCAGGTGGTCTTCTTATAAAAGATTCAAATCTTTTATAAGATTATAATAACCATAAGTGAAGAAAAAACATAATAAATCATTTAACGTAATGAGGGATTATCATGAAGTATAAAATACTATCAATTTTTCTTGCCGTTTTTTTTATTCTTGGTATTTTGGGATGCTCTCAAAAGCAGAATGGGGTAGTGCCAGCAACTGGCAGTTCCCATTATCTTAGTATTCAAGATGATGCTGGACGTCAAGTGATTTTACCGAAAAAACCAGAGCGGATTGTACCTCTTTCTCAAAGCTTGGTAGATCTGCTTTATGCTGTTGGCGGAAGCGCAGCAGGCAGGCCCAGCTCGCGGACAGGAACTCTACCTAAAAAGATGCAAATCCTGCCTGAAGTAGGTCATGTTGCGAATATCAATACCGAAAAGGTAATGTCACTGCAGCCCGATTTAGTAATCGGATATCAGGGACTGCATGAAAAACTCATTCCGATTATGGAAAGCAGTAATATTCCCTTCATTATAGTAAAAATAAAAACCTATGATGATGTTATCAAGAACATTAATCTTTTTGGAGGTATTGCAGGCAGGGGAGAGCAAGCTCGAATCGTTGCAGATCAAATGAACCAGCGAATCAAGAAAGTAGTAGATCAACTTCCTTTAACCTCCAAAAGTGCTGTGATTCTCCATGCTACTGGTAACAGCGTAACTGTACAACTGGAAAATAGTATTGCCGGGGATGTGGCTAAGATCATTAAACTGAAGAATGTGGCAGCAGGCAGTACATTAGAAGGAAATCCGGAATCCACGCCTTACAGCATAGAGAAATTAGTAGAAAAAGATCCTGATATTATTCTGATTACCTTCATGGGTGAAAAAAGTGATATTGAGAAACGGCTAAAGCTGGAGGTGGAAAGCAATCCTGCCTGGAATGGTCTCCGAGCCGTACAAAATAAGCAAGTTTTTTATCTTTCTATGGAATTATTTTTATTAAATCCAGGAATACGCTTTGATGAAGCAGTTGCGTATATGGCAAAGATTGTGTACCCAGAGACATACGGTATGATTCAATAGACTGGCTAAGAACAGGAGGATGAGGAGGATACCATGAAAATAGTTATATTGACCGTTTCTAATGCGGCCTTAGCAGATATCGTACATGTGCTTCGAGATATAAATAAAAAATTTCCGGATGCTTTACAGCTGAGTTTATTTTATGCAGCCAAGCATATTCAGAAAGGAGAAGCAGAGCGAATTTGCCACGGAATTAAACATGCGGATTTTATTCTCCTGGATTTGATGGGAGCCTCCCGTGAATACGAAGAGCTGGTTATTGAAGCCTGCCAAGAAAAGACTTGCCAGATTCTTCCCATTGGCGGTGATAAGGAAGAAATTCGCAGACTTCTCAGGTTAGGCAGCTTCTTAGGCAAAGATATGCAAAATGGTATGCAGCCTAGTGCTCGTGCATCTCTTGATTCCATGGTACGCATGTCCAATATGGCAGAAAAACTGGGCAAAATGCTGCCTGTGGGGAAATTGAAAGATATAAAGAACTATATACAAATCATTAAATATTGGAAAAATGCAGAAGAAGAAAACATTCGAAATATGTTGTATTTGATTGGAAGAGATTATGGTAAAAATCCAGACTTTCCTAAGCCAAAAGATCCTGTAGGAGCAGAAGACACAGGGATTTTTGAGCCAACTGCATCTCAATATTTTTCCAGCGTAGCAGAATATCGGCGCAGCAGTAATTTTGATGAACAAAAACCAACAATTGCTCTATTATTTTATGGACATAATTATCCAAACCGAACAAGAGGCTGTGTAGCAGCTTTTATGGAGAAATGCAAACCGTTTGCAAATCTATTACCCATTGCCTTTGCTCGTACAACCAGTCGCGATATAGGAAAATTAAGAGATATTTTATCTGTGCAGACAGGGAAAAAAATAGATCTTGTAGTAAGTTTTCTGGCTTTTCGATTAGGGGCAGGCCCCATGGGGGGAGATGCCGAATCAGCTGTACAATTGCTGGAAGAATTAGATGTTCCCTTTATGCATCCTTTTTTTATGTCACGCAGAGAAATGGCAGAGTGGGAACAATCGCCCCAGGGAATCAACTCTACGGAATTTCTGATTCAAATGATGCTTCCGGAATTGGATGGCTGTATAGAGACTATACCCTTGGGAGCCTTGGCATCAGCCGTTTATGATGCAGATTTGGAGATCAATATCCAAGAGCTGACCTTAATTGAAGAACGAGCCAATAAAGTAGTAAGCCGTATTCAAAAATGGCTGGCTCTTCGTCGCAAGACAAATAAAGAAAAAAAGGTAGCAATCATTTGCTATAACTATCCTCCCGGTGAGGATAATCTCTTTGGTGGAGCCTTTTTGGATACCTTTGTCTCTGTAGAAAAAATATTGGGAATGTTACATAGAGAAGGCTACCAAGTGGAACCGATTACAGAAGCTGCATTGCGTGAAACCTTTACAGTAGGAAAATTAGTGAATTCCGGACGTTGGAAAGAGGATACTGCTGAGGTGCCTTTTATTCGTTATCCCAGTAGAACCTATCGCCAGCGGTTAGGCAGGACCAAGTGGAGTGATGAACTAGTCAGACAATGGGGGCAGGAGCCAGGGGAAATTATGAGCGAGGCGGATAAGTTATTAATCCCAGGCAAGATATTTGATCATATTTTTGTTGGGCTGCAGCCCTCTCGAGGGATACATGAGCAGCCGGAACAATTTTATCATGATAAGACGTTACTGCCTCATCATCAATACATTGCATTTTATCAATGGCTAAAGGAAGAATTCAAAGCCGATGTGATTATACATGTAGGTACTCACGGTACATTAGAATTTCTGCAAGGTAAAGAGTGCGGGATGTCAGGTGATTGTCTGCCGGATTATCTGTTACAGGATCTGCCTCATGTGTATTTATACTATGCTGGCAACCCCGCAGAAGCCATGACTGCCAAACGTCGGTCTCATGCCGTATTAGTAAGTTATCAGTCGCCTCCTTTTACAGAAAGTGAGCTATATGGTGATTTGGCTGAATTAGAAGGATTCATTCACCAGCGGCAAGAAGCAGAGCGCCTTGATCCTAGTCGTTTACCCGCTCTTGAAAAGCTGATTTGCAGCAAAGCAAAGGAGCAAAATCTTCCATGCAATATAGAAGAATTAGAGCACGAACTCTATCGCATGAGACGTTCCCTGATTCCACGAGGATTACATGTTTTTGGAGAAGGATTCAGCCTCTGTGAGGCCGAGGATTTTGTGAACTTTATTTTGCGCTATGATCGCGGAGAACTGCCAGCATTGCAGCGAATTATAGCTCAGGATGAGGGGCTGGACTATGATCAATTACAGGAACAAGATCAGGTACTGATCCTTGCTTCACTGGATCAAAAGTCCAGGATGATCATAAATAGCTATGTAGAGGATCGTTCCATATCTAAAGAGCTGTTACAAGATCAAAGATTAAGAAAAACCTGTGAAGCAATATTGGAATTTGGAATGGCTGTCTTTAAAAATAGCAGAGAGTGCCAGGAAGAAGCTGGCTTACTGAAAGTGCTGGCAGGCCGCTACTTACCCGCTCGCCTGGCAGGAGACATGGTCAGGAATCCTGATATCCTGCCTACTGGATATAACTTGTACCAATTCGATCCTCGTTTGGTTCCCAGCGCGATTGCCATAGAACGAGGTGCCAGAATTGCAAAGAATACGTTAGAGCAATACTGGAAAGAACATGGCTGTTATCCTAAAAGTACAGCTGTAATTTTATGGGGATTGGAGACATCGCGCACTCAGGGAGAGACCCTAGGGCAGATTCTTTATTATTTAGGCGTGGGTGTGGAACGCAAGAAAAATCAATTTTCTCCTTCCTTTATTATTACTCCTCAAGAGGAATTGGAGCATCCGCGCATCAATGTAGTGATCAATATTTGCGGATTTTTTCGTGATATGTTTCCTATGCTGATTGGAGAATTACACGATGTATTCCAAGCAGTAGCGGAGTTAGATGAGGAAAATGAAAACAATTATCTCAAAGCGGCTTCATCTTCTCTTTATAAAAATTTACTGGAAGAAGGGTATTCTTCCGCAGAAGCAAAAGAACTGTCCTGTGCTCGCATCTTTGGTCCTGCAGAAGGGGAATATGGGAGTAAAGTATCTAAATTGATTGAGCTAAAAACATGGGAAGAGGAAAAAGAACTAGGTCAAACCTATGTGAAAAATTTGCAGCATGTATACAGCAAAAAATATCGGGGCAAGACCATCGAAGGCCTCTTCAACAGCCATCTAGCGGCGGTCGATATTGTATCTCAGGTTCGCAGCAATCATGAATATGAGGTCACTGATCTTGATCATTATTACGAGTACTTTGGAGGACTGTCTAAATCGGTTGAGACAGCTAAAGGAGAAAAAGTAAAAGTATACATTACGGATACCACAGGAGAAAAGGTTCAGACCGAAACGGTAGATAAATCGATTGCCCGCGGTGTACGCACCAGGCTTCTAAATCCAAAATGGATTAATGGAATGCTGGAACATACTTATCATGGAGCGCAAAAGATAAATGACCGATTTGAAAATATATTGGGACTAGCCGCTACCACCAATCAGGTTGAGAATTGGATTTTTAGCGATATGCACAAAGTATATGTTGCAGATTCGATCATGCGCCAAAAGATGGTCAATAATAATCGCTGGGCTTATTTCAGCATGCTGGAAAGGCTGATGGAATGCAATAAAAGAGGGTATTGGAAACCAACTGATGAAGAAATGAAAACATTACGACAAGCCTTTCTCCAGGTAGAAGGAGATATTGAAGACGATATATAAACCATTAAAGGTCTGGA